>NZ_JTAM01000049.1 GCF_000812565.1 Flammeovirga sp. OC4 | reverse complement strand
ATTCGAAAATTTAGTTTACAGCGTACTTATTTAAGTATTCTTCCTCATTTTTTGAATCATAATCACTATATAGGTTCGAAATAATAAACAAAGGAAAACCAATTATGAACCAAAGTATTGTTATCTTATTTTCCATTTTAATTTAGCACTAAAAAATTTTCAAAAACTTTTGTTCTATTTTTTTAAGCTCAAAAAACAACTTTAACAGTTATCTCCTTACTACCTCAATGTAAAAATAATTTCTCAAGTTTTCTATCTATTTCATTACAACAACCTTCTGAGCTTTTCCAATTTGTCCTTTCTGATCAAAATGATTTAAATAATATACTCCTGAAGGTAGGTGCTCTAAATTAATGCTATAATTATTCCCTGAGAAATTTCCTGATTTGATTTCTAACCCTGCCAAAGTCGTCAAGACCCATTGTGCATCAAATAAAGTACTTGGACTTTTTACAGTAATACTTCCTGATGTTGGATTTGGGTAAACAGTCCATTCTACATTTCCTGAAATTGGATCATTACTGGTCACATTTTTAGGATCAGTAGATACAAGGTGAGATACATCTCTTCGAATGGCTTGGAAAATTTCCTTGGTTGTATTATCCTGAACGAATACAATTACTTCTGCTTTATCGGTATCGTAAACTTGTGGGTTGTCCCAAGCTACAGTAAAGGTTTCTTGACTTCCTGGCGACCAACTTCTTCCAAAGAAACTCGTCCCTTCTGCTCCTGGAGCTGGACTCATCGATTTCATGACACTATGATGTGTAAATACACCTTCACTTACTTCCACTCCAAAAATTTCAGATTCAACTGTCACTACATGGACTACTATCTCACTTACTTCTCCTGAGAAATTGGCGTTGGAAGTCAAAGTGATTTCAATTTCATCTGGATCAGAAGGATTTGGTAAACTTATATCAATATCAAACTTAGGGTCTAATAAGGCTCTTGTGGCAATAATATTTTGGTAATTATCAATAAAATCTTCTGTGTGACCGCTGAAACTACTTCCGTCTACAATTGTACTTGGTGCATCAGTCACACCATAATAAAATCTTCGACCACTTGAAGGCTCAGGGTTATCAATATTTAAGGAATCGCTTTTTCCATCTACTTTAATATGATAATTGATGGCTAAGACGTCAAGATCAATAGTATTTAAAACAGAATCTAAATCTGGTAATTCTCGACTATCCTCTTGTTGTCCTGCATTCGTCATGGTCTCTACCACTACTACTTTCTTACGGTTACCAATAAATACATTATCAATGGACACTCCCTCATCTTCAAGGTCAGAATTGGACTTGAAGGCAAATCTTAATCTTAGATGTTCTTCTCCAATAAACTGATCCAAATTGTGTCGTATGGATTTATTTTCTCTGAATATACCGCCAGTTTCTTCAGTATTACCTGTCCATCCTTTTGAATCGGTATTACCTCCTACTACCTGATTACCAGGGTCTGAAAGTATATTGGAACTATTAAACCAACCGATAGGATCTTTCATATCTCCAAGTACATTCCAAGTTTGTCCTGAATCTAATGAGTATTGCAAGGTCACCCCATCAATATGTGCTTCAGCATCCAACTGCATATCAAAAATAATGGCAGGTCGACTTAAGCCTGAAATATCAAACGATGGTGTATTGAGATAAGAATCTTCACTTACATTATAATTCGTAGTCAAATTAGTAACCCATACCTTGGTATCTGTGATAATATTTTCGCCTTGAGCTACCCCATGTTCCCAACTTGAAGCTGTACCCCTAGGTATCCAACCTCCATCGGCACCATTGAAATCCTCAAAATATTCATCTTCTTCATTCGTGAGGTAAACTCTTGGAATGACATACACTGATTTTGAAATCACCTTAGAACAACCTCGTTTTGTGGTGACCGTTAAATCAACATCGTAGGTTCCCACCTGACCATATTTATGTGTAATGGCGCCATTTGCATTTGTAGTGGCATCAATCATAGCACTTGTTCCATCTCCAAAGTCCCACTCCCAAGTTGACAATGTATCAAAATCTACAACGGATGATATTTCTTCAAATTCCATATCCGCTCCAAATTCAGAAATCTTCCATTCAAAATCGGCATTTGGTGGTGTGCCTATGTATATACTTTGAGATGTGGATATATTGGTACAACCTGCATTGGTTTCAACTGTTAAAGTGACCGTTTTAAAACCACTTGTAGAAAAAGTATGCTCATAGGAAGCGGCTGAATCAGCACTTGTAATGTATTTTGATCCTTCACCTGCTCCAAAATCATAAAACCAACTGGTGATCACTGTAGAATCTGCTGTTGTTGTTAAATCCCTAAATTGAACTATTTTAGTATCACAAAATACATCAAAATTAAACTTCACATCAGGTACATCTACTATTGTAAAGTTTCTTTCTACATAATTGACACAATTGTTTTCATTGGTATAAGTATAACGGATGGTATGATTTCCTAATGGAGAGTTTTCAAGTACTACTTCATTATTTGAACGAATCAATGCACCTGTTGATGAAGTCAATACTCCTCCTGACACCGTAGTAATGACCAAAGGATTATCATCACTTTGACAGAATACTTGCCCCTCATCTATTCCAAATAAATCAAATAATGGAAGTGGGTGAATCACAATATCCAATTGAAGTGGTGCGCCTTCACATCCTAAATGAGAATCCGTTACATAATAAGTATATGTTGTTGTTTCTGTTACAGTTGTTGGATCTGTTGGTGTAAATGAGTTGGTAGTCCCAACCACATTCGTCAAGGCTGCATCACTATACCAAGTCACATCTTCCACTATACTTGATACAATCATAGGTTGAAGTATATCCCCCGAACAATAACTCAAGGTCGCTGCTACTGTCGGAATCTCAGGTCTCCTATTGATCGTCATAGTTACTTCAGTGGTATCACTCTCACAACCGTTTACTGTTTGGGTGATATAATAAGTCTTCGCATAATCTTGGGCACTATTGGGATCAGGAGGTGTAAAAGAGGTATTGGTGGATACAATACTTGACAATAATGCATCATCATACCATCTAATATTCGTTCCGGAAGTCACTGTAATAGGCTGAATTTCATCTCCTGAACAATAAATAGGAGCACGATTATCAACTACAGGTTTTGTTGGAGTTGGGTATACAGGAATATCAACTTGAGTCGGCAAACTACTACAGCCATCGGGTGTGATCTGCACTACCCAATAATTAATTGTATCAAGAGAGGCAAAACTTGGAGCATTGATACCAGGGCTAAAAACTTGATCTGTAGATATTCTTAATGTTAATCCTGCATCAGTGTACCATTCATAATTGGCACTACTCTCTCCTGAAGCTGAAATAGGTTGAATCAGATCATCTTCACAATAAGGTGCAATCGCCGCTACAACCGGTGCTTCCGGAAGAGCATTAATAGAAATATCAATTTGTCCGACTTCACTTTCACATCCATTCAGAGTACTTGTGGCATAAAGACTAGCAACAGAGTCTGCTACTACTGTAGAAGAGAAAGTTGGTAAATAATTATTCCCTGAACCTAATAAGGTTGTTTTGGATGCATCAGAATACCACCTGACATTAACACCTGTCGCAATACTTAAGTTTGGCAATGGATCTCCACTACAGATCAGTGAAACCGAATTAAAAGTTGGGACATCTGGTGTTTTGTAAATCGTCAGTGTTGTTGAAGTGGCTGTTCCTTCGCAACCATTCGTCGTTTCTGTCACATAGTATGTGACGGTTGAATCTGCTGAAACATTTGTATTAATAGCTGGCGTAAAGTCATCTCCAAAACCAACCTGATTTGTTAAACCTGCATCAGAATACCATTTGATATTATTTCCGGGAGTGGCTACTGATAGTGAGGTAACGATATCTCCTGAGCAATATACTAATTGATTACTAGCATCAAGTGATGGTGCTACCGGGCGAGGATAAACAGGTATATCCACTTTATAGGGTGGACTCATACAACCATCAGAGGTAATTTGTAATACCCAATAATTTAAAGTATCCAAAGTCGGGTAACTTGGAGCATTAGTCATTGGGTCAAATGTAGCTGTTGTGGCTACTCTTGAAATCAAACTTTCATCAGAGTACCACTCAAAACTGGCATCAGCTTCACCTGATGCAGTAATGGCCGACAATGCATCTCCTTCACAGTAAGGTGATATACTTGGCACGGTCGGTAAAGCCGGTAATGCATTTATATTAATATCCACCGAAGACACTACACTTTCACATCCATTCAGAGTACTAGTAGCGTAAATAGTTACTGTAGAATCATTGACAACTGTAGTCCCAAACGAAGGTAAGTAAGTGTTACCTGTACCCAATAATGTGGTCTTAGAAGATTCTGCATACCATCTAATATTCGAGCCTGTAGCAATACTGATCGTTGATAACGTTCCTCTAGAACAAACCAATGATACAGGATTAAATGTTGGTGCGTCTGGTGTTTTATAAATTGTAAGTGTTGTTGAAGTAGAAGCACCTTCACAACCATTCGTTGTTTCTGTTACATAATAAGTAACGGTCGAATCTGCTGCTACATTGGTATTGATGGCTGGGGTAAAATCATCACCGAAACCTACTTGGTTTGTTAGACCAGCATCAGAATACCATTTGATATTATTTCCAGGAGTTGCCACTGACAATTGATTTATCACTTCTCCAGAGCAATAGATCAATTGATTACTCGCCGATAAAGTCGGTGCCACTGGTCTCGGGTAAACAGGTATATCCACTTCCAAAGGTTCACTTTCACATCCATCTGTTGCAATCTGAATTACCCAAAAATTCAACGTATCTAACGTTGGATAACTTGGAGCATTCATCATTGGGTCATAGGTTGCCGTAGTCGCTTCTAAAGAAGACAGTGTTTCATCAGAGTACCATTCAAACAAAGCTCCAGTTTCACCACTCGCCGTCATTGCTCCAATCATATCTCCCTCACAATAAGGTGATACAGCAGGAACAGTCGGCATTGCTGGTAATGCATTAATATTGATATCCACTGAAGAAGTACTACTTTCACAACCATTTAAAGTACTTGTAGCATATATCGTCACTGTTGAATCATTTATCACATCTGTCCCAAAGGATGGTAAATAATTATTACCTGTTCCTAATAATGTTGTAGCCGAAGCATCTGAATACCACCTGACATTTGAACCCGATGCAATGTTTAAACTTGACAATGCATCTCCAGAACATAGTAAGGTTACAGGATTAAAAGTGGGTGGATCTGGAGTTTTATAAATTGTCAAAGTAGTTGATGTTGGAAGCCCTTCACAACCATTCGTAGTCTCGGTAACATAGAATGTGATGGTCGAATCTGCTGACACATTGGTATTGATAGCAGGCGTAAAACTATCCCCAAATCCTACTTGAGTAGTGAGTGATGCATCTGAATACCATTTAATACTATTACCTGGAGTTGCTACAGATAAAGAAGATATTGTTTCACCTGAACAGTAAACGGTTTGATTCCCTGTTGCCAATGTTGGCGAAGGAGCTTTAGGGTAAACTGTTATATCCACCTTCAAAGGAGCTGATGTACACGATTCAGCATTGGTTTGCCTTACCCAATAAGAAATAGTGGTCACCGTAGATACCATACCTACATCTGCAGGCGTCAATGTGTTAGATGTACTTAGAATGGTTGAAAAAGATGCATCGGAAGACCATGCGAATTGTGCTCCCATTACGCCTGAAACTTCTAAATCTTGTAAACCGGTATCTTGAGAGCAATAATCTGGAACAGAAGATATTAGAGTGGGTGCCACAGGTAATGGCTTTACATAAAGGGTATCCCTTACTTCTCGTGTACACCCTTCAGTATTTTCATAAGAATAAGTGATGACATGTGTAGAGTAATCACTTGTACTTGTCTCTCCTGCATTTGTAGCAGCTACAGAAGGGTGAAATAGAATAGTACCATCCATTTGTGTTGTAATTCCACTGGATCCAGTATCAATACTCCAAGTTACACCACTTCCCGAATAAGCGGCACCTCCTTCCATTGGAGTAATGGTTACGTCACCCTCGCTAAAACATACTGAATCCGAAGATGAACTCCTTGCTAATGTCACTTCTTCGTAACCATAAACTGTAACAATTGAATCAACCGAGTTTGCACATGAATTACCATCAGTATATGTAAACGTAATTTTAAAATCTTCATTCAAATCAAATTCATCTCCATTAGCCAATGATGGAATAAATGCACCTGTTCCATCACCATAACTAATTACTGCCCCTGCCATTGCATCAGAAGAAGAGAATACACCTGAAGATACATCCACTCCTCCTGATTTACCTTGTAAAAATACAGTATCTGCATCGAAACAAAAATCTCCATCGTCTGATGGCATTGTATAATCAAAACTAACCGTTGGTAATAGATTTATTGAAAAATTGACAACATCAGTCGCAGAACATCCATTTCCATCTGTATAAGTATAAGTTAGAGTGTGGTTTCCTTGTGATAAGCTTGATGGAGAGATAGTAATAGGGCTTGATCTTGGGATGTTTGAATCTAAACGGAATGTACCATCAGTTGTCAATGAACCGTCTACATTTGCATTCACACTAAAGTCTGCTGCATCAATACAATAATTGAGCTGACTCATATTTATATCCGCTACATGGTTCTTAGTGACAGTTACGGATTGTGAAACACTAAACTCTAAAGGTACCAATGGGGTGTTATCTTGGTATACAGCTGTAATTGTCACTGTTTCATCTTGTCCATCAGCAGTAGAAGTTACTACAGTAGCAGGCGTAAAAGTTGCACCAGATGGTGTACCAGTTCCTGAAGTACCAGTTCCTTCAAAACGTACTAATGTATAGGGCGGAACACCACCTACAAATGAAGGGGTTCCTCCTGGAATAGATAATGCAACAGCTGCATCATCCTCACAATAAAGCGGATTGAGGTTAATAACACTTGAACCATCATAAACCGTAAAAGAAACTTGGTCAATTTTCTCACACCCTCCTTTAGTAATATGGTAATTAACAATATGAGTCCCTTGACCAGCCAAATTAGGATAGAAAGAATTTTCTCCTGGTCCACTTCCCGTACTTACTACTCCTGGTCCAGAACAGTAAAAATTTTCCCCGGCTCCCAATCCTGAAGCTGCTAAAGCTACACCTGCAGTTTGCTGATCACTATAGTTGGTGGTAGTGGGAGACAATGTATAACCCGTGGGTTCAGATGGCACCGTAATCGTTGATGTCGCTGAAGACGTAGAGGTACAATTTTCAGAAGTTATAATTCTTCTGAAAGTATAATTTCCCGCCGTAGATACGCTTGACAAGAAATAACTTTGTGAAGTTGCTCCAGAAATATTTGTATATCCACCTCCATTTAAGCTTTGCTGCCATTGATAACTATAAGCCGTACTTCCTCCTGAAGGGGAAGAACCTACAATAATTATAGGCTCAGATAAACACACTAAGGTTCCAGAGGAATTTGTAATTGTATTATTGGAAATATTAGAAGTTAGGACATACGTCAGTGTATTTGAAAAGGACTCGCATCCGCCTGATCTCACTCTTCTTCTAAACATATATGTCCCTGCTGAAGATATTACAGGTGAGTGAGTATATGAAATCGAAGTTCCTGATATATTTCCCCAATTGTCACCTCCGTCTGTACTCATTTGCCATTGGTAAGTATAAGAAGCATTTCCTCCTGAAGGTGTTGATCCTGTAAAAACCAAGGTATTTGCTGCTATCGTATTACAATACCCTGCAGCACTAGTAGAACTGATGGTGTTAGAAGATATATCAGCATTTATATTAACAGAGATAGTGTTAGAATTCAATGCAATCCCCTCACTCGTTACCACTCTTCGATAAGTGTAGACCCCGCTTGATAAACCGGATGTTTCAGTATAGCTTTCTCCATAGGAATTCAAATTAATGTAACTCCCTCCATCTTTTCGTCGTTGCCATGAATATGTGTATGAGCCGGAACCGCCTACAGCAGAAGTACCAGTTATGGTGTAAGTATAGTTATCGGAATTACAAAAAATAGTTGTACCCGGAGCTGTAACTGTATTTGTCAAGGCAGGGAAAAAGGTATTGGTAGAACTGTTAGTTGTTGTCGTTACAGTTGAAGCCACATTACCTGCTTCATCTACAACAGGAATTGAAAAACCAACATTGGTATAAGCACCTGGTGTGGAAAATGTTCTTGCTGCTGTATACGTCAAACCAGATTTAGAAGGTGTGACTGAAATACCTCCTAATGTCACATTAAATGAAGATTGCAAATTTTCATCACTTATAAAAGTTAAGGTAGATTGATCCCCATCTGCTACCATTGAAGTATTGTCCGCATTATTAGAAATAATCGTTACACTCGTCAATGTTGGCGGTGTTATATCGATTTCCAAATTGATACTTCCAGAAGCCCCCACATTTCCATAGACATCCTCAGCATGAAATGACAATGTATGAGTCCCTTCAGATAGAGTACTCAAAGTGATATCCTGATTGGTTCCAGTAATCGTTTCTCTTGCCACTTCACCATCCAAGTTACTACTTATAATTAATTCTTTATCATCTGAATCATCTAGACCTAAAAAGGAATAAGTTGGCGTTTGGTCGTTTGTTTTATTATCACTTGTTGTGCCTGAATCTGAGCCTGCTGCTAAAGTAGGAGTTGACAACGCACTAATTGATACTGATTTATAATCTACAACCTCTATATTTGATGCATTGGATTCATTACCAGCTTCATCAGTAACTTTTACAGTAAAATTATAACTTCCAGCTGCTGTTAGTGATGTTGCTGTAATGTCATCATCACCTGTACTACTGAGTGTTCCATTAGAATTCGTGCCTTCCAATAACTCTATCGTAGTACCTGACTCAGACACTACATTAAAAACGGGTGTATCATCGTTCGTTTTCCCATCCTCGTCATCTCTTCCTGTATCAGAAGTTGATAAAAAGCTTAATACTGGGTCTGAAGGAATACCTGTATCAATAGTAATCGATAAAGCAGAAGACGAAAGTCCTTCATTTCCTGCCGAATCCACCACCATACATGTGATGCTATGCGTTCCATCAGTCAAGCTATTCAAAGTAAAATCAAAGGGTGACGCACTATAATTGAAGCGTCCGACTTCACCATCAACATCGCTTTCAAAAACGACCTCGTTTCCTGTCTCAACTGCAAGTGATGCAACATTTATTTCTGGTGTATCATCGTTTGTGAGGTCATCTGAGTTATCACTTCCACTGTCACTTGTTGTTTTCAAATCTAACGTTCCTGGCGTTGCAGGTACAGCAGTATCAATAGTAACACTAACAGGTTGAGAGGTAAAAGTAAGATCGCCGTTAGTATCTTCACCGTAAGCATATATGGTATGATCCCCATCGCCCAAAGTAGAAGAAACTAATAAATCTGCTGAACCCGTTGCAATAGTTGTCCCAATTGTTGTCAGACCTGATTTTAAATAGACAATGTTAGTGGCCGTAGAGTTAATTGTAAATAATAAATTACTCAAACTCGTTACACCATCATTATTCAGTTCTCCAAGATCTGAAATTGAATTCAATGAGAATTGAGTAGCACTTGATTCTAACCCGGCACTTGTATCAATAGTATAAGTGTCTGCGGAGGTAGTTGTCAAAGGATCATAAGTCAATGAAAACCCCACTCCATCTGCATAATTCCCTCCAAGATTTACGTATATAGTATAATCTGTACTCGGTGTATTTTCAATTATCGTAATCTCACATGAAGAAGTGATATCCGCATTACCCACCAACTCTTTAACTGTAAAATCAGAAACAGAGGGTGTAATCGCTGTCACTTCAAAATCCCATGAAAGAATAACACTTTGTGTCGGTGAACTCCCAATTTGTGTAAAAGTATTTATTTGTGCATTAGCAGCATTTACCACTAGGAATATACCTAGTAAAAAAAAGAATAATATTGGGTATTTATTTTTAATCATATCTAATGGTTCAACAGCTTTCGCAAAACAATAAACAAAAAAATTCCACCCATCTAAATTTTCACATCTACAAATCGATATGATCGTTAAAATATAAATGTAAAATATTAAATGACTACAATTGAATTACTTAATGTTAGGAGACTGATTATTTAATTTAGTAGTAGCTTTGATTTTTGTTAATATACGCAAACAGCAGCTTAAGGTTTAACTTTAGTAGTGACATTTTATGACACTTCTTATTTTAATTATAATCTAAAAAAAATACAACTCTTATTTTCACAGTTAAAGAACTGAGGCAACATATATTACCTCAGTTCTCAATATCCTACTATTTTCTAAAAATCAATTTTATCATACCAACCTCCAAAAGCATAATTCTTTACATTATCCTCTTTCAAGAATTTTGTAGGAAAGCCCAAATCAATTTTACTGATATCAGTTAAAATTTCAAGGTCCTCTTTTGGTAATTCCCACTCCAGACATTTCAAATTATCCTCTACCTGATGTGGTTTTCTTGAACCAATAATTGGTATAATACTTTTATCTTGAGCTCTCAACCAGTTCAATGCAACTTGAGAAGGAGACTTACCCAATTTGTCAGCAATCTCAGCTACTTTTTTTGCTATTGCGATATTATGGGGATTAAACTTTACACTTTTCTCGGAAAGCCTACCCTCTTCTATCATACCATTATTGTATTTACCAGAAAGCAAACCTGCACCAAGAGGTGACCATGTCGTCACAGACATTCCATAATGTTTGGCCATTGGCAATAATTCCCTTTCTATATCGCGAGTAACCAGACTATACTCTACCTGAAGTCCTACAAATTCTTCCCAACCTCTTAATTCAGCCATCATATTGGCTTTGGAAACAACCCAAGCAGGAGTATCTGAAATACCAATATAACATACTTTGCCTTGAGCAATCAAGTCGTTCATAGCTCTAAGTACTTCATCTACACGTGTAGTCGAATCCCACATATGGACCCATAAAATATCCATATAATCGGTGTTCATTCTTTTCAATGAAGCCTCCACTGTACGCATCATATTTCTTCTCGAATTACCTGTTCCATTGGGGTGGCTGGCATCTTCAATCAAAGTGTATTTTGAGGCTAAAACGTAACGATCCCTTTCTCCATTTACAAATTCACCTAGAAATTTTTCGGATGTTCCATTGGTATAAAAATTGGCTGTATCTATAAAATTCCCTCCAGCATCGGCAAAGGTATCAAATACTTTACTTGAAGTTTCAAAGTCAGCTCCTGTTCCCCATTCTTCTCCGAATGTCATTGCACCCAGACATAGTTCCGAAACTTTTAAACCAGACTTACCAAATAACTTATATCTCATTTTTTATCAGAATTTTGTTTCAAGATAAATCTAATTTAAACAATATGAGTGAAAGTAAAACGATTTGGCAAGGGTTTAAATTTTCTAAATTCCAAATCGGTAATTGATACCTGTCATAATAAATTTTGAATAGTCAGAAACCCCATATTCTCCCCTCAGCCAGATTCTTTTATTCAGCTGAAATTGCCCTCCAAATTGGAATGTCCATTTCTTAATTAGTTCTTTTTTGATGTGATAGTCTACTGTTGAATTCATAACTCCTCCTTCTCCTATTTCCAAGTTGTATTCTTCATTTATACTATTGATTGTCTTGTCCAATAAGCGTTGTTGGATGGGCGTAAGTTGATTATACCAATCATTATAATGTTTATCTAACTCCGGTAATGCTTCTTTGACCTGAATTGCTCCCATATTAGTTTCTCTACTATTAAAGTTCCTATACATGGCTCCGACATAAAAATTGACAAGTCTATCCTTCTTTTTTAGATGGAACGTTTTACCAACTCGTAGTGAGGTCACTACTACATTGACATCATTTTCCAACAAATCAGTATGAGTACCTGAATAATTCACATCGGCAGAAATAAAATAGTCTTTATAACCATAGTTGAGCGTCATTCCTCCACCAAATGATATAGCATCAAAAATTACACTGGACTTAAAAAGAGGCATTTTTCCCGAACCAAAATCAGGTTGTAATGCTACTTCAGTACCTCCTTCAACATATGAAAATAATCCATATACATTAAGAAATGGTAATGTAAATAAATCCCCTCTTAAATTTATACCATTGGAATATGCCCTTGTGGTTTGAAAGCCTAACGTTTCTTCATTTAAGATCGAGGAAAGGTCTGTTCCATTGATCCCCATTCCAAATTCTGATATCCCCAAATACATTTCGTTGTATACATAGTGAACAGAAATACCTGCTGGAAGTGGAAAATCAATTCCTTTTTCTTCTAGAATTTGTCCCCATATTGGAAAAGTATAGGGATATTTTTCAGTGCTATCATTTTCAATTGTCAAAAAGTCTGACTGTGCTATTAATGGATTTGAAATTAATAATAGCATTAAAATAGTGGTAAGTTTTCTCATTAAATTGATTCTGCTGATTGTAATAAATTTTGTAGTCTCCAAATATAGTTAGCGCACAAACATTTTGATCTTAAACATTTTCACACGTTCGATACAAAACTCACTCAAGGAACTACAAATCAGCAAACAAAGCACACATCAACTCAGTAGTAGCATTAACAATCAAAAGGATAAATTACCTTATTCTGTTATTTGTTATAATAAATTATGAAAAAAAGTAAGGCCACTCCCAATGAAGGAAGCGGCCCGTGGTTTTAAAAAAAACCAGCGATACTAAATATCTTAATTATCTTGTTTCAATACGAAAGTGATTTTTGCATTACCCATTTGTGGAGAAATTCTAGTGTCTTGTACACTCATTTTGTCTTCCATATTGATTGTAAATTCTATGATCTCTTTAGGATTATCAAGGTTAGTAACCTGAACAACTGTCAACTTATCATCCTTCTTCTCTTTTACACTAACTTTTAACTGTTTCATCTTTTGAGTCATCAAGTCAGGAGAAACAAAAACCGTTTCATAACCATCTGTTAATGGAAGTCTTGCTAAGAAGAGATCTAACCCTATATCAGCACATAAAACAGCTCCATCGACTGGAATGTTGAATTTGCGTCCCATCATTTCAATTTCCACATTCTCGTCTGTAAAAGTCATCAAGAAAGTCTGTCCAGCTTGATTAATTTCTCTCTTCACCGGCTTCATATCCTTTACGTACAGTTTATCCATTACCTCACCCATTGGTGAATTCGCTTTATCTGTAATTGTGGTAAATTCGCCTTCTTTTTTCACGGAACGATGCGTCGTCATAGGAATTTTCTTCCCTTGAACTTCTATGGTTACATCATAATCATACTCCCCTTCATTGATATCAGTAGTGGCAAATGCAAAAGATTTATCTGTTGCTACCTCTTCTTTTGGAGTGTAAGTCACTTTTGATACATCAACAGTAATTTCACCTAGACGTTTCATGACTTCATCAGAACCACCTTCTTGATACCTTCCACCTAAATGCTTTGCCAAGAACTTCTCTGTTGCTACCCACATCGCCATGTTGTTGGTTGGCTTTCTAAAACCATGCCCTTCATCATCAGCTAACAAGTATTCCACTTCTTTATCTGCATCTCTCAATGCTACAACAATCTGATCACTCTCTGCTTGCTTTACTCTTGGGTCATTTGCACCTTGAATAATCAATAGAGGTTTTTTCATTTTGTCCACATGGAATAAAGGACTTGCTTCCTCAATCAGTTTTTTACCTTCTTCTGTCTCAGGATCTCCTGTCATTTCATATAATGATTTCCTAAATGACTCCCAATAAGGAGGGATAGACTCCAATAATGTAAATAAGTTACTTGGACCTACGATATCAACACCACACGTATATAAATCTGGTGTAAAAGCAAGTCCGGCAAGAGTAGCATAACCACCGTAACTTCCTCCCATTATCGCTACTTTAGATTGATCTGCAATCCCTTCATTGATTAAATATTTCACACCGTAAGTGATATCGTCTTGCATCAGTTTCCCCCACTCTTTGTTTCCTGCATTTAAGAAGGATTTGCCATAACCACCACTTGCTCTAAAGTTAGGTTGTAATACTGCATAGCCTCTATTAGCCAACATTTGAACATAAGAGTTATAACCCCAGTAATCTCTTGGGCCTTTTGGTCCACCATGTACTAACACTACTAGCGGAAGGTTTTTTGCTTCTTTATTTTTTGGAATAGTCAAATAACCAGGAATCTCTAAACCATCACTACTTTTATAAGTAACCGGTTTCATTTCAGTGAGATACTGCTCATTTTCTTTCAATTTTGGTTTTGGAGTATATTGGTGAATTAGCTTTTTAGTATCACTATTATAATAATACACCTCAGGAGCATACTTGTCACCTGACACCGAAATCAGCATTTGCTTGTAATCTTTAGTGAAGCTAGAAAATCCAACTTCTCTACCTTTGAATTGCTTTTCTAAATGCTTGAATAATTTTTCCCACTTTTTATTTTTCCAAAGTCTTTCTCTTTTATCGTAAGTATAAGATGTATATAAAAGTTCTCTTGTATTATCATCGATAAACACACCTCCAAAGTCTACTTTATTCTTAGGGTCACTTTCTACTTTTTCGGTGGCTTTTGTTTGAGGATCCATCAAATATAAGGTTGACAAATCAACATCACCTTTATTCGATACTAAATAGAAACGAGAGTTATCCTTGTTCCACCCACTTACGTAAGCACTTTCTTTTAGGTTTGTTTCATAAATCTTTGTGAACTCATTATCGCCATCAACACGCATAATTTCAGAGTGTCCTTTATCATTTGTTCTGTAAGCTAACCTTGGCTTTTCATCCCAGTCAAAATTCCAACCTGTAATACGGTTATTATTCTCAAAGATCAATGTTCTTTCACCTGTAGCAATATCCACTTTGTAAAGGTCATGCCAAGCTTTATCACGATCATTGATACCCACCATCATAATATTAGGTTGGTTACGGCTTACTTGATAGATCTGAATTCTTACATCTTTAAGAGGCGTTAGGTTCTTTGCTTCAGGTACGCCCTCTTTGACTTCGGCCATTGGGTCAACGGCATACACGTTAAAGTTTTCATCGCCTTTATTGTCTTTAACATAAAGGATGTACTTTCCATCGTACGTCCAAAAATACCCTCCAATAGGTCTTTCATTATCTGTTAGTGGCTTTGCTTTTTCGAAAGGCTCATCGAATTTTTTAACCCAGATGTTTAGTGTGCCGTTGTACTCTTTTAAGAATGAAATAAATTTCCCATCAGGACTTAATTGCCCTCCTGCGATTTCAGGATTTCCAAAGAAAATTTCTCGATCCAGCAACGGAACTTCCTGTTTTTGAGCGTAAGTTTTAGTTCCCATTAATAGAATTAGGGATAAATAGATTAGAAATGTGTTTTTCATTATTTAATTTGTTCTTGAAGTTTTTTTAAGCTTTAAGCTTATTCAATAAATAGAATAATTAGTTAGGAAAATAAATAGACTTTGCTTTTTACATAAAATAAATGTTTAATGATAGAATGATGTAACGTCGGTCATTTAATTTCGTTTACGAAAAATAATTTATTTAATATTTTTTAATATTAACACTTTAATTTTAAATCAATAGACTGGAAATAGTTCCTTTAATTTTGAAGTGTACTATTTCAATAAAATCATTAAGCCCCATTTGACTCGATGAATATACTCACTTTTATGGAAATACAATAAATATTTGTTAGAAACTATTTTCCAAAACAGTAGAATAGTGTTCAACTTCTGGGAAAGGCTCATAATAATGATGCAAAAGAGCCTTCCATTTTAAATAAGCTTCGGACTTTCTAAATCCAATTTCATGTGCCTCTACTGAGTCCCAGTTCACTAATAATAAGTATTTATTTTTATGTTCAATACATTTTTGGAGAGTATGCCCTTTATAGCCCTCAATTGAACTAATATATTGCCCTGCCGTTTCAAAATCAATTTCAAATTGCTGCTCCATTCCTTCTTTCACTTGGAGGTTTGCCATTTCTAAAATCATAATAATCGTCGTTTACTTTAAGCTCTTAAAACCTTTGTTTTCTTTGCTACCCATTCCATTGAGAAAGGATGGATCAGTAAAGATAAGAAAACAATGAAACTGACGATGTAAAAAATGAGTTCAGCATTCTGTAAGTTTTCTAACAATGGAATCAATGCAAATACAATAGGTGTTGCTCCTTTTAATCCACTCCATGATATGAATAGCTTTTTTCTGAAAGAATGTCTCATCGGAATGTAAGAGGTAAAAACTCCCAAAGGTCTTGCAATGAAGAATAAGAATAATGCTGGTAAGATGGCCAAAGGAATAATCTCTAATAGTTCTTTTGGATTGATTTGAAGCCCCAATAATAAGAACATAATAGATTGAGCTAACCATGAAATACTATTAAAAAAGTGTAGAGTATTGTCCTTATAATGGTACTCTACAGTATTTAACATCACCCCTAAAATGTAAGCACCTATTAAGGCATTACCTCCTAAAAAGTCATTGATCTTTAAGAATACAATCAAGGCACACAATAAGAAAATTGGAATTAATCCTTCTTCTACAAACTGAATTTTCTCAAGGATGTATTTTATGATCAAAAATAGGAAGAAAGATAATCCACATCCCACGAATATTTGTTGTACAAAAAATGTCAGGTAATCCAAATAAAAGACCTCTGCACCAGATGCTTTAATGATACTTACAAAAATCAACGTTAAAATAAGTGCCATCGGGTCATTGGTTGCTGATTCAAACTCCAACACTTTGTCCGTATTGTATTTCATCTTCATTTCCTTCGATTCCAATACGCCAAAAACAGCGGCTGCATCTGTAGATGAAATAATAGCTCCAAGTAACAAACCTTCCACAATCGACAAAGGTGTCACTAAACTCGCAAAATAACCTAAGGTGAAAGAGGTGACAAAAACACCGACATTGGAAAGTAATAACCCTTCGGCAAATACCCTTTTAATGTCTTTGATGTTGGTATGCAACCCTCCTACAAAGATAATAACAACGAGTGCCAATTGACTAATAAGGTCTGTTTGAGTAGGATTATGAAATGCAAAGGAAGATTCACTGTCGTTCCCTAAAAAGAGCCCCACACCGATGAAAATCAATGCAGCGGGAATTCCGTAATATTTGCTTGGGTTATAAAGCAAAATACCTACTGCAATAAAAAAAGCAATTAATAAGATAATTTCATTACTCAACATAAAGGAATTTAATTTTAACAATAGAACAACTTTTAACGAGATTTCAGTCCATTTAGCTTCTGTCTGTTGTTGTGGTTTATCACTAATAGTTTTGCTCTTGAAGTCTCTCTAATTGTTTCAAAATGACAACTTAATTTTCTCGTTTACTACTGTTCTATATAGCATTAATGGAAGAGATGACTTTTGAAGGAGAAGTGATGGCAAAACCATTACTGCCTACGTGACCAATACTTACTGCTTCTATGATTGGTAAATCCAACAGTTCTTGCTCAGCGCCGTAATTTACAATAAAATTCGCTCCCGATCCTCCTTTTTGATCGTTGTATTCTACAATAAATTCTCTTGTTTCAAGAGGTCTGAGCTTATGTGTTTCTTGAACGTATATTGATACCAACTCTCCAAAACTATTATAATAATCTACTTTGTCAACATAAATTGACTCTGTAAGGCTCGTATTTCGAATACTCAAGACTACTGTACAATAGACATTTTTTTCTGCACTTCTGTAGTAAAGATTAGAATAGGCTGATACATATCTTGTTTCTTGAAAACCTAAATTAGGAACAAAATCATCTGACAAAGAGATTCTATTCACTTCCTTATCAATATTCATTTGCTCTCGCCCTCCACCTTTACAAGAAAAGAGAATAATACTACAAAGAATGATGATGATCATAGCTCTGAAATTAATTCGTTTAAAATAATTCAACATAGTATTTACCTTATTTTTTAAATGCTAAATAAATGAAGAACCCAACTAATGCGACTGCACCGATCATTAATATAAATTTTGCCATAACGTTTTTAATTTAATTTGTTTACGCTTACAAAATTCATCAAATAAGACCTCTTTTATATTGTGTTATCACTACGGTTTAAAAAAGTAGAGAATCACATAAACAGTCTAGGTGTTTCACGTAACGTTCACCTTGTGTACTCAACAATGTAGTCCTTCAATAATGCTTTCAATAGAAGAAATAGACATTAAAAAAAGTCCGATTCAACATGAATCGGACCTTTAACTCAACTAAAACTTTACAATTCTTGATGTTATTGTATTACTACTCTATTTTGTATTCAACATTGTAAATTTAGCTGTTCAATTCCTTAGTTTCTTAAGTGAAAAACCAATATTAGGCTATTGGTGAATCACGTAGACTACAAATCTGAGAATAAATTACGCTCTATTGCATAGAGTACTAATCCTGCCACATTTTTACAACCTGTTTTTTCTATAAGATTTCTTTTATGAGCCTCAATTGTTCGAGTGGTCACAAAGAGTTCTTCTGCCATTTCCTTATTCGTTTTTTCCTTACAGATAAGGTGCAATACTTCCAATTCTCTCTCTGTTAGTGCGATATCTGTAATGGTTCTTTTCTTAATTTTAGGTTTCGAAGAAAGCCCTTGCATAATCACCTGAGTGACTTGACTAGAGTAAAAATTCCCACCTTCGTGCACTGTTTTAATTGCATTGATGAGTTCTTGTTGGGTACAATCTTTTAAGATATAACCCTTTGCCCCTGCCGTAAGCATTTGCTTTATATTTTGATGCTCATTGAGCATTGTCAACGCCAGCACTGCAACTTCAGGAAAGTCATTACTCAATTGTGTTGTAAATGAAATACCATCCATGACTGGCATCATAATGTCAGTGACTACTACGTCTACTTCTGAAGTCTGCATTAATTCTAACCCTTCTTTTCCATTCATGGCTTCTCCAACCACTACAATATTTTCATCTTCAAGAAAAGTCTTTAAACCATTTCTGATCATATGGTGATCGTCTACTAAAATTACTCTAATCATATTTTTTAATTCAATGGTAGTTCAACTAAAATCTGAGTTCCTTTCCCTTTTTGGCTATTAATTTCAAAATAAGCTCCTACTGATTCGGCTCTTGTCCTCATACTGTTGATGCCAAATGTTTTATGTGTCTCAACACGATCAAAACCGACTCCATTATCATCAATTGTCAAAAGTAAAACATCAGAATGCTTTAAGAGTTGAATATTGCACTGCTCAGCTTCGGCATATTTTATCACATTATTGATCGCTTCTTGCGTAATTCTATACAATGTCATTTCAACAGAAAGTTTTAAACGGTGTTCATTTAAATTTTGATCAAAAGAAAACACTGTTTTAGAAGAAGGAGCTATTGCAGTTATCAATGCATTTATGGCTTCAACAATTCCATTTTCATCCACTACTTTAGGCATAAGATTATACGCTAAAGTCCGGCTTTCCTCAATCGCATTTTTCAGGTATTTATAGCCTAACTGAAACCTTTCATCTTCTGTCTCATTTTGAAATAATAAAGAGGACCTAAGCTTCTCAAAACTCATAAGAGAGGTAGTCATTGTTTGCTGTAAACCATCATGAATTTCTCTTGCAATTCGACTTCTTTCTTTGTCTTCGGTCTCCAACACTGCACTGACAATCTTCTCTTCTTGCTTCATACGTTCAGTGATGTCAGACATGGTACCAACAATACGGATAGGGGTTCCATCAGGATCAAACTCGACGGCTTTACCTTTGGTGTGAATCCATTTATAATCTTCAGATTTGGTTCTAAGTCTATAAATACTGTCGTGAATCCCTGTAGTTTTTATTTCGGACATCTGATTGACCAATGCTTTACTTTGTTCTTCAAGAGGGATTATAGATTGCCAAAAAGTCAAAGGATCATTTTCCTCATCAGTTGGTTCAAACCCTAGCATTGTAAAACATCTTTCACTAAATAAAATGGTATCAGACGCTTTGAAGATTTCCCATATTCCTTCGTTAGAAACATCTAAGGCATATTGAAGTTGCTGCTCTTTTTCCAACAATGCGGTTGCAGCTACTTTCTTTTCTGTGATATCAGTAAATGTCCCTACAATTCGGGTGGCATCTCCTATTTCATTTCTTGAAGATGCACCAGTGATATGACACCACTTTACTTCTTTCAATTTGGTATAAAATCGGGCCTCATAATCCAAAGGTTGACCATTTCTGATGTGTGCATTAAAATGCTGATCAAATGTAGATTGATCCTCATGATGAATGATACTTCGAATAAAATCAATGGTAGGAATGATTTCTCCCTCATCATAACCCAAGATTTGATAGTGAATCGGAGACCAATAACACACCCCCGAATTGACATCTAAATCCCAAATTCCAGAATTATTGGCAATAGTAGATAAGCTGAATCGCTCATCACTTTTTCGCAACTCTTTCTCGGTTTTTTCTTTTAGTTGGATCTCTTTCTGAAGAATCGTATTGGTTTCCTTTAAATTTTTAAAATAAGTGTTCCTCTCATAAAAGTTAGAAAGTAATGAGGCGATTGTCTCGATCAAGTGTAAAACATCATTACTGTGATCTTCATCAATTAAAGCTCCATTTTTATAAAACACTTCAATTTTACCTAGCTCCTCTCCTCTGATAATGATTGGTACTTCTTGTTTTTTATTGGTCTCTTTAAAATTAATTGAACCGTAGAGGTTAGACTGAAAAGTAATTCGAACATGCGGGTCATCAGTATGTTTCAATCCATATGGAATAATAAAAACGGTAGACTCCAATACATGCTCAATACTTTTCTCTGTATTTTCAAGTAATTGGGAGACCCTATATAAACAGGCCTGTTCGTTACTTCTTACCTCTAATTCATCTGCCAATTCTTCTTTCTGATTGAGTCTTTTGATGATCATAGAGTAAGTAATGATGGAGATTAAGATCGCTAATAATGTAAAGAACAAAATAAGCAGCAATAAAAACTCTCCTTTATCTTTATATTTTTCAACAGTAGACTTGGTCCTCGTTTCAATCAGGCTTTCAAATTTGATCAGTGGTTCAGCAATCTCTTTCTTTAATAATAAATACTCTTTACTATGTAAAATCTCCAATGCCAATTCAATATCTTTATCTCCTTTGATGGTGTAGTGTTTCAAGCTATCTAAAAATATCCCTTTGGATGCATTAAAAGCCATCGTTTCTTTTTCTATCAACTGATTCGAATTATCTAAGGCTACTTTCAACAAGCCAAATTCGTTTTCAGAAAAACCCATATGATACATACTGTCCAAAATGGATCGAGTCCAACCACTATTTTGAGGAATTTTCCCTTCCCGCATTGCTACTACTTCCCAATATTTTTCTTCCCAAATACTGTCTTGTGTAACCACATAATTCTTACAATATTCTGTCAGTAAATCATCGCTTTGTTTTAAAGCATCACCCAAACGGTATGAATTATATCGATTCACCTGACTGTCAAACAAAATCTTTTGATTTTCGAACAACAGCATCAGGGTAAATAAAATCCCAAAAATGAGAACGACACTTAATGTGAAGAGTACTAAGAAGGTTCTTTTTTTACTGTCCCTTAATAAGTTTATCATTTATAATCAATAAAATGAGAAATTCGGTGTACTACCTTTTACAGTATTTAAATTTAATCAAAGAAAAAGTTACAATGCTAGGCGAATGTCGAAAATCGATGTATTATGTGATTCACGTAGACAAAAAAGAGGCTAACTTCTCAATGAAATTAACCTCTTATCTAAAGATTAGTATGTTTTACTATCGATCCTTAAACTTTAATCACAATATTTTTTCTATATAAAATTAAGATCGGAATACCAATCAGTGTTACATAAGAGAATGCAAATAATAAACTATTTGCTTCTATTGGAAAAGCATTTAAGGAAATCAATGAAAAGATGTGGCCTTTTATTGTTGCATCGCCTATGGAAATCACTCCTATTAATCGAGCGATCATCTCTGCTAATACATAAGCTGCCATAGGATTTAAACCAAAAGCCCTTGGTATTAAAACATGATCTCTTCCCTTCTTTTTATAATCAAAAATGTAATAAGACAGGCCTAAAGTGATTGCTCCCAAACCTCCAGTATAAAGCACATAAGAAGAAGTCCAAAGACTTTTATTGATCGGAAAAACAATGCCCCATAACTGACCAATGACCACACCGACAACTCCCCAAACTGTCAACCTTTTTACAACTTCATTCCCTTTATATTTTTTAACAATTTCACCTGAAAACAAACCTAAAATTGCTGTTCCGATGGCTGGTATAGTAGTAAATACTCCTTCGGGGTCCCATGTTTTAGTCCCTGACCACATATGCCCTTTCAAAAGTAATTGGTCAATGTATGCTGAAAGTACAGCATTCGGGTCGTCCAGATTAGGTACTCCAATTCCTGGTACTGGAACGATGGTCATGACAAGCCAATAAACCACCAAAAGGCATATCAATGTAGCCAAAATTGTTTTCCTGTCTGCATAAAGAAATAAGGCAGAAGTAATGATAAATACCACACCGATTCTTTGCAATACGCCGGGAATTCTCATCTCTGCAAAATTGAAAAATGGAAACAATCCTAAAAACAAACCAATCCCTATAAGCTTTGCTCCTCGCCAAAGTGCTTTACGCATAGCCGTTGGTCGTTTAATAGGGTTATTTTTTACTTTAGACATTGAAAAACTAATGGAAACACCTACTATAAATAAGAAAAATGGAAACACTAAATCCGTAGGTGTACAACCATGCCATTGAGCATGTTGGAAAGGAGGGTAAATAGCAGACCAAGTGCCTGGATTATTTACCAAGATCATCAATATTACCGTTAAGCCACGAAATATGTCAAGTGATAGTATGCGTTCAGATTTGTTCATTATTATTCATTTCATTTATTAGAAAGGTAATAGGACAAATGTAAACCTGTTGTGTTTATAAAAAAGTGCCCTAATACACAATAAATGTAATTTGAGCACTTTTTATAATCAACAATTTTAGACTACTAGCACATATTCATATACTAACAACCTTTTTTCATTTATCAACTGAATCATTTGTCGATGACAAGAGATATAATCCCAAAATTGTAATAGCGGCATTGACCAATAAAATCTCAAAACCGAATTGATAACCAAAGAATAATTCTTTGGAATAAGAATTGATTAAATAAGATGCAACAGGAGAAAAAAGGCATAAATAAACTACAAATTTATCCTTGACTTTCCGGCCTGTATAAATTCCAAAAACAAACAAGCCTAATAATGGTCCATAGGTATACCCTGCCCATTTGAATACTTTCGAAACTACCGTATCATCATTTAAAGCCCTAAAACCTACAATGACTAAAAACAATAGCAAAGAAAAACCTAGATGTACAATTTTCCTTTTTTTATTATTATTCTCGTGACTTTTATCCATCGATAAAAAGTCAATACAAAAAGCTGTAGTAAGTGCTGTAAGGGCCGAATCTGCACTTGAAAAAGCGGCCGCAGTAATACCCAATAAAAAGACAATCGCCGTAAATAAACCAAAGTGATTTAAAGCCAACAATGGGTAAAGTTCATCTGATCGTTCTGGGGCTTGAATCCCATGGTAAGCGATGTATTCATACAATAAAACGCCTAAAGCTAAAAATACGACCGTGGCTATGAAAAATGCCAAAGCAAACCAAAGTACGTTTTTCTGTGCTTCTTTTACCGACTTACAAGTAAGGTTTTTCTGCATGATATTCTGATCCAAACCATTCATTGATATTGTAATGAAAATACCCGCGAAAAACTGTTTCCAAAAGAAATTCCCAGCCTTCCAATCACTCACAACAATATCAGACATCTGACTCTCCCAAACGGTGGTTACCATACTACCTAAATTCATATTTAATGAATCAGAAATCGTATAAATGGTCCATATTACCGCTAAAATTAGAAATGTCGTTTGTAATGTATCTGTCCAAACAATTGTTTTTATTCCTCCTTTAAAAGTATACAACCAAATCAATAAAATGGTGATCAGTACTGAAATGGCAAATGGAATATTAAACTCATCAAAAAAAGCAATTTGAAGCACCATAGCTGCCAAATAGAGTCTAAAAGCTGCCCCTAATGTTTGGGAGACCAAAAAGAAAAAGGAACCCGTTTTATAACTCACTATACCAAACCTTTCTTTGAGGTATTGATAGATCGATATCATTTTTTTGCTGTAGAACAATGGTATTAATAAATACGCAATGACTGCATACCCAACCATATTCCCCATCATAAACTGAAGGTAACTCCACCCCGATTTTGCAACCATACCAGGTACAGAAATAAAAGTCACACCTGACAGCGTAGCACCCACCATACCATAAGCCACCAAGTACCATTTGGAGTTTCTGTTGGCAGTAAAAAACGAATTAGACTGATTCTCACCTTTCTCTGAAGTGAGAAAAGAGATTAACATCAAAAAGGAGAAATAGAGGAAAATGACAATAAATACGGTTGTTGCTGACATAGTTTAAAAAATCATATTTTTATGAAAAATGAATATAATTTTTATACTTATCTTGTACAACAATTTCAATTAATTATACGACCTAAACCGTTTTTGATCGATTATACTTCACATCAACGGTACATAGAAAACCAATTTTATAATCATTTTATCATGACAAATATACTTTTAATACTTCTTCTAACTCTATTCGCCTGCCAATTTAATGCTCAAGCACAAGTCACTCAAAATACAAACCTTTATGAGTTGGCCGACCCGGATCAGTTGAATGTCTCCCTTCTTTATGAAAATCAAAAAAATGATTTCAAAGGCTCTCCTTTTTACAATGAAGGGTGGAAAACCGGTGCAGTAACCGTCAATGATGGTACTGAGTATAAAGATATTCAGTTACGCTTCAACGTGTATAATGATGAGCTTTGGTACAAGAAAACGGAAGAAAACATCATTGTTATTAATAGACTTAACGTTAAGGCATTTAGATGGAAAGATGAAAATAGAATGACTCATTTTGAGCAGTGTTTTATTCAAAAGAAACCTTATTATATGGAGGTAATCTATGCTGACGAACATTTTCAGGTTTATAAAATGCTAACTAAAAAATTTATCAAGAAAGATAATACATCTAGCAATTCTTATAACTCTGATCAAAAAGATCAGTATGTTTGGGGAAAATCAGTATTATATCATAGAAAAAATGGTAAGCTGTTAGAAATAGGCAGTAAAGACAAAGCATTCTTCTTGCTATTTGGCCAACAAAAAAGTGCTATTCAAAAGTTTGCGAAATCGAATAAATTAAAAATAAAGAATAAAGAAGATGTAAAGGAAATGTTCACCCATTATTACACTTTAATTCAATAATCTATTTAATATGATCACAGAAGAGCTTTTTCAATACCTTAAAGACCTAGGGGAAAACAATAATAGGGATTGGTTTAATGAAAATAAACCTACTTATCAGAAACACCTTCAAACCGTAAAATCTTTATTTCAAGAGATACAAGATGAGTTGTCACAAACAGATCAGATTGAAGGACATAAAATATATAGAATCTATAGAGATGTCCGTTTTTCAAAGGATAAATCTCCTTACAAAAAGCACTTCAGTGGTTATTTCTCAAGAATAAAACCAATGCTGAGAGGCGGTTATTATTTACATCTTGAGCCAGGTGATAAATCCATTGTAGGTGGTGGTTTTTATGGT
Organism: Flammeovirga sp. OC4; assembly: GCF_000812565.1. Taxonomy (GTDB): domain Bacteria; phylum Bacteroidota; class Bacteroidia; order Cytophagales; family Flammeovirgaceae; genus Flammeovirga. The sequence continues at coordinate 53,439 of NZ_JTAM01000049.1, read as the reverse complement.
CCCAATTCTGATGATTTAAAAAGAATTCGAGAGGAACTTTCATATGACGCTACCGAATTAAGAGACATCATTGAAGCTCCTTCTTTCAAAGAAATGTTTGGAGAAATGTATGGGGATGAATTAAAGTCGGCCCCTAGAGGATTTGATAAAAATGATCCCGCAATTGATTTGATCCGAAAAAAGCAATTTATCTTTTTCAGAACTTTTAAAGATGAAGAAGTAACTGCTCCTGATTTTTCTGAAAAGATAATGAAAGGTTTCATCGAAATCAGACCGTTCTTTGATTACATGAGTAATGTATTAACTACTGACTCAAACGGAGAACCTCTTTATTAATGGTTCATTCTAAAACGGAAGAATGTAGTTCGTCAATACAAAATGAAGAGAGGAGTTCAAAGGACTCCTCTTTTTTTATCCGAATTTGTAGACTTTACTAGGCTGAACCCCAAACTTTTCTTTGAACATTCTACCGAAATGGGTCACACTGATAAAACCTAACCCATAAGTACAATCCGATACATTGTGTTTTCCCTCTTGCAACCACTGATACGCCAACTGCAATTTGTAATCATTAGCGTATTGTAGAATCGTTACCCCAAAAATTTCCTTAAACAATTTTCTCAATTTGCTATAACCAAAACCTGTCACTTTTTCTAAGTCATGAGGCTCACTCTTAGAAGCATAATTTTGCTCAAGGTACTTTTTGACTCTAAACGTTTTATCAAGGTCATTAGAGCTGTAATATTTAGGGATACACTTGTTTTGAACTCTTTCTACCAAAATACTTACAAAGTCATAAATCAATAAATAAAGGTCGGAGTATTTTCTAAAAACATCACTCGCATCCCCATCTTCCAAAAGATACTGTAGCTTTGGAAGTATGGTCGCATCCATTTTTTTGAATAAAAAATAGCCTTCTCTTACTTCCGAAAAACTGTTTTTCAATACCTCATTTTCATGTATATTTTTAAATACATGTATAGAAGGAAAAGTAATGACGATTAATTCTAACGTTTTATCTGCATCAAAATAAAGGTATTCCTCTTCTTGACAATTTGAAAAATAGCTCCAGCTTTCTTCACTGTGCTGATACTGTTCCTCGTTGTTAGATGGAGGTAAAAAACGGAAAGATGAGTTTATATATAAGAAAGAGAAAAAGCCATCGGTATTGGACTCCTTAATGAATCGAAGGTTTTTTGTTGGGTTTCCCTTGAGGTGTACTATATTAAATGAGTCAATATTTTGATAAACAATGTACGGACTTGTCACCAGAAAGGATTCAGGGAATAAAATATGTTGACCGTCTATATTTTCATAAAATGAAGACCTTAGCCTTATTTCTTCCATAATAGGGATGGATACTTTAAAACGGTCAAGTTACAACTGTAAAAGAATAAAGAAAAAAAGTAGCAGAATTTTTTACGTTCTGCTACTTCAAGTTTGTATTTGAAAAGTAAATAGTTTATATCTTTTTTCTTGTGGCAATGAGAATCAGAAAATATATTTAAAAGGGGAGTCAAAAAAAACTGATCTTATAACTAAAAAAATCTCCCTCCCTTAAAATTCTTCTACCAAACGGTGTTCTTCTAAATCGATCATTGCGTTCAATGCCTTCAAATTCGCAATATGAGAAGCTTCAGTTTGATTTTCCTGAAACGTGCATTGCATCTCTCTTACTGCTCTTTGAAGCTTGTCTAGATTGTCTTTTCTTTCTTTGATTCTTTGGTTCAAAAGCTGATAGTAAGCTTTGTTCACTGCAGGATCAAATTCAACATTTTCATCATTTACTTTTCCTATAGTTCTTTGATTGTCAGAAAAAAATAATTTAATAGTCTTGATAATACTCATAATCTGTAGGTTTGCTCCCTTTAAAGTTCAATAATTATATAAGTAGAATTACTTTGATTTAATTAAGTTATACCTAATCATCAGAAATTTATTGTTACGATCCAACTATTTAGCCTAATAACATTGTAAACTCGTCTAAATTTTAACATATAAATCCTAAATATATTCATAAATCCTTAACATTAACAATTGTTTGAAATCAAGTTTTAGGTTCAATTCACTTCGTATAAAAATAAAAAATCTCAATATTATCCTATTTTAGACTGCAAATAGGATTTCAAAAGACACTAGTTAACATTCTGTTAACATATCACTGTTCCATAATTTCATAATTAGTATTTGTTAGGTAGATTGTTACAATAAAGTCATCTTAACATTTCAATATGTACTATGTTAAAATACAGCATCAATTCTCAACCTTCGGCTTTACATTCAAGTCATGTAGAGGTAAAGTTGAATAAAAAAAGCCATTCCATGGACAAACATGAAATGGCTCTTTGCAAAAGGTTTGAAAGCAGAAATGATTATTTCATTCCTTCTCGCTTAAACGCTTTAAATGTATTTTTACTAATTTCTTTATTGCTTTTTACTTCGTAGATACACACTTTTTCACTGGGTTGTAAAAAAGTTTCAAAGGTGTCATAAAATTCTTCCCTTGAGTTGACCTCCCAGTGCTTAAGCTTGAATTCTTCCGCTAAATATTTTGCAGATGTTCTTTGTTCCGTTTCAAAATACTCTTCCAACTCAGGTTGTCGGGCTGGTCCATCGATCATTCTAAAGATTACCCCTCCATGGTTGTTCAATAAAACAACTTTTAGGTTAGAAGGAACATAGTTATTCCAAAAAGCATTTCTGTCATAGAAAAAAGCAAGGTCTCCTGTCAATAAGAAATGTAACTCATCAGGGTTAGCTATAGCATGCCCTACAGCAGTACTTGTACTTCCATCAATTCCACTAGTGCCTCTATTGGCATAAACCTTCACATCCTCCCTTTCTACCCCAATAAAATTGGCATACCTTACCGACATACTGTTCGCTAAGTGTAGGTTCGAATTTTCGGGAAGGGAATTAATAAGGTAATTGACTACTTCTAATTCTGAGAAAGACAGTAATTCAAAGAAATCTGCCTTTTGAGCTTTGACTCTATTATTATGTTCTTGCCAGTCGAAAAGGAATTGGTTGTAATCCTCTTCATCAAAATTAATGGTACTCAACTGATCAAAAAATAATGCCTCAGAGGAACGTATCACTTTCGTCAATGACATGAAAGGATCTGGAACTTCTCCAGCCTCCTGTATGTGCCAATGTTCAACAGGTTGATTATTTCTTAAAAAGAGTTTTAGATTTTTTGAGATAACAGACTTACCAAACGTAATCAGAAGGTCCGGTTGAAGTGCTTGATTCTCATTTGGAGTCAAAAACACGTCTTGATGAACCGTAGCATTTTCTAAGTGGCCATAATTTGAGATGACATCAGAGGCTACTGGAAAAGGTAAAGATGATAAACTCTCTCCGACTTCATGATTGTACTTACCATGTCCCGCTACAATCAGAATTTTTTGATGTGACTGTAGTAAAGGTATAAGTTCTTCTTCCCAAACCTCATCTTCTATATAAGGTTCTGAACTTAACTCTTTTTGAATTCTTATCGTATTGGTCTCAAAGTCGAAATGCTCCTCTGCATCAGGGTAAAATGGTTCTCTCAACGGCCAATTAATATGAATGGGACCTTGAGGATAAGCCATAGCATAGTTAAATGCCTCGTTAGCAATTCGCTGCTTATACCATTTAGCATCAGCATGCGACAAGTCGTCTGGCATTTGGAAACTCTTCTTAATATGGTTTCCAAAAATGTTATTTTGACGAATGGTTTGACCATCCCATTGATCAATCCACTCAGTAGGTCTGTCAGCAGTAATGACAATGACAGGAATACGTTGATAGTAAGCTTCGGTGATGGCTGGAGTATAATTCAAGGCCGCTGTACCTGAAGTACAAGCAATGACCACTGGAGTATTAGTTTGCTGAGCGATACCCATTGCTACAAAAGCAGCTGATCTTTCATCACTGACTGAAATGGTATTGATTTTTGGATGCCTAGCAAAAGCAAGTGCTAAAGGTGCTACCCTTGATCCTGGTGAAAGTACTACATCTTTCACCCCCATTTCTGACAGTTGGGCTACAAACTGCCCTACCTCATGCAATAATTCTGACTTATTGTGCCCCATTACCTCTTATTTCTTTCTCTCCACAACATAAGTAATCAACTCATGCAAAGCCTGACGGTATTCTGAATCAGGTAACTCATCAAGAATTTGTCTTCCTTCCTTAATGTATTCATGCATAGTTTTTTCTGCATATTCCAAACCACCTGATTGTCTTACAAACTCAATAATCTCACGGACTACTTTCTGGTTTGTATTTTGAGTCTTTATCTTAAAAATGATTTCTCTCTTTTTTAACCATCCAGCATTGTTCAATGCATAGATCAGAGGTAATGTCATTTTCTTTTCTTTAATATCAATGCCAAGAGGTTTTCCAATCTCATCTGTTCCATAATCAAACAAATCGTCTTTGATCTGAAAAGCAATACCGATTTTCTCCCCCATGAGTCGCATTTTGTCTACAATCTCCTGAGATGCTCCTGCCGATGAAGCCCCCACTGCAGTACAAGCCGCTATCAAAGTGGCTGTCTTTTGTCTAATGATTTCAAAGTAAACATGTTCAGTGATGTCTAAACGCCTTGCTTTCTCAATCTGCATCAATTCCCCTTCACTCATTTCACGAACGGCAGTTGATACGTATTTCAGCAATTCAAAATCTTCATTTTCAACAGACAACAATAAGCCTTTTGATAAGAGATAATCTCCCACAAGAACGGCAGTTTTATTTTTCCATAATGCTTTAATGGAAAAGAAGCCTCTTCTATAATCTGCATCATCTACCACATCATCATGTACTAATGTGGCCGTGTGCAATAATTCAATTAAAGCAGCTCCTCTGTAGGTTTGATCTATAATTTTTCCAGTTGCTCCAGCAGTCAAGAATACCATGATAGGTCTCATCTGCTTTCCTTTACTTTTCACAATGTAGCTCATGATACGGTCTAACAGTGCTACATCGCTTTTCATAAAATAGCGGAACTTCTTTTCGAATTCAATCATTTGGTCCTTCACAGGACGTTGAAAATCCCCTAATACCTTCGGCATATATTATTTATTCTTCGTAACTGGAACGTAAGCAATCTTTTTTGTCTCAAAGAAATCCTCCTCGTAGAGGTCTTTCATATCAAACAACTTGTATTTCTTTTTGTTTAATTTTGAGAACTCTTCTGTCAAATCTCCTCCTTTCAAACAAATAATACCGTTATTCAGCTCATGTCCTTGTTGGAAAGCTACTTTAGATCTTACCCATCTTAAAAGCACGTCAATTCTTGTTACGGCTCTTGATACGATAAAGTCATACTCTCCATCTACTTTTTCGGCTCTCATTTGCTCCGCCTTCACATTCGTCAAACCAATTGTCTTTGCAATTTCATTGACCACGTTAACCTTCTTTGCAATAGAGTCTACAAGGTGAAACTTTACATTTGGAAAAAATATGGCTAAAGGAATTCCTGGAAATCCTCCTCCTGTCCCTACATCTAAGATCTCAGTACCTGGCTTAAACTCGATAATCTTAGCAATACTTAATGAGTGTAATACGTGACGTTCGTATAAGTTATCAATATCTTTTCTTGAAATAACATTGACCTTCTCATTCCATTCTGCATAGAGGTCTCTCAACTGTGCAAATTGATTTTTTTGTACTGAAGTTAAATCAGGAAAATATTTTTCGATAATATCTATTTGTGCCATAAATTTTTGTTCACTTTTCTGAAGGTCCAAATTTAAGGATATTTCAAAGGTATCTTAAAATTATTGTCGAGATTATTCCATAATATTTCTCAAATCTATGTTTTTTGGATATTCTGACTCTAAGTACCTTTAGGAATCCTAAATTTTAGAGGAAAAATTTCACTTTTTAAGGATCATTCAAGGCATTTTTGAAAATTCAATGATCAGATACACGTCAAAATAGTTTATAAATTCATCGTTTTTTAATTAAAAATAGGTTTCGAACTCCTATTTCTGATTGCTTCAAAAGAAAATAACCATCTATAAATTGAAAAAAAGGGAAAGGTTATGGTGCCATTTTCTTGACAAAATACCACATGTAAACAATTTAGGTTTTGAGTCATTTTTCAACATAAAACCTTATTTCAAAGGCCATTTCCCCTCAATAACCGTTTTAGAAGAAAAGATAATGTTTCCTTTTTGAGGAATAAAAGGTATTTCTAGTGTAAATTCCTTACATGCTTTATCATTCCAGAAGTGAACAAAAATGAGAAAACAGATGTAATAGATGCAAACAATCTGAATAACTGTTTTACATAAACCTAATATTATTATGACCAACTTTACCACGGATATCAACAGCAGAAATAATACGCTCACCATACGTATGAGGGGCTTTTTTCAACCGGATGCTTTTACAGAAAACCTTGAAAGTACGCTAAAAGATATCCAAAGTGGAAAGCCAGCGGTTGTACTATTAGATGCTCGATTCGTTAAAAGCGGATGGATGTCATCAAACCCTTGGTTAGTAAGTTGGTTTATCCCAAAAATACTACTATTGAAAGTAAAACATTTTGGAGTAATCATCGAAGACGACTGTGATCCGTTCACAAGATTTTCGATTATCAATCTAGAACACTTACTTGAAAATGAAACCAGTTTTAAAATAAAATTATTCGAATCTCCAGAAGAAGCCGCAATTTGGGGAAGAGATAATATTAAAGCAGCATAATAATTTTAAAAATATTTGGGTGGTTTATCACAGTTATTCTGTGAGAGGGGTCTCTTGGTCAGAGACCTCATTTTTTTGTCTAATTTTTCTGATCGTTTCTTGATAAGAACATATAGAAATGATCTTTTTTGATAGTAAGAAAACAAATGGATGCATATGCCCCCATTATAATGTGGAACACCTCAACCTTAGGAAGGTGACAACCTCAATTGAATTCGTAAAATCCCCTGAGAACTTGGACTCTCAAAAACCACTTTCTACATAAGAGTAGGTAAAGGTCAATTTTGAATATTTATTTATCAAAAATTGACCTTTACTTTTACCTCTCTTCTTTTTTATTTGAAGTTATTTCTGAACATTAATAAAAAAATATTATCATGCTATTAATTAACTTGAAACAGAATATTTCACAAACTCATCTCTTTTGATAATTACTAATAGAATTGGAAATTTCCATTATCATGTCTTTATTTTCAAAAAAAGTTTTAACGTAAAGATTAGGGCTAATCCCAAAAACGTATGAGCAATCCTCAAAATAAATTCTATAATACATAAAGAAAACATTCTCAACTTTTATAAATGAGTTTTTGCTATGTTTTTTTAAGAAAAAAACATCTTTTATAAAAAAAGTATTATTATCTATTCGGACCTCTTTGATATAATATAACATTACAATGACAAATACTTGGAACATGATGATTGGAAATATTATTAATAATATTTTCATTATATCTGGTGAGGAAAATAGATATTTTAACTCAAAAAATATAAACATTAAAATAATAATCCCTATAATCCTATTTACAAAAAAGTTAATTTTCATTGATACATACATAATCTTAATAATCAAATTTAATTCTAATACCAATTTCTCCTACAATTCCAATTCCTGCTTTTACCCCTGATCCTACCGAACCTGTAATTACTGTTTGATTTTTTTCAACTTCAATTTTCCCTCCACCAACTACTGCTGGTATTAACGTAGTTCCAAAAGTTGCTTCACCTTTCACATTTGAAATACGGCCTCCTCCTAGCCTTTGGTTATATTCAACTTTACCTCCACCTTCTAACGCTTTACCTACTGTCAAACCATGAGTTGTTTTAACTTGATTATTATCTCCATATACTGTAAAATCTGAATTATCCGTACTTAATGATAAATCTCCATCTGTATCATTACCTAAAATTACTTCTCCAGTTACATTAACCAATTCAGAAGATTTCAGGTCTGCATCAATTTGAAGACCACGAACACCAAGAGCAAACCTTCCTCCACCTGTAGCTTTTGCTTCAACTTTACCAAAACCTTCTATCGATACATTATCTTGAATATATTCCTTTGCTTGTTCAAACTTCTTTTCAGTATACTTGACTGCTGCATTCAAAAGAGATTTAGATGCTTTGGATGCTGCTAATTTTACTTCCTCCTTGGTTGGAATTACACCACTAGGTGCCATCCCATCAGGATCAATAAACCTGATAGGATTATCAAAAGCATAATTATAAACAGAATGCCTTCTCATCTTCTCGCCCAACGGATCCACTACAAACCATCTCCCCAAACTTGCATCATAATTCCTATCACCATAATCATAAAAACCAATCTCCTCTTGCTTCTCTTTTCCATTGTATTGGAATTTATGATCAGGAGTGCCTTCCTTCTCAATACCCGCCATATTCATACCAAACGGATAGTATTACTTTTCATGAAAATTTAATAATTAAGGTAGAAGTGATATGCTATATAATACCCAAAACCCTCAAAAAATCTTCTTCTACACATGAACTTCAAGTTGAATTCATTTAATTTGCATTTTTATTTAAAGGAGAGATTAGATGTTAGCCACTGTAAAAGAAAAATTAGTTTTAGGTATTGACCCAGGTACTCAAGTGATGGGTTATGGTCTTATTTTAGCCAAAGGACAAAAGCTAACATTGATTCAATATGGAGTGATTCACCTCAAAAAATACTCTTCTCATGCTTTAAAATTGAAGAAGATTCACGAGCGAATTACGTCTATATTAGAGGAATATGCTCCAGATGAAGTGGCTTTGGAAGCTCCTTTTGTGGGACAAAATGTACAGTCTGCTTTAAAACTTGGAAGAGCACAAGGAGTAGCGATGTCTGCCGCCCTAATGAGGGATATTCCGATTACGGAGTATGCTCCAAAAAAAGTAAAATCAGCCGTTACAGGCAATGGTAATGCTTCAAAAGAGCAAGTAGCAAATATGATTGAAAAATTACTAAAATTTAAAATTGATGATCAATCGCTTTTTGATGCCACTGATGCTTTGGGGGTAGCCATCACACACATTTTCCAAAATGGAGTCAACACTGCTAAGAAAAAATCTTGGTCTACGTTTATTGCCAATAACCCAGGGCGTGTTTCAAAAACTAAAAAATAATCGTTGTTAGGAAGCTACACTTTTTTTAATATCCAAAGGTACCTTCACAATAAAAGCACTACCTTTCCCTTCTTCACTTTCACAAATGATATCGCCTTTCATGGCTTCGATAAACTTTTTTGCGATACTTAAACCTAAACCTGTCGATGATTCACCACCGGTTGGTTTAGCTGATAAACGTTGAAATTTCCCAAACATGCGTTGCATATCATTTTTGGAGATGCCCGGCCCGTTGTCTTTAATGATCACACTTGCTTGTTGCTCATTACAAACTTTCACCTCTACTTCAATTTTCTCCTTTTTAGGTGAGAATTTAATCGCATTGCTCAACAAGTTGTCCAATACTTGTCTTACACCATTCGGGTCCGCAAAAACGGTAACAGGTTTCAATTTTTGAATAATCTGAATTTCTTTTTTCTCGGCTGTGTGTTCGCAATTTTCTACGACAGCCTCTACCACCTCATCGATATCAAAAGAACTCATATTTAAGTTCATATGCCCTGCCTCTATCGCTTTTACATCCAAAATTCTTGTAATCATCTCATTCATGCGTAGCAACGCATTTTTCACACCTTTAGCACAATCTTGATTATCTCCATCCAATTCTACTTCCAATAACTGCGAAAGTGTCAAGGCTGAAGTCAAAGGGTTTCTTAAATCATGGGCAACTACCCCTATCAGGTGATTTTTTTCTTCATTGAGATTATTCAACAATTCATTGTGTTCTTTTACTTCATTATTTCGAAGTGCAAGTTCCTTTTGTTGGTGTTGTAAAAGTTCGTTGGCTGCTGTCAGTCTTTTGGTCAGTTCTCTTTGCTTTAAACGTTCTTTGATAAACACCATAATCACCCCAATCAGTAAGAAGGAAATGACTAGAGAAGCAATGGTCACCACCAACTGTTTGTCCATACTTGCCTCTTGTGCCTTTTTTTGTTCCTCTAAAAGTTTATTCTTTGCCTCCTGCTCATTAAACCTTACCTGTGTTTCTAACAACGCAACTTCCCGCATTTTTTCTTGTGTAAATACACTGTCATAAAGTGCATGAGACTGACGGTTGTATTTCAAAGCTGATTTATAATCTCCTTTTCTCTCGTATAATTCTGACAATTGTGACGATGCTCCCATTAACTCATGCCTAGCTTCTAAAGTAGTAGCTAACTCGTAACTTTGCTGAGCATAATGTAAAGCCGAATCCAATCGGTTCATATCAATATAAAGGCCAGCAATATTACTAGAAACTTGGGTCAATCCTCTTTTGTCGTCCAATCTTTTTAAAATCGCATAGGCATCTTTATAAGCTCTTAGTGATTGCCCTATTTCACCAACAATTCTGTAGACAATGGCAATATCATTGTAAGAATAAGCCAAGGCATTCTTCTGTTTTTCTTTCGTTCTTATTTGAATAGCTTTTTTGTGGTAAGCCAGCGACTTTTCGTAATGTTGTTGATAAAAAAGAATATTAGCCATATTACTGTAAGCCAATGCTCTCAAACGTGCAGAAGAAGAGTCATTTAATAATTCCAACCCTTCCTTATAGTAATTGTAAGCTTTATCATGTTCCCCTTGAACCTCGTAGGCTTTTCCAAGATTTTGAATTGAGACATTCCATGCTGAGGTATCTCCAAGATTTTTTGCAATAGTAGTAGATTCAAAATAATCTTTTAGTGCCTCACTGTATTCCGCTTGATAATAATGAACTACACCTTTGAGGTGATATGCTTTTTGTAGATCTATTTGGTCGTCAATCTGTAGTGCATTCTGAATGGCAAGATCAGCAAAGTATAATGCAGAATCTAAATCAGACTGATTATAGAGCGTACAAAGAGACAAGAGGTCTTTGATGTAATTTTCATTGACTTCTTGCAGCTTAATATTTTTCCTTAAACTATCAATTTCGTGGTTCTTTTCAGATTCTAAAGATTGAGCTGAGAGTGATAGTGAAAAAATAAGAGTAACAAATAGCAAATAGTGTTTCAAAAGAAAAGCATTAATATAGATAATAATATTATCCCCAAGGGACTTCAATATATAAAGACAACGTTAAACTGTAAAGGTTGCATGGAAGATTTTATTTCAGTTTAATATTATTTAAGTTAATATTGAATGAAGGCAGCTTCACAAAAAAATGACTATATTCAGCTTCCAATTTGTACTATTTAACCTTCATAAGTGTCAAATTGATTGAAGACCTAAATCGTTAATTTAAGTCTTTAAATTATTCACTAAATTGAAAAATAGCCAAGTCAAGATTACTTAATCACTTAAATTTTAGCTTTAAATAAAGTACCATCCTATAAAATTACATATCCTTTTAAAAACAAACTACTCTATGTTACGAAAATTAGTTTTCATTTTATTTATTTTCTTCAGTACTAAAAGCCTTTATGCTCAAGAATTCATCAAAGGACAAGTCACTGACGCTGAATCTAAAGAAGCATTACCTTTTACAAATATCCTATTCTCCGAAAAAGGGAAAGGTACCGTTTCGAATGCCGAAGGGAATTATACTATTAATCTATCCAATTTAGAAGATACAGATTCTATTTCTTTCAGCTATGGTGGTTATACCACTATTAAGTATTTAGTAAAGGATATTAAAAAGCGATCTACCTTAAATGTTGCATTGAAACCGCTCGTCATCAATCTTGAGGAAGTTGTGATCACCTCTAAAAATATTTCTGTAAAAGACATTATTAGCAAAGTTGAAGAGAATTTCGAAAAGAACTATAAAAAGGAAAATGTAAAAGAAGAGCTTTTTATTCATAGTTTTCATCGAACAACCATGAACAAGGACAATCCTTTTCAGCTAAAAAAATCTAGTTTTGAAGAAATCAATCAAGCTAAAAGTGATAAAATAATGGCCATGCTTCCAGATGAGTTTATCAATTACCTTGATAGTAAACATAGTTGGTATACAGGAGAAGATGAGCATAAGCTTGTCGCAAAAAAAGCCATCTCACTGGAAGAAAGTTCATTTCAAAAAATCAATAAGGAATTAGAGAAGACACTTAATTTTTTAGCCGAAGATATTGAAAACTCATTTGGAAATGATGATGTCTACTATAGAATTAAATCGGGCATCATTGGTACAAAATTAAAAGACGAAGAAGAAGCGGAAAGTGATTCTATTAACTCATTGAACCCAGATGTATTGGACTCCCTTCACTACAACTTTAAGACTAAATATGTAAAAAATGGCATTGAAGAAGTTTTCAATAATGTGACGGATATTGACAGCGACTACTTGGAGTTCATCACCAAAAAAGGGAAATATAATTTTGAATTGGAAGGAGCTACGATGATCGATAATGATGTAGCTTACAAAATTTCTTTCACTCCCAAAGGGGGCAACTTTCAAGGAATGATTTTCGTTTCTTCCGAAACTTTTGCCTTACTTCAAATGGATATTGAATATGCCCCTGGAAAACGAGGAAAACATATACAACTATTAGGTATTGGCTTTTCTGAAAACTTCAAAAAGATGAAAGTGATTTTTGAAAAAGGAGAAACCAACTACTTTGTAAAATACATCTATAACCAAGTTGATATCTCATTCTCTTTTGAAAGAAACCTTTCCCTTCTCAAGAAACAAAAACGTTTTATGTTTGATAAAAAACTTGAGGAAATCAAAGTGAAAACAAATCTGCACATGAGCTCAGTTGAAACTAGAGAATTATTGGTGCTAGAGCGTAAAAAAATAACACCCGATCAATTTGATCAGGTGAAAGAAGAGGAAATTGTTAAGGTGAAAAGAGAACAGAAAAATTCTCTTGATTTGTGGGAAGGAGGAACTATAATTACTCCTACCAAGTCCTTAGAACAATACCAAAGAAAAGAGGAAATGTAATTTTCATTACATTAACCCCAACATATCTTCAACACTTTTGTCTTCGAGCGTCTTCCCTACATATTGTACAGGAGGAAGCTTGAAGCCAATCACTAAAATATCATCAGTTTGCTTTTCGGTTTCTTGCATCCATTCGTTGATGGTCATTGCAATAATGGACTTCTGCTCAAACATAGGCTTCTGCGCCACATCTAAGAAGAGTTGTCTCATATTTTTCTTGTAGAACTTTTGTCCGTTTTCCCCTCCAAACTGATCTTGATAGCCATCAGTACACATATATACAGATTCCACTTGTGCATTAGGATCATCTAATCGGATCACATGATTGGTGAAAGGCTGGTATTGTTTCTTTTTGAAAATATGACCGCCAATTGACTGTTTCTCTCCTTTGATCACATCAATTTCTTGATTACCCAACGCATCCTTTTTCACTAGATAAAGCGGATGATGAGCACCGGCATAAGTCAATTCACGTTTTCTTTTATTGATCACGCAAATACCGATATCCATCCCATCTTTATTATTCATTCTTTCCTGTTGCAAGGCTACTCTGATTCTAATATTCAGTTCATCCAACAATTGAGCAGCTGTAAGATTTTCTTTCGAATTAATAAGGTTAGATAAAATTTCTCTTCCCAAAATAGACATAAATGCACCAGGAACGCCATGACCTGTACAATCTGCCACTGCCAGATAGGTGTAATCTCCTTTGGTTTCTAACCAGTAAAAATCGCCACTCACAATATCTTTGGGTCTGTAGAATACAAATGCATCATGGAATTGAGAACGGATCAATGAGATGTTAGGCAACAAGGCTTGTTGGATTCTCTTAGCGTATTGAATACTACTTGTCTGCTGAGCATTCTTTTTTTCCAACTCCTCTAGTGTCCCTTGTAACAGCAAGTTACTACTCATCAATTCATCCCTATGTCTATTGATTTGCTCGGTCTTCTTCAATACCTGCGTTTCCATATCCTCATAGTTCATTGCTGTTTGTAAGGCACTAACAGCATAAACTACAATACTTCCAAGCATGTTGATTTCCACGTCTGAGTAAGCATTTGGTCTGTCATTATGAATGGCCAAAACACCAATTTTTCCTGAAGGTGTAGTCAACGGTAAATAGATTAATGAAGCCGCTTTTTTATGCGTAATAACAGGCAATAAATGCTTGTATGGATTTGGTGTACTGCCTAAAAAGTCCTCACAAATAATTGCTTCCTGAGCGTTAAAACACGTGACCCCCAAGTGCGTATTATCCAAAAGAGAACGTTTTAATTCATAGTACTTTCCTTCTTTATCATAACCTTGATAATGCATTTGATCTTCGTGCACAATCCCCACCATGAATAATGAGAAATCCAATACATTACTCAATGCTCTGTTGAATTCTTCTATGATTTCACTTACCGACGTATGGTTACTGATCTTATTACCGATTTGTCTGATCGTATCAATTTTCTCATAAGTCGTAGCCAACTCTTCCTTCTGTTGAAGGATTTCTTCACTTCTTTCGTTCATTTTCTCCAACACATAATTGAAGTCTCTCGAAAGTGCACCAATCTCATCCTGCGTTTTAATCGTATAGATTTTCCCTTGGAATTTATCTTCAACAATTTTATGAATTGAATTAGATAACTCATTAATAGGCTTTCCTAAACGATTCAATAAATAATAAAGTAGAATTGCATTGACTAAAATAATACTAAATGCAGAAACAAAAAGGATAAAAATATTTATGGATTGCCAATACCTTTCATAATCCTTTACTATTTCTGAGATCTTCGTGATATCCTTTTCGATAATATTTAATGAAACATTTAAATTATCTTTGATACCTGCATGACCGAAATAACCTAATTCAGCATCTAACGCAACCAATCTTTGAAAGTATTGCTCGTAATTATCCAAAGCTCCTTTCAAATAAACGCGTCCATATTTGTCAGATACCGTACGATCAATGTCTACCTTCAATCTCTCAATTACCTTAGAAAGTTTGTTGGCATACGTTTGATCCTTTCTTAAAATGTAATCTTTTTCATGTCTTCTTAAGGATAAAATCTTGACTTGATCAAGATCATACCCTGAGTTCATCACACTGTAGACAGAACGTCTCATATCACCTTCTACCCCGTAGCTTTTGAAACCGCGTTTAAGCTGAACGGCAACCAAAGAGTCTAAAGTAGTATGATATAATGCTATCGATTTTTCAAGATTACGTAGTGGAACAATCACATTTGCTCTCTTTACATACTCATTGACATAGAATTGATCAATCTGTTCATTGATCTCTAAAATCATCTGCTTGTTCTTTTCTATATACTTGTTCTTTTTAGTCTCGTAGAAAGTCGGGTTGATGGTTTCAGTGAGCAAGAAAGATTGTTGCCCCGCTTTAATTTTCTGAATCTTATTGGATACCGTAGCTAGATCAGTAACAACTTTTTCAGCATTTGTTGTCGTATTTTTGATGTATGCATACACAAAAAACACCACACTGATAATTAGTAAGTTTGTAGCAAATGACCAGACCAGTCTTGTTTTAATACTTTTAGCCTGTCGTTTCTGAGGTGATAATTTCATAATTGGATCTAGTTTAGAAAGCTGGAATGTATCCTTTGTGAGCCACCACTTGTTGTCCTTTTTCTGAAAGCGCAAACTTCACAAAACTTTGCACTGTACTCTTTTCTGAATCTCTATAATATAAATAAAGAGGTCTTGAAAGAGGGTAAGTTTTTTGAAGTGCATTCCTGAATGAAGGATACACATAATCTGTATTATTAACGCTCACTGATACAGGTTGAACAATTTCGTCAACGTAAGCAATACCACAATACCCAATAGCACCTTCTTCCTCACTCACTTTTTCTACTACTGCAGAATTAGACCCCACTTCTACGCTACCATCTCGCATAGGAGCACTTCTCATCACTTCAGATTTGAAAAAGCCAAAGCTACCTGAGTTTTCGTCTCTAGTGACCACAAGAATAGGAATATCATTTCCTCCTAATTCACTCCAATTGGTAATTTCACCTTTAAAGATCTTTGCAATAGTTTGAACTGATAGTTTTTTAACCGGATTAGAAGGGTGAGTAATAATTGATAAAGCATCAAATGCTATCACCTTTTCCATAAGATGATCATATTTGTCTTCAATTTTTTCCTTCTCTCCTAATTTCACTTTTCTTGAAGAAAGTGCGAATTGAATAGCGTAATTTGACAGTCCTCTAAAACCTAGAGAACTTCCACCTCCTTGTACATCGATTGATGCAGTAGATGAATATGTATTTACTAGTGCTTCTACTACTGGAAGCATAGTGTCACTTCCTTGTCCTTTAAGTGTGTTTGTTTGTGCGTTTGTTCTAGTAGTAAATATGCAAGTATAAAAAAGTATTACTGTTATGAATTTTAGAGATAGATTCTTCATTTTTTCAGCATTTATTGATATCACAAAAGTCGAGATCTAATGTTACAAGAATAAGTCATTATCTTTACATTATCTTGATGTTATAAGTGATCTAAATACACTTAATAGTGCAATGAAATAGTTAATAAATCCTCTTTTAAACTGACTTTATCAATATTTAGTGATAGTTTAGCACTTTTCTAATGTTAACATAATGAGAACAATTTGGATTTGGCTATTTAAATTAGCCGGTTGGAAAGTAGAAGGAATATTTCCAAATGAGGTAAAAAAAATGGTGGTAGTTGTAGGGCCACATACAAGTTTTTGGGATTTTATGGTGGGAGTACCTGCTCGAGATATTGTAGGTATTAAGGCGAAATTTTTTATTAAAAGTACGCTTTGTAAAGGTTTATTAGGTCGGTTTCTGTTAAAACAAGGAGCTATTCCAGTTATTAGAACAAAAAATACAAGATTGGTTGATCAAGTTATTCAAGAATTCAATCAAAGAGAGGAACTGATCATGGCCGTTACTCCTGAAGGCACTAGATCTTATAATGATAATTGGAAAACTGGATTTTATAGAATTGCTATGGGTGCTAATGTACCTATATACATGGTGGGTATGTGCTTCAAAACAAAAAGAATTGTATTCGGGGAGTATATAATTCCTTCGGGTAACATTGAGGAAGACACATTGAAAATCAAGACTTATCTCAGTCAATTTGTAGGCAAACACCCAGAGAAAGGAATTATAGTCTAAAACCTTTCTCTAAGTGCTTTCTTCTGATGACGAACAACTAAAATTATTCCTTATTTCAAAATCCCGATATTAAAACAGAATTTAAATACAAGCTGATTATAATTTATTGCTGCTATATCTTCCGTTAGTTTCACATTTGGAATGAAGTGGTACACAGTTGAAAATTGAAATATTCCTATACTCAATCCTAATTCTGGAGATACTCCAAAGGCATTAACAATTGGATATTCTTCTTCAAGCTCATCGGCACCAAATAAAGAAAAAATAGGTACAAAGGATAGCGGAGAAACTGATTTGGCAAGAATCCTATAATAACCAACCCCTAGCCCTAAAAAAGGCTTTAATTTTCCACTACCTAAGTAATACTTACCTCTTATTGAAAAATTTGTAATTTCTGATGATAAGATATAATCAGATTCATCACCGCCTTCTCCAATATAGTTGAGGTTAAAGTAGAGTTCTCCACCTACATCAATTTTGGGATGGACATGGTAAAAGCTATTGATGAAAAACCCACCACCACCACCACTCATCTTAGTATCATTTAATTTACTGGAAGTGTAGTTGCCTTCAAAACCAAGTCCAAGTGTTAGCTTTTTGTCTTGTGCTTTTAGGCTTGTTGATGAAAGAATAATCAATGAAAAAATTAATAATTTAAGTTTGCACATTGTATTGAAGAGTTTAAAAATTGAGAAAGTTACTATACGACAGGTATAGTTGAGTTTTAGTTCACTTATTCATACGACATGCAAAATTGAATGAATGACAATTACAGTTAGTTAAAATTTGTTATTATTTAGATAGATTCTAAAAAGTCATTTAGAACAAATACAGAAAATATGGATTACAGATTTTAAAGACTATAGGCTCTAAGCATGAGCTAAATCGAGCTAAACTCTATTAAAAAGCCCATTCAATTTATCTTCCAATAAAAACACTTGAAGTCCAAACTGATAGTTCAGCCATACATAACTGTAAGGACTAAGCGGTGTATGATCATCTGTATATTTATCGTTCAAAGAGGCCAACTCTTCTCTTGACGAAGTTAATCTTAGGTTGATTTTTCAGGTGCTTCAAAAGAATTATTCGACAGCTGCTCAATCATCAGATCAATACGTGATGTAAAAATTTCATGTTTTTCCTTGATGGAGTAAAGCTGAGAGATATACTGATTACCAATTTCAGAAGCGAAAGTTGACGTATTTAATAACTCAATTATACCAGACATCCTTCTAAGAATAACCATTGTTTCTTCTAATTCTTGTGATTTATTTTTGAAATAGGCACTCTCTTTCTTTACATGAGTAATGATCTTTCTTTGTTTTCGAATAGAGGCAATAATACCACTAATTTCCAGAAGATAAGGTTCTTCTACTAGATCTCCCTCTACTACGCTCTTGTATTCTTTATTTATCAAAGATAAAGCATGAGCCATTTCAAATTTTAATTCTCGAATTCCTCGAACCGGAAAAATTAATGAAAAAACCAAAGTAATAAGCCCTCCAAAAATAATATTTCCTGATCTCCACAAAGCTGTATCCAAGCCTTCACTCTCATTGACACTTAACAGAATTACTAGTGTCATCACTCCTATCAAATAGGCATAAGGGTATTTTTTGAAAACAACTAATCCAAATAATGGTATAGAAATAAGGATAATCAGTGTTTGAATGATCACATTATTTTGAAATAGTATCAAGGTCGCTACTCCTAATAAAGCTCCCGTCACCGTTCCTAATATTCTTTGTAATATACGGTGGATAATTCCTCCAAACTCTGGCACTGGTCCTATTAATACAACTACTGTAATACTCACCCATGAGCCGTGAGGGATGTCCAATAGATTGACAAGAATGAAACTTAACCCCACCAAAACCATGGTCCTGATCAGGTGTACTCTTTCTACATTTTGATAGATATATGTTTCGATCTTCTTGTTCATACTTTAATATATAAAAGAAAAGGCTACCTCTTTCGAAGTAGCCTCTTGATATTTCTAATTCCTAGTCAATATTACATAGACTCGTGGAATGTTCTTTGAATCACCTCTAATTGGTGCGCTCTTGATAATCTGATGAAGTTCACAGCGTATCCAGATACACGGATTGTTAACTGTGGATAGTTCTCAGGATTTTCGTAAGCATCCATTAAAGTATCTCTGTTCAATACGTTCACGTTTAAGTGGTGCGCCATACCGCCTTCTTCAGCGAAGTAACCATCCATCATAGTTACTAGGTTTTTCACTTGAGTACCTCTATCAGAACCTAATGACTTAGGAACGATTGAGAATGTATTTGAGATACCGTCTTGAGCGTCATTGTAGTCTAATTTTGCAACAGAGTTCAATGAAGCAACAGCACCGTTTGTATCACGACCGTGCATTGGGTTAGCACCTGGAGCGAATGGCTCACCAGCCTTACGACCGTCAGGAGTAGCACCCGTTTTCTTACCGTACATTACGTTTGAAGTAATTGTCAATAATGACATTGTAGGTACAGCGTTACGGTAAGTTTTGTGCTTCGCTAACTCAGTGAAGAAGATATGAGAGATTTCTTTAGCGATGTTATCTACGTCGTCGATATCGTTACCATATTTAGGGTAATCACCTTCGATTTGGAAGTCAACAGCTAAACCATTCTCATCACGAACTGGCTTCACTTTAGCATTCTTGATTGCAGATAATGAGTCAGCAATGATAGAGATACCAGCAGCACCGTAAGCCATATCGATACCTGGATCAGTGTCCAAGAATGCGAATTGTGCTTTTTCGTAGTAGTGCTTGTCGTGCATGTAGTGAATGATGTTCATTGTCTTCACATAAACACGAGCAACTTCTTTCATTGTTTTCTTGAATTGCGTCATTACTTTGTCGTAATCCAAGTACTCATCGTTCGCCATTGAATCGATACCATTCACTGTCAATACGTTTTTGTTTTCGTCATGACCAGCGTTGATTGCCATCAATAATGCTTTTGGTAAGTTTGTACGTGCACCGAAGAATTGGATTCTTTTACCGATTTCTTGGTAAGATACACAACAAGCGATACCATAGTCATCTGATCCACGGTTAGGACGCATTAAATCGTCATTTTCGTATTGGATAGATGAAGTATCAATTGATACTTGAGAACAGAATTCTTTGAAACCTTCAGGAAGATCTTTTGACCAAAGTACAGTTAAGTTTGGCTCTGGAGATGCTCCTAAGTTATAAAGAGTTTGTAAGAATCTGAATGAAGTCTTAGTCACTTTAGTACGACCGTCGTGGAATTGACCACCGATTGCTTCAGTTACCCAAGTTGGGTCACCACCGAAGATCTCGTCATAAGCACCTGGACGTAAGTGACGAACCATACGTAATTTCATTACGAAGTGGTCGATATATTCTTGTGCTTCAACCTCATTGATAGTACCTGCTTCTAAGTCTCTTTGGATATAGATATCTAAGAAAGAAGATACGTTACCTAATGACATTGCAGCACCATCTTGCTCTTTTACAGCCGCTAAGTAAGCAAAGTATACCGCTTGTACAGCTTCTTTTGCAGTTTCAGCAGGACGAGTTACGTCTAAACCGTACATTGCAGCCATCTCAGCGATGTCTTTCAATGCAGAGATTTGAGAAGTAATCTCTTCACGTAATTGGATGTTCATTGCGATGTCCGCTCCTGAACCTTCGCTTAAACCTTCCTCGATATTAGCAAAATCTTTTTGTTTTGCTGCGATTAATTGATCTGTACCGTAAAGTGCTAAACGACGGTAGTCACCGATTACACGACCACGTGCATAGTTATCAGGAAGACCAGTTAAAACACCTAATGAACGGTAAGTTCTGATTTCTTTATCGTATGCAGCGAACACTTGGTTGTTGTGATCTTTTGCATAGTTAAATACGTTTTCTACAGCTGGGTTAACTTTTTTACCTTTTTCTTCTACAGCGTTTTTAACAACTCTATATCCACCAAAAGGCTTCATAGCACGCTTTAAAAGCTCATCAGTCTGTAAACCAACGATTGTTTCTAATTCTTGGTTGATGTAACCTGCTTTATGCGAAGTTACACTAGAGATTGTATCCGTATCGATGTCACGGCAACCATTATTTTCTCTTTCTTCTTTCATACCTGCTAAGCAGATATCCCAAAGCTTTTTAGTTGCTTCAGTTGCTTCCGCTAAGAAAGAAGCATCTCCATAATAAGGTGTAACATTATTTACTACAAAGTCATAAACGTTGATTTCGTTTTGCCACTTTGTTCCTTTTAATTGAGAGTTTAATACAGCGTTTTCCATTCTATTCTTTTGGTTTTTCTTTACAATCTACATTTAATCTAAACGGTATTTTTAACGTTCAGATGTCTATGTTTAGTTTTATTAATTAAATCAACTTAAAATCTTACTAACCAGCGATCTTGCTATCTTTAAGATCTTTCTTAAGTTGTGAATTTTCTTTTTCCATGTCTGGCTTCACAAACATCCACCAGTAAATCGTCCCTACAAAGAAGGCTCCTCCTACGATGTTTCCTAACGTTGCAGGAATTAAGTTGGTGATGATAAAATCTGACCAAGTGATGTCAGCACCATTAAACATCGCTGCTGGAATCACATACATATTGGCAATACAGTGTTCGAAACCAAATGTTACGAAAGTCATTACCGGGAACCAGATTCCGATTACTTTACCCATCACATCTTTTGCAGCGTATGCTTGCCATGCAGCCAAACATACTAGCCAGTTCGCTCCTACTGCTTTAAAGAAGGTCTTATAAAATGGGTTACCTACTTTATGCTCTGCTACACTTATTAATGAGTTATGGAAGACCTCTGCGTCAACCACTCCTGTTAATGTAGTGATGAAGTAAGCCACAAATAGAGATCCTATAAAGTTACCTAAGTAACCAAATCCCCAAACTTTCCCTAGCTTTCCCCAAGACTGATCTTTTGAGAATACTGAAACAGTCATCATTGCAGTACTTGATGTGAATAATTCTGCTCCTGCAATAATTACTAATACGAGTCCTACCGGGAAAACTGCACCCATTAGAAACTTTGTGATACCAGGGTTTTCAGCTGCAATTCCAGGTGATCCTCCTCCAACAATAATAGCTAACAAGAATCCGAAGGCTACATATGCTCCTCCTAAAAATCCGAAGACTAGTAATTGTTGAATGGACATATTTCCTTTCTGAAGTGCCCCTCCTCTAATATTACTTAAAATCTCTTTTGGCGATGAATATCCCATACAATATGAAAGTTTATAAGATTATCTCTTTGTGATGATACAAATATGAAAGTAGTTGAAATCTATTTCAGTGATCGTCATCACTAAAATCTCGTGATGACAAATAATTATACGTAAATAGCTATTTTACACATAGTTAATTAACACTTGTATGGAAAAAAGTAGTAAAAAAGAGCACTTTTTTTAATGTGCTTTTTACACATAAATCAAAAAAGCGAAATGAATTTTCTCACTTAGCGTAAAGAATCAAAACGCGAAAATTCGCTTTCCTAAAAACGACTATATATATACGCTAAATCATTAAATTTTATTTATTAATTTTAGTAGACCATGATCGAAATGGGAATTTTAAACTAATTTTTTCTATCTTTTTTAAACTAAAATATACCAATATGGGACATCAACACCATCATCATTCACATGGTCAACATCATGACTCTACAAAAAACATTGGTTGGGCATTTTTTTTAAACCTTACCTTTACCATTTTTGAATTTATAGGAGGATTTTACACCAACTCAATTGCCATTTTATCTGATGCTGTTCATGACTTAGGAGATACTTTAGCGATTGGAGCCGGTTATTTTTTCGAGCGGTATTCCAACAAAAAAGAAAATACAACTTATACTTATGGCTATAGACGATATTCTACTTTAGCTGCTATTATCAATATCATCGTCCTTACCTCAGGTTCTATCCTTATTATAGTAAATACAATTCCACGTTTAATTGAACCAGAAGAAGTACATTCAGAAGGAATGCTATTGATGGCTTTTATTGGTGTAGCTGTAAATGGCATGGCAGTGTTTAAACTATTCGGCAATAAGAACTCCGCTAATCAAAGAGTAATGATGCTGCATTTAATGGAAGATACTTTAGGTTGGGTTGCAGTATTGATAGGTGCTTTGGTGATGAATTTTTATGATATTCCAATAATTGACCCTCTCCTTTCATTAGGCATTGCCTCTTTCATATTATATAATGCAATTAAGAACCTGATTGGAATACTCCCTATTTTCCTTCAAGCGGCACCTCACGATATAAATCAAAAAGATATCATCCATGACCTTATACAAATTAAGAACGTAGAAGATGCTCATGATCTTCATTTATGGTCATTGGATGGAGAGTTTAATATCATGAGTCTTCATTTAGTCGTAGAAAATACTACGGATATGTGTCGATGTGCCGAAATCAAGAAAGAGGTTAGAGAAATTATTAAAAAAGATAAGATCAAACATATTACAATTGAGATTGAGCGATCTGATGAAGATTGTGAAAAATAATAAATTTTGGGCGAAACAATTCGCCCTCTACTATCCTTACCTATTTCTTTTAGGTTTATCTCTAAATAAGTCCTTAAATACATCTATAGTGAGTGCTAAGCCAAGAATACCTGCAATCACATAACCTCCTATGGCAAATTTATTAATAAAGGTGGCATTTTCTGCAACTGCCATAGAAGAAGAAGCAATCAATAGACAACCTATAATAATTCCTATGGTCAATTTATTAATACCATTTCGAAAGGAGTCTAATATGGGTTGTGCTTCTTCCAATGTAATCATTACATCAATCTTTCCTCTTTTGATAAGTGCAATAATTTCCTTTATATCCGCAGGGAAATTTTTAAAGTCACGAATACCATATACCAAATCCAACAATAATTCTCTTTGTCCTTTTGAAGTCAGAAAATGCATTTGATACTTTAATATAAAGGGTTTAATTTCTTTCAAGAGATTCATTTTTGGATTGATCTCCAAGGCTGTTCCCAAAACTAACGCCAAAGCTTTCGCTAAAGTGACAAAGTAATTTGGCAGTTTAATATTATAACCAAACATAATGGTCATCACTTTTTCTGAAAAATCAGCCCAAGGAATAGTACTCACATCCTGATCCAAAAATTGGAAAAGGTCATGCAACTGGTATTGAAGATTCTTTCTATTTTCCTTTGTGATTTCATGTGTCAAAGCAATTCTTTTAATGGAATGAATCACCCTATCTGTATTTTTTGAAAGGAAGGCTTCTAAAAACTCCCCAATCACGGTAGTATCTTCCTTTAATAAATGCCCGACAATACCAAAATCTATAAAACAGAGTTTTAGATCTTTTGTAATAAAAACATTACCGGGGTGTGGGTCTGCATGATAAAAACCGTACTCTATGATTTGCTGGAAAAAAGACTTGACCAAATTCTTACTGATTACTTCTTTTTGCTGTTCGGTCGCCTTTTCAATGAAATCATTCATTTTGGTACCATCGGCAAACTCCATACATAATATCTTATCGGTACACAATTCCTTAATGACTGTAGGAGCAGTAGTTGTCTTGGAGTTTTTAAAATAAGAATAGAATTGCTCTTGATTTCTTTTTTCTATTGAATAGTTCAGTTCATTCTTTAAAGTAATTTCAAATTCATCAAACAAGCGCAATGGGTCCATCTTAGCAATATTTCTGCTTGATCGCACCACAATTCTAAGTATGGAACGTATAATTCTCAAATCTTCATTGACAGTAGCACTTGCAGAGGGTTTTCTAACTTTTAATACCAAAGGCTTACCATTTCTTTCTACTGCATAAGTTTGTCCAATAGATGCTATTCCTAATGGTTTATCATTTATTTTGTTGAATGTAGCAAACTCCTCCTCTCCTAATTCCTCTTTGATTACTTCCTCTACTTTAAAAGAATCATCTTGTTTCACTTCATCTTGAAGTTTCTTAAGTTCTTTTACATATTCTATAGGAATAAGGTCAGCACGATTACTCAACATTTGCCCCAGTTTAATAAAAGTGGGACCTAATTCTTCAATTGCCAATCGAAACCTGACTTCAATAGGTTCTCTTGATACTTCAAGATGCTTATCTAATATTTTATTAGGTATAAGATGAGATATACTTGAATTGACCAACCAACTTTGAAAACCGTACTTTACCATCACTTGTACAATTTCTATATATCTATTAGAGTATGTCGTTTTTGTTTGCATTTGAACATTTTTAATTGAAGTGCAATATAGAAAGAACTCACTATTGATTACTTACCAAATAAGTTAAGACTTTTTATATCGGTATAAAAAAACGAACCAATAAGAAAATCCTATTGGTTCGTCAAAAAACTAATAAATGCTTTATTGATATGATTTATCAATAAACTGTTAATCTGAGTTTATATACTACAAAATTCTTTTATTACCTCTTTATTTCGTTATTTCTAAACTGTCTATTTATCCTCGTGTTTATAATAACGTCGATTTTAAAAGCTGAAGTAATCTTTTTAAACTGAAACGTCTTTTTTTAATCCTGAAACGTCTTCATTGATAAATAAAAAAGCTACCCCTTAGATACAAGAGGTAGCTTTGAAATACATTTTAATAAAGTATTTACTAGAATGGCAAATCACCATCAATATCATCTCCTCCTACTGGCGGTGGTGGAGGTGGAGGTGTATTTGTTTGTGTCGGAGCAGGTGAACCGTAAGTAGGTTGTTGCTGAGGTGCAGCAGCAGGTTGAGCTTGTGCTTGTGCAGCTGGGTTGATTCTCCATGCTTCAAGGTTTGTGAAATAAATTGTTTCACCACCTTTATCAAAAGGTCTACCTTTTAAGTCAAATGTAACAGCAATGTCGTCACCCTCATTGTAAGAATCCAATAAGTTACAACGGTCTTGTGTTGCTTGGAACTTAATGTATTGTGGGTAGCTTCCTTCCTGAATCAAAAGAACGAATTCTCTTTTTTTGAAAGTCGCTGTCACTTGTGCTGTATCCATGATCTTTTCGATCTTGCCTACTACTTCAAATGCCATATTTATTAATTTTCTTTTTTTAATTTCTAATAAAACACGAAGCTACAAAAGGTTATTTACTTTTTTATACAATTCCTTTAAATATTCCTTACATTTTCTAAATAAACTAAGTCCTTTTCCTTTCAAAAAAAACTTGATAATGTAACTTTAGATTATTGAATAACAATCTAACCATAAACACACAACACAATATGAACACTGACTTTTATGCTATTGAAGACTTGCTCTCTGAAGATCAAGTCCTTATTCAGAAGTCAACCACAGACTTCATTCAAAAAAATGTAAAACCTATCATCGAGGATTATGCCCAGAAGGCTACATTCCCACAACAGTTAGTTGGTCAATTTGGAGAAATGGGACTTTTCGGCCCTGCCATTCCAACTGAATATGGCGGTGGCGGTATGGATTATATTTCCTATGGCCTGATTATGCAAGAAGTCGAAAAAGGCGACTCTGGCCTTCGTTCTATGGCTTCTGTTCAAAGTTCATTAGTTATGTTTCCTATTTATGAATTTGGCTCAGAAACTCAGAAAAAGAAGTTTTTACCAAAATTGGCTACAGGTGAATACTTAGGGTGTTTCGGGCTGACAGAACCAAATCATGGTTCAAACCCCTCTGGAATGGAAACTACTTTAAAAAAAGAAGGAAATCATTATGTATTAAATGGGGCGAAAATGTGGATTACCAATTCTCCTATTGCTGATATTGCTATCGTTTGGGCTAAAAATGAAGAAGGAAGAGTAAAAGGTGTGATTGTTGAAAAGGGAATGAACGGCTTTACGGCTCCTGAAATTCATAATAAATGGTCATTGAGAGCAAGTGTAACAGGAGAATTGGTGTTTGACAATGTAATTATTCCAGAAGAGAATATTTTACCACTCAAAGATGGTTTGGGTGCTCCCCTTAAATGTCTTGATAATGCACGCTACGGTATTGCTTGGGGAGCAATTGGAGCTGCCATTGACTGCTATGAAACAGCTAAGAATTATTCTTTAGAAAGAATACAATTTGATCAGCCTATAGGTGGATTTCAACTTACGCAAAAAAAGCTTTCGGAGATGTTAACAGAAATAACAAAAGCACAACTGTTAGCTTTGAGGTTAGGTCAGCTAAAGAATGTCGGAAAAGCAACTACTGCACAAATCTCTATGGCCAAGCGTAATAATGTTGAAATGGCATTAAAAATTGCTCGAGAAGCAAGGCAGATTCTTGGTGGAATGGGTATCACCGGTGATTATCCAATCATGAGACACATGATGAATTTAGAATCTGTCATCACATATGAGGGCACACATGACATTCATTTATTAATTTTGGGAGCTGAAATAACAGGTATTCCAAGTTTCAAATAAAATATATGCAACAATACAGGTACTTTATCATCAACAAACCCTATGGGGTACTTCCTCAGTTTTCGGACCAAGATGGAAGAAAAACATTAAAATCCTTGGGTAATTTCCCTAGTGATGTTTACCCGGTGGGGCGTCTTGATTTAGATAGTGAAGGTCTATTAATTATCACTAATGATAAAGCACTCAATCATCGTTTGCTTCATCCCAAATTTGAACATCAAAAAACCTACCTGGTACAAGTGGATGGAGATATTACGGAAGAAGCTCTTCAGAAATTAAGAAAAGGAACAGAGATTACGGTCAACAAGGAACAATACAAAACATTGCCGGCTCAATGTAAAAAGGTTGACAAACCTAAAAACCTTGAAGATAGAGATCCTCCTGTTCGTTTCAGAAAGAATATACCGACTTCATTTATTGAATTGACAATTCATGAGGGAAAAAATAGACAAGTCAGAAAGATGACCGCTTCTGTGGGTTTTCCAACCTTAAGATTAAAAAGAATTAGTATTCAGAATCTTAGAATTGAAAAGCTGCCTATTGGTGGTGTTATTGAATTAAAAAGGAATGAGTTACTTCCACTTTTAAAAATTAAAAATGAAGATCTCACTCCCCCTCCAAAGAAAAAACCATTTCAAAAAAATAGTTCTTATAAAACAAGAATGAGAACAGGTGGAGTCAGAAGAAAAAAATAAAAAAAGGCCTCTCAAATTTTCACTTGAGAGGCCTTCCTGTTTATAAAGACTATTTTGATACTACAAATCTTAGTGTTTTCGGTAGATATTTACCATCACTTAAATTTCTAATCAAATACACACCAGAAGCTAGGTCATCGACGTTTACTGAATATCGATTTCCCGAGAAAGCTCCTTCCTTGACTTTTTGACCATTTATATTTGATATTTCCCAATTTCCTCTTTGAATAAATTCAGTGGTTGATACCTGAATAAGTGAGCTTGCAGGATTAGGGTATATATTCCATTCTAAATCTTCCGCCAACTCAATATCATTTACGATACCTGTTGTAAGTAAATTGGGGTCTAATTGATAAGACATGGCTTGGAAGATTTCTTTCGAAGTATTGTCTTGTACAAAAAGAATCAGCTCTACAGCATTAGTGCTGTATACACTTCTATTGGCCCAATTGACATACACTTTTTCACTACTTCCTTTACTCCATGATCTTCCAAAGAAACTTGTTCCCTCTGCTCCTGGAGCTGGACTCATTGATTTCATTACATTCAAATGGGCACTGATATCATCTGTCATTTCTATTCCAGTAATCGATTTTTCAATCATCACAACATGTAATAAAATCTCAGAATTCGAAGCATCAAAAGTACCATGTGAGGTCAGCGTTACCCCAATTTTACCTGAAGAGTTGAGATCATCCAAATCCAAATCAATACTGAATTCAGGATCAAGCAATGTTCTTCCATAGACATAGTTTTCAAAATTCTTTAAGAATTCATCTGTATGATCTTGGAATGTATTACCATCTACAATCGTTCTTGGAGCATTGGTGATTCCGTAGAAGAACTTTCTACCACTTGATGCTTCCAAATTATCCTTATTAAGTTGATCAATAAAGCCTTCTAAATTAATATGGTAATTGACACTCAAAACATCCGATTCCATTGTTGCTAAATGTTCTCCTAAAGCAGACATTGATCGATTACTAGCTTCTTGCCCTGCATTGGTCATCGATTCTATTAATACCACTTTGTTTCTATTACCAACAAAGAAATTGTCGATCACTAGTCCTTCATATTCTTGAGCTGAATTTGACTTAAAGGCAAACCTTAAACGAAGATGTTCTTCTCCAATGAAATTATCTAGATGGTGTCTTACAGATATATATTCCGCATTGTCTTGACCAAAAGTGCTGTTATCACCAGTCCATCCTTTTGATAACGTATTTGTTCCAAAAATTTGATTACCGGGATCCGCTAAAATTGATTGGCTGTTGTACCAATTAATAGGATCACTTATATCTCCCAATAAGAACCACGTTTGACCTGAATCTAAGGAGTATTGTAAAATGGCTCCATCAATACCTTCTTCAATATCAATTTTCATATCAAATGATAACATTGGTTTTGATAAACCTGAAATATCAAAGGAAGGAAGGTTTAAGAATGATTCTTCATTTTCAAAATATGTAGAATCTAAATTCGTAACCCAAGCATTGTTGGCTGAACTGAAATTCGGAGTAGTCGGAATTCCATATTCCCAGCTGATATTCGTATCATTTGAAGTCGCTTTCCAATCGCCATCATCTATATCAAAGTTTTGGAAGTAAGCATCTTCATCTGAAAGTAATACTGGATGAGGTAAAACGTAAACCTCTTTTTCTAATAAATTCGAACATCCTTTTTCAGTAACCACTTCATAAGTAACCGTATAAGTTCCTACGCTAGAATACTGATGCTTTGGATCAATTTCCGTTGATGTTGTACCGTCTCCAAAATCCCAAAGGCGAGTGACAATAATATCATCATTATAGATTTCTAAATGCTCTTCGAAAACCATTTCACTACCAAATTCAGAAACATACCAATCAAATTCAACTGATGGAGGTGAATTGATAAATATTGATTTCTCATAACTAATTTCGCTACAGTTTTGGTTGGTAATCACTGTCAATGTCACATCATGACTTCCTCTTTCTTTATAAGTATGAGTGTATTCTCTTGCAGCTTCTTCCGTGTACAATACAATACTTCCTTCATTGTCCCCGAAGTTATATCTCCACTCCAAGATTTCAGTAAGATTATCATCTTCGGCAATGAAAGTCTCATCATTGAAAGTCACTTCTTTCGAATCACATATTACTGTTTCAGTGAATTTCACCTCTGGAACATCCACAATCGTAAACTTTAAGGTGAGAGATTCCACACAGTTATTTTCATTTGTAACAGTATAATTCAGTGTGTGCTCTCCTAATGGAGAATTCGCTAATAAAATTTCTTCATTATTTCGAATTACTGCACCTGTTGAAGAGGTCAATGTACCATTTGAAGGGAACGCTTGTATGATAGGGTTATCATCCGTTTTACATAGTACTTCACCCTCTGTAATACCCAATAAACTAATAACAGGTAAAGGATTTACAGTTACAGTTATTTTTGTCACTGGACTTTCACAATTATTTTTTGTGTAGGTCACGTAATAATCTTCTGTGAGTACAGATGTAGTAACGTTATTTATAGTAGGTGTAAACTCACTCTCTGTAGATAACAATTCTTTTTGCTCTTCATCTGCATACCATCTAAGATTATCCGATTGGCCTAAAACTAGAATAGGTTGTAAAACATCTCCAGAACAATAATTTATTTCATTATTACCAACAATACTTGGTGCGGTTGGTGTATTGTAAACAATCACGCTTACAGTTTCATAATTACTTTCACACCCATTTAAAGTTTCAGTATAAAAATAATTCACTGTAATATCTTCCGTAACATCAGTATCATCTTGTGGAGTAAAGGTATTTCCTGTCCCTACTTCATTTTCTAAAGCTGAGTCACTGTACCACCTGATATTTACTCCTCCCTCAACTGTAATGGGTTGGAGTACAGCTCCAGAACAATATTCAAAGGTATTTTGAGTCAACTTAGGTGCAATGGTCTCCTTGTAAAGTGTGATGGTCACTTCTTCTGCAACACCTTCACATCCAATCTCATTTTTCTGAGTCACGTAATACGTTAATACTGTATTAGATGTTGATTCATTAGGAATAAATGGCGGTCTGAAAGTATTTCCGCTTCTAACATTTTCCGTTAATTCTTCATCTTCATACCATGTCACCATATTACCTGTTACAACCAATTCTTCAACAGGTACACCATAGCAGTACTCATAATGTGTACTCTCAATACCAGGTTTTGAAGGAATAGGATAAACAGTAAAGCTCACTTTAGCTGCTTCACTAGTACAATTTTCAGGTGTAGTTTGAGTTACCCAAAAATCTAACGTTGTAATTTCATCAACATTTGGAGCTAAGCTATCTGGATCAAAAGTGCTCTGATCACCTACTTTATTAGTGAGTGATTCATTAGTGTACCATGTAAATGTAGCTTCTTCAACACCCTCAGCTTCCATGGTTTCAAGTCGGTCTCCCACACATAGTAAAGCATCATCTAGTTCAACAACAGGTGCTTCTGGCAAGCTATACACCTCGATTTCTACTTCTTGAGGTTCACCTTCACATCCATTGATGGTTTGTGTAACATAATATTCTACAGAAAAATCTTCTGTTACATCTGTGGAGATATTAGGTATAAAAATCAAGCCATCAGCAAGCTTTTCACTAAGGTCTTCATCAGCATACCATTGAAGATTCTCCCCTTCAGTCAACACAATAGGTTGAATTGTCTCTCCTGCACAATAGTTTATTTCCTCTGGTAACTCCTCTCCAACTAATGGTACTTTCTGATAAATGGTAATATTAACAGCCGTAGGTTCACTTTCGCATCCTATTTCATTCTGATCAGTTACATAAAATGTTATTGTTTTATCTTTCTCTTCTGATTTAAATTCAGAAAGGATAGGTAATAATCTGTTATCTGGCGTAATAAATCTTGGTGGAATTTCAAATCCACTTTCTAAATACCAAGTGATATTACCAAATTCCCCTGTAGCTTGTAATGGCACTCCATTATCATCATAGCAATAATAGATATCAGTACTTGACAATGTTGGTGATTTTGGAGTGGGGTAAACAGGAATACTCACTTTCAATGGTAAACTTGTACATCCTAAAGGAGTTGTTTGCGTCACCCAATAATGTACAGAGTCCAATTCAGTAACACTTGGAGCTGCATCTTCTACTTTCAAAATAGCATTATCTCCTTCTAGATCTACCTTTGTCTCAAGCTCCATCGTCTCACTTGTAAACCATTCAAAAGTTGCCCCGCTTTCACCAAAGACTGTAATATCTTTAATTTTATCTCCGATACAGTAACTTGGAATCTCAAATTCTACTAATTCAGGTGCATCAGGCAAGGCTTTAATTTCAACAGAAACAACTTCAAAATCTCCTTCACAACCTTTTCCTGAAGTAGAAGTAACGTAATAATATACTAAAGAATCCTCTACTACATTATAACTTAAATCAGGTGTATAGGTATCTCCTTCAAACGCTGCATTATCCATATCATCTGAAGCATACCACTTTACATTTTGACCCGTCACTTTCATGGTCGGGAGGTTATCACCTGAACAGACTTCAAGGTTTTCATACTCGGCCGGAATCGTAGGTATATCTGGTAAAGCATTTACATTTACAGTCACCTTCTTAGAAGGACTAAAACAACCGTTATCGTTCATTTGAGCTATGTAGTAAGTATAACTCACATCTGAATTTACT
This sequence comes from Flammeovirga sp. OC4, assembly GCF_000812565.1. Classification (GTDB taxonomy): domain Bacteria; phylum Bacteroidota; class Bacteroidia; order Cytophagales; family Flammeovirgaceae; genus Flammeovirga. Next base: position 20,574 of record NZ_JTAM01000049.1, on the reverse strand, counting down.
TCAGTATCATAATCCGGTGTAAAGTCTTCACCGTCCCAAATATCTTGATCATACCCAACCGTTTCTGGCTTATCTTCATACCAATATACAGTACCCACTGCATTTATTGTTTGGATATTTTCAGGGTCATCCCAAGCACAAACATCAAACACATCAATATTATCTACTAAAGAAGGTACAGGTGGGTTTTCATAAATATCATAACTCACTTTGAGAGGGTCACTATCACACCCATCAATTGTTTTGACTACCCAATAGCTAAATGTCTGTGTACCATCTACGGCATCTGGAGCGTCTGGTAATTTTAAATCTCTTCCGTTAGCACCGGTTGCTTCCACTGTCAATTCACTATTGGTATACCAAGTAAATGAAGCTTTACTCTCAGATCTTACAGTGATGTCATCCAAGCCTTTTGAACCTGCACAATAATCATAAACGTCACCCTCGATTTCTGGAATTGACGGTTTTGGATTAATCTTCACCGTAACTTTTTCAGGCATACTTTCACACTCATTGACTGTCGATGTGATAAAAAACTCGACTTCCTCTTCATCATCAATACCTGTTGTCTCAAAGCCAGAAGTGAAAGTAACGCCTTCACCTAATACATTTCCTTTATCATCATACCACTTCACATTATCACCTGAGGCAATTTCAAAAGTAGGCATTGGATCACCTTCACAAATATCAAATGGTCCTGCATTTACTAATGTAGGTCTGTCTGTTTTCTTGTAACTGTTAATTGTTACTTCTACTGTTTCACTTGAACAGCCATTAATGGACTGTGTAACATAGAATGTTTTTGTAACATCTTCGTCTATTTCTTTTTTGATTGGAGGATCAAATTCAAAGCCAGTACCTATAACAGTACCTCCTTCCTCTTCTCTCCATTCAATTAATCCAATGGCATCAACTGTCTTTAGTTTCTTGATGTTCTCTCCTTCAAAACAGTAATTAAATGTAGTACCACCTTCAATGTTTGGAAGGGAAGGTTCAAATGTTAATAATATCTCCTGAGTAAGTTCTTTCTCTTGTGTAATATCATCTTTATGCCCATAAACCGCTTTTAAAGTAATTAACTTTGAAGTGCCTACGTCGTCACTTTCCAATCCATCTCCTGCTGCAAACGTAAATGATGTATTCGTACCATAATCAACTATTTCATTTCCGTCATCATTAATTAGAACAGCTCCTTTAAAGATATAGTTATCGATAAGTTCATCAGGTACATTTACCTTTGCATCATCAGTCATATCAATCAAAATATCTGCACTTGTTTCACATATTTCAGAAGATACTTCTGCAAATGGCTGCGAGCCGTCATAAACCCTAATTGTTGATGTTTGAGTATAAACACACGCTCCTACTGTAATATGATAAGTGATTACATGATCTCCAATTCCTGCTAAGGATGGATAAAAAATATTATGATCAGGGCCTTCTCCATTACTGACTACTCCTTTACCTGTACAATAGAATTCGGTAACATCAGAAATATCCAAGGTTACATTTACTTGTGGACCATTACTGTAACTTGATCCATCTAGCGGTGATAAAACTAATCCTGTAGGTGCTGCATTTACAAATACATCCACCACATTATTTAAGGCCGTATCATCAATATCTTTTGAGGAAACTACTCTTTTATAAGTAAAGTCTCCTGCATCTGCAATATCATCTTCAAAGTAAAATGGTGTTTTTACAGATGTCAGTGTAAATGTGGTAGTGACATCATTATTTCTTTTATACCAACTATACTCATAACTTCCTGTTCCACCATTTGGAATAGAGCCTGAAATGAATACCTGATCCCCAATACAAGTTTCTGCTGCAGACTCAAGCTTAATAGTGGAAGACGATATTAATGCATATAATGTAATTGAAACTTCATTAGAGTATAATTCTCCACAAGCCTCAGAGACAACTTTTCTACGGAATTTGTATTCTCCTGCCTTATCTAATGCTTTAGTATAATTTTCAAACTTCGTTGTTGTAATTGTAGTTTCAACCCAACCTTCAGATTCATACTGGATTTCCCAAACCAATGTATTGTCAGTATCACCACCTTTTAACTTCTTATTTTCAATAACTAGGGAATTAGGGATTTCATCGTAATAAACGTCTGTAGTAGGTTTCTTGATTTCATTTTCTAACACAGCATCAATTGTGATAACAATTGAATTTGAAGTTACTGTATTCCCTGCTGATGTAACTGTACGAGTATAAGTATACTCTCCCGATGTTAAGGCTCCTACTTCAATATAATTTGAATTCGTTTGGCCAGATAACTCTTCATTTACTCCAGAACCTGTTTTTTCTCTATACCATTGGTAGTCATATTGGTCATCACCCCCAGCAACATTATCATTATTTATTTCAAAGCTAGAGAAAGTTTCACAATATCTTACGTCTCCCGCAATTGCAATTGTGTTTTCAATTTCAGGTAATGCTACAATTGTGATCTCATTCGAAATGGATTCACAATCACCAGAAGCATCATTCACAATTCTTCTAAACTTGACTTCAGAGTCTTCTCCAATTACTTTATCGTACGTATAATCCGGATCTGTGCCAGCATCTTCCCATGAAGACCCTGTATTGTATTGCCATTGATAGGTAAGATTATTATCTCCTCCTGATGCGTTTCCTGGGGTAAATGAAATTACATTTGCGGAAACTTCACCGTTGTATTTTGTTTTAGATGGTTCATCTATTGTATTGTCTGAAATTTCACTGTAAACCGTGATAACAATTGGGTTCGATTCAACCGTTTTTAATGCACTTGTTACTTTTCTTTTATAAGAATAAGTTCCTTGTGATAAAATTGCATTGTCCGTTAAATTCTCTGTATCAATTCCAATGGATGTAAATCCCCCTGGGCCTGTTCCCGTCTTTCTTAACCAATCATAAACATAAGATCCATCTCCTCCAGAAACCGCTTTTTCTGAAGAAAGTTCAACGGTTTGATTTCCATCGCAAAACACTGAATTGCCTATATTTTCTATATCATTTACAATTGGATCATATAAGTTGATCGTGATTTCATTAGAATATGATTCTCCACATTTTCCTGAAATTACCTTTCTTCTAAATTTATAGATACCCGCAGTTTCTATCTTTTCAGAATAGCTTTCAAAATCTTGAGTGGTTACAGTGGTAACTTCCCAAGCATTAGATTCGTATTTTATTTCCCAAACATAAGTATAACTATTATCTCCTCCCGAAAGGGTTTTGTTATTTATCTCGAAAGTATTTGGGATTTCATCAAAGTAAACGAGTGTTCCTGATTTTTCAATTTCGTTTTCTAAAATAGCTTCAATGGTAACCACGATTGAGTTAGAAGTTGTGGTATTTCCTGCTGATGTTACTGTACGAGTGTAAGTATACTCACCATCTGTTAAAGCGTCTAATTCAATATAATTAGGATTAGTTTGTCCAGTTAACTCTTCATTTACTCCAGAACCTGTTTTTTCTCTATACCACTTATAAGTGTACTGATCATCACCTCCTGCAACGTTGTCATTATTAATTTCAAAGCTTGAGAAGGTTTCGCAATATTTCCCATCTCCGACAATTGCTATTGTGTTTTCAATCTCGGGTAAAGCAACGATCGTAATTTCATTAGAAATTGACTCACAATCTCCTGAGGCATCATTTACAATTCTTCTAAACTTGACTTCTGTACCTTCACTAACGGTAGCATTGTAAGTATAATTTGGATCCGTTCCAGCATTTGACCAAGATGAACCTGTGTTGAATTGCCATTGATAAGTTAGGCTACCATCTCCACCTGTTGCACTTCCAGGTGAGAAAGAAATTGTATTTGCAGAAATCTCACCATTGTATTTTGTTTTGATAGCTCCTTCATCTAAAGTATTGTCTGCTATTTCACTATAGATCGTAATTTCAATTTCATCGGATTCTTCTGTGACACCTGCACTTTCAACTGTCCTCTTGTAAGTATAAGTTCCCGGAGAAAGGCTTACATTTTCTGTTAAATTTTCTGTAGTAATTCCCAAAGATGAAAATGAACTTACCCCATCATCTTTTCTTAACCAATCAAAAACATAAGATGCATCTCCACCTGTAACTGTAGTTTGTGAAGAAAGCTCAATCGTTTGATTTCCCTCACAAAAAACTGAATTTCCATCATTCTGAATATCATTTTCAATAGAAGCATAAAGATTTATAATGACTTCATTTGAATAAGCACTACATGCACCATCAATTGCTTTTCTTCTGAAATAATGACTACCAACTGAGGTAATTTCTTGATTGTATGTTAAATCTTTATCATTCTCAGAACCAATAGTACTCCAGCTTTCTCCATCTGTTGAATACTCCCACTCAAAAGAATAACTCGTGGCTACTTGTTCTGTAATTTGTATTGCGTTTGCTGAAATTGAAGTTCCTACAAAAACATCTGTTGTAGTTCCAATTGTATTATTCGTAATAGTATTTGACTCTACTTCAATTTCAAGCACGTTAGAAGGAAAATCAACTCCCCTTGAAGTGATCACTCTTCTATATTTGTAAGTTCCGGCCGATAGTGTGGCATTTTCCGTATACCCCTCACTATTTACGCCTATTGCACTGTACCCTGCATCATCTGTATTTCTTTCCCAAGAGATCGTATAATTACCATCTCCACCAGATAAATCATCATCTTTCACAAAAGCTACTGGAGACGACTCTTCACAAAAAACTAACTGATCGGAAGTTGTTATTGTATTGACAATTTCAGGGAAGGTATAAATTTCTGAACCATCGGTTGTGGTCGTAATAGTTGCTGTATTACCCGCAATATCTACTAAATTAATCTCAATAGGTACAGCAGCATAAGATGATATTGATAAGTCTGCTTGAGTAGCATCATAATTATTACTTGAAAGGTCATTAAAGTTTATGGCAGCAACGTTATTAATCGTTACAGTAGATGTGGAAGATAAAGCTTCATTTGTTTCAATAGTTATAGTGGCATCATCTGCTGTTGGTTCATCATCACTTTTTACTGCTAGTTGGTTATTTGCAGAATAGCCTGTCGCAATTGATGAAGAGAGGATTGATGGAGCCTTCGTATCTACAGTAAATGTAAAGCTCTCCTCGGCAGTATCATTACCATATTCATCCCTTATAAAATAAGTAATGGTGTGTGAGCCATCAGTTAAAGTAGGTAAAGTAATCGTTTCAGAATTTTCATCAATTGTAAAACTCGCTAACTCTTCGTCTGAGCTGTTTTGAATAATCAATTCCTGCGGAAGTGGACTGATCACTGTAAAACCATCAAACTTTAATTCAACATCGGGGTTATTTGTAACGTTATCAGGTGCTGATGATAAATTGTTATTAATGGATAAATCAATTGCATCAAAATCAACCACTAAAGTTGAAGATGTTGTATATCCAATTTCTATTGTATTGGAAGTATTTGTGTTACCTGCTCTATCTGTTACTACAATATGATATGAATAAACACCATCAGAGGATAAATCAGAGCCTGTTAAATTATCTCCAGTCCCGACCGCAGGGTCAATTGTACCTTCTGAATTCGACCCTCCTTCAAATAATTCAATTTTACAATTCTCTTCAATATTTGTAAAATCAAAAACTACTTCTGCCTCTTTTGTGTAATATATATCAGGATCACTATCCAAGTCCGTTCGCCCTGTAATTGAAGCGGCTTGAGGTGTAATAACTGGAACAGCTGGTGCTTCATTGTCTAAAATATAAGTGGAAGAAGCAGTGATCGTTGTCCCACTTTCATTCACATAGTAAAGAATGTATTCATCATTATTACTTTGAGAAGATACCTGCGAAAAATCTATTGTTATTGTATACTCTTCATTGGCACTTACTTCAGTAATTGATATCATTGAAGAACCTTCATAAACAACACTCCCATCAGCTCCAAGTTTTGTAATTAGGTAAAAATCACTTGCTGTTGGTGGTGCAGTAATATTATCATCTGCATCATCTAAGAGCGTCCATGATTTATCATCAGTATTATTAAAGTAAACATCATTGGAATGATCTAATGTTTGTGCATTTATAGTTGATGCTGTAAATACACTCACACTCATGTATAGTGCTATGATTAAAAATCGTATACTAAATTTATCCATAGTATGTAGTTTTATTGTGTCTGCCATTTAAGCACTGTTTTATATTATAAAGTCAAAAAAAATAGAAATGTACTTAATAGATTGATAAAACAGCTGTGTTTATAGATAGACCTTAACAGGTTTAATAGTAAAAAAAACAGAATGAAATTGATTGAAAATTATTGATTTTCAAGGAGTTATTTTCAAAATGTCATTACATAAAATAGAGTTATGCTTTTTCTAATTTGCTTTGATTAGATTAAAAAATTCTATTTTAAAAATTCCCCGCCGATCCGTTTATTCTATTATTTAATTTATTACAACAAGTATGTAAACGTATGTTAAGATGAAAAAGTTATAGTTTTGATAAATTACCTGTTTCATCCAATTTGAGTAAACAGATTTTATCATTATTTCCAAAGAAACCAGTACCTACAATAACAATAGAGTTGTCTTCTTCAATCAGCACTTTTGTACCAAAATCTACCCCTTCATGACCTACTGTATTTTGCCAAATCACTTCTCCTTGAAAATTCAATTTTAAAACTAAAATATCCTCACTGTTAGAGTTTTGGTTAGAACTACCTGTAATAAAAATACCCGTTGAGTTGATCACCATATCGTTTCCAACATCAATACCGTCACCACCATACTCTATAAGTGCTCCTGGGTTTCCATTGTTATCCAACCTAGAGAAAATAATATCTTTATCAATTGCTGAGGTTTCCCTTCTACCTAAAATATATAAATTCCCATTATAATTTTTGATTGCTACACCAAACTCATCATCAAAAGTAGATACTTGCTTGTCCCATACAATATTTCCCAACCTGTTGACACTTACCGTTCTCATATCAGAGACCACTACTTCCTGTTCTTCATCGTTTACCTTTGAGATATCAACAGAGCCAAATAAATAATAAAATTGTGCTCCATCTTCAGCAGATGAATTCCCTAAGTCGTCTGATCCTTCATCTCCTTTATATCCTTCTACTTTTTCCCAAATAATACTGCCGGCATTATCTAACTTCATGCTCAGCATATCCCATTCATTCTGGGCATTTTTGATTTCTCCAACAAGAAGATATCCGCCTTCAACCAAAGGCTCGATGGAGTTATATCTGACTTGAATATTGGGTGTTGTGGGCTTTAAAATAATCGGATCATTCTCATTAAAATCACTACCATCAGGTTTAGTATAGGTTAATATTCCTGTCGTATCGTTTCTGTTGGATAAAATAACGATATCATCATTTTCCAATTGAATCATACCGACTGCTTTATCTTCATTTAGATCACCTTCATAAACAGACTGCCACTCTTCGTTGCCATTTTTATCTGTTTTGACCAACATAATTGAAGCACCTGAAGTTGAAGATTCAGTATTTCCTAATAATAAATATCCATCAGATAATGATATTATATCTACACCCTGTTCTTTACTTGAGGTGCCATAAAATTTAATATAGGTTTCGCCAGATTTATAGGCATCTTCTTCTTCGCAACCCATAAAAAAGATAATCAACAAAAAAAATGGTATGTATCGCATTATAATAATGTCTTGTAGTTGTCTAGTCGATGTTCTTGTATTTCCTTAAAACTTTTGGTTTGTAAAGATCATAGGAGAATACAATGTTTAATGCTAAAATGTTGAGTCTTGTATCATTATCAATAAAACCATAATTGAAAATCAGGTCTGGATTATCGAATCTATTATTAGGTTTATTGAATGAAGATAATGCATAAGTATATGTGGCATAAATATCCCAATGAGTCATTCTCGTTTTCACTTGAAAACCCACTTGTGCTGTGGCCTCATAAAGCATTTCTTTTCTTTGATCTTTAATATCAATAGGAGAAGGTTCAATATCTGCTATATCACTTTCATCAAAAGACTGAGTACCTTCAATTGTTGAGGAAAGTAAATACCTCATTGCTCCTCCTGCACCTATGAATGGTTTTAATTTTGTATTCGGGGCAATTATCCACCTTAATGTTAAAGGCACGTGTAACCATGATTGATTTTCTGTCATTGTTGTAGTAGAAAATGACAATGGTCTTTCTACTGTCTCAAAGGAAACGTTTTCATAAGTAGGCGATAAATTGATTTGAATTTTCTTACTAATCAAATAAGAAAAAGAAACACCCACTTTAAAATTCACTTTAGGGTTATACTGTACCGATTGATGTAAACTTTCTTTACCCACACCATATGTCTGGTCAATAAATGCTTGATTATAAGTCAAACCAGCCAAAAGACCGAATGTCATTATTGGCCTAGTCCTAAATTTTTCATACAACTTTTTAAGTTCAGCAGGATCTGAATTCGCAGGTTTATATTCAGGGTATTCTCTTAGAAGATTCAACATCTCTTCCTCTGCTTCGGGTAACTTATCAGAGTATAAATAAGATAAAATGACTAATCTTCTTGCTGCTGTTTGTTTGGCTTCAGTTTCGTAACCAGAATTAATACAGTTGGCCAACTCCAATGGTACTTGTAGAAGTTTACCTTCTAAATACATTGCATTGGCACGTACATATAATTCCTCACAACTTTGAGCGACACTGCTTTCTATTGTTTGTATCAATAAAAACAGGAATAAAAAAAATCTGAATGAAGTTTTAAAAAAATACAATGTCTAAAAATTTAGTTTATGTCCGATCCACTACAAACATTTCTATTGTCAATACCTTCTCCTACATACCTGTTCCACTCTTTTGGTGTCATTTCTTTTCTAGGCATTAAAGAGCAAACATTGTCTGATAAAGTAGGAATATCCAATTCATATCTTCTCAAGTCATGTCCAGAAGTACCCACAAATAATGTTCTTCCATGGTCTGCAAATGATGCTTCAGAAGCCCACGCTCCCAAGTCATTTAATATGATTGGAGATTCATTCGTTCTCCCTTTTTCAATGTTCCAGATTCTGGCCGACCCATCCAAACTAGTACTTACTAATCGTTTGCGTTCGTTGTCAAATTTCAAAGAAGTAACACGAGTATCATGTCCTTGCAAGTTATCAATCTCAGTTCCTGTTATTCTATCCCAAAGAATGAGTTTTCCGTCCTCAAAACCTAATGCCACGGTCTTTCCATCATCTGAAAAAGCCAAAGCAGTTCCGGTCACTCTTTGATCCGAATAAACTTGGGTCTCACTGCACTCTCCATCAGGACACCATTTTAATACAGCACCTGACTCAAGCATTCCCCAAATACTTCCGTCGAGACTTGACACTTGTAATTTTGTAATTCTTGATGATGTCTGAGCGAAACTAGCAACAGCATAACTCTCTACATCCACAGAATAGATTTTTTGAGTTTGACCAGCAACAAAAAGGCGATCTCCGAATTGATCAAAAGAACCTGTCCAAAGTTTACCTTTTGAAACTTCCACTTTCTGTAACTCCTCAAATGCAGGGTAACTGAAAATAGTCAATTCACCTTGTTCAGTGAAAATTGCTGCTCTTCCTTTGTTCTTCGACACTAAGAATCCTCTAATAACTCCTTGATTCTCAGAAATCAGCTCAGACTCTAAGCTTCCATTCTTCCATTTGTGAATTGTACCATCTGAACCAGCGGAATACAATACATTTAATTCAGGATCAAAAAACAATGTTCTAACATAGTCAGTATGACCTTTCATTAAATTAAAGTCATCTCCTTTAAAGCCTTTCACCGACTGATATAAACCTTGATACACATCGGGGTGTGGATCTAGACCTTTGTACTGTTCATTAAACCCATAGGCTTGTGCCGCTAAAAGTGCTTTTTGCTCAGGATCTTTTAATTGAAGCGACTTTACAGCTAATGCCTGTGCAATAGAAAGGAAACGAAGCGTATCTGCATTCGCTTTTGCAAGGTCCGCAGCTTCTTTTTGTTGTTGTGCTTCTTTTGATTTTTTATCCGCTATATCTGCATTTAGCGTTGCTTTATCTTTTTCAGCATCTGCCAATTGTCTTTGTCTTTCGGCTTCAACCAAGGCTAAACGAGCTCTTTCTGACTGCCTCAAAGCCACATTCTTTTGATAATCAGCCGAATCTTTTGCAGCTTGAGCAATCTCTGTTTGTTTACGAGCTTCATCAGCGGCTTGCTCTGCTAATACCGTTTGTGCCTCAGCCTTTTTCTTTTGCTCTTCTGCTATTCTCGCACTTTCTTTGGCTTTCTCACCAAATTCAGTCGCTTGTATCGCTGCTATTTCAGCATCTCTAGCCTTCATTTGTGCGAAAATTACAAGCATAATTGCACCAATAGTGGCTGCAGCCAAAACGAGTGCAATCACTTTAGTACGTTTTACAATTCTTTTTTGTAACCTTTCCTTTACTCTTTGCTCCTCTTCGTACTCTTCTTGGCTAGATTTTAAGAAGGTAACTGCTCTTTCGTAAGAAGGTTCATATTGAATAGCCCATGCAAGATTGGGTCTAAATCTTTCTTTCCACTGAATGGCAATGTACAAATCTGGCGGGCGCCATAAACTTGCCTTTCCCTGTTGATACATGGCAGCTGCTTCAGCAAGACGTTTATATATTTTTACAGCTTCATATTCTTCATCTACCCAATCTCTACAACGAATCCATACACGCATTAAAGATTCATGTGAAATATCAACAACTGTATCACTTATAACATCAACGCTCTGATCAGGCATTAGTAAAGTTCTTCCTGAGGTTCTGAAACGATCCACTACACTAATCACTATCTCCTCCTCCGTTTCAGCAATATGTGCTAAACTTCTCAGCTTTGTCGGTCTACGGATACCTCTTCCGTCATCCCCTTTTTCAGTTAAAGCTTTAAATACCTTCTCACAAATTAGTTTCTCCTCTTCTGACAATTCACGATAGGCTTCGTCGGCATGCTGAGAAAGTGCTTCTCCCATACCACCAATCGCTTCATAATGGTAGACATCTACTTCGTCATTATCATCTGAATGTAAATTCCAATATTCCCAAGTTCTCATCAACGCGTGTTGCATGATAGGAAGTTGATCTTGCGTATCTCCTAGGTCATTGAGTAACCTTTGTAAAAGTCTTGGAGAAATCTTGGCACCACCAACTGACATTGGACCAAGGACAGCCTCTTTCTTTTGATCCCTCGTCATTTGAGGAATCAAATAATGGCTTTCATTGATAAGGTAGGTTAGTTCTGGGAATCGTGCACAGTCACCGATGTAGTCAGAACGCATGGTCATTACTACATAAATTGGTATTTTCTTTTGCTTTGTTGCTTCTACCAACAATTTCACAAAAGCAGATGCCATCCCCATCGAAAGGTCTTCTGATTCTAATCTTGAGAATCTAAAAAGCTCTTCGAACTGATCTATTAATACAAGGAAATTGCTTCCTTCTTCTTTCTGTAATCGATCTACTAAATTTACTAAACCTTTTGAACTACTAAGCAGCATTGTGATCGCTACATTCAATAGTAATTCTTGGTCTTCTTCTGATTTTTCAGAATAAGTGGTAGTAGATTGCAACACTGCTAATGCCAAGTTTTTGATAGGGTCAGTTCCTGGTCTAGAGGTCGATACATTCCATGAAGAACCTTGTTTCTCCATAAAACCACCTTGTAGGGCAGGAATTAAGCCACAATAAATCAAAGAAGATTTACCTGAACCTGAAGCACCTAATGCTGCAACAAATCTATTTTTTTCTAAACGCCATAATACTTCCTCAGTTTGGCCATCTCTACCAAAAAACAAGAAAGTTTCATCTGTACGGAATGGTCGTAATCCCGGAAAGGGATTAAATTGACCACCTAGGATCAACTTTTGAGCATCTGTATTTGTGGATGAAAATGAATTCATAGAAAGTCAGAGAATAGAAAATTTAAATTAAGACAATTAAATTAAAATGATGATAAAAAGCTAAGTAAATCATCGGAAATCATTACATCATCGAAAACGAAGATACCGACAGACTGATAGAGTGGATTACCATCTAAGATTTTAGATAATCTCGATGCCGTTCCATAATTTGTAGCAACAATTGCTTTAGTGTTTAATGGTTCAACTCTACCCAAACCAGAAGCACGTAAATTGTCCTGCAACTTGGCAAAAATCCAATCATCTGGAGCTTTATCAACAAAAATAATAGTGCTATTACAGACTTGAAGATGTCTTTGATGTTGTCTTCTCATCATTTTTGCACCTTGTCCTGTCCCCAATTTTAAAATACCAAAACCCAAAGTTGACAATCTATCCTCAAGTACTCCAGATTGCGTTACGTCTTCTACATCACACATGACATAGACTTTTTTTGAGGCGAAGTCATCATTTAAGGCCGCAACATCATGATCACTAGAAGTGCTTAACTCCCCATGAAGAATCGTTTTAAACTTCTCCAAGTCTGTTTTAAAAGTGTAGGTTGCCTCATGTTCATCAACATTCTTTAGAAGTTTCTCTATATAAAATTTTCTTTTATCTGTTGAAAAACGAACCGTAGGCGGTACCCAAACAAACTTTTTGATCCTGTTGTTATTCTGAAGTACATAAGTCTCCGTCACTTTTTCTTGCCATTCTAAAAACGAGTAGGCATCATGATTTATTTTATCACCTTCTCTTCCACCTGCTAGGTGAATAGCTATTTCAACATCATTTAGATCTTGCCATTGTGTTTGTGACATTTCATCAGTGTGGCATGGATAGTCTTTTTTGGGCAGGATATCAAAACCAAAAGCTTTGAGGTCTCTTTTTAAGAGTAATCTTTCCATCCTCAAATCATCTGAAGTATCTCCAAGGAATACTTTTTGAGCATACTCCTGAGCATTGAACGCATCAAAAATATCAAGGGCTAAATCAGAAATTACTAACCAATAAAAGACCCTGTAACCTTCCAATAGAGGAATAGAAAGTGTAACTTCTTTTCCAGTTCTATTATCAAATCTTGAAAGGTGATAAGTACGTAAATGTTTTATGGATTCGGGTTGGCAATCCTCTCTAAAAGAGTTAAGAAACAGTTTGTAATTCTTTTGATTGTCGTTTAAACTTACATCAACATTCGTTTCTTCACAAACAAACCACACAACAATATCAGCCTCCGAATTGGCAACAGTACCAAAAGAGACATTGACTTGTATGTTTTGGGATCTCATTTCTTTCAAGGCCACTTGTAAAGCATCTGAAACCATGAAGCCTAATTCTAGATAATCGTCAGGGGTCTCCTGATCTGCATTCACACAAACAATATGAATATGCATAGATTTAGTAAAAGTTTGTAATTAAGTGAAACGAATTGATTTTGTAAGTAAAAAATAACCAACTTATACGCTAACTTACATCAACATTGATCTAATAAAAAATAAAAAAGGGATTGAATTTATCAATTCGTTCTTTTTATTATACAAAATATAGGAATAATCATATTAGAACCCTTCTAAAAATCGATTTTTAAGTCAATTACAGCCATACCACCTTTCTAAAGTTCAAAAGTCAATCTACAGCTTGTTAAGCTATAAATAGAGGTTACAAAACATTACATCTAGCTTTTTAGAGGCATAATGACAGAAAATTGATGTTTAATATTGATACTTTTTCTGCCACATCAATTGCAACCTACTCATCATCTCTTTTTCTCTGCTATTCACCTTAGGTTTATAAAGTGTTTTTCCTTCTAACCCCTCAGGCATATATTCTTGTGGAATAAAGCCTTGTGGATCATCGTGTGGGTAAATGTAAGCATCAGCGTATCCTAATTCTTTCATCAATTTAGTCGATGCATTTCTAAGGTGTAAAGGTACTGGTAAGTCTCCGGTATTTTTTACCATTTTTTGAGCCTCTTTAATAGCCATATAAGCTGCATTGCTCTTAGGAGAACATGCCAAATAAGTTGTAGCTTGTGACAATACTATTCTCCCTTCAGGCATGCCTATATTTTGAATGGCCTGCATACAATTATTGGCTATGAGTAAAGCATTTGGATTGGCATTACCAATATCTTCTGAAGCAGAAATGATCAATCTTCTTGCAATAAATTTAGGGTCCTCTCCCCCTTCAATCATTCTTGCCAGCCAATACACTGCGGCATTTGGATCAGAACCTCTAATAGATTTTATGAAAGCTGAAATAATATCATAATGCGATTCTCCTTTCTTATCATAGCGAGCAGCCCTTTGTTGTGCTACCATAGACACTAGCTCGTCAGTAATGATGACAACCCCCTCCTCTTCTTTTGCAGCATCAACAGAAAGCTCTAATAGGTTTAATAACCTTCGGGCGTCTCCTCCAGAGTATCGTAATAAATTGTATGTATCTTTAAGCTGAATATTTTTCTTCTTTAGATAAACATCTTCCTTAAGAGCTCTATTCACTAATTCTAATAAGTCCTTTTTATCTAAGGACTCTAGTACATATACTTGACTTCTTGATATTAGTGCAGAATTGACTTCAAATGATGGATTTTCGGTAGTAGCTCCCACTAAAACGATAATTCCTTTTTCAACAGCATTTAATAAAGCGTCTTGCTGAGATTTACTGAAACGGTGAATTTCATCAATAAACAAAATTGTACCATAAGCGTAAGTTGCCTCTTTTATTACTTCTCTTACCTCTTTTACACCAGCACTGACCGCACTCAATGTCTTAAAAGGTCTTCCTGTTGCTTCTGCCAATAATCTCGCTAAAGTTGTTTTACCTACACCTGGAGGTCCCCACAAAATCATTGATGGAATAGTTTTACTTTCAACCATTCTTCTAAAAACACCATCATCTCCCAAAAGGTGACGCTGTCCTACAACATCAAAAACTGATTTCGGTCTCATTCTCTCCGATAAAGGTGCGGCTCCCATCATAACTTTATTGCGTTAATTTTAAACACTAAATTGTTCAATATAATAACAAATATACAGATAAAAATAAAAAAAGAGGCCAAGCTATACCTGACCTCTCTTAAATTTTATGCTAATAAAACTTACCCTTTAGAAGAGTAGTTTGGAGCTTCTCTTGTAATAGTGATATCGTGTGGATGTGATTCTTTCACACCTGCACCTGTAATCTTTACAAATTTAGCATCTTTCAATTGATCGATAGATCCAGCACCACAGTATCCCATACCTGCTTTTAATCCACCTACTAATTGATAAAGAACTTCCTCAACACGTCCTTTGTAAGGTACACGTCCAGCAATTCCTTCTGGCACTAATTTTTTGATATCATCTTCTGCATCTTGGAAGTAACGGTCTTTTGAACCTTGGTTCATTGCTTCTACAGAACCCATACCTCTATACGATTTGAACTTACGTCCTTCGAAGATAATCATATCACCAGGAGCCTCGTCAGTACCTGCTAATAATGAACCGATCATTACTACATCAGCACCACCAGCGATCGCTTTTACTAAGTCACCTGAGAAACGAATACCACCATCAGCGATGAATGGAATACCTCTCTCTCTTAATACTGAAGCCGCTTCGAATACTGCTGATAATTGTGGTACACCAACACCTGCGATAACACGAGTAGTACAGATTGAACCTGGTCCAACACCAACTTTGATACCATCAGCACCTGCATCAGCCAACATCTCTGCAGCTTCTGCTGTTGCAATGTTACCTACAATAACATCTAAATCTGGGAATTCCTTCTTGATTTTCTTTAAGGCGTCAATTACACCTTTTGAGTGACCGTGTGCAGTATCTAAGCCTACTACGTCAACACCTGCTGCTTTTAATTCAGCAACTCTTTCCATAAGGTCAGCTGTCACACCAATTGCAGCACCTACTCTTAAACGACCATATTGGTCTTTACAAGCGTTAGGTCTGTTCTTATTCTTTAGAATATCTCTATAAGTAACCAAACCAACTAATTTGTTTGACTTACTTACGATAGGAAGTTTCTCGATTTTATGCTCTTGAAGGATTTCTTGAGCCTCATCTAATGTTATACCATCAGCTGCTGTGATTAGGTTATCCCTAGTCATCACATCTTTTACAGCGATGCCTAAATCCTTCTGGAAACGAAGGTCTCTGTTTGTTAAAATTCCGATTAGAAGTCCTTCTTCGTCAACTACTGGAATACCACCAATTTTGTATTCTCTCATTAACTCGTTTGCTTCAAATAATGTTTTGTTAGCAGTTAACGTAACTGGGTCCAAAATCATTCCTGATTGCGAACGCTTGACTTTTCGTACTTGGGAAGCTTGTTGTTGAATGGTCATATTTTTATGAATGAAGCCTAAACCTCCTTCTAATGCCATTGCGATAGCTAACTCAGCTTCTGTAACAGTATCCATTGCTGCTGATACTAAAGGAATATTCAACGCAATGTTTTTTGTTAACATTGTTTTTGTAGTTGTTTCTCTAGGTAGGATTTGAGAGAAACCCGGTCTTAATAGCACATCATCATATGTGAGTGCTTCGTACAAAACTTTACTTGGATCGATAGCCATTTGAAGCAAATAATTTAACTGTGATTATTTGCGGTGCAAAGTTAGAACTATATATGACTATACAATAATATTGTTGTAATTTTTTTGTAAATTTTTCTCAATCAGTATTTTACGGAAACAAAAAAAGGACACACGTATAACGCATGTCCTTTTTTATTGTGGGGCGTACTGGATTCGAACCAGTGACCCCCTGCTTGTAAGGCAGGTGCTCTAAACCAACTGAGCTAACACCCCAGTTTTTACTATCTGTAAAAATCTGGTGGGACGTATTGGATTCGAACCAATGACCCCCTGCTTGTAAGGCAGGTGCTCTAAACCAACTGAGCTAACATCCCATTTTTCATCATGTCAATATTGTGGGGCGTACTGGATTCGAACCAGTGACCCCCTGCTTGTAAGGCAGGTGCTCTAAACCAACTGAGCTAACACCCCAGTTTTTACTATCTGTAAAATCTGGTGGGACGTATTGGATTCGAACCAATGACCCCCTGCTTGTAAGGCAGGTGCTCTAAACCAACTGAGCTAACATCCCAATATTTATGTAATACAGACACCGTTTGTGTCATTGCGAGTGCAAAGGTAAGACTCGTTTTCGGATATACAAATAATCTAATGTAAAAAAAAATCAACAGGTTATTTGAGGACTGAAATTCAAGCGTATAGAATTACATATTTTTTTCAATAAATAGCTCTATACGCTTCAATTTTTATTTCTTCAGCTTCTTCAAAACTTTCGATGCAATCGTATCACCGATCGCCAAAGAAGAAGTTGCAGCAGGAGATGGTGCATTTAATACGTTAATCATACGATCTTCTTCTACAAATAAGAAGTCATCAATCAACCCACCGTTCTTATCACAAGCTTGAGCTCTTACTCCAGAACCGCCAACTTTTAGGTCTGATTCTTTCAAATCAGGCAATAAACGTTGCAGTGCTTTTGTAAATGCGGCTTTAGAATAAGATCTATAAACTTCACCTAACCCCGTTGGCCAATATTTGGAGGCTACTTTAATGAACCCTTTCCATGTCAAAGACTCGAAAAGTTCACCAACATTAACATCTGTCTTTTTATAACCTTCTCTTCTATAAGCCAACACTGCATTTGGCCCTGCCTCTACACCTCCATGTATCATTCTTGTAAAGTGAACTCCCAAGAATGGGAATGCAGGATCAGGTACAGGATAAATCAAGTTTTTCACCAAATAATGTTTATTTGGCTTGATCTCATAATACTCTCCTCTAAAAGGGATAATACGTACATCCAATTGTTTCAAGGCCAATTGAGCTACACGGTCACTGTATAAACCTGCACAGTTCACTACTAAATGAGATCTATAAACATCTCTATTGGTAGTGACCTCTACGCCTATACTCCCTAAGCGAATATCTTCTACTTTGTTTCTAAACTTAACCTCACCACCATATCGTTCTTCAAAAACCTCTTGGTATTTCTTTGTCACCTCTGTGTAATCAATGATACCTGTCTGAGGAACGTAAAGACCTGCAATACCATTACAGTAAGGCTCATAGTCTTTAATTTCTGATGCTGATAATCGTTTTAGGTTTTTAAGTCCGTTTGCTACGCCTCTTTCGTATAACGTATTTAGATTGTCTAGTTCTTTTTGGTCTGTTGCTACTACAACCTTACCACACAAATCATACTTTACACCTTCTTCATCACAGAATTTAATCAACTGATTGTAACCATCAATACAATTTAATGCCTTGTGGCTACCTGGTTTATAATAAAGTCCGGAGTGAATCACACCGCTATTATGACCTGTCTGATGTTGTGCAACATCACCTTCTTTCTCCAATACTAAAACCTTTAACTCTGGAGATTGTTGTTTGATTTTCAAAGCTGATGCCATTCCGACAATACCGGCACCAACAATGATTACATCATACACCATTGTTAGATTTTTTATAAATGTTATTATAAGACAATGAGTTGCAGTTAAAAACTACAACTCATTGTCAATTTATTTTATACAGCTTATACCGCTGTCTCTTTCTTGAATAAGTCTAAGAAATCAGAAACTGACATTGTACCAATATCACCTTCTCCTTTCTTACGCACTGAAACTGCATTACCGTCCATTTCTTTTTCACCTACAATCAACATGTAAGGTGTTTTCTGAACTTCTGCATCACGGATTTTTCTACCAATCTTCTCTGCTCTTGCATCTACAGTACCTGTAAACCCTGCTTCTTCTAAATCGCTCATTACACCATAAGCGTAATCATTGTATTTATCAGACACTGGTAAGACAGTGAATTGCTCTGGAGCCAACCATAATGGGAAGTTACCACCTGTATGCTCAATTAAGATTGCAATGAAACGTTCCATAGAACCAAATGGTGCTCTGTGAATCATTACCGGACGTTTTAATGAGTTATCAGAATCTTTGTATTCCAACTCAAAACGCTGTGGTAATTGGTAATCCACTTGGATAGTACCTAACTGCCAAGATCTACCTAAAGCATCACGAACCATAAAGTCTAACTTAGGACCATAGAATGCCGCTTCACCGTATTCAACTACAGTATTAAGGCCTTTTTCAGCCGCAACTTCTTCAATATCCTTCTCTGCTCTATCCCAATCAGATTCTTTACCGATATATTTTGCTCTATCCTCTTGATCTCTCAATGAGATTTGAGCTGTGTAATCTTCAAAACCTAATGATTTGAACACATATAAAACTAGATCAATAACTTTACTGAACTCCTCTTTTACTTGGTCAGGACGACAGAAAATGTGAGCATCATCTTGTGTAAATCCACGAACCCTAGTCAGACCATGTAATTCACCTGACTGCTCATATCTATATACAGTACCAAATTCAGCCAAACGAACTGGTAAATCTCTATATGATCTTGGGCGAGAACGGTAAATTTCACAGTGGTGAGGACAGTTCATTGGCTTCAATAAATACTCTTCACCTTCGTGTGGAGTATGGATTGGTTGGAAAGAGTCTTCACCATATTTAGCATAGTGACCAGAAGTCACATAAAGGTCTTTTGAACCAATATGTGGTGTTACTACTTGTTGGTAACCCGCTTTTTGTTGTGCTTTTCTTAAGAAATTCTCTAATCTCTCTCTTAAAGTAGTACCTTTTGGCAACCACAACGGCAAACCTTGACCTACTCTTTGAGAGAAAGTAAATAAGTCTAATTCTTGGCCTACTTTTCTATGATCTCTTTTCTTTGCTTCCTCTAATCTTTCTAAGTACTCCGTTAATTCCTTTGCTTTAGGGAATGAAATACCATAGATACGAGTCAACATTTTATTTTTCTCGTCACCTCTCCAATAAGCACCTGCTACAGACATTAATTTAATTGCTTTAATAAAGCCTGTATGAGGAATATGTGGTCCACGACATAAATCGGTAAACGCACCTTGCTTGTAGAAAGTGATCTGACCATCCTCTAAACCTTCTAAAAGGTCTAATTTGTAAGGATCTTCTTTTTCTTCGAAGTATTTAACAGCATCAGCTTTAGAAATATCCTCGCGAGCGTAGATATTCTTTTGCTTTGCTAGTTCTTTCATCTTCTTCTCTACATTGACCAATTCCTCTGATGAGAATTCGTGATCACCGAAGTCTACATCATAGTAGAATCCATTTTCGATAGAAGGACCAATACCCAATTTCACACCAGGGTATAAAGCTTCTAAAGCTTCGGCCATCAAGTGAGCTGAAGAGTGCCAGAAAGTTGACTTTCCGTCCGTGTCATTCCACGTTAATAATTTTACATTTGAGTCTGCGGTCAATGGTCTGGTGGCATCCCAAACTTCTCCATTTACTTCTGCTGCAAGTACGTTTCTTGCTAATCCTTCACTGATGCTTTTTGCTACATCCAATGAAGACGCTCCGCTTTCGAACTCTCTTACCGAATTATCCGGTAATGTAATTTTAATCATTGTGGTATATAAATTTAAATTTTTAAATCCCCCCATTTGTGCCCCTACAACTGACCACAAGTTTTGCTGTGAGAATTTGAGGTTGCAAGCTACAATTTTTACCTATTAATTCACAATGATTCATCAGCATTAAAAAATTCATTAATAAAAAATGAGGCTGTCTCATAATTAAAAA
>NZ_JTAM01000048.1 GCF_000812565.1 Flammeovirga sp. OC4 | reverse complement strand
CAGTCCGTTTTGATGGGGTAACTATATTATACCGTTACAATATTCAATTATTCAACTTTAATGATTTTGGTAAAATCAACTGGATTAAAGCAGTGCAAAGAAAAGATCTTATCACTCAAAAAGTATATTTTGGTGATCAAACCACTCAAGTGAATAAAATATTTGATCATACCTTTATTACATATAAAGACATAGATACTACCATCATGTTATTTGTGGATAGCGAAGGGAATGTACAAGAGAAAATGATCAATAATTTATCTTCAGGCAACAAGTTTATTCTTTATCCAAATCAGGTTAAAAAAATAGGTAACCATACGTTTCGTGGGCACCTTTACTATAAAGGATATCGACCTCATAAAGGGAGAAAAAAGAAGTATATCATATTAGAGATCAAAGAAAAAAATAACAAAGAAAGCAAATAATCGTTCTAATGTTAAAGCAAATAATTACGTGCTGTCTTCTAATGATGGCAACACTCTCTTTCGCACAAGAAGATAATAGCGTTTATGTGGCTACAAGTTTTGAGCTACCTTTGGGAGACTTGAAACATATCTATAATTCCACTTTTAATTATGAGGTAGGGTACAGGTCTGCAGGTACCTATTTTATTTCAGATATATACCTGAACTACACCAATTTTACTCCAAAGGAAGATGTGTTTTATTTTTTAGAAACGCAGGAAACATACGGTTCTGTTATTTATTCAGACCTTAGATTTATTGCATTAGGAGCGAGTGGAGCTTATCGAATTATTCCATTCAATAAGTATTTTACAATTGATGCAGGAGCTTTTATGAATGTGACCATGACAGACTTCGCTTATGAGCTAGATGCTACGGGGCTATTCGAAACATCAGAAATGACTGTATTTTGGTTGGGAATAGGTCCAAAAATTAATTTTAATTTCTTATTGAGCGATCATCTTTCACTGAGTATAAACAACCGTTTAGTATACGTGATATCAACAGATGACCTTTCTTTCGATTACACATTCACTTCCTTTCAAACAGGTGTTGGCCTAGAGTATTTATTTTAAAAGTTATGTTGAGAAAAAGTATTATTATCCTTGTCGCATTCTTGCTTAATAGTTGTTTGGTGACAGAAAATGTTCTTTTGACACAAGAAGAACTCGATCAACATCTTCAGAATTTGGAGGATGCAAAATTCAAAGCAAAGAATGTTGCAGTGGCAATTGATCATAGTATTTATTTTTATGATATAATCAATCAGCCTCCACATCTGATCACTAACGAAACATCTACAAAGAAGAGAGATCTTAAAGTCAATCAAGATAATACCAAGTTTGCCTATTTGAATGATGATGATTTGATTGAAATTATTGATCAAAACGGAAGTTTACTCGCAGTTTTGGAGGAGTACAGCAATGTACAAACATTTGATTGGATCGAAGGAGGGAAGACTTTATACATTCTTAATGGACAAAATGTGAAGCTTTATGGAAACACTACGCTTGAAGTTCCAGCATTTGAGAACTTGCAGGGGTATTATGAACCTGAAATAAAAGATATCAGTGTTTCTTCCGAAAGTGATTTTGCTTTTTGGGTAACCTACGGTTATGGTTATACTACACGAAATGCAATACACATTGTCAAAAGCAATGGAGAAACTCTTTATGATTTAGAACAAGTTGATGTTGAAGGTATCGCTTTTTCACCAATGAATGATTTGATTATTTATAAAGACGATTGGAGTGAATCAAGTGTGTCCCTTGAAATATATAATAGGGATCTAGAGTACAAAGACAATCTGTATAAATATTATGCGAAGAAAGGAAAAGTAATCGGACCTATTTATCTAGAGAATGATATCTGTTTTACCTACGTGGAGTCAAATGAAAATAAGAATAAAGCATTTAAGACTTACCTAAAATTAGAAGATAGATTAAATAGTTTTGAAGAACTTCCAATTCAGGATTATGAATATTTTTCGATGGATAGTAAATCGAGTTATTAGTTCTAGTACTTATATTGTGATGTAAATAGAAATGAGTGTATATATAAGGTATACACTCATTTTTTTATTGGGAGATTATTTTGAACTACTCAATCACTTTTATCTTCATGTAAATAGCCTCCAGTGGCCATTCACCTTCATCTGTTTCGACGTCACATATTTTATCTACGATATCCATACCCTCAATCACTTCACCAAATACGGTATGTTGACCATCTAAATGCGGATCGCCACCATTTTTACGGTATTCCTCTTTTTGTTCCTTTGTATATTTTAATCCATTGTCTTGTTCAGATTGTGCAAGATCCCCTTCAGTAACAGGTCGACCTTGAACAATAAAGAAGTCAAAAGGAGTAGACTGTCGTGTTGGGTTGTCTTTATAGGCTCTTGCCGCAGACAAGGCACCTCTTTTATGATAGAAACGACGTGGGTCAATTTCATTAGGTACATGATACTTTCCAAAAGAACGCTTTTTCTTTCTAAAGTCAGGATCGTCGGAGTCGCCTCCTTGGGCAATAAAATTTTTCACAACTCTGTAAAATTGAGCATCTGTAAAATAGCCTCTTTTAGCGAGCATTATAAAGCTAGCACGATGTTTAGATGTTTCTTTATATAGTTTTAGTTTAATGTTGCCATACTTCGTTTCCACCTGAACAATGGTTTCAGGGTTCTCAGGCCCATACCATGCGAGCTCTTCCATGGCATTATCATCATCAAGTTTGGGCATTTTTCGCTTTACTTTTTTCTCTTTTTTGAATTCTTGCTCCTGGAATTGGTCACTTTTTTTGTTTTCACAAGAAAAAAGGACAAATCCTATAAAAACTAGAATTAAATTAAGTTTATAATCTCTTAACATTAGTTGATTTCTTTAAAAGTTCATTTATCTACCTTGAAACAAAGAAAAATAATTTTTTTAAAGAAGCGTAAGTTTTGTTTATAACTTTTCTTGACAGAATATGTAACATTGGGTTCATATATAATAGGATTTATTTAACATCAAGTTTAAGATTTCTAAAATACTACAACACATTGCCCGCATACTTTTGCAACGTGATTTGGTTAACACGGTTTTAGTATTTAAGAATTTAATCTCAACGATGAAACATTATTTCATTTCATTCGCACTTATCTTACTTTCAATCTCGGCCTTTGCTCAGAAGGGTATTGTCAAAGGAAACGTGAAAGACGCCGACACTGGCGAAGATGTAATTGGTGCAAGTGTTTCTTTAGAAGGAACAACGACAGGAGCATCAACGGATATTTTTGGTAATTTCCAATTCAATGCAGATCCTGGTACATACAACCTTATTTCTTCTTTCATTGGCTACAAAAAAACAACGCAACAAATTACAGTTGTTGCAGGACAAGAAACTGTTATCAACTTTGCGTTAGCTTCTGATGCACAAGAGCTAGAAGCTGTAGAGATTGTTGGTAAAGCGAACACAGAATCAGCAGGAGCATTAATGGTTGAAAGACAAAATGCAGATGTGATGATTCAAGCAATTGGTGCAGAAGAAATGTCAGTGAAAGGTATTTCAGATGTTGAGTCAGCAGTAACGAATGTAACAGGTATTACAAAAGTAGAATCTAAAGGTCTTTTCGTAAGAGGTTTAGGTGATAGATACAACAACGCTACTGTAAACGGTTTAGTAGTTCCTTCTACTGATCCAGGTAAAAAAGTAATTGATTTAGGTTTATTCTCATCAGATATCGTAAGAAACATTGATATTAACAAGACATTCAGTCCTGCTCTTTATGGAGACTTCGCTGGTGCAACAGTTGATATCATTACAAAAGATTATCCAGATGAAGGATTCTTTAATATTGGTTTGTCAGGTGCTTACAA
Organism: Flammeovirga sp. OC4; assembly: GCF_000812565.1. Taxonomy (GTDB): domain Bacteria; phylum Bacteroidota; class Bacteroidia; order Cytophagales; family Flammeovirgaceae; genus Flammeovirga. The sequence goes on along the minus strand of NZ_JTAM01000048.1, from coordinate 78,865 downwards.
CTCTTTAGCTACAGGACAACAATTCAAAACATTTCAAGATGGCGATTCAGAATTCTTTGGCTTCTCAGGAAATGGTAGAGCATTACCATCAGAGATGGCTGACAGACAAACTCCAGATTCATATAACAACTCATTCACACCTTCTACAGTAAATGCACTTCCTAATATGGGATTGAAAGCATCAGGTGGTAAGTTATATGACTTTGATAATGGTATGGCAGTTGGTTTTGTTGCAGCAGGTTCATTCAGCAACAAATATGAAATTCGTGAAGGTGTATTAAATACATACAGAGCAGAAGGTACTACAATCAACGCATACGACTCTAAAGAGTACATTTACAGTACTAACACAACAGCAATGGCTAATGTGTTCTTTAAAGTGAACGATAAAAACTCAGTTACTTTCAACAACTTCTATATCAACGAATCATCTAACTCAAACTTAGAGTTATTTGGTAAGCACGAAGAACTAGGAAGAACAGAGCCTGCATTTAGAATGCGTAACACTTACGAACAATCTACTGTAAACATTCACCAATTAGTAGGTGATCATAAATTCGGTGAGAATGATCGTTTGAAATTAACTTGGGGTGCTGGATATTCACTTGCAACTGCTCAAGAGCCTGACAGACGTCAGATTACTTACAGAGATTTACAAGATGCAGACGGTGGTAGCATTACTTCAAAAAATACAGCAGATGACGTTTCAACAGGTAGACTATTCGCAAACGCTCCTGATGATTCACATAGATTCTGGTCAGACATGTCAGAAGATACTTACTCATTCAGAATAGGATCAAATTATGGATTTGGAGAGTACAATGATGACAAAGATACTTACCGTCACAATGTATCATTTGGTTATAATTCATTTTTCAAGTCGAGAGAGTTTGAATGGTGGATGTCAACAATCAGTGTTGTAGGAAGAGCTCCAAGATTAGATGTGAGTGATCCTCAAACAGGATTAGATCAAGCAATTGCAGACGGATCAGTAGAGTATAAGCCTATCGTTAGGTATGATACAAGATTTACAGCAGCACAAAATGTAAACGCTTTCTACTTCGATTATGGTTTAGAAATTATACCTAATAAGTTGAAAATGAATGCTGGAGCAAGATTTGAATTAGGTTACCAAGAAGTGGTATACAAAGAAGAGAATACAACAAACCCTAATGCTCCGGATATTGTAAATACAAAAGAAACTGAAAACTTCTTACCTTCATTAGCGCTTAAGTATACTGTTAATGAAAAATCAAATGTACGTTTCGCAGCATCACAAACAATCATTCGTCCGATGATGTCAGAGTTGATTCCATTCCGTTTCACTTATGCCAATGGACAAAAGATTGTAGGTAACCCAGACTTGAAAAACTCAGATGTAGTAAACATCGACTTGAAATATGAAATCTTCCCTAATAATGGTGAATTATTCTCAGTAGGTGTTTTTGCAAAGAATATCAAAAATTCAATTGAGCTTGTAACTAAAGCATCAGCAATTACAGAATTTGAATATGTAAACGCAGGTGAGTCTTACGTAGCAGGTATTGAGGTTGAATTAAATAAAAGACTTTCAAATGTCTTCAAATCAGGTAACGATTGGTTGACAAGATCAACAGTAGGTGCTAACCTTACATTATTAACTTCTCAGACAGACTTATCAGAAGCTGACGGTTTATTCACAAATGAAAAACGTGAAATGTTTGGTGCATCTCCTTATATGATCAATGTTGATGCCTCTCATGAAGCTAACTTATTCTCAGAAAATGTATTGTCAATCTTTACTTTGACTTACAGTAACTTCGGTGATAGATTAGCAGCAGCAGGTGCTCAAGGAGCAGGTGATATCTACGAAAGATCTTATGGAACATTAAACTTTGTTATGAAAAATAAGATCAACGATAAGATGGGGCTCGACTTAACAATGAAGAACTTATTGAACCCAGACATCACATTAGAGCAAGAATTTGTGAATGGGACAACAGGTGTGGTTCAGACTTACAAGAAGGGTATCGAGGCTAAATTAAGCTTCACATATAGCTTCTAATCAAACAAATAAAAAAAGAGGGATGGAAAAGATTCCTCCCTCTAAAGATAATTTTTTTTTAATACTGAAGTAAATTTACAATTTTTATTATGAAAAAGCAATTCAGACTTGCGATTGTGGCTGCAGCTTTAGCAGCAATGACATCATGTTCAGATGATAACACAAACCCAACTCCAGATCCAGATGTAAGATTACAAGACCAAGCTTATGCAGCTGCAAAAATCGTTGCTGATGGTACTGGTACTGGTGCTGTTGAAGATGATTTGTCTTTTGCTGTAGGTTTAGATTACACTAGCATGGCAGCTCCATCTACTTATGACTTAGTGTTAACTGAAGGTCTTCTTACTGACGCTCAATTATCATGGTCTGGTAACGTTTCTATCTCAGGTGCTATCAAAGTTCCTGCTGGTAAAACTTTAGAAATCGCTGCTGGTACTCATATCTTCGCTAAGAACGAAGGAGATCAACCATCAGGTGCTTACTTAATGGTACTTAAAGGTGCGATGATCAACGCTGTAGGTACTGCTGATGATATGATTGTATTTACTTCAGAATTAAAAGCACCAGGTGCTTGGGGTGGTGTTCTTGTAAACGGTGCAGCTCCAATCAACAACGGTGATGCTAACGGTGAAGCTTCTCCAGAGGTAGATTCAGGTGTTAAATACGGTGGTACAAACGCTTCTGATAATTCAGGTACTTTATCTTTCGTACGTGTTGAGTACACTGGTTTCAAATACAATGACGAGTCTGAGCACAACGGTTTCACTTTCTCAGGTGTTGGTTCAGGTACTGTATTATCTAACTTACAAGCTTGGAAAGGTACTGACGACGGTCTTGAGTGGTTCGGTGGTACTGTAAACGGTACTAACTTAGTTTCAACTGGTAACGAAGATGATTCATTTGACTGGGCTCACGGTTTCGTAGGTAACTTAACTAACCTTAAAGTTGAGCACGATAACTCAAGAGAGTTTGACAAAGCTTTCGAAATTGACAACAACTCTAAAAACAACTCTGCAGAGCCTTACTCTAACGCTACTGTTAAAAACGTAACTGTAATGGGTGTTGCTGATGAAACTACTGCTTTCAGAGTAAGAGAAGGTGCTAAAGGTACTTTCGAAAACCTTAAAGTAATGAATGCTAAAAAAGGTTTTGATATTCACAATGACGTTACTATCCAAAACGTATTAGACGATGCGGTAGTAGTTTCTAAATATACTGTAGAAGACGTTGCTGCTGAATCAGTAGTAGTTTACGTTGACGACTGTGAAGACTGTGAATAATCACAAAAAATATATAAATAGCATTAGCTTATCCCTAAGCTAATACTATAAACTCGCAAAATACCAAATCCGTGAGTGCCCTAGGTTGAACCCTTCAACCTAGGGTTTATTTTTTTGTGATTATTCTACTGTCAAATTTCATTATTACTGGAGTAATGTTGCGAATATAAGTTAATTGTTGCTAATAAGTTAATATAATGTTAACTTATTTTATGAAATCATTAAAAAACTATCTTCTCATAACTTTCATTACCCTACTTTCAACCCAATATTCAAACTGTCAAATTTACTTAGGAATTAGTGGGGGTGCTGCCTTTATTGAACAAAATAACATTGAGTTCTTTAAACAAAACTATAATGTCAAAGGCACTACATTTACCCATAAACTCACATTGGGATATCAAACCAGTTATTTTGGTTTTGAATTAGGACATAGATCATTTGGAAGTATTACTGAAAAGTCATCCAATTATGTATTAAACGTAGAAAAAAAAGGATGGGAGATTTCTATTAGAGGATGCTATGGATGGGGGAACTTTCTGTTTTTTGGAAAGGGAGGTATGATATTTATGAGTAATCGTAATAATTATACACTTACTTACAATAAAAACAATGTGCTTTCGCACAACAGTATTTCAAGGGGAGCTATATGGGGCTTTGGAAGTGAGTTGGCGTTATCAAACCTGATTGCTTTAAGGTTAGAGTATGAATCAATCATTCAGACAGCAGATATTAATTATCAAGCTTTAACGCTCGGAACTATTTTTACACTGAAAAAATTAAATTAAAAAAATAAAGGTTTGATGAAGTATTAAAGTATATTCATCAAACCTTTTATATTTTTAGAAAACTAAAATTATTAGCTCTTCATACCACCGTGAATCTCAAGTGTTTGAGCAGTAATGTAAGTTGACATGTCAGAGATTAAGAAGATACATAAATCTGCCACTTCTTCTGGTTTACCTCCTCTTTTCATTGGAATATCAGCTAACCATACCTCTTTCACTTTATCTTCTAGAGTTGCAGTCATTTCAGTTTCAATAAAACCTGGAGCTACTGCATTACAACGAACACCTCTTGCCGCTAATTCTTTGGCTACTGATTTTGTAAAACCAATAATACCTGCTTTAGAAGCAGCATAGTTAGCTTGTCCTGCGTTACCGTGAACACCTACTACTGAGCTCATGTTTACAATAGAGCCGCTGCGTTGTTTCAAGAATGTTCTTGTTGCTGCTTTCGTTAAGTTAAAAACAGATTTTAAGTTCACTCTGATTACATCGTCAAATTGCTCCTCTGACATACGCATTAATAACGTGTCTTTTGTAATGCCGGCGTTGTTAATTAAACCATCAAGAGAATCAAAATCAGTTGTGAAATCTTTGATTAATTGTTCAGCTGCAGCAAAGTCAGAAGCGTCAGAACGGTAGCCTTTCGCTTTTATTCCGTATGCTTCTAATTCAGCTACCAAAGCCTCACCTTTTTCAACACTTGAAAGGTAAGTGAAACCTATATTTGCGCCATGCTCCGCGCAACGAATTGCGATTGAACGTCCAATTCCTTTAGACGCACCTGTAATCAAAACGTTTTTGCCTTCTAGCAGTTTCATGGTGTGTGTATTTCTAAGTTGTTAGAATAAATTCAGGTCGCAAGTTACAAAAAAGTCATTATGAACAAGTTTAATTCTTATTTATCCTTTAGAAAAGTCCATTTTTTTTCAAAGTTTTATCAAGTATTGTAAATTCGGACTTCATAAATGAAAACAATACCTTATTAGAGCCTTTCTGAAATCTATATTTTAGAGATGGAAATACGCTTTTAGGTAGATATATAAGCATAAATTATTAATCAAAGATTCATGGAAAAGTTATTAGAAAGATTTTTACGTTATGTAAAAATTGACACGGAGTCTGTTCCTGGTATTGAACAAATTCCTAGTACTAAAAAGCAATTTGACTTAGCAAACTTATTGGTAGAAGAGTTGAAAGAAATCGGAATGCAAGACGTAACTATTGATGAAAATTGCTACGTAATGGCTACTCTTCCTTCGAATATTGAAAAAGAAGTACCTACAATTGGTTTTGTAGCACATGTGGATACTACTCCTGATTTGACAGGTGCCAATGTAAACCCTATCGTTTGGGAGAATTATGATGGCAATGATTTGGTTTTAAATAAGGAGAAAAACATTGTACTTTCTACAGAAGAATTTCCAGAGATTAAAGCTTATAAGGGCCAACAGATTGTTACAACAGACGGTACTACTCTTTTAGGAGCAGATGATAAAGCGGGCGTTGCAGAGATTGTTACGGCGATGGATTACCTTATTCAGCATCCAGAAATTAAGCACGGAAAAATCAGAATTTGTTTCACACCTGATGAGGAGGTAGGAAAAGGAGCAGATTTATTTGATGTAGAAAAATTTGGTGCAGAATGGGCTTACACAATGGACGGAGGTCCTATGGGTGAGTTTGAATACGAAAACTTCAATGCCGCTTATGCTGAAGTTACTTTCAAAGGGCAAAATGTTCACCCTGGTACAGCTAAAGGTAAAATGGTCAATTCAATGAACATTGCAGCGAAGTTTGCTACAAAGTTTCCTGATAATGAAACGCCAGAACAAACCGAAAAATATGAAGGTTTCTACCATTTATTGACAATGACAGGTTCTGTAGAAGAATCAAAATTGCAATACATTATTAGAGATCATGATGGTGAACTTTTCAAAGCAAGAAAAGCACACATGGAGGCATTGGTCAAAGATTTTCAAAGAGAGTACGGTGAGGGTAAAGTACAACTTTCTTTGGTAGATCAATATTACAATATGAAAGAAAAGGTAGAACCAAATATGCATATTGTTGATATCGCTTTAGAGGCCATGAAAGCTTTAGAAATAGAGCCAGATGTAAAAGCCATCCGTGGTGGAACTGACGGTGCAAGATTATCATTTATGGGTTTACCTTGTCCAAATATCTTTGCTGGTGGGCATAATATGCACGCTCGTTATGAATATGTACCCGTACCAACAATGGAAGCAGCAACCAAAGTAATTGTGAAAATTGCAGAAATTGTTGGAAGAGGTTAGTGATAAATTATAATAATAGATGATCAAATCGTTATAGCGTATTTGAATCATCACAATAAAATAGACCGAAACATTATCTCAGTGTTTCGGTTTTTCTTTTTAAGAACAACCTAGAAATTCGGTATATTAATGAATAGAAACTAAATCACTCAAAAAATGAACATCCAAGACATTAAAAACTTATCCTCTCAGAAAGGGCGTATTGCCATTGTAACAGGAGCCAATATAGGTTTGGGATTAGAAACAGCTCGTTTTTTTGCATTAAAAGAAATCAAAGTCATTTTGGCTTGTAGAAATAAGTCAAAAGCGGAAAGTGCAGTCAATGAAATCAAAAAGACGGTACCTAATGCTGATTTGACAGTAATGCTCCTTGATCTGAGTGATCTTCAATCTGTAAGAGATTTTGCGAAAGCTTATACAGATCAGTACGAAAGATTGGATCTATTGATTAATAATGCTGGAATTATGGTACCTCCATTTTCTAAAACAAAAGATGGTTTTGAAAGTCAAATGGGTGTCAACTATTTTGCTCACTTTTTATTAACAGGTTTGTTGTTGTCTTTGCTGGAAAAAACAGAAGGGTCAAGGATTGTGGCTTTAGGAAGTATGGCACATAAAAGTGGAAAGATAGATTTTGATAATCTGAATGCAGAGAAAAGTTACTCCAAATTTGGAGCCTATAGTATGAGTAAGCTATCCTGTATTATGTTTGCTTACGAATTACAGAGGCGTCTTACTGCAAATAATTACCAAGTTAAAGCCGTAGCTGCGCACCCCGGTGGATCAATGACCAATTTGATGCAGCACATTCCGAGTTTTATGGTGTTTCTAATGGAAAATTTATTTTCAGGTATGTTCAATACAGCACAAATGGGAGCATTACCGACTGTTTATGCCGCTTTGGGAGAAGATATCAAAGGAGGAGATTATACAGGGCCTGATGGTTTTAGAGAAATCAAAGGGAATAATGCTATTAAAGTTCCTTCGACAAATTATTCACACCGTGAAGATTTAAGCAGGTTATTATGGGATGAATCAGAACGATTGACACACTTTAACTATTCGTTTTCATAAAATTTTATACTTTTGCAATCCTTTTATCAGAATGGAAGGGAAAGGTGTTGATAACTTTTTTATTTTGAAGGTTTCACAGTCCTTGTTTTTAGGAAGTTGTCAACAAATTTGACTTAAGAAGTTTTTTTGGTACTTAAGTCATAAAAGACGAAAGAGGTTTTCAACATTATATTCACAATCAACATAGTTTGTGAATAAATAATGAGTGAAAACCTCCTTTTTTAATAAACTTATCTGCAGATGTTGATAAGTAATTACCAAGATAAATTTATTGAATCTCCTAGTTTAGGTTTGGCTGAGGAGTTAACCTTAAATAAGGTTTTACTTCAGTATACCCTTTAGGGAAGATTTCTGGAATATCTTCTGTTTTTACAGCAGGAACAACCACGCAGTCGTCACCATTTTCCCAGTTAGCAGGTGTAGCTACTTTATGGTAAGCTGTCAATTGAAGAGAGTCAATGACTCTTAAGAGTTCATCAAAATTTCTACCAGTAGAAGCAGGGTAAGTAATAATCAATTTTACTTTCTTATCATTTCCAATTACAAATACAGAGCGGACAGTCAATTTGCTATCAGCATTTGGGTGAATCATATCATAAAGTTCAGATACTTTTCTGTCTTCATCCGCTATGATAGGGAAGTTTACAGTAGTGTTTTGTGTTTCATTGATGTCACTGATCCAACCCTTATGAGATTCTAACCCATCTACGCTAAGTGCCGCCACTTTTACGTTTCTTTTGTCGAATTCGTCCTTGTACTTTGCTACAGTACCTAGTTCAGTTGTACATACCGGAGTGTAATCAGCTGGGTGAGAAAAAAGGATTCCCCATCCTTCACCAAGCCATTCATGAAAATTGATTTCCCCTTCTGTTGTTTGAGCCGTAAAGTCGGGTGCAACATCACCCAATCGAATAGTTGCCATGTAAATTAATAGTTTAAGGTGTATAAAATATGTATGCATGGACGCATACAGAGAATAGTCAGAACTTTCTGTTTAATAAGCTGTAAACTAAATTATCGTTAACTTTTAATCTATATTTCTACTAGATTTTAAAGGACCTATTTTCAAGCTTCCTTCTTCTTCATTTTTTTTGAAACAAAATCGAAGCAAAAAATTCAAGACTTAGAAGTCAAAAGCTAAATTTCATTTCCCTCGCCTAAATGAATAGGGTAGAAAGACCACTGGTGCGAATTTTAAGCGTTAGCGTCATTCGTGTCCCACAGATCAGCAGAAATCTCCTGATTTCTAAATATTAAAAATATTTAGTTTACAATGCATTAAACAGCGACAATTTAGAATTTTAAAATAAATTTTTAAAACGATTAGGGGTTTTCGTTTCCATTTTCCCTTCTAAGAGTGAATAAGGAAATTAAAAAATAAACCATTATGAAATATAGAAGCAACTTTATCGCTATTATTTGTTTGTCAATTTTCGCTTTTGTAGCGTTCAATACGATTGATACACCAAATACAAATAAAGAAATACAAAATAATCATGAGTGGGATCAAGTAGAAGAAATTGTTGTTGGTCGTTGGGTTAGAGACGCATTTGAAATACCTATGATCAGCGAGAACGTGAAAAATTTATATCCTTATATCTCTGATAGTTCTTTTAATTATATGGGAAGAGCACAAGGACATATTTTGGCGGATATCTATCCTCAAGATGATCAGGAGTTTTATACAGAGCAAGAAAACTTGGTCAAAGTAGTAGAGTCTTTAGGAGTGAAAGTAAGAAGACCTGAAGAATTAGAAGTGCACTCAATCGCTACTTCTCAGCCTTACTCTAGAGATCCAATTATTACTATTGGAAACAAAGTGATTATTGCAAATATGAACTTGGAGGCACGTAGATTAGAAACAGCTAACTATAGAAGAATTGCTTTGGATCTAGCCAAAAACTACAACGGTGAGGTGGTGAATATGCCTGCCAACAAAGCGGGTTTACATGAAGACAATATCTACTTGGAAGGTGGAGATGTATTTGTAAACGGAAAAGAAATTTATGTGGGTCTTTCTGGCAACGCTTCTAATGAAGCTGGTGTAGAGTGGTTACAGAAAGAACTAGGTGACAATTATAAGGTATATGGTATTCAATTACAGCATCATGTATTGCACTTAGATTGTGCAATGATGTTGCTAAATGATCACCAAGGAGTGGTTTGTAAAGGGGATTTTGTTGACTTTGATGCATTACCAGCCTCATTAAAAAAATATGAGTGGGTGGAGGTAAAACCCGAACAAGCTCAATTAATGGCAACAAATGGTATGGTGATTAATGATCATACAGTAATTGTATCCAATGCCTTTCCTGAGGTGAACAACAGAATTAAAGCTTTAGGAATTGATGTTATTGAGATCCCATTTAGAAAAGCAAATTACTTCGGAGGTGGTATTAGATGTAGCTATCAACCGATATACCGTCAGTAAGTTTTCTGAGTTTATTATTAATGATGTAGTTAACGAGGTGTGATTTTCATACCTCGTTTTTTGTATGAAAGAATTTTGTACTCTGTAAATACATTGTAAACTAAATTATCGTTAATTACAGCAATTCCTTTTGTGAAGGATAAATGGTAGTGTATTGTGGTTCGTGCGGACGTTTTACTAAAACGTCCCTGCAGAACTGCATTTTAGAAGATAATTACAAAACCTTTTTCTTTTGTAATCAGGTAATCATTTAGGCGAAAGGAATGGAATTTAGCTTTTGACTTCTAAGCCTTGAATTTTTTGCTTCTTTTTGTTTCAAGACAAAACGAAGAGGAAAGAAGCTTGAAAGTAGACCCTATAATTACTTGTTGAAAGGTCGATTGAAAGTTGACGATAATTTAGTTGATCAAAATTCAGTACTAAAATAGCACTATTCTTTGATCTACTTCCGTTTTGTTTTTGATTGCTAACAAATGTAAACACCTGAAATATTAAGAAATAAAATGTAACTAATGTAATATTTTATATAAACTTATTAATGAAATGATATAAAAATAATGCAATGTTTTGGAGTAGAAATTTCTTTCACAAACCTTTGTAGTGCAATAAATAATTGCAGCAAACGCAAAAGCAAAAACTTCAAAAAAATCAAATGATATAACTAAAAATAAAACATATACAGAGCAAACTATTGTAATAATTTATCACACATTTTTAAATGGTATAAGGTCATAATCTAAAGTTTAGAATTAGGATCTTATAAATACTCTATAAATCTAAATACTTAGATGTATTGCTCATGTAAAATAATTCATGAACAGTATTTCTATTTTAAATTAAAGTTTAAACTATTGTATTTTAGTAGTTTAGTGATGAGCTAATTACTAATATTTAAATGAAGGACGATAGCTATACAATAACAAAATAGATCAATTAACTTAAACGTTAGGGCTCTATTAGTTAGTACTAAAACCAGACAAGGTGAGTCGAAAGAGGGGGAATGCCATAATGGTATCCCTTCTATCACCTTTTTTGAATTGATTAACCGATTACAAAAAAATATTTAGAAACAAATTCCTTATTATATATAGGTGATAACCTAAATTATACAACTATTACTCGATGGATAAATGCTATACACATTCAAAATCTTTTGGATTCTTGAAGTGTTATTAAATGAGAAGTGAAATAACTTAATACTATTATTTTGTATTAGTAGAGGGCTTTTCTGAAATTGGATTTATTTTGGTTGAAAGGGGATAAAGTTCAATCATTATAAATTAGGTTCACCCTAATACTGAATGAAGACATCACTAAGACTTTTCACTTATTTTGCTTTTTAAAATTATAAGGCACATTCTAATTTGTTAAGAGTGTGCCTTAATTGTATCAATACAGTTGCATGATTTTTCATACAACAGATGAAAGTTTATAGTTCTTGGTGCTTCTTCAAAACATTTATGATAAAGAAGTACTTAAAAAGATATAATACGTTTGAAGAAATAATGAGTAATACATCATTTTACTCTACTTTTGTGATTATTTTTGCGGTCCTAGTCAATTTTTAATAAAAACATTGTTAGATATTTACTAAGGATTTAAGAGTTATAAGAATTAGAAGTAACTTTGTCATATGGACAAGATGGAAAATATTCGCAACTTCTCGATTATTGCTCACATTGATCACGGTAAGAGTACGTTAGCAGATCGTCTGTTGGAATCGACTCAAACTGTAGCTCAGCGTGATATGCAGAGTCAGTTGCTAGACAATATGGATTTAGAGCGTGAACGTGGTATTACGATCAAGTCGCACGCTATTCAGATGAATTACCTCCAAGATGGAGAAGAGTATGTATTGAACTTAATTGATACTCCTGGTCACGTGGATTTCTCTTATGAGGTATCTAGATCAATTGCCGCTTGTGAAGGTGCATTATTGATTGTGGATGCTTCACAAGGTATTGAGGCACAAACCATCTCCAACTTATATTTGGCAATGGAGCACGATTTAGAGATCATTCCCGTAATGAACAAAATCGACCTCCCACACGCCAACCCAGAAGTAGTAGCGGATCAAATCATGGACCTTTTAGGTTGTGAAAGAGAAGATATTATAGAAGCATCTGGTAAAACAGGTTTAGGGGTAGATAAGATCCTTGAAGCGATTGTAGACAGAATTCCTGCTCCAACAGGAGATCCTAAGGAACCTTTGCAAGCGTTGATCTTTGATTCAGTATATAATTCATTCCGTGGAGTAGAAGTATACTACAGAATTTTGAATGGTACATTGAAAAAAGGTGACCTTGTAAAATTCGTAAACACAGGAAAAGAATATAAAGCAGATGAAATTGGTGTTTTAAAGTTAGACCAAGAGTCTAGAAAGTCAATTTCTGCAGGTAACGTAGGTTACATTATCTCAGGTATCAAGGAAGCGAAGGAAGTAAAAGTAGGTGATACAATTACTTTAACAGAACGTCCTTGTGAAGAAGCGATCCAAGGTTTCGAAGATGTAAAACCAATGGTATTCGCGGGTATCTATCCTGTTGATACTACAGAGTATGAAGATCTTCGTGCATCTTTAGAGAAATTACAATTGAACGATGCTTCTTTAGTATGGGAGCCTGAAACTTCGATCGCCTTAGGTTTCGGTTTCAGATGTGGTTTCCTAGGTATGCTTCACTTAGAAATTGTACAGGAACGTTTGGAAAGAGAATTCAACATGACAGTAATTACTACTGCTCCTTCCGTACAATACCACGCTTACTTGAATAATGCAGAGAAAGAGGAAGTAGTTGTAAATGCTCCTTCTGATATGCCTGACCCAAGTAAATTAGACAGAATTGAAGAGCCATATATCAAAGCCAACATCATCTCTAAAGCAGAGTACGTAGGACCAATCATGTCATTATGTATGGAAAAAAGAGGTGAGTTGAAAAATCAAGTCTACTTGACTACAGATAGAGTAGAGTTGATTTTTGAAATTCCTTTATCAGAAATCGTATTTGACTTCTTTGATAAGTTGAAAACAATCTCTAGAGGTTACGCTTCATTGGATTATGAATTGATCGGATTTAGACCTTCTAAATTAGTGAAATTGGACATCCTATTGAACAACGACCCAGTGGATGCTTTCTCAGCAATCGTACACAGAGATGGTGCTTATGATAGAGGTAAGAAGATTTGTGAAAAGCTTCGTGAAGTAATTTCTCGTCAGCAATTCGAAATTCCAATTCAAGCGGCAATTGGTACGAAGATTATTGCTAGAGAAACAATCAAAGCCCTTCGTAAAAACGTAATTGCGAAGTGTTATGGTGGTGATATTTCGCGTAAGCGTAAGCTATTAGAAAAACAAAAGAAAGGTAAGAAACGTATGCGTCAGTTGGGTAACGTAGAAGTGACTCAAGAAGCATTCATGTCAGTATTGAAAGTTGACTAATCTTACATTCTAAGATATAAATAAAGGTTGCCTTATTTCGTTAGGGCAACCTTTTTTATTGGTGAAATTTTTATCAACTATCAATCAACATTTATGTAACATTTCAAGGGCTTGCTTCCAAGTTACCTTCTTCTTCATTTTTCCATCGATGAAAAACGAAGCAAAAATCTAGGCTTAGAAGCCAAAAGCTAAATTCCATTTCTCTCGTCTATTGAAAGGATAACTCGATCAAAACTTCATCGTTTTGAGATGCTCAAACAGCAAAATCATTTTTTACGGCTCACTCCATGAAATTCTTTATGCTTTTCTCTTCAATGCCGAAGGAATACTACCAAACAAATTGGGTAGAATGTCCACTGGTACAAATGTTAAGATTTAGCCTCATTTGTGTCCTATAAATTCTCAGAAACCTCCTGATTTCTAAACACCCAAAATATCTAAAAACCTAGTTTACAGTATAAAACTTATAACTCTTTTGGAGCTGTAAAAACAATTTCAGCACTATCTTGACCAATAGGAATAATGTACAGTTCTTCAGGAATAGCATATTTTTCATCCGTCACTTTAGGATTTTCCTGTACTATCAAATTACCTATTACACCGGGTACAACATTTGATGTATCTTCATTTCCAAGAAAAATACGCATCAATCCAGCTTGATGAGATAGTTGTATAGTACCAGAATCTAATCCAGCAATATTCGCCTCTTCCCAATTGTAAACTAAAGTTACCTCTCTTGGTGGAATCTTATCCACATCATCAACACATGAAGATAAAACGATGCCTGTCAGTAGAGCGAATAGGAATGTTAATTTAAAATTCATATTTACTTTTTTCAAATTAGTAATGCTCAGTACCGAATTAGAATTCGATACCTAGTAGACCTATTTATTATGGGCTACAAATAGTATTTTATGATAAAAAGGCCTAATACTAAGACAATTTATCATTACTAAAAAACGATGAAATTGGAGGAGGAGTTCTAAAAACAACATTATTTAGTATTCCCCAAAAAATAACTTAATAAGGGCAATAAATAGTTAAGTTATTTTTGTTTCAATACTTAAGACTTTATTCATGAAATAAAGTACATTTGCAGCATGGAACAAATGAGTATTACAGAAAGTAGAGCAACTAAGATTGTTTTACGGATAATTGTTATCAGTTCCATTGTGCGTGCATTTATTGGGGGTACAATGGAGTTCAGTAATGACGAGGTTTATTATTGGACATATGCTTTATACCCAGAACTTAGTCATTTTGATCATCCTCCGATGGTCGGTTGGGTAATTCAGTTATTTACCTTAAATCTTCAATTGCCTTATGAATTATTTATGCGATTGGGAGGGGTTGTTTTTGCGGGTATAAACACTTTCTTAGCTTATAAAATTGCTTCAAAACTAAAAGACAGTATAGCAGGAATTTATGCTGCATTTTTATATACATCTTCCATTTATGCATCCATTTTAGCAGGTATTTTTATTATACCTGACACGCCACAAGTTCTTTTCTGGATGCTGAGTATTTACTTTTTATTAGAATCACTTCCGGTAGAAAAAATCGATAGTAGAGCGAGAAAAAACCTTTTACTAGCGGGCTTGATGATTGGTTTGGCAGGCTTGTCAAAGTACCATGGAGCTTTCATTGGTTTAGGAGTTGCTTTGTATGTATTGGTATGTGATAGAAGATGGTTTGCGGATTGGAGTTTATGGGGTGCAGGAGCCATTGCAGTAGTGTGTTTATTCCCTGTTGTGTATTGGAACTATGCGAATGATTTTATCAGCTTCACTTTCCATTCAGACCGTGTGACACCTACGTTGGAACTTAGATTGGATTATTTCTTTAGAGAATTTGGTGGTCAAATAGCTTATAATAACCCATGGAATTGGTACCTCATCGTAGCTGCTTTAGTGGGTATTGCGAAAGGTAAAAAAGTAATGGACAAGAAGTCATTGCAAGTCCTTTTATTCAATGGTTTACCACTTATCTTGGTGTTTACCTCTTTCGCTATTTTTAGGGAAACATTACCGCATTGGTCAGGTCCAGGGTATTTACCGCTGATTATTATCGCTGCGGTTTATTGGAGAGTAAAATTAATTGATAGTAAAGCGAGAAATGCTTGGAGACTTTGGAAACCGAAAAGAATTGTGGGTTCTACAACTTTCCTTGCAGTAGTGTTAGCATTAGCGTATTGGCTCATCAATTTTAGCCCAATCAACTTGGGGAAAACGAATTTAGAAGATCCTCACAACTTTGGAGAGTGGGATTTTACTCAGGATATGTATGGTTGGAGACAAATCAATAAAAAATTGAAGCCAATTATTGAAAAGGACGTTCAAGAAGGAAAAATGAAACCTAATGCCAAATTTGTAGGCTTTGAGTGGTTCCCTGGTACCCATATCGATTTTTATGTTGCACATCCTAATAATCACCCGATGATCATGATGGGGAATTGGGATCAGATTCATAAGTATGCTTGGATCAATCAATACAGAGGTGGATTAGAAAAAGGAGAGGACGTTTACTTTGTCAATGTGACCAATTGGGGCAGAGATGTAAACCGACAGTTTGCAGAATACTTTGAAGCGATTGAAGAGGCAGGAAGAGTAGAAGTGACAAGAGCAGGGAAACTGATGAGGTATGCCTATTTGTATCGTTTGAAAGGATATAAAGACAACTATCCTTTTCCAGATCCTTATGAAAAAACGCATAAAATAAATTAATATGGAGCCATTCGGTTGGGAAAGAGAATTATTTCTCTACTTAAATAGTCATCATACAACATTATCAGATACTTTTTTTTGGTGGATTACTACGCCTATTAATTCGTGGCCCTTATACTTGTTCATCATTATTTTTTCTTACTTGAAGTTTGGTTGGAAAAGAACAGTATTTTGGTTGGTAGGTTTAGGCATCGCAATTGGGTTAGCAGATGTGATTGCTTCTCAAATTTTCAAGCCTTTGGTCAATAGGCCAAGACCTACACATGATCCAGTAATTAAGGATATGGTACATTACCTTAATGATTACCGAGGTGGACCTGTAGGTTTTGTTTCTTCACACGCTTCAACCTCTATGGCTATCGCTTTGTTTTTCTTTTTAGAATGGCATAAACAAGTGAAGTGGTCATGGATCTTCTTTATTTGGACCGCTTTGTATTCTTATAGTAGAATTGCGGTAGGAGTTCATTTCGTTGGAGATATTTTTGGAGGGTGGCTTGTCGGAATATTGTCAGTTTACCTTGCTAGAGAAATTATTTATTGGGTACAAAACAAGTATCAAATTCACTTGGAGAAATAACCTGATTATTGAAAATAAAAGATAAGCCGATGCATGAAAGTGTATCGGTTTTTTTCGTTTTTATGCGTCTATGCTACTTAAAATGGGGTTTTGTAGTGAAAATGTAGTAATAAAAATGAATTAATGTGACTTGTAAATAGATGAAAATATCTGATAAGTTGACCATCTTTGAAGTGACGATAGATTAAAAAATAAGTAGAGCTTTATAAAAGCAAGTAATTCACATAGGCGAACTTTTTATAAGCTGAATAGGTGAACAAACAGGTAATTTCATTAACGATAACAACAAATTTCTTACAATTGAAAAACAAGTCAGGGTATTTGCCCTGGCTTTTTTTTATTTAGAAAGGAGTAACGTTATCATAATAGATATTATGGATCACTTGTTTGACAGGATTCTCATTTTCTCTATAGATCATCGAAATAGAACTGGGGTACCCCTCATCATTAAAAACCGTGCGGTAATCGATACTACTATTATTGACTCCTTCACTTGAACCTAGGTTTACTTTAGAGTTGGAAGTTGTGATATATTGAGTCAATGGAAATTCATCAACTTCATCTAATAAAAATAAAGTACTCACCGGGAGTATTGATGAAAATAGAGCAGTACCAAATGGACTGTATGAAAAGTTGATGATTGATGAAGGAGTACCGTTTGTCAGAGTTTCACCGTTATCAAAAATTCGTTTTACAGACAGTTCGCTCGATTCATATGTATAGTAACTGACTTGTTTCTTTTCAAAATTTTCGATGCTATAGATAAATTGGTTACTATGAAGTGCAGCCTCCACCAATAATACATTATCCTTATACATCAGCACTTTTGAAGCGTCTCTTGAAAAGGTATAAACTTTTTGGGTGATATTATTTTTCTTGATTTCTATTTTGGTGATGTTACCAATAGCATCATACTGAAATTCCAATACGATAATTTCATTATTGGTAAGGAGACTATTAATTGAAGCTATTTTATTTTCCTTATAGATAAATGTCAAGTTTTTAGGATCTTCTGGCTGAGGTTCCACAAGATTGTAAAGGAAACCTATTTCAGAAGGAATCAACTCTTCTTGAATGTCCACTTCAGGTGTATTTTCTTCATCAATAAAACTACATGAAGTGCTAAATAGAATAAGGAAAGAAAAAATGAAATAGTATTTATACTGTGTGTACGTCTTCATAGACATCAAGTTCTTTGAGAATAAGTCCACCAGCGGTTAGGCTGATGATAGGTGAAAAAATACCTCCTATTATAGGGACAAGTGACAGCAGACTTCCGCCAAAACCAATACTGATAGAAAGAGATTTATGATTAGTAATATAGTGCTTACTATCTTTCACCTTAATATCCCAATTTTCAAAAAAGTTGTCTACAATGTCAAATCCGCTATAATAACTATTAATAACTAAACTGATAAATAAGAAAATGGGCCCCACAAATGGGATAAAAGTAAATGGTAATAACAGTAATGTAAAGAAAATACTTTTGAGTGCATTGGGTAAGGTAATAGACCACGCCATCTTGAATAACCGACCTAAATCGAAATTACTGCTAGCATCTTTATCAAATAAAAGGAGATTGATTTTCTCTGTTAAGCGATCTAGAATAGGAAAGCTGAGTAAGTTCATCAGTGGTCCAAAAAGCAATAGACTGGTGATGAGTACAGGGATTTCAACAAAAAGAAAGAGTACCCAATACAGCGAGTTTTCGGAGCTTTGAGTATCCACAAACGGAATAGAATTTACTACTGAATGAAAGCTTTCAGTAGTTTGAACCCATTCCATAATTTGATGGCTTACGTACAATCCTCCTCCCAATAAAACGACAGAGAGCATTAAACCAAAAATACCAATGAACCAGAAAAAAGACATGAGGTTGTTCTTTTTAATAAAGCTGAAGGCATTGAGGTATTGCTGAAAACCTGTTTTGTAAATTCGGAAGGAGGAATGCTTTTTCATTTTATAATTCTTTAAAAATAAGTGCTTCTACGTCTTCAAGTTTTTCCTTTACTTGCTCGAAAAGGCTATCTCTTACTAAAAATTCAATGTGACATAATTCATCGAAACTTTGATTACCAAAGTCCAACTCATAATTTTTGGCCACTTTCATCACATCGTTCATCTCAGGATAAGCAAATGTGATTTTGATTTTTCGCTGTACAAATAACTCTTCAATTTCACCGTTTTCAAGAGCATCTGCCGCTGAAGTTTTATAGGCATGGATAAGACCGGGAACACCCAGCTTTGTTCCTCCAAAGTAACGAATCACGACAATCAAAGTATCCGTGACGTTAAAAGACCTTAGTTGTCCTAAAATTGGAAGACCTGCTGATCCACTGGGTTCACCATCATCATTGGCTCTTGTTTTACTCTTATCCGCTCCAATGATATAAGCATAACACCAATGTCTGGCATCATAATATTCTTTTCTATATCCTTTGACTATAGCCTTCGCCTCCTCTTCGGTTGTAACATGATGGGCTAGGGCAATAAATTTACTTCCTTTCTCTTTGTAGATACCTTCACTGGTACCTTTTAGGGTTAAATAGGCGTCTTCCATTTATTCTGAAAAATGATCTAAAACGTAATCAATTGCGGTTTGCATATTTTCTGACAAAGTATCCTCGGTCCAAGGGTGTTTTGTATTAAAAGTATGCGATGCTCCTTCAATTGTTTTACAGATAGATGCAGGGTTTAATTGATGTAAAAAGTCCATAGCTTTGATGGGTACAGTTTCATCCTGATCACCATGAATATGAAGAATAGGCTGCGTAACTGTTGGTAGTACCTTCATCATAGATAAGCGCTCTTCATGAGCATAATAATCTTCCACTGCTTGATAATACAGTGGTAATTCCTCATTGGTTCTTCCGTTGACTACATGAATTACACCTTCCTTCTTCCAATGTTCCACTGTCTCTTCTGAGAAAGTATTGACTTGAGGAATAGAAGCCAAAGTAGCCACCTTTTTGATACGCTCATCTTCGGCAGTTTTCAGTAAAACTACACCACCACCACGGCTATGTCCTAAAAGATAGAGTTTTGATAAATCAATGGTTCCAATAGGACATTCTTCACTATGCAACCAATCGATCAACACACCTAAATCATCCAATTCTTTGCTAAAATTATTATTACCAAAGGCTTCATGGTCCGTTACTTCAAAAGGGTAATCTACCGTAGTGCCATCAGAACTGAAGTTTAATTTGACACAGCAATAGCCATTGTTCGCAAATTGGTCAGCGATAACATTAAAGGCGCCCCAATCTTTGAAACCTTTAAAACCATGAACTAGAATGACAGTTGGCTTTTTAGTATGATTAGCAATCCATCTTGCGTCCGCCACAAAACGTCTGTTGTTATGCTTAGAGGTGAGTACAAATTCTATCTTTTTCATATTCAAAAATAGGAAAATCTTAATGCGGATAAAAGAATGAGAACTTTTCTATTCGCTGGAATTGAAAAATATTATGACTGACAAAAATCAAGAGAGCTGTTGTTTTTAAAGAAAACCATGTGCCAGTTTTTCAGCTAATAACATTGTAAATTTACGGATTAACCACCCCTTTTGTATTAGTACATTGTAAACTAAGTTTTCGAATATTTATGATTTTTAGAAATCAGGAGATTTCTGTTGATCTGTAGGACACGAATGCCGCTAACGCTTAACATTCGCGCCAGTGGCATTCTACCCAATTCGTTTGGCAGTACTTTCCTCGGCCTTGAAGGGAAAAGCGTTAAGAATTTCATGAAGTGAGCCGTTAAAAATGATTTTGCTGTTTGAGCTTTAGCGAGTTTAAAATCATTTAGGCGAGAGAAATGGAATTTAGCTTTTGACTTCAATGCCTTGAATTTTTTGCTTCTTTTTGTTTTAAGACAAAAACGAAGAAGAAAGACGTTTGAAAGTAGATCCTATCAATGCTTGTATAAAGGTCGATTGAAAGTTGACGATAATTTAGTTTACAATGTAATTAGGGGAATAAGAATGCTTTTTATGTTATTATTTGAAGTTTTGGTTGTAATAATAAGATAATCAATGAGGTATGAATCACCTCTTCAGTGAAATTGTTACAATTATCTGTAATTGTGTTAAGGAGAAAGCTATTAAAAAGAGGACCTTTGAATTAGACAAAAACAAAAAATAAAAATGGCAAATAAAAACGTAATCTTTTGTGATTCAAAGTATTTGGAAAAGGACCTAAGCGGTAAAACATATATAGTTACAGGAGCAAATTCAGGAGTTGGTTTCGAAACTACGCAGCAATTGGTAAAACAAGGTGCCCATGTAGTGATGGCATGTAGAAGAGTGGATGCAGGAAATGAAGTGGCTCAACCTTTTTCTACACTAAAAGGAAGTTATGAAGTAATCAAGTGTGACCTAGCAGATCTTCAATCAGTTCGTGATTTTGTCGATACCTTTCTTTCAAAGTATTCAAAATTAGACGGTCTAGCCTGTAATGCCGGAATGGTCAACATGGAGAATGCGCCGAAATATACCAAGGACGGTTTCGAAATCACTATGGCAGCAAGTTTTTATGGACATTTCCTTTTAACAGAATTATTATTAGAGACTTTAAAAAATACTATCAATTCCCGAATGTTGATCTTGTCTTCAGTGGTACATGCAGGAAGCAAAAAGAAGAGACATCAGCTTCATTTTGATGATTTAGAGTGGAAGAACAGAAAATACAATAATTTTGATGCCTACAGCGAGGCAAAACTGGCATCAATATTATATGCCAAAGAACTAGCAGAGCGATTAAAAGAGACAAGTGTGACTACTTATTCTGTTCATCCAGGCTGGGCAAGATCAAATTTCGGGTCAGGAGGTAATGCATTGATGAGAGGGATTATGGCACTTACAAAACCATTTGTGACCATGTTAAACTTCAGTGATAGTAGTTGGGAATCAGCACAAACATCATTACATTGTTTATTGTCTGATGAAGCTCCAAAGCATTCAGGAAGATACTTTAGCCAACATAGTGTACTATACAATGATAAAGAGTGTAGAAAAGGAGGTTGGCCCATGCAATCACCTAACCCGAATGCGGATAATATGAATGATGCTAAAAAATTGGTGGGAATAACAAGAGGGCTAGTAGGTCTAAATTAAAAAACGATATGTCTGATATTCTAAAAATTAAAAGTATTTCTCAGTTTCATGAAATATTAGGATTACCAGCTCCTGAACATCCTTTGATTAGTTTTATCCATGAAAAGGTATTGCATAGGGATGATTTGGATGAGTCATTGTTTGGTATACGTTTCTCTTCGTCCATGTATACTATTATGTACAAGGATAAGGTAAGTGGATCTTTAGGTTATGGTCGTAATTCATATGATTTTCAGGAAGGGACATTGATTTTTTCTAGCCCTAACCAAGTATTCACATCACCCGAAAAAGAGGATTTGAATGGACACGATGGTTGGACACTTGTATTCCATCCTGACTTACTCCTGAAATCCAATTTATCGGATCAAATGGATAGTTATACTTATTTTAACTATGAAGTGACTGAAGCACTTCACTTATCACAAAAAGAAGAGGAGTTTATATTTCATATCACCAAGCAAATACAATTAGAATATTCTCAGAACATTGATAAGCATAGTCAAAATCTTATTATCTCTAATTTAGAATTACTTCTTAATTATTGTATGCGATTTTATGACAGGCAATTTTATACTAGGTCAAATATGAATAACGATTTGGTGTCAGAGTTTGAATCAAAGTTAAAGTCGTATTTCAAATCTGAACAAATCATTAAAAGTGGTCTTCCTACTTCCAACTACTTTGGAAAAGAACTGAATATGTCACCTAACTATTTAAGTGATTTATTAAAAAAAGAAACAGGCAATGGTATTAAGGAACATATTGATGCCTATGTCGTAAGGAAGGCTAAAAATATACTATTAAGTTCAAGTCAATCTGTTGGTGAAATAGCTTTCAGTTTAGGTTTTGAATATCCTCAGAGTTTTACGAGGATGTTCAAAAAGAAAACAGGCTATAGCCCCAATGAATATAGAGCAATGAATTAATCAAAAAGCTTGACACCTACTCAAAAGAATAAGGAAGGGTGTCCCCTTAAATCAATCAATAAAAGGCCTTTCACTTTCATGAAAATGAAGTTTGGGCCTTGTTCCTCGCATCAAAGAGTTCAAGTAAAGTGAGAATTCAAGGCTTATAAAAATGTAATTTGGTAGTTGATGAAAACTTAGTTTACAATGTACTTGATGTGGAATTTTTTAATTCAGATTAACCATAGTTTTGATGGGAAAAACAATATTAATCACGGGTTGTAGTACCGGAATTGGCCGTATGACAACCAAATATTTTCATCAGAAAGGGTGGAATGTGGTAGCAACAGTTCGATCAAACCTTGAAAAAGATGAAGAGTTAAATGCATTAGAAAATGTACTTGTTGTGACCTTGGATGTTACGAAGGAGGAAAGCATTAAGGAAGCTGTAACTACAGCCATTGATTGGTTCGGAAAAATTGATGTATTGGTCAATAATGCCGGATATGGCGCTTATGGGCTTTTGGAGTCAACCCCTGAAAAGGCTATCAAAATGCAATTTGATGTAAATGTATTAGGAACGTTATTAGTTTCAAAGCATGTTATTCCTCATATGAGAAAGGAAGGCGAGGGAACAATCATCAATATATCTTCAATGGGAGGAAAAATAACATTTCCGTTAGGTACATTATACCATGGTTCCAAATTCGCCGTAGAAGGAATGTCAGAAGCATTATCTTTTGAATTGGAGGCTTTGGGAATAAAGCTGAAAATGATTGAACCAGGAATGATCAATACTAATTTTGAAAAAACAGTAATGAGAAACCTCTATTTTGATCTGTCACTTCAAGAATACGGAGAATTTGTTCAAAGGGTATTATCAGGGATGAAGTATATAGGAAGCAGTAGATCTGAACCTATTATCGTCGCAGAAAAAATATTTGAAGCAGCTACAGATGGAAAAAAGCAGTTAAGATACATCGCCGGTCCAGATGCTGAAGAAATTATTACCACACGAAAACAATTAGATGATGATGCATATATGGCAATAATGAAACAGCAAATGGGGCTATAGATGGATAGAGTAAGTCGTGATTATATATCCGCCTAGTTCGTGTAAAAACGGACTAGGCTTTTTTGTCTTACATTTATTTTGGTAAACAACATTGCTCTACATTAAAGACTTTCCTATCTTAAAGTCTCAATAGCAAACTTATGATAAGATTTATTTTTGTATCGATCTTTTTATTTACTTCTTACAGTAATTATGCTCAATCACATACATCATTTCTTGATTCTTGTTCGATTGATTCCTTCAATGGAGAAGAAGTATATGAAATAGTAGATGAGCCAGCAGAATACCCAGGAGGGATGGGAGTCTTTTTTAAGACAATAGGTAAGTACATGAAAATTAGTGATAAATATAAAAAAATGGGGTACTTAAAAGTTTATATCCTATTTATCATTGATCCCAAAGGTGAAATAGTTTATCAATGTTCAAGTGATGGAACAACGCTCCCTTTAGAATATTTGGAGAGATGGAAACCGGGAGTTATGAAAGGTGAAAAAGTGTATGTGAAGATGATTTTGCCAATTAAAATAAAGTTAGGGTAACGAAGGGCTCAAGCTTATCAACTTGAACCCAATTTTTTATCTAAAATTTTCGATTGTAAGTTGAGGCTCTCCTAGTTCTAACCAAGTAGCTCCAGCCTTAAACTCTTCTTTATAATTAGAAAAAAAGTGAGCAATTTGACCAGCTTTTTTAGCCTCTCTATTAAACATACCAATTCCTTTCAAAAGCCAAATTGGTGCTAGTTCAACTTTAAGCTGAGGAGTGAAAGTTTGAGCATATCTTTCAAGAGCCTCCTTAAAGGTGATGGCATTTTTTCCTTGCATAATATAATCTTTTGTGAGCTCATGGTCGGAATTCATTACAGCATTAGAAATCATTTTTCCTAAATCTTTTCCAGCCAGCCAAAAGAACGGATGATGCAGTGATTTGAACCCTTGTAATTTATTGTCTTTGTGCATAGCGTATTCCATTACATCCATTATCCAAGAACAGTGAAAAAAAGTAACAGGAATATTAGATTCCTTCAGTAATTGATATCCTTTTTTTCTGAATGAATTGATAAACAAATCACCACCTTGTGCAAATTCAGGATAAACAACAGTAATTGCTGAGACATGGAAAATACGTTTAATAGCCTTTTCCTTGGCAATTTTAATTACGTTTTGAATACCATGTACTTCAGGTTGGAAAGTAGCATTAGCATCAGTTGTTGATAGATTTAAGTAAATAGCATCAACGTCACTGAATAAATTTCGTAGACTTTCAAGGTTTTGTAAATCACCCTTTAATACCTCTATTTCTTTTGGAAATTCAGAATTGTTTTTGACTTTATCAGGATTTCTGACAAGAGCTTTGATATAAATTCCTTTTTTAAGGAGCTCATTATAAGTGAAAGGAGCCAAATTTCCAGTTATCCCAATAAATGCGATCTTTTGAATCATAATTGTATGTATTAGTTTCTTCAAAAGTATTACATTTACTATATTATGTATAGTAAGTATTTAATAAATAGTACTATACAAAAGTATAGTAAACAGTAAATTATGAAACCTTCTAACATCCCTGATTGCCCTGTCTCTACCATTTTAGCTATTAATGACTGCCTTAATATTTTACAAGGAAAGTGGAAAGTTCCTATTATTGGAGCACTACTATTTGGCCCTAAAAGGTTCAAAGATCTGGAAGGCATCATACAAAAAATAACGCCTAGAATGCTATCAAAGGAGCTGAAAGAATTGGAATTAAATAATATCCTGAAGAGAAATATTTATGATACCCGTCCCGTAAGAATAGAGTATGAGTTAACGTCATCGGGCTACAACTTAAAACCCTTGTTAGAAGCAATGGTAGAGTGGGGAGATAATCATAGAAAAGAAGTGATTGAAGATTAAAACAGGTAATTGAGAATTAAAGTAGCAAACTATGAAATTATTCTTCTTACAAACTGTCATTACAATACTTCTATTAATGAGTAACACCTCATATTCTCAGGTTATAAAATTAGATTCATTGGACCTCGAAAAAATAAGAGCGATTGATGAATTATTTTATGAATACTATAGAATACCGATATCAGATCAACAAAATAAAGTTTTGATCAATAGAAAAATTAAGGCCTATCAAGCATTTTTAAAGAATAATAAAGGTTCTTGTTATACACCTTATGTATTGTATAAATTAGGTGTCTATTCCAAATGGAATCAAGAACCTGAAAAAGCAGTAAAATACCTAAATAAAGTCATCACTAGAACAACAGATTTTACCTATAAAGTAACTGATACTTATCCAATTTTAGTGTATTGGCAGAATAGTTCTCTTCGTTATTCCTTTGAGTATAATTTACCGAAAGTCAAACACAAATCATATTATACTTTAAGTAGCATATGTATTGAAAATAAGCAGTTCGAAGAAGCTTTAAGTTGTTTAGATTCTGCCGATTTATATCCAACTTTAACGCTAGATTGTCTCGGTGATGAAGTTTCTTTTAGAAATGATAAAATTGAAATTTATTATGGTTTAAAAGACTATGAAAAAGTAAATGAATTACTACAATACCAATATTTTGATCTTATGTTTGAGGAAGCAGGTACCAATAATATTATAGCTGGTCAAACACTAAAAGAAATATATTCTAAAGCATACTTGAAAAAGCATTTTATAGACCCGATTCAGAATATAAGTGATGTAAAAGAAGATTTCTCTCTTCTAGGTGAAAAACAGGCCCTTTGGGATAATTTGTATATTTATTATTCAGATGAGACTGATAAAGTGAAATCAATCAAAGAATTAAACGAAGTATTGAAAATTTGTAAGAGAGATCTGATTTCTTCTCATTTATATAAAACTATTGAAGAATATGTTTATAGTAAATGAAATTTTAGTGATTTATTCTTCTCCAGAAATTAGCACAATAAACAATGAAACAAACTCTTAAAATATTCCTTCATTTCTTCCTCATTATTTTCCTTACAGCTATTACACAAATAGGAGGAATCGTTTATCTGCTCTTTTTAGTAGTGATCTATTTTTTTAAAACGAAAAATATACTTTTGAAGGTAGGTGTATTCAGTATGCTCTACTTATTTTTTATTTATGTAGTAGTACCGCCAATAGCAAGGTGGAAGGGTAGAGAACCGGTGGTTACTACTGAAAATATTTCTCCTACAAACTATATGACGGTACTGTTGAACAGGAATTATGTAGTACCCGAAATGAATAACCTTTTACTAAAGGCTGGTAAACAGTTAAAAGGAACAAGGATTAAAATAAAGTACCTAGATGCTTGTTTTCCTTTTGTCAACGGATTTCCATTATTACCTCATTTAAGTCACAATGACGGAAGAAAGTTAGATCTTTCATTAGTCTATGAAAACCAAGAAAAAAAGATTACTGATTTACAAAAATCAATCAGTGGTTATGGTGTATACGAAGAGGTCAAAAAAGAGGAATGGGATCAACCTGCAAAATGTTTAGAAGCGGGTAATTTTCAATATGACTTTCCACAATATCTCACCTTTGGAAGGATCAATAAGGAACTGGAATTTTCGAATAGTGGGAATAAAAAACTAATCAATATTCTATTAGCTCAGCCTAATTTAGGTAAATTGTTTATAGAGCCTCATTTAAAACAACGTTTGAAGTTGAATCATCCGAAAGTACGTTTTCATGGTTGTAGAGCAGTGAGGCACGATGATCATATTCATATACAATTATAATATTTAAGTAATGAACACAACACCAAAACTAACAAGAAACCCAAACGTCAAATTAAACTGGGCGACGGGATTGACTTTGGTATTATTTATCTGTGTATCTCGGTTTATTTTGGTGCTCAATGCCAATGAAACCGCCAACTACAGTGCCATTGGAGGAATTATGTTTTTCTCCGCTATTCTTCCTTTTATGATTCTAACGAAACAAGGTTTGAAAGCGATAGGTATCATAAAGACCAATAAGTTTGGGATGCTTTTTCTGGCTTTGATTTTAGGAATTGGAGCAAGTTTGATATTGTATGGTTTAGGAGTAATGTTGTATGGAGGAAGTATTGAAAATTGGTATGTGTACATCGGGAAGTCATATAATATTCCAGTGGGAATTTCGGGTGATGATAAGCTTATTTTATTTACAATAATGGCGATTACAGGAATGATTTTTAGCCCGATTGGAGAAGAATTTTTCTTTAGAGGAATCGTGCATTATGCCTTTGCTCAATCATTAGATGACAAAAGAGCTTCATATATTGATAGTTCAGCTTTTGCCTTGACGCATATTTCACACTTTGGATATGTCTATTACAATTCAGAATGGATATTCTTACCGTTCCCTACGCTGTTGTGGGTAATCAGTATGTTTTTGGTGAGTCTCTTATTTTTTCAAATGAAAAATAAAACCCAATCGATATGGGGAGCAGTGCTTTGTCACTCCGGATTTAATTTGGGGATGATCTACTGTATTTTCTATTTGTTGTGATTTAAAATTTAATTGATAAATCTCATTCCATGTATTTCCCACTTTATACCAGTTGAAGTGGGATTTTTTTTATTGTGTCAAAATTTACAATGAGCATGTTGTAATGTACAATTTTAGAAGGAGTAGATTCCTCAATTTTGCAGTGTAATAATTAATTAAACAATGACAAAAATGAAAAAATCTACTTCTTTCAAAATTCTAGGCTTTACAGTGATCTTAAGTTCACTTCTTATTGTATTTAGTTCTTATAAACAAAAAGACAATAAAATAGAAAACGGTATATCCGTTGAAAATGAAGCTACTGCTGTCAAATTAGGAAAATGGGCCATGCCGGTTGTTTCGTTCTTTGCACAAAAAGAAGCTAACGAAAGAGACATGGGTGCCTTACCCAATCAAATTTTATATTGGTCTCAACCTTTAGATCACAACAATAAAATACTTACTCCAAATGATGTGGTCTTATATACTTCTACTTCTATAGAAACATTTGATGGACCAATGGTCTTGGAAATTCCAAAAGCAGATGAAAATATTGGCTTATTTGGTTCTATCCTTGATCCGTTTATGGTTCCATTAGAAGATGTTGGGGGAGCCAATGGAGTAGACAAAGGTTTAGGAGCAAAATTATTGATTACGCCTCCTAATTACGATAAAGAAATTCCTTCAGAATATATCCATATCCCAAGTCAGCATTACAATACGGTGGCAGGGTTAAGAATTACGCCTAAATCTTTTGAAGAAAAAGATGTGGAGGATGCTGTTAACTATATCCATAAGATGAAATTGTATCCTTTAGGAAGCGATCAGGAGACAGTGTTTGTTGATGGAGAAAACAAGCCTTATAATCCTAAACCTCCTTATGATGAAAACTTTTTCAGGTTAGTAGATCTTTATATCCAAACTGAAAATCATAAGGAAGTGGATTCAACTTTTATTGAGGAAATGAAGCTTTTAGGTATTGAAAAAGGAAATACGTTTACAGCAGATGTTTCACATGTAAGAATTGCTTCTAAAGTAAAAAATGAATTACAAGCAGGTTTTAGAAATGTAGGAAATCAATTTTTCCCTAACTCAAATTGGACAACTCCTGTAGACCCTGTGGAAGCAGCAACCCAATTTACTTATGTAGATGAAAGTAATCATTACCATTGGGAGAAAAGAGCACAGACGTTTCACTGGGCGATTTGGGGACCGAAGCATTTAGGAAAAGAAACGTTCTATTTGATCGGTCAGAAAGATAATGAAGGTACTGTTCTTTCGAGTCAAAGCGATTACCAATTAACGATTCCTGCAAATGTACCAGCAGCTCAGTTCTGGTCTGTAAATATCTATGAGTTTGAAACAGGAGGAACATTCTTTGATGAAGTAGAGAAAGTAGCTATCTCTTCTAAAAACGAAGATTTATTGATGAATGAAGATGGATCGGTGACACTTACTTTTGGTCAAAATTGTCCAGAAGGAGCACCAATGTCTAATCACATACCAACAGTAGGAGAAGGCTCATGGTTTGCTCTTTTCAGATGGTATGCACCAATGCCTGAATTGTTCTCTCAAGAGTCAGATAGATGGACGTTAGGTAACTTTGAAAAATTATAATAAGTAGCTGATCATAATTAAATATAGTTTATAAATGTAGAATGAATTGATCTCAGGTAAGGCAAAATTTACAGTCCTAGCCATAGCTAAGACGAAAAATTTTAACGAAACCTGAGTTTAATTCAAATGCATTTAAGCTATAGATAATTTTGAATAGGTACTTAATTAATAGGAATAAAAATCAATCTGAAAAATAAAAGAAAATGAAAAAGACTTTAATATCAATTGCTGCAGTTTTAATGTTAGGTTCTTGTACAGAAAATAAAATGATAGATAAACAAGAACAAGAATATACTTTTACAAATGGATATCCTGCATTGTCAGAAATACCTCAAATATATGATGAATTAGATTACCAAAGAGCAGTGCAGTCTTACTTATGGGCAACTCCAGCTGTCGCTACTTATTCATTCGTCGAAGGACTTAAAAGAGACTATAATGCGGATATGTTTTCAGTGAATATTTGGGAAAAATCAGCTTCACCAAAAACGGTGGTTTTGACTGGTAACTCACAATCAATTTACTCTGTTGGGTATTTTGATTTGTCAGAGACAGGGCCAATGGTGTTAGAGTTTCCGGAAAATCTTTTAGGAATGGTGAATGATTTGTGGTATGCACCGGTAACTGATCTTGGCTTGGCTGGCCCTGATAGAGGTCAAGGAGGGAAATACTTAATTGTTCCACCTCATTATGACGGAGAATTACCAGAAGGATATCATACTTTCCAATCTTCTACCAATTTAAATCTTTGGTTAGTAAGAGGATTCAAAGGGGAAGATGGATCATCTCCAGTGGCCTCTTTAAAACAAATTAAGACCTATCCTTTAGATCAAAAAGACAACCAACCTAAGATGACTTACAATTTGGTTTCTGATATAGATGCGGATCTAACTTTCCCTACAGATGAGCGTTTCTTCGAGCAGTTATCAAAGATTGTAGAAAAGGAGAATATCAGAGATATTGACATGAATTACTTAGGGATGTTGCAACCTTTAGGTATTGAAAGTGGCAAGTCTTTTAATCCTTCTGAAAGAGAAAAAGAGATTTTCAAAAAAGCGGCTAAAACTGGAAATGCAATGTCAAGAACCATTGCCTACTCATCGAGAAATGAGATTAAAAATCCGTATGAAAATAGTCAGTGGGAATGGATTTTCTTAACGGAACAGCCAAACTTCTATACAGCAGATTACCTTGACCTTGAGGCAAGATTAACCTATACGCATCAGGCTTGCTTTACAGCCAATGCTATGGTAATTAAAATGGAAGGTGTCGGTTCTCAGTATGTCGCTGCCTACAAAGATAGTAACGGTGAGTGGTTAAATGGAGCGAAAACGTATAAGCTGAATTTACCTGCAAATGTGCCGGTTAGAAATTTCTGGTCGTTGATGGTCTATGATGCAGATACGCGTTCTATGGTAGTCACTGACACAGGAAAAGCAGGAGTGGATTCTTATGGAGACATCAAGAAAAATGAAGATGGTAGCATTGATCTTTATATGGGACCTAATGCACCTGAAGGTATGGAAAGTAATTGGGTGAAGACGGATAGTAACAAAGGATTCTTTGTTTACCTTAGATTATTTGGCCCAGAGAAGACTTTCATCGAAAAAACATGGAGACCAAGTGAACTTCAACTAGTAGATTAGTTTTTATATAGTTTTGATTAATGTTAAGCCTCTGAAGTGTATTCTTCAGGGGCTATTTTTTTATAATAAATGAGTTGTGTTACTTTTTACCATTGATGCGTTGTTATTTACAATTTTCTGAG
The DNA here is from genome assembly GCF_000812565.1 of Flammeovirga sp. OC4. Classification (GTDB taxonomy): domain Bacteria; phylum Bacteroidota; class Bacteroidia; order Cytophagales; family Flammeovirgaceae; genus Flammeovirga. The sequence continues at coordinate 47,291 of NZ_JTAM01000048.1, read as the reverse complement.
ACCTTAAAATCTCACTTTTGTAGTGTAATCAATACTTAAAATCTCTACAAAAAATGAAAAATTCAACTGCACTTCTATCTATTTCTTTACTCATGTTTAGTGATGATGTTCATAACAAATTAAGCTAAATGTGATGAAAGGTAAAATTGTAAAACTCGTACTACTGATCCTATTTAGTTTATCTATACACCATGCAAATGCACAAGGGGAACAGGATATGGATAACTTAACGCAGCAGATCTGGACAAGCTATAAAATGACTTATCGGATGAATGAAAATACATCTATCGCTGGTGATTTTGGTATAAGAACGGTTTCTCCAAATGCATGGAACAGATACTATGTGAATCCAAGTTTCAATATCACCTTACCAAAAATAATGTTCAAAAAATTGCAGTATAAGGAGTCTTTATTTGGTGGAATGGCCATTTATTTTACCGATAATAAAGCTGCTTCTAATCGTTTAGAACTACGTCCATACCAAGGTTATTCTTTAGATTGGCCCAATAGAAAAAGGCTAACAGTAAGACATGCTCTGAAATTTGAAGAGCGTTTTGAATTAGATACCCATGATTGGGATAATAATTTCGGTCTTCGTTTTCGCTATTTATTGGAGTTCACCTTTAAACTTCAAGGAGATTTGATAGAGGAAGCAAAAGGCATTTATTTTCCAGTTTCAGCTGAGTTCTTTTGGAACCTTGTAGGTGTGAAACAATTCAATGATGTAGTAAGAACAAATGTTGGTATTGGTTCAGTGTTTTCCCAAAAATGGAAAGCAGAAGTAAGAGTAGGGTATCATTATTCTAGAGATACGATGGTAGAAGATTTTACCACTAATGACATCATTTATCAAGCAAAAATATTCTTCAAAATCAACTAATCAATCTAAAATGAAAAAAATAATTACACTGTTAAGCATTACAATGACAACTTGTTTTTCTGTTGCATTTGGACAAAATAAACCAAAACTTATTCTTCAAATTACAGTAGATCAACTTCGAGGTGATATGCCTTTCAGAGTTCAAGATAGATGGACGGAAGGAGGCTTTCAATATCTGTTTGATAATGGTGTTTGGTATGCGAATGCTCATCATCCTCATGCCATTACTGAAACAATTGTAGGGCATGTAACTTTAGCAACTGGAGCTACTCCGGGAGTACATGGAATGATCGGGAATTCATGGTTTGATTATCAAGAAGACCGATTGGTATACAATATTGAAGACGAGAATTATACTTCAACAGGAGGAGGAAGTTCAAGAGATGCTGACTCGGAAGTAGATCATTCTCAAGTATCGAAATCAGAAGGAAGATCACCTCACAATATTTTAACGACCACTTTTAGTGATGAAATAGCAAGTGCTTTTGGTACTTCTTCTAAAATATTTGCAGTCTCAGGAAAAGATAGAGGAGCTGTTTCTATGGCAGGGCACAGCGGTAAAGCATTTTGGTACAGCACTAAAGATGGATCGTTTGCGTCAAGTACTTTTTATTACGAAGAGTTTCCGCAATGGGTAAAAGATTGGAATGCAAAAAAACAGGCCGATGAGTATAAAAATACTTATTGGAAATTGACAGACAAAATTGATAATTATCGCTTTGGAAAAGAAGATGACCGTCCTTTTGAGAATCCTTCTGATTTAGGGTTTGGTAAAACATTTCCACATCCTTATGGTGAAGGAAAGTATTATTACACTTTGTTAATGGCAAGTCCGGCGGCAGATGATTTGACCATCAATTTTGCAAAAGAGCTGATAGAAAAAGAAGATATAGGCCAAGATGACGTAACAGATTATTTAAGTATTAGCTTATCTTCTACAGATTATATTGGACATATTTTTGGGCCTAATAGTTTAGAAAGTGAAGAAAACCTTCTTCGTTTGGATCAAAGCTTAGCGGACCTATTCAGTTATATTGATCAAAAAGTAGGATTGGAAAATACACTGATTGTTCTTTCATCAGATCATGGCGCTCCAGAGTCTGCTCAATCTTTAAAACAAAAAGGATTTAAAGTAGATGTTCTAGATGTGAGTGCATTAGATTTTTCAATGGTCGATAAAAAGTTGAAAGAGAAGTATGGTATTGGTAAGGAGTTAATCAAACAAAATCATGTTCCTTATATTTATTTGGATAGAAAACTGATAGAAGAAAAAGGGTTGGACCTTGATGAAGTTTCGAAAGTTATTGCAACTGAACTTACAAATATTGAAGGGATCGCATATGCCATTACTTCAACTGATATTAAGAATGGAAACATAGCTGATACACCTTTAACCCAAAGAGTTTTGAGTAATTATAATCCTAAAAGGTCAGGAGATATTTACCTAGTGAATGAAGCCAATTGGAGTTTAACAATAGACGGTGATGTTGCATTGGTAAATCATGGTTCACCTTGGCGTTATGATACTTTTGTTCCCGTTATCTTTGCAGGAAATAATCTGAAAAAGGGAAAAGTTTATTCGGAGGTTTCCACCGTTGATGTAGCCATTACGCTTTCGAAGTACTTGAATATTTTACCACCATCGGGAGCAGAAGGAACGCCATTGAAAGAAGTACTTCTTCAAAAAGATAACGACTAATTGAGAATATATATTTGCCCCTAGAGTGTCTGCTTTAGGGGCTATTTCTTTAAATTAACTTCTGATGGCACTAGGCAAACAGTTAAATGTCTTTTTAAAACTCTTTGTAAAATGACTTTGATCGTTAAAACCTAAAGAGAAAGCGATATCAGTTAGCGGTCTGTCAGAAGATTCCAAAAGACGATAAGCTTCATTTAAGCGTTCAGCAAGTAAGAACTGATAAGGAGGCATACCAAATACTTTCTTAAAGTTAGCTCTCAACTTTGTAGGTGACATCGCAAAGTCCTTACTTAAAGAATCAATATCTGGAGGAGAATCTAAATTTTGAGAAAGTAAATCACGAATGGCAAAGAGTTGACTTAATTCAACATCTGGAATACCATATTTTTCTTTATCATCATTTCTTTTGTAAAGCTGTAAGAAGAAATAAGTACAAAGCTCAATTGACTTTGCAGAGATAAGCCCTTTTTTACCTACATCCAGTTTTTGATAAGAAAAGATGTCTTTAATCAATTTTGAAAAGACAGGAGTCATACTTTCAAACAGCATCCAAGGAGATTCATTTTTAATAACGTCCTCTAACATTTCCCATTTCGATTCCGTAAATTCTATCCATTGATCAATAGGTATATGAATCGCTAGCCACTTGATTTTTGTATTCTTTTTAAGAGAGATTTTTTGTTCAGTGTAAGTATTAAAGAGCGTGGCTCCATTCTCTTGGCCTTCACCAATGGCCGTATCATAATCTCCATGTGTAATATCAGATTCTAATATGAATCTTAAAACCATGGATTTCATTTCATTGGGTTTAACCGTAATGTTCGTGTCAACACCTAATATACCTTCAAATAATACAAAATGTATGTTCGCGAAAAATGGAATAATCTCATAACTAAGATTTTCATTATTGCTTTTGGAATGGAAACCTTTATCAGTGACAGTCCCATTTGGAAATGATTTACTTATTTCCTCTAAAATCTTCTTTTTTGAATCAATAAAGCTGAGTTCTATATTCCTCATCGGGTATAAATTTGTTCTTTTTAAGCTTATTTTTTAGTCAGACAGTAGAATGTTATTTTATACAAGAGACCTATCATTTTTTACAATTTTAAGGCAGTCATTCCCCCTACTTTTGTCATATAAACATTAAGCTAAATAAAAGATATGAATATTAAAAACATAATGATTGCCGGAGGAGGAACTTTAGGCTCTCAAATTGCCTGGCAATGTGCTGTAAAAGGATTCAATGTGACGGTATATGATGCTTATGAAAATGGAATAAAAAGTAGTAAAGAAAATCATATTCGTTTTGCTGAAGACTTTATTAATGAAGGTAGAATAGATGAAACTACTTGATCTTCTTTATAATCTCTTATTTAGAGATGAAAAGTAAAAAGAGGCTGTCTTATTAATTAAATAATGAAACAGCCTCTTTTTTATTATTCTAAATTTCTATAGTAAAACCTGCCTTTTCTAAGCCTTCTTCTAAATGCTTTGCAAGTGATTCTTCTTTTATAAATCGTCGTATTAATAGATTACTATTTTGAGTAAAATCAGGTCTCATTTTTAAGAGTTCTTGAAGATGCTTTTGTGCTTCATCTATTTGACCAAGCTGGGCGTAACAAGCAGTTCTTAAAAGAGGTCCCCAAATGACTAAAGGAACATGATAACTATTGGCCTCCACTAACGCATTCTCATAATCAAGTTTTCTATAATGTGATAAACATTTCACACCACGAAGCCAGACAGGGAAATCGATATTGTTTTGGTAAATCCTGTCTAACAATTCTATTCCTTTATTCCATTCTCCATATAAGCATAAGAAATTAGCAAAAATACCTAAACGAAGCGGAGTGTTTGATGCAGTTTTTATGCTATTATTGACAATGTGAAAAAAGCGGTCTTTTTCATCGAAAACAAATGTCTTGTAAGCGATCATTACCTGTACAATCTGACTTTTAGGATTTAAGATATATGCTTTTTCGATTAACCTTTCACACTCTTCTTTGTCATGTTCAGTACCCATTGCATTGATGTAGACAGCACCATGCAAATTCCCGAGTAATGCATTTAAAATAGCTGAATCAGGATCCTCTTTTAAAGATTCTTTTAGTGTGGATAAAAACTGATGATGGGAATCTTTAGTAAAGCGAGACAGATAAAAATACCACATAAGCAAGGCTTGATCCTCTTTATAAGTGGTAGGCTTACTGACTAATAATTCTTTATATCTTTTTTCATTGATATGCCCTGTTTCCGACCCTACATGAGTGGCAATTTGGGCTGTAATATTTTCTTGAATATCAAAAAGGTCATCTTCTTGTAGATTAAATTTATAATGCTCTCCCCAAGTATGTGAATTGTCACTAAGGTCAGTCATATGAATGGATAGTTTCGCTTGCGCTCCCATTATTTTCATATCACCTTGAATAACAAAACGGATGTTCTGCGCTTTTAATCCTTCGATAAACGTATTGTCATAATTGATATTATCAAAACTAAGCGTAGAACCTATGATTTTTATATCATCATATTTTGATAACTGAATGGATAAATCTTGAGAAAACCCAAAGCAAAAGTATTCTAAATCTTTATTACTAGATAGGTTTTTGAAAGGTAGAATAGTGGCACATGCCTTTTCTTCTAATGGGGAATGTTGTATCGTTGGATTTAGTGTATTTTTATCTTCAGCAAAGCTATTTTCAATAGTCGTAACTAGCGGTATGTATTTCCCTTTTGGAATATCAATTTTTAGGAGATCATTTTTCCCATCTTCTAAATAATATAATTTCAATAATCTTCTTAATCGACCAACATTAATACGCACTAAAGCATTTTGATCTGGGTCAAAACTATCTCCTTGTTCAAAAACATCTATTCCAATATTATATCCTTTTAATTGATCCGCTCTTCCCTCAATATATTCAGTCACAATATATTCTAAGAGTCTTCTCATTTTTGGTTTGTTGATAAACTCATCACTCGAAGTGATTTTTTGAAGTTGTTCCTGCAATTGAGTATCGATCATTTCTAGTAGATTTTATGACTTTGATAGACAGTTCACTATTAACTGTAACATACAGTTAATAACTAATATAGTTCTATATTTTTTCTAATATTTCGTGCTACTGAATATAACGAGAAATCTTATAACAAGTTTTTATAATTAGGGATTTAAAAATGAAAAAATATGATAAGATATATGAAGATTTTATACCTGTTAATATTGGGAATAATACCTCATAATTCTTTCACTCAAGATATTCTATGGCTCCATTATTTTAATCAATATAAACTCTCTTATAAGTTTAGTATTGACTCAGACATAGGATATCGGGAATATTTCTCAGAAGGGAATAGAGGACAGATTAGAAGCGGATTAAGGTATGATATTACTGAAAATATGTATGTAAGGGCAGGGGTAATGCTAGTTGATGGAACACAAGTTCGTCAAGAACTACGCCCTTATCAAGATTTTGTAATGAAAACAAGATTTAATGCGTTTACCCTTTCTCAAAGAGTCCGTTTTGAAGAACAATTTTTTGGAGATAATGCACAAACCAAAGTGAGGTTGAGATATAATCCTTCTATTAAGTACTCTTCTTCTTTTGGCTATTTGACTTTTGGAATAGAACCCTTTATAGCTCTCAATGAAAATGACTTTAGAATAGCGAGTAATCGAATGTATGTAGGGATAACAAGGAGAGCCTACAAGAATATTTTCGTCACATTAGAGTATATCAATGAAAGAGGGTATAAAAGAAACGAAAGACAGCATATTAATGAAACCAATTTGATACGCGTCAAAATAAATCATGTGATATACCCTTTGAAGGTAGGACCTTTGTTTGGGCGGAAAAAAAGTAACCCTTGAATTACTAACTATTTCCCCTTCTTGTCTCTTCAAATATCTATTTTTTTGATGAAGTATAACATCATACACAAGTATGTTTTTCGAAACGGAAAATGAAAAAAGACTTAACCGTAACATACGGTATATAACTAACATAACAGCTTTTTCATACCCACATTTGCATCAAGAAAAAACAAAAAACAATGAAGGAAGTTTTTGAAGGTCTTTTAAAAGATGAGCTTAAAAAGGATTTTCCATTACATAAAGAGACTATAGATCATCTCTTTAATTCTATTGAAATGATAATGGACATTTCTAAAGATTACTTCTTATGCAAGTATCAAATAAGGGTGCTAGATAAAGAGTCGAAAGGCGATTTAATAAAGGAGTATCAATACACTTTAAGAGAGCTTCGAAAAGAGTTAATCTATTTCATTAAAAGACACAATATTCAAATCAATAAAAATCAATCAAAATGAACAAAAGAAAACAGAACCTGATAAAGGTAATTCTACTTGCCTTTTCATTATCCGCTCTCGTTGGTTTTACTTACAATACTAAATACGATAAAAATAAAAAAGGTGGAAACCCTGATAATATTCCTGAAATAGCAGATGTAAATATCACTTCTATATCAAAGGAAGAGGCTATGGCACCCCATTATAAAGTAGCAGGCATAATTGGGGAGAATATTAAGTTTGAGTTATTACTTCCAGAGGATTGGAATGGAAAATTTGTTTTCGGTGGAGGTGCGGGCTTTGTAGGGTCGGTCATCAACCTTGCATTAAGTTATAATGTTTTAGAAAAAGGTTATGCAACTGTAGGTACAGATACTGGTCATGAAGGTGCTAACCCAATAGATGGTCGATGGGCAGAAGGTGATATGGAAGCTATTGTCAACTTTGGACACATGGCTGTACATAGAACTACAGTAGTTTCTAAGGCTATTATTGAAGCTTTTTACAACAATAAAATTGAATATAGCTATTTCGTGGGTTGTTCTAGAGGAGGTGGTCAAGCGATGATGGAAGCACAAAGGTATCCAAATGATTTTGATGGAATTGTAGCTGGAGCACCTGCCTATGAATGGACTTCTGGATTAGCCATGGGAATGACACATAATGTGAGTAAAATGTTTCCAGATCCTAATAACCTAGCCGAGCCATTGTTAAGTATATCAGATTTAAAATTAGTAGAAGACGCTTATTTAGAAATGTGTGATGAGTTGGACGGTATCAAAGATGGTATTTTAAATGATCCAAGAGCTTGTCATTTTGATATAGAAACATTGTTGTGTGATGGTGATAATAAAGAAGACTGTTTATCACAAGAACAAATTGATGCCTTAAAAGCGATTTACGAAGGACCGCAAGATAAAAATGGAGATATATTTTATGGTTTTCCTTTCGGAGGTGAGACACATCAAGATGGATGGTCAAAATGGATTACAGGTGGATTGAATCATGTAGATGATGGAAGTACGTTTCATCAAGGAATTGATAATTCATCGGAAGAAAAATTTCCTACACCTCCAAACTATCAATATGGCTTCGGTACACATATCATGAAGTTCTTTATCTACCAAGATTCAGCATGGACGTACTCAGATTATGATTATGATACATTCAGAGATGATGCTTTATTCATAGGTCAAACATTGAATGCTTCAAGCCCTGATTTATCAAAATTTAGAGCCAACGGAGGAAAGTTAATGATGTACTCTGGATGGTCTGATCCTGCGATTACTTCGTTAGGTACCATAGGTTATTATGAAGATGTAATTGACTTTGATGAAACAGCAGAAGATGATGTGAAATTGTTCATGATGCCGGGTGTATTACACTGTGCTGGTGGTGATGGCCCATGGTATGTAAACTGGGTAGATGAAATAGACAATTGGGTGGCAAATGAAAAAGATCCCGAACAAATTACAGTGTATTTTATTGATGAAGATATGAAGCCTGCAGGTTCGAGATTACTTTGTCCTTACCCAACTGCTGCTGAATATGATGGAGTAGGTGATAATCGTAATGTAAGATCATTTTTTTGTGGAAACTAGACAACTCAAGAAATAGAAACCAATTAATTTTTTCATAGTCAACTAACTTAGTTTTTTAACTAAACCAATGAGGGCCACCTTTTATTTTTCGTAAATGGGGTGGTTTTTTCTTTTTTGTGCATGGTGTTATAACCATGTTTCAAGTGTTAAGCGCTAGCGTCACTTGGAACTACCTATTGGCGAAGTCTCCTGACTTCGAATATCAATCTCATACTTTCATTCATTTGTTTCGAAGTCAGGAGACTTCGCCAATTTATCATCACAAGTGACGCCTATCGGCTAAACACTTGCGATATAAAATCATCCCATGTAACATTTTTCATGTTACCGTTACATACGGTGTTTAACTTACATAAGAGCTGATAGAATGAGACTTTTGTAAGGTAATCTAATCAAAGAACATAATCATTCAATCATGAAAAGAACATTAAAATACTTCATTCTACTATTGCTACTCTCAGCAAGTTCACTGGCTTATAGTCAGAGCAGAGCGGATGAGATAGCACAGAAATTACAGAATCCATTATCAAAATTATCAGCACTACCTATCCAAAATAACATCGGTTACAATGCCGATAATTCTGTGAGTTATGGTTTATCATTCCAACCAATTCATGCAACAAGTTATGACAACTTTAACCTTATCCATAGAGCTGTTATTGGCGTCAATTATACGCCAGGAATGGATGGGGGTGCTGAGATAGGAAAAATTGATGGGCAATGGGGATTAACAGATATCAACTATTCTCTTTTGTTTTCTCCTAAAACAGTCAAAAAAGTAGCTTGGGGTATAGGACCTTCCATTAATCTACCAACAGCTACAAGTGATGCCTTTGGAACAGGACAATGGAGTGGCGGTTTATCTGCAGTACTTGTTTATCAAACTGGAAAATGGACTTTTGATGGTGTAATCAGACAAACATGGTCATTTGCTGGAGACAACTCAAGAACAGGAGTGAACCAAATGGTATTACAACCACTTATTGCCTACAGTTTAGGTAAAGGATGGATCATCAATACTTTCCCCACAATTATGGCAAACTGGGATCACGCACAAGGTCAACAATGGACAGTACCTGTTGGAGGAGGACTCAGTAAAGTAGTATTCATGGGAAATTTACCTGTTGCTATCGGTGCTCAATATTACAAATATGTAGTCAGACCAGACTTGGCTCCAACACAAGAATTTAGGCTAATGGCCAACTTCGTTTTCTCTAAATAATCAATCACTTCAAATTAATAATTACAATGAAAAAGATATTATCAATAGCAGTTACTTCTTTAGTTATGTGTGGTACACTACAAGCTCAAGAAGATAAATATATGGGAGGTCAAATAGAAACAACTGTTCTTCCCAATGGAGGAATTGTCAATCAAGAAGCTCCTAAATCTATTGTAAAAACAATGCCCCATCAACCCAATGTGGTAAAATTAGCAGATGGAATTTGGAGTATTGAAGGTTTTGCTCACGTGAATTGTGGCGTTATTGAAGGAGAAAATTCTTTGATAGTTTACGATACAGGAAATGATATCATCGATGGTAAAAAGTTTTTAGATGAAATAAAAAAAGTAAGTGATAAACCTGTTAAGACAGTCATTTATAGTCACGCTCATTATGTATGGGGAACAACTTCTTTACTAGAAAATCAACAGACCTATAATATTATTGGACATGCAAATCTGAATAAAAACATAAAAGAAAGTAAAGGTCTTGGTTCATCTATACCAGAATTGGCTCCAGTATTAACAGCAAGAGCATATGAACAATTCGATATTTATACACCAAATGAAGGAGATGATGCACCACTATTTTCTTCTCCAATTGGGAAAAATGAAAAAGGGTTTATGCCAGTAACTACACCTGTTGAAGATGGTCAAGAATTAACGATTGACGGTGTAAAAATGCAATTCTTTACAAATTACGGTAGTGATACGGATGATTGTTTAATGGTATATTTCCCTGAAAAAGAGGTCATCTTAAACAATTTATACTGGCCATTTTACTCAAACCAATATACTCTAAGAGGGTCTATGTATAGAAATCCACTTCCTTGGATGGAGGGACTTAGAAAGATTAGAGATTTGAATCCTAAATACTTGATCAGTACACATACTTTTGCCATTTCAGGAAAAGATAAAGTGGTAGAAGCAGTAACAAATTACCATGATGGTTTAGCCTTCTTATACGACCAGACACTTAGACAAACATTATTAGGAGCCACTCCAGAAGAAATGCGTCATAGTATACAGTTACCTCAGCACCTTGCAGAATGGCCAACTAACCAATTGACGTATGGCGAAATGAGTCATTATCCTCAAAATATTTACAATAATGCGTTAGGATGGTACGATGGTAATGCGACTAAAATCAATACAGTTGAGCCAAGTGTAGAAGCTCAAAAAATGGTTGCAGGTTTTGGAGGAAAAACTAAAATGATGCAAAACATTGCTACTGCCATGGAAAATAAAGAATATTCATGGGCTACTCAGTTATCAGATTACTTATATAAAGTATACCCTAATGATCAAAAAGTTCGTCAGCAAAAAGCAGATGCGTTGAGAAAAATGGGCCAAATAACAGAATCTTCTATTTCAAGATCTTGGTATTTGGGACAGGCAAGAGCATTAGAAAATAAGGTGATGATTCCTCACATGATGTTGCCGGAAGTAGATGAAGTGATGGATTCAGAACCTGGTACTTATGTGAATTTGATGAGAGTAAGAATTGACCCAGAAAAGAGTGAGGATACTAATGAAGTAATAGTTTTTGAATTTACGGATGTGGAAAATAGTCCTCAATTTGGATTACATATCAGAAAAGGAGTGGCTGAATATGTTGAAAGTCCAGCTACATACTATAAAGAAAAAAATGTAGTGATTAAGGTACCAAGAGCATTATTTGCCAATTATTACACTGGAAAAATTAATGCAGAGAAGTTATTATCAAATAGTAAGGTATCAGTGAATACTAATAAAACAGAGGCACAGTGGTTATTAGAACAATTTGATTGGTTTGATGCTAAGTCTCCAATATTGAAATACAATAAGGTGGTTAGTAAATAACCTTTTCCAATAAACATTAGCAAGTACTGGGGTAGAAATACTTCAGTACTTCACTTCAACCAATAATAAAATGAAACAAATCACTCAAGTTCTCCTTGCTATTCTATCCACTTTTATTTTTGGAAATCCACAATCATATGCCTCTGAAATACTAGAAGAAAAAGAGGGTAACACTATCAATGATAGTATTCCGAAGCCAAAGTTCACTTATAATTTCTCAGGTAGAATTCATAAATCATTAATGTTGGTGGACGATGGAGGTGGTACCTTGGAAGGTCCTTATGTGATGGACTCAGACCAAGCACCCTCACGGTTAAAACTAGTTGTTCAAAGTGAAAAATCATTGCCTTTTTATGTAGGTGCTAATATAGAAGTGGCTGTGCAGAGTAGAAGGCCCTCTCATGTTACGCAAGAGCAGGCTAACCCTGGTTCGGTGATTAGAATGCTGGCAAGTGAGTTGACCTTTGGGCATGAAAAGTTGGGGTATATAGACGTAGGAATAGGTTTAACTTCTTCTACAATGTTTCTCCATAGTGATTTAAGTGGTATAGCAAATGGTAATATCTTGATTTTAGGACTAGCCTCACAAGGGTTATATTTTAGAGATCGAGAGTCAGGAGAACTGAGTGATACTCAAATTAGAGATTATTTTTATACGCCAGAAAGAATGCTGATTACAGATAGAGTACGTTATAGAAGCCCTGTCTTTTTAAATGGTCTAGAAGTACAAGCAAGTATAAGTACATCTGCTCAATGGGATGCAGCCATTAATTATTTCAAGAACTACGAACAATGGGATTTTAGATCATATATATCTTATGAACATCAGCCTTCACCTACTTTTTCAGGTAGAACGGTATTGGGATTATCAGGAAAACATCATGCTTCAGGGTTGAGTATTTCATCTTTATTCTCAACAGCAAGTAAAATGGATAATATGAATAATTCTAACGGATATATTGTTAGGTTAGAAATAGAGAGAAATTGGTGGGAATATGGTTCTACCTCTTTCGTTGTAGATTATTCCGAAGGGTTTTCAATTGGTTATGAAAATGAGAAAATTGAAAGTATAGGAGTATATACTCAACAAAAAATTACTCCTTTAAATTTTGATATTTATGCCGGAATAAGAACCTATTCCGTTTTTAGTTCAGAGAAAAGTTTACTGCCTATTAAAACGTATACAATGGGTATGATTTTCACCTTCTAACAATGAGATAATGACACATATATTTCCAAATATCACTATTAATATAGGTAATATCATTTCAACAATCTTGATAATAGGTGTTGCCTTAACCTTGAAATTTTCGTTTCTACGATTATTAAATAAAACAGTAACTACTTCTACTTTTCAAACAAGAAGAAAAGTAGTCATCTCTAAAGTGATTAACGTAGCAATAATTGTAATATCAATATTACTGATTTTAGGAGTATGGGAAGTGAATTCGGAAGATTTAGGTATTTACTTGACCTCTATCTTCACAATTATAGGCGTTGCATTTTTTGCTCAATGGTCACACCTATCTAACATTACAGCAGGAGTAATTATATTCTTAACAAGCCCTTTAAAGATTGGTGATCAAATTCATATCTACGAAGGTGATGGCATTCAAGGAGCAATTACAGATATAGGATTATTTTTTACAACCATCATTACAGAAAAGAACCAAAGACTGATGCTAACCAATACAGCATTTATGCAAAAGTTATGGTCAGTGAAGATTTCAACTATAAAGTGATATGATGTAGTTAAAAAAGCGAATTATTATTCAATAATAGAATAAGTATCAGGTATTTATCTGATGTTTATTTATTTATGCCAAGTATGTTCCACTACTATCTACTAAATTTTCAGGTTATTATACGGGATGTCATTTTTTACAATAAGCATGTTGTTATATACAATTTTAAGGTGCAGAATACCTCTACTTTTGTCATGTAATCATTAATCAATCTATTAAAAAACAAGAAAGAAAATGAAACAGAATCCAATTGTTAGAGTTTATGCAAGATTAAAAAAATATGCTGTTGTTATGTTCGCTTTAGTGTTTATTTTTATTGTGTTTGGTAATGTGGTAAAAGCACAGAATAGTATTCCAGATTATAGAACTCAAGGATATATTAAATGTTATCCAGCGATCAATAAAGTAGAAACAGAAATTAATTAATCACGATCAAATACGTTTACCTATCAATTTAATCTAATAGTGGTGAGGTAATACTCACCAATCCCTTATCAATCTCAATAATGAAAAATCTACTTTTTACTATTCTACTGTTTTCTCTCTTTGCATTCACTTCATGCATCTCAGAAAAGCAATTATTCATAGATGATCTCAAAAGTGAAATTCCTTTGGACGAAGAAGGAAGAATGAACATTAATGTCTCTTATGAGGGAAGTAAAATCATCTTTGAACTGGAACCTCTAGATGTACCTTATTCTCCTTCAGCTCATCATTTCTTTGGTTTATTTTCAGACCAGTCACTCATGAGTAAAATAGACATTGGTAAAGACTCTCCGCTCTATAATGCTAAGTATCATTTTGATCGTTATGAGATACGAGTAAAGTATACAGATCAAAAATTATCCACAGGAGAAAGACTATTAAAGTTCGAAGAAAATTAATCTCATCATCATCAATCTACATCAATTATGATCGCAGTTATCACTCAAGCAATCATCTCGGCTATTAGTATTCCTACTGAAGCAAATAATATCAATGTTCATTTAGTGAATGGAGAAGTAGTTTCTATCACACCTAAAGAATGGAGAAAAGGATATAAACATTCTGATGAATTCAGTATCGTATATAAGCGGGATAAAGCGTTTTATCAAATTCATCGCAAAGAAATAAGCCATGTAAGTTATGAATCATTAGACACCTATGATAAAACGGCAGACTTCTTAAAGGAGTATGCTGAAATACATGATCTAGATGAAAAAGTCTTAAACTATTATCATACAAAAAGGCATAAAAGCTCCAGAACATCTCAAACGTTTGCAGTTGGAGCATGGACGATTGGATTAGTAGTAAATCCATGGTTTCTACTTGTGGCACCTTTGCCTACTTCTCAAGCAATAGGGCATATGAAAACAGTAGATTATCAATATGTATTAAGAGGGAAAGAGTGGCGAAAATGTAAAAAGGAACACAAGTCAAAAATCAAAGCACTAAAACAAAAAGCACTTTCTCAAAAGAGCTAAATCTTCAAATATATTAATTAAATTAAACATTAAAAGTCATGATTGAAAAATTAAAGTCGTCGTTAAAATACTGGTATTTATTCGTTATTGCAGGTCTTATTTTTATTACTGGAGGTATTCTCACTTTTACTTTTCCATTAGCAAGTTATCTTACAGTAGCCATGGCATTTGCTTATTTCTTTGTGATAGAAGGAATATCAGAAGTTATTTTCTCGATTGTTAATCGTAAAAAAATTAAAGGCTGGGGATGGACTTTAGTATACGGATTAACCTCTATTGTAATTGGGGTTGTACTAATTATTAATCCTGAAATTTCGGCAAGCACAATGCCATTATATTATGGATTTTTATTCTTAGTAAAGTCTATGATTGGAGTTACTATAGGAGCTTCAATACAAAAAGAAACAGGTTTTGGAAGTGGCCTTATAGCAATTGGAGTGATTGGAGTGATTTTGTCAACAATTTTAATGGTTAATCCTTTGTTTGCTGGATTTACAATTCTATTTACTACAGGAGTTGTATTAATTGCTTCAGGTGTCTACAGTATTGCTCTAGGAGTTGAATATAGAAAAATTAAAAAGGAAGCTTCTTTATATGAAGAGAAGGAGTTGGCAGACAAAGAAGTTGCTACAGAGGAAAAAGAAAAGCAAGAAGAAGAGAAGACAGCATCAGAAGTATCTTAATATAAATTTTTAAAAACCGTAATTATAGCTATGGTTAGCTTCTTAAAAATGAAGTTAACCATGGCTTTTTTATATAAAATACTAATAAGGACATAGTTTGTCATTTTTTACAATGACACTGTTATAATGTACAATTTTAAGGTGCTGTAAATGAACACTTTTGTAGTGTAATCAATACTTAAAATCTCTACAAAATGAAAAAATCTATTTTACTTCTACCTATCATTTTAATCTCATTTATTCATGTTGCTTTCGCTCAAAAAGATGAGCTTGCTGCGAAATTACAAAACCCCTTGGCCAACATTGTTGCATTACCAATACAACATAATGTAGGCATTGGATCACCAGCTTATGAAGGTTCAACTTATTCAATGTCACTACAACCAATTATTGCCAATGAACATAAACATTTTAACCTGGTACATAGAGGTGTTTTTGCAGTCTCTTATTTACCACCTACTGCTGAAACACAAAGTGTAGTAGGAGTTAGTGACCTTAATTATTCATTCTTCTTATCACCCAAAAAAGTAACAAAATTAGCATGGGGTGTGGGTCCTTCAATAGATATGCCTACCGCTTCAAATGAAATGTTAGGAACAGGTAAGTGGGGAGCAGGAGCCGCTTTTGTAATGGTTTATCAAACACCAAATTGGACATTTGATATGGTCGTAAGACAAACGTTCTCATTTGGAGGTGATGCACAAAGAAATGATGTACATAGTTTCGTTTGTCAAGCTTTAGCTGCTTATGGATTAGGAAATGGATGGGTGATCAATACGTTTCCAACAATCACTGCCAACTGGAATGCTGAAGCAGGTCAAAAGTGGACCGTTCCTTTAGGAGGAGGATTCAATAAACTGGTTTTTATTGGTGGTAAAATCCCTATGAATATCGGAGCTCAATACTACCATAATGTTGTAAGACCAGACAATGCTGCAAAAGGTGAATTCAGGCTCATCACAACTATTGTTTTAAGAAAGTAATTACAAAAACAATTATAGGAAATGAAACGCACTATTTTCTTTCTTACCATTCTCTTTTACCTACTTTCTTCTTATTCTGCTTATGCACAAGATAATATGGTGTGGTTTCATTATTTCAATAAATTCAAACTCTCTTATAAGTTTTCAATTGACTCTGATATCGGTTATCGAAATGACTTTCATGATTTAGCAAGATGGCAATTTCGAAGTGGCCTGAAATATGATCTAACAGAAGACTTTAATATTCGTGCTGGTATTATGTATGTGCAAGGGCAAAGTACCAATCAGGAGTTACGCTTTTATCAAGATTTGATCTATAAAGCTAGAATAGGAGAAGTGATTATCGCCAATCGACTCCGGTTTGAAGAACAATATTTCCCAACTTTAAATAAGACAAGCTACAGGCTTCGATTCAACCCAATGATGAAATTCTCTACTGAAATAGGCTTATTATCTGCAGGAGTAGAACCTTTTATCAATCTTGATGGATTTAAAGTATCAAGTAATCGAATGTACTTTGGGATTACTCGCTACTTCACAAAAAACACTTTGATCACTCTTCAATATATCAGAGAAAGCAGTTATTCAAGAACAGAAGTTGATACTATCAATTCCTCTCATATGATTCGAATAAAGATTGATCATATGTTGAATCCTTTGAGGATAGTAAAATAAAGCAATTGAGTTTACCTGATATTTTAATAAAAAAACGTCCATAATCGAACAAAGTGATTGGAATTGATACATAATAAAATGACTTTTAAAATCATTTAAATTTATAACCAGCTGTAAATAAGTTAATTGTAAGTTTTAGGTCCGTTTTTGAATTATAGTTGGTACAGTGTCAAATATATAGTATTAGTAGTTTAGCATTAGAGAACATTACGTTTATAATGTAAAAATTAAAAGTAATAAATAGTTACACGTTATTAGAAGAAGGGATGAGTGTTTCACCAAACTTTCTTAATTTAGTCCTAAAAAAAGAGGTAGGTATCTTTAAAGATTCCTACCTCTTTTTGATTGTAGTGGATTGCAATTTAGCTTGCTTCCTCTACTTCATCTCTTTCTACACGCAAGTTATCAATGATAAAGCGTTGACGGTCCATGGTGTTTTTACCCATATAGTACTGAAGCAATTGTTTTGTATTGCTGTCTTCACTCATAATTACAGGTTCCAAACGGATGTCTTCACCAATAAAACCACTGAACTCGTCAGGAGAAATTTCACCTAGACCCTTAAAACGAGTGATCTCAGGCTTATTTCCTAGTTCTTTGATAGCATTGATACGCTCCTCATCAGAATAACAGTAAATGGTTTTCTTCTTGTTTCTTACTCTGAAAAGTGGTGTCTCAAGGATATAAACATGTCCTTTTTCTACCAAATCAGGGAAAAACTGTAAGAAGAAAGTCAAGATCAACAAACGAATGTGCATACCATCCACATCGGCATCGGTAGCAATAACCACTCTGTTGTATCTTAATCCATCAATTCCGTCCTCAATGTTTAAGGCGTGTTGCAGGAGGTTAAATTCTTCGTTTTCGTACACTACTTTTTTAGTCAAGCCAAATGAGTTCAATGGCTTACCTCTCAAACTAAATACTGCTTGAGATTGTACGTCACGAGATTTAGTAATACTACCACTTGCTGAGTCACCCTCGGTGATAAACAGTGTTGTATTTCTTTTATCTTCTTCCTCTCCTTTTTTATCGTTGAAGTGCTTACGGCAATCTCTCAATTTTTTGTTGTGAAGATTGGCCTTTTTTGCTCTTTCGTTGGCAATTTTCTTAACACCTGCAATTTCCTTACGCTCACGCTCCGATTGTTGGATACGCTTTAATAAAGCTTGAGCAACTTCAGCATTTTTGTGTAAGAAGTTATCCAGTACTTTATGAACATATTCATTGACAAATGTTCTTAATGTAGGACCGTCTGGAGCAATGTGTGTAGAACCTAATTTAGTTTTCGTCTGAGATTCGAAAACAGGTTCTTGTACTCTTACAGAAACAGCACCTACAATGGATGCTCTGATATCAGCCGCATCAAAATTCTTTCCAAAGAAGTCACGAACAGTCTTTACAATCGCCTCACGGAATGCTGATAGATGCGTTCCTCCTTGCGTTGTATTCTGACCGTTTACAAAAGAGTGGTAATTTTCACCGTATTGATTAGAGTGCGTAAAGGCAAACTCTATATCCTCTCCTTTGAAATGAATGATAGGGTAACGAATTTGCTCCGCATTCGTTTTTCTTTCTAAAAGATCACGAAGACCATTTTTAGAAAGATACATTTTATCATTAAGTTTTAACGATAACCCTGAATTAAGGTAAGCATAATTCCAGAACAAATCATCCAAATAATCCGGGAGGAAACGATAGTTTTTGAAGATCGTTGGATCTGGCTTAAAGTAAACCGTAGTACCATTTTTCTCTTTTGATTTCTCAATTGGAAAATCAGTTGTCAATTTACCTGCCTCAAATTCGGCTACTTTTTTCTCTCCATTTCTTACCGATTGTACTCTAAAGAAATTAGAAAGGGCATTTACCGCTTTTGTACCCACACCGTTCAAACCTACAGATTTTTGGAAGGCGTTGGAATCGTATTTTGCACCTGTATTGATTTTGGACACACAGTCGATCACTTTCCCCAATGGAATTCCTCTACCGTAATCTTTTACCAAAACGGCACCTTCGTCAACGGTAACATCAATCTGCTTACCGAATCCCATCATGTGTTCGTCGATACTGTTGTCCACCACTTCTTTAACAAGGACGTATATACCATCATCAGGAGCCGAACCGTCTCCCAATTTACCGATATACATACCTGGTCTTAAGCGTATATGATCACG
Source organism: Flammeovirga sp. OC4 (assembly GCF_000812565.1). Lineage (GTDB taxonomy): Bacteria > Bacteroidota > Bacteroidia > Cytophagales > Flammeovirgaceae > Flammeovirga. The sequence goes on along the minus strand of NZ_JTAM01000048.1, from coordinate 28,014 downwards.
AGGATCCAGTGATTTAATACTGCTCTCGTCATAATTATGTGTAGTATCTGCCATATCTCGTTATGCTTTCTCCACAATAATAGTTCTTAAATTAAACAAAATGAACCTATGATGGTTAATTTGTCTTATTTTTAATCATTCATGACAGGAAATTATCAAAATTTGATCAAAAAAATATAGAACTAAAAAATTATGCTGAATTTAAAAAAAAGCTTTTACTCTCCCAAACGTCTGATATCAACCAATCGGTCTTTCCAGTAGGGAGAATAGGCCACTTCCTTCACGCCATCTTTTGAAGAAGTATAGATGAAGTTGAAACCTTGTTTTGTGATTTTAGAAATGATGCCACAATTCGATACTTGATTACTTCCTTTACGTTGGCTAAAGAATACAAGGTCACCAGCTTGAGGTTGATCAGCTGCTACTTTTGCACCTTGTCTTGCCTGTTCACGACTGATTCTAGCTAATTTTACACCTGAAGCTTGCCATGACATCATTGTTAAGCCACTTGCGTCAATTCCTTCTTTTGAATTACCGCCTGATTTGTAAGGTGTACCAATAAAATCTCTTGCTGTCACCACTGCTAATTCTGCTTTTTCTGTTTGTGATTTTACGTCAGTATTAGCTTCGCCCTCTTGCGAAGAAGTGCCACATGAAAGGATAAATAAAGATAAGCAGAGGGAAATAATAATTTTTAAATGCTGATTCATTGTTCGATTGTTATATTAAAAAATTTGCTTTAAAAAGTATAAGTACTAAAACAAAATTATTTAATGATAATTCTATTTATTGTTTTACGATTACTTCCTTCAAAAAACGCTAAATAGAATCACAATTCATACGTTTTTTAGCGTTGTATTCACAAAAAATAAATAAGAATTAATTATGATATATTTTTGACTTACTACTTATACAATTTTTATACACAGTTTAATGTATTCTTCTGGCCCTACTGAAAATACCTTTCCAGTAAGCACTAGTCAATTCACTTTCCATTACTCCACGGGAAGTAGAAGCATGTATGAAATACATTTTGCCATCTTCCACTTCTGTGACCATCCCTACATGATTGATTCGAGTTCCTCCATGCGGATGGAAAAAGACTAAATCACCAGGCTGTAGGTTATTAAAGGAAACAGCTTTTCCTCTTTTTGCTTGTTCAGATGATACTCTAGGTAACTGTACATTGGCAGCTTGCCATGAAACGAGCATTAAACCAGAGCAATCCATTCCTTTTTTAGTAGTGCCACCTGTAGCATACTTTACGCCTTCAAATGACCATGCCGTTTTAATGGCAATTTTAGCTTTGCCTTCTGCTTTTACTGTTTTGACGGCCATTTCTGTTGCTACCGCAGTTGCTGTTTGGGCGTTGGTATTTTGTAATGCAGAATTTGCTGCAGCAGCAGTACTTTGTTGAGAGACACCCAATTCACTTAACTGCTTTTGTTTTACTTTGTCAAGGCGGTCTTGTCTGTTGGCGTAAGTATATTGTTTACCGAATTCGCAGGATTGAAAGGCGAAAGAAAAAAGTAACAAGATCAGTAATGTATATTGAGTATGTTTCATTTCTTCAAGAGTAATCTTATTGAAAATTAGGTGTTATGACCTCAAAAAGTGAATAGGAAAACCTCAAATCGTATGTAAACAATTTGAAATTTAATTAAAGATACGAAAAAGATAAAAGCCCTCTTAGAATTTTAGTTCTAAAAGGGCCTTTTTTAATGTGGTTGACAGTAATTAAGCGAGTGTCAGCGCTTCACAAGTCTTACGGGCAGCGTCTTGTTCGGCTTTTTTCTTACTATAGCCAGAACCTACTGCTTGCACTTCTCCGTCAATAATTAAGTTGACTTTGAATTGTTTTCCGTCTTTTCCTCCTTGCTTTGAAATAGTAAAATCAACAGTTTTACTATTCTTCTGAGCCCACTCAATAATGAGACTTTTAAAATTGGTTGTTGTTGAGATGATTTCCTCAATGTCATAGTGCATCATCAATAACTTATGAATGATGAACCTGCGTGTGAAGTGAAATCCTCTGTCTAAATAAACAGCACCAATGAAAGCTTCCATTGCATCACCATAAATTGATTTATGACTTAATGCAGAGTTTTTTCGACCTTCAAAAGCGACCATTTGACTCAAACCAATCTTAACAGCCAAGCGGTTAAGAGATTCTCGGTTTACAATTCTAGAACGAATTTCAGTTAGGAAACCCTCGTCTTTGTAAGGATAGCGTTTGAAAAGATATTCCGCTACCACCGAACCTAAAACGGCGTCTCCCAAGTATTCAAGACGTTCGTTCGATTCTTTAAAACCTTTCATTGCTCCACTTTCGAAAGCAACAGATGTATGTTGCATTGCGAGGTGATACAATTTGATGTTAAAAGGTTTTCTTCCGATAATTCTTGTTACAACCTTGGCTAATTTTTTCTCCTGCTCATTATAAGGCGTGACCCATCGTTTTAAGAATTTTCCTAAAATCATTGATCAGTATTATAGTCTCGATAAATTCGAGGAGTAAAAAACATTCCCCAAAAATGTAAAAAATATCTAAAACAAAGGTGTTTTATTTCAATTCTTTTTTTTGTAGGGAATACTAAAGATAACAGAGTTTTTTTTAAGGAAAACAAAAAACCCGTTAGAAATTAGGCTTACTAACGGGTTTCTGCTAAGAAAAGTACAAATTATTCAGCGTACTTTTTGAATACCATTGAGAAGTTATGACCTCCAAAACCAAATGTATTCGACAAGGCAATATTCACGTCGCGTTGTTGTGCCTCATTGAAAGTACAATTTAATTTAGGATCTAATTTCTCATCTGGAGTAGTATTGTTGATCGTTGGAGGGATCACACCTTTATTAAGAACTAATAAACATGCTAATGCTTCTACTGCACCTGCAGCACCCAAAAGGTGACCTGTCATAGATTTAGTAGAAGAGATACTTAAGTTATAAGCATCTTCTCCAAAGACTTTTTTGATTGCGTTTACCTCTCCGATATCACCAAGTGGAGTAGAAGTACCGTGAACGTTGATATAATCAACATCTTTCGGCTCGATTCCAGCATCTTTCATTGCCTCAGCCATTACTCTGCTTGAACCTTCTCCCTCTGGGTGAGGAGCAGTCATATGATAAGCATCAGCAGTCATACCACCACCAATTACTTCACCATAGATTTTTGCACCTCTCGCTTTTGCATGCTCTAATTCTTCGAAGATAAATGCACCGGCACCTTCACCAAGTACAAATCCATCTCTGTTTGCATCAAAAGGTCTTGAGGCAGTTGCAGGATCATCATTACGTGTTGATAATGCACGTAAAGCATTGAAACCACCGATACCCGCTTCGCAAACTGCAGCTTCAGAGCCACCAGTTACGAATAGGTCAGCCATTCCAAAACGAATATAATTGAAAGCATCTACCATTGCGTTAGTCGCAGAAGCACATGCTGATACAGTCGTGAAGTTAGGTCCTTTTAGTCCCCAAGTCATAGAAATATGACCAGGTATTAAGTCAGGAATCATCTTCGGAATGAAGAAAGGATTAAAACGTGGTGTCCCGTCACCCAAAGCGAAGCCAGAAACCTCGTCTTGGAAGGATTTTAGACCACCGATTCCTGAACCCCAAATGACACCAAAACGCTCTTTATTAACAGCGTCTAAGTCCATTCCAGAATCTTCAATGGCTTGTTTAGCTACCGCAACACCATATTGGCTTACGAGATCCATTTTACGAACCTCTTTGCGGTCAATATAATCAGTTGCTACGAAGCCTTTCACTTCGCAAGCAAATTGAGTTTTGAATTTCGAGGCATCAAACTTAGTGATTGGAGTAGCACCGCTAACCCCTTTTTCTAAATTTGCCCAATACTCTTCAACAGTGTTGCCTAGTGGTGTTAATGCACCAATTCCAGTTATTACAACTCTTCTAGCGTTCATAAGATTTTGATTTTGGAAGATCCCAAAAAAACAAACCTGACAGATTTAGCACCTAGAAAAAACTGAGGTACTTGCACTATCAGGTTCGCTAGCGTCTGATTCGCTTATTTTAAAGGGAGTGTAAATTACTTTACGTTCTCTTCAAGGTATTCGATTGCGTTACCTACAGTTGTGATGCTTTCTGCTTGATCATCAGGAATAGAAGTGTTGAATTCTTTTTCAAATTCCATGATTAACTCAACAGTGTCAAGTGAGTCAGCACCTAAATCGTTTGTGAATGAAGCCTCTGGTGTTACATCTGATTCTTCTACACCAAGCTTATCAACGATAATTTGTTTTACTTTTTCTGCAATTTCGGACATCTTAATAACTTTTAGTTGACCAATTTAACTGCAAAGAAATGAATTAGAATTTATAACTGCAAGTATCTTCATCATTAACAGATCGTATAAGTTATGCAAGCATACGTATACGTCGTTAAGTATTTGAAAGTGAGTTACTTTATTTCTTCTTTTTTTCTTTGCGACTTTCTAAATAATTCAAAATTTCTTCTTTAGCCACTCCCATAAGGAAAACTGTGGCCTCTTCACGAAGCATTTTTCCAAAAGATGGAACCCTGCTTTCGTGCGTATCAGTACTTACAATTTTCTTACCTTTTTTGGTAGGAACTTCAAGTTTTGAAAGTTTTTTTAAGTATTTCTTTTGACTTCTACTTTTGTGAATACGCAGTGCCCATTGTGATATACCATAGGTCACTACAAGTGCTGCACCGTACGTAAAAATCTTTTTTATATCTTGTTGTGTTTCAGAAACGGTTCCTTGTGCTAAATCTACTAATTCTTGTTTAGCTAATTTAGTTTGCTCTTTGAGCTGGATCTTTTCTGCTTTTAATTTTTCTCTAACTGTATTTGTTTTTTGCTCGCTCATAAGAAATATAGGTTATTCATTATTTTCTTCTTGCAATCTATCAATGGCTTCATCGATCCAAATAAGGAACTGATTACGCAAATGCGTAGTGTAATAAAGTGCCAGACCAAAAAGGCCTACACAAAATACCCCTACAATCGTAAATCCTGCAAAGGATGGCCATGAGAAAATGTAATTGACAAATAAAGCAAACCCCAATGCAAAAAAGGCAAAGGCAAGCGTTAAAAATGTCAGCATAATCACAAAAATTGCAATGACCGAAAGTGTTCCAGCTAAGCCTGTTTTGATCTGAATACTGAACAGTTTAGCATAAGTCTCTATCAGTTTTACAATGGCACTGATGATATTGTCAAACCGTTCTTTCTGACGGGCTTGTTCTTCTTCGGTAAATATTTTATTGCGTAATGAATTCCTTCTAGACATATAAAAAGATCAACCCTAAATGATGGTAGGATAAAAAATAATCTTAAAAATTAAAAGATAGACAAATATAGAAGAATACGGCTAATTTCATTGTATCATGACATAGTTTCTCTGTCCTTTTTAAATAAATCATCGAAGAGGTGGATTGATAGTGATACATGTGTTTATTATTAAGACCAAAGTTGTACATTACAAATACAAATTCAGTCTATTTCATTTAAATACCTCTTCTTTTGAAAGTACGTTTATTACTCTTATTCCTTCTTCTTTATCATACTCTACATTATGCTCAAACGCTTCAATTGACTTTATCAACTGGACATTTGGGGAAAGTAAAAGACTTGGCGATCACCAATGATGCGAAATTGTTGGCTACCGCTGGTGAAGACGCAGCAGTAAAAGTGTGGAATATTGATGATAAAAGATTATTGTACACACTTTACCCTCATGAAGTTGGGATTACATCGCTTTGTTTTTCTACAGATAATCAACATTTAGCTACGGCGGGAATGGACGGCAAGGTCAAGATTATTCATCTGAATTCTCAAGAGGTTGTTTATGAGTTTGATGAAGTAGAGGGAGAAGTTTTTAAACTGAAGTTTGTCGCTGGTTTTCTCCTGTTTATTACAAAAGGTGGTATGATTTACCGTTTGGATTGGGAAAATAAACAATTGGCACCTGATGGAATGGAGATTAAATCAGACTTGGGCAATTTTTCCGCTTTAAATTACTCCTTTAAAATGAAATGGCTGACGGTTGGGAAAATGGAAGGAGACATTGTGGTTTGGAGAGGGTTTGATAGAACTAATGTTGCTAAAAAAGGTTTGCATACAGATTGGATTTCGGCAATTGATTATATTCCTTCTGATTCTCTAATAGTCACGGCATCATGGGATAAAACCATCAAAATATGGGATATAAATGCGGACACATTAGTAGATCAAATGACCTCTCCTGATAATACGCCTATTATAGACTTGAAATACTCCTCTTTTTTTAATGTATTAGTTTTTGCTACAAAAGCTCAAAACATTTATTTCTATAGTTATAAAAACGGTAAAATCAATAAAGAACCTTTAGGGGTGAGAGATGATTTTGAGAAAATGGTTTTTACCGAAAGTACGCAGTATGCAGCATTTTCTAATAAAGATGGATCTATATCAGTATGGAAATTAGAAGTTGGAAATTCTCAAACTAATGTGAGATGGAGACCTGTAAAGGGACACCTCGTTGATGGAGAGATCAACCTTGCTACCGGAGCGATTGCTTTCGTGTCAACGGATGGGATTTTTTATTCATGGGAACCCAATGAACACGTTGTTACAAGAAGCTGGAAGGTACATCATGAATATGCTTCAGCATTAGAATATACACTAAATGGTAATAAATGGATCACTACCGGAGCGGATAGTTTAGTGAAAATATGGTCTGATCATGGGGAGTTATTAGATACTCTGCGACTAGAGCATAAAGGAATGACCCTGACGAATGTGCCTATCATTGGTCAAGTAGCCGTGGGGACAAAAGGTGGTGATGTACTTTTGTGGAATAGTAAAAAATCGACCAACAAGTTACTTTATCAGCATAATGGAGCAGTAGTTTGTGTAGAAAATGATAGTGATGCACGAACTATAGCCTCTATTGGGAGAGACCGGAAATTGATAGTATATAGCTTAGAAAAACAGAAAATCATTTTTGAAACTACCGTACCTGATTTATGGCTAAACGATTTAGAATTTTCAGAAGATGGGAAGCAATTAGTAGTCAGCGGCAAGAAAGGAATCTATGCTTGGAATTGTGGAGATTGGGCGGTCGTTGAACATAACGTACCTTCTGAGGATATTTTGGAAATTGATTATTTATCCAAAAAGCAACAATGGATTTTCGGCAAGAGAGCGGGAGATATTTCTATTTGGAATAAAGATTTGAGTAAAAAAATAGAACAGTTTGAAGGGGCTTCTATTCCGATGGTCGATATCATATCTTATATAGACCAAAATGTATTTTTTGCAATCAGAACCAATACCACCTTTGAAATATGGGATATTAAAAAGAAAAGGAAAGGAGGAGAGATCATTGTGACAGATGAAGGGAAGTGGGTCATTGAGCATCATTCGGGCTTGTTTGATGTGGGAGACCTCAATATGAGTGAACTTTATTATGTGTATGGTACAGAAACGATTGATTTTGATCAATTGAAAGATAAATATTGGGAACCGGGTTTGGCTTATGAAATTTTACAAGGTAATCCTTTAAGAAAAGTGCCTCCTTTGAGTGATTTATCACTTTTCCCCAAAACAAATACTTTTGAAAGAGAGGGAAAATTATACATAGAAGTAATTGATAGAGGTGGTGGAATTGGAGTTGTAAGTCTTTATATCAATAATAAGGAAGTCATTACGGATGTGTTGAAGGAAGGTCAAAAAGAAATTTATGAAGGAAAAGAGTATTATACTATCCTTTTGGATAAAGTGAAAATACACCTTATTCCTAATCAAGAAAATGATATAATGGTACTTACTTCCAACAAGGCAGGGACACTGAATGGGAGAGGAATTAAACTAAAGTATAAGGGAAAGGAAATAGAATTGGAAGCTCCTCCAACATTGTACGGTGTCATCGTGGGTGTTTCGGATTACAGGGGACGGTTGTTGGATTTGAAGTATGCAGCGGATGATGCAAAAGCAATGTATGAGGCTATTGATGTGGGAAGTGAAAAATTATTTGGTGTCAAAAATTCTGTCATTCAACTGCTGACAACCGATGCCGAGGAAGAAGTACTTCAACCTACAAAAGAAAATATTAAAGCGGCTTTTGAAAGTATTCACCAAAGAGCAAACTCTTCTGATATTCTATTTGTCTTTCTTGCAGGACATGGGGCCGTTGCCGAAAACAATGAGGGTGATAATGATTTCCATTTTCTAACCAAAGATATGAGTAACAGTGATCTTTCTGATCCTGATATCAAAAACAATTACACTATTAATGGAACTGAGCTTTTGGATTGGATTAAAGAAATCCCAATTTCGAAGCAGGTGTTTGTAGTAGATGCTTGTCATGCAGGTTCTTTTTCTACAGAATTGATTACTTCGAGGGATTATAATGAGGAAGGAATGAAGAAGAGGGCTTTGGAAAGGATGAGAGCCAAGACAGGAATGTTTATGCTTTCAGGTGCTTCTTCTGATAAAGTCAGCTATGAATCGTCTTATCTAGAGCACGGTTTACTCACTTATTCTTTGTTGGATTATTTGAAAAGAGGAGAGTTGGACGAAGGTCGATTCGTTGATGTACAAGATTTATTTGCTCATGCAGTAGAGTCTGTTCCTCAATTAGCCTCAGCCATGAGTGGCGAACAACAGCCAGAATACAGGGTGCCGGTTGGTGCAGGTAGTTTTTATATTGCAGAATTACCTCAAGCCGTTAGAGACAGTATCACACTTTCTATTCAGAAAAAATTGATTTCGGCCATCTATTTAGAAGATGCAGAAACTTGGGCTGATCACCTCCACCTCAGTCAGCAAGTGAAGACTTATTTTGTGTTAAAGGCAGAGGAAAAGGAATTGACAGTGCGCTATCAGAAAAATGCAAAAGGGCCTAATACTTATATAATAAGGGGTAAATATGAGGTTCATAAAAATAATATTCTCTTGAAATTACACTTAATATCAGAAAACAAAGTAACAGAAAAATGGACGGTCAAAGCTAAAGATATCAAAGACTGTCAAGAGCAACTATTTCATAAAATCGAAGTCTACTTTAATTCGTCGGAGGAATAATACTTAGTTTAAGTGTATTTTATCCTTTTGTTAAGTTCTTAAGAATCGGCTATTTTACGGGAAATTTTTTGAAAACTGTCCAAACTAGTACTATCTATGCCATTAACTACAACACTACTTGAACTACCATTTGCAGACAGGCTAAACGAATCAGAATTAGAGATTCTTTCAGAAAATGCAGAGTTAGTTACTTTTGAAGATGATGAAATTATCACTTTACAATTTGCATCAGCTGAACAGTTCTATATCCTTTACTCTGGGAAAGTAGAATACCATCTTAATGTAGGTGATCAGCGTGGTGGATTAACAGTGGGTGAGAATAATGAAAAAGGAACGCCAATTGGATGGTCAGGTTTTAGGGAACCTTACCGCTTTGCTACTACGGCCAAAGCAAAAGGAAAAACACAGGTTGTTGTGTGGGACAACCAACTTTTGAGGGATCTTTTTGATAGTAACCCTCAAATTGGTATGCATTTTCTTTCCTCAACCTTATTATATAGCACTCATTTATTAAGAGATGCTCGAAATGTCTGGATTCAAGGGTCCATCCCAATGACCGTTGATTCATTGGAAGGAAATACCACTTATACCTCTTTCCAGGACAAAGGGCCTGTAGAATCTAATTTGGAGTTTTTCAGACAAAGCAATTTCTTCAACCCCTTCTCTGATTGGCACCTCATGAAATTAGCCAATATCAGTGATACAAAATATTATAAACAAGGCGAGAAATTACTTTCCAAAGGAGAAGCTTCCAATAAATTTATGGTGCTCAAAAGTGGAAAAGTAGCTTTGAATTATGTGAAGGATAATGGAGAAATCTATACTTCTGATATTTTACAGGAAAGAGGACAAGTGATCCTTTGGAGTGCAGCAAGTTTTGATGCCATTCCTAACTTTATGGAATTAGTGGTATTAGAACCTATTGAAGTATTGGAAATTCAGAGAATAGATCTATTGGTACTTTATGGTGAGTTTCCAAACCTCGGAATGGTCTTTATGTATAGACTATTATGGTTGTTGGGGAGTGCACTGAAAGCTGTGCGCGCTCAAGTCATCACGCAGACGTATGATCGAGAACTATTGACGATTCAGACCATGATTGATCAAGCGGGAGCACAATTGAATGTGACTTCTGATATCCATAAAATTCCATCATTATTATCAGAAAAACTGACACAAGGAATTGCTTTTGATCTTTTGGACCAATTAAGTAAAACAGGAGTAGGTCAGGAAAGAAGCTTAGCCAATCTTTTTGTGAAAGTAACAGCTCCTTTACGTAAGGAGTACTTATTTATGGAAGGGTTAAAGAAAATGACGAATCATGTCATTAAAGCTCCTAAAACAATTCCGGCAAGCCAGCTTAGAAACGAGTGTTCTGAGTTGTTTGAAAAAGCAATTGCTTATCTAGATATCAAAATTGAGGGGTTAGAAAATATACCAAAAGAGTCAGGAAATATCTTTATTTATAATCACTTACTCAATCACCCTTATTATACATTGCCTAACAATTTCCAAATTACATTGGATTCTCATTTCATTTCAATGTTACTTTTTAAGTTTTACAAGGATTCAGGGTTGAGAGTTGTAAGAATTGGAAAGGGACCAGAATACGGACACCAAGATTATTATAATAAATTGGGGCATATTGGGGTAAGAACTGCAGATTCTGATCCGTCTAAAATGTCTGATGAAGAGAAGAGAAGAAATAGAAACCTGTTTTTCGATGAAGCGAGCTCAAAATTAAAAGAGGGTATTAATTTGATTTTGAGTCCAGAAGGAACAAGTAGGGAAACACATCAATCTCCCGTAGATTTTAAGCCGGGTGCTTTTATGATTGCGAATCATTCTGGTATTGATCCTTTGATTGTTCCAATTGCTTTGTCGTTCTTTGACAAACGAATGAGTAAAGCAAAGTTAGGTGTTGTTATCAAACCCGCTTTCAGACTATCAGAAGTTATAGATACTACAAAACCCTTTAAAGAGGAACTAAGAGGGTTTTTAAAAAGTTATTCTAAAAAATATCGTTCCTATGTAGAGGAGGCCATTCAGTTGGTGGAAAATTAAATTAACAATGACAACAGAAGAAATCCAGTTTTATAAGCATGAAGGGCTACCAGAGTTGGCCGAAAATTTACGAAAACAGCCTTCAATTGATCAACCTATTGTTTTTTATGGCAGTTCATCTTTTAGACTTTGGAAAAAAGTAAGAGAAGATTTAGGAAATGAGGAAATCCTAAATATGGGTTTTGGAGGCTCTACTTTAGAAGCTTGTGCACTTTATTTCAATCAATTATTTAAAGACATTGAATCTCCTAAAAGTGTATTTATTTATGCAGGAGATAATGATCTAGGTGGGGGACAGAAAGCTGAAGATATCTTATTCTCCTTTGAGAGTATTTATAATCAACTAAGATTTAAATATGGAGAAGATCTTCCTATTTACTACATGTCTATTAAGCCGAGTCCAAGCAAGGATAATATTATGCATGAGATAGAGAAATCAAATCTCTTGGTAAAGGAAGCAATGCATACATTGAAAAACATCACTTATGTCGATATTTTCACTCCAATGTTGGATGAGAATGCGAAAAGTAGACCGGACTTATTTGAAGAAGATATGCTTCATATGTTGCCTGCCGGTTATGAAATTTGGGCAGAGGTGTTGAAAAAGTACTTATAGTTCAAAACTGAAAAATGGTAAGGGGATATCTTAAAACTTCTTACCATTTTTTTGATGTTTTTTCTTAAGATTGATTGAAATAAACTACTTTTGACTTAGTACTTAATCTTTAATAAGAGTGACAACTTTATTGCAGGTTGATTCGTACAAAAAAATAGTTCAATTGAATGAACTGAAAACTAAATAAAACAACTTAATTCAACATGAAAAATTGGCCATTGATTGTAGTACTTTTGTGTATTACTCATCTTTCAAATGCTCAGGTAATGGATAAAGTAAAAGGAGCTTTTATTGCCAAAACGCCTGTGACTACTGAAGGATTAGAAAATTTAAAAGAGAATAACGTTGATATATCTCAATTAGTGGTTTATATCTCAGAGGAAATTCATATCCAAAGAGATATTCCTAAAGATGCTGAAGTAATCAATAATAATGAAGGAAACATTATCTATGATAATGGAAAAAGGATTGAGAAAATAAAAATCGTCAAAGGAGCTACAGGTATTATTACCCAAAATTATCCGGATTCATTAAAGGTGAAGTTTGAGAATAAGGAAGGGTATGAATTTACTTTTATCAAAGACAAAAGAGGAACTGATAACTCTTCTGCATTTTACTTAAAAGTAACTCAAGATAGAGACGTAGAGTATGGTCCGTATACATGGTACTTGAACTGGGGTAGAGGCGCCAATGTACTATGGAAGTACAAAGAAATTACAAAGTCTGTAGCCAACACCAAAAGGGTGAAAGGTATAAAACCTAGTGGGACTCAGAAATAATATTGCATGTAAACCCTTCAAGGTCGATTAAAAGTTGATGAAAACTTAGCTTACAAAGCATTAAGTGCATTGTAAACTAAGTTTTCGTTATTTATATTGTTTAGAAATCAGGAGATTTCTGTTGATCTGTAGGACACGAATGCCGCTAACGCTTAACATTCGCGCCAGTGGCATTCTACCCAATTCGTTTGGCAGAACTTTCCTCGGCCTTGAAGGGAAAAGCGTTAAGAATTTCATGAAGTGAGCCGTTAAAAATGATTTTGTTGTTTGAGCGCAGCGAGTTTAAAATCATTTAGGCGAGAGAAATGGAATTTAGCTTTTGACTTCAAAGCCTTGAATTTTTTGCTTCGTTTTTGTTTCAAGACAAAAATGAAGAAGAAGGAAGCTTGAAAGTAGTAGTCCCTATAAATTCTTGTAGAAAGAGGGGGGGATTTAACGAAAATTTAGTTTACAATGTATTAAGCTAGAGGACTCAAAATATAAAATAGGTTCGAGTGATAAAATATCGCTCGAACCATTTTGTATAACCATGGACCTATTTCGAAATTATTCTTTTATACAGAAGCTGTAGAGAAGATCTGATCATAAATTTTTCCTCCAATAAAAGTAGCCTTATCACCAAGATGACGCTGTATTCTAAGGTTTTCATTCCATTTTACCATACGTTCACTTCTAGCAAATGAACCTACTTTCAATTGCCCTGCATTGGTAGCGATCGCTAAGTGCGAGATAAAAGCATCTTCAGTCTCACCTGATCGAGCAGAAACAACCGGAAGCCAGCCTGCTTTTTGAGTCAGTGCAATTGCCTCTAAAGTTTCAGAAACAGAACCAATCTGATTGAGTTTAATCAAGACAGAATTAGCCAACTGTTGAGCAATCCCTTCTTCAATTCTTGTAATGTTTGTAGTGAATAAGTCATCCCCAATAATTTGTACACGATGACCGAATTCTTGAGTGAATTTTTGCCAATAGTTAAATTCTGTATCTGCAAAAGGGTCTTCAATGGAAACAATCGGATATTTCTCACACCAATCTTTCATCAAAGCATAGAATTCATCAGGGCTGAGTTTTTTATTTTCTAGTCTCAAGTGATAGTTTTCACCATCAAACAAGTCACTTGCGGCAATGTCTAGAGATATTGCTACATCTTTACCAGCTTCATAACCTGCCCTTCGGATAGCTTCCATAAATACTTCAAATGGCTCTTCATTATTGGTATAATCAGGCCACCAGCCCCCTTCATCAGCAATGCCCACACATTTCCCTTTTTCCTTCATGACTTTCCCCGCTTCATGGTAGATATTGTGTGTCATTTCTAGAGTTTCCTCGTATGTTGTTGCACCAATGGCAATCACTAGAAAATCTTGAATATCCGTGGCCCAGTCGGCGTGTGCTCCACCGCCTAGAATTTGGATCTCATTGAGCGGAATCAGGTGTCCTTCACCATTGCCAAGGTATTCATAGAGTTTTTGGTTTTTAGCATTTGCTGCAGTATTAGCTACAGCCATTGATGTTCCCAAAATAGCATTCGCACCCAATCGAGATTTATTAGGTGTACCATCTAAAGCAATCATTTTTTGATCAATATTTTTCTGATCAAAAACACTATCACCTTTTAAAGCATCAGCAATTTCTCCTTTTACATTAGCGATGGCATTGAATACAGATTTTCCTCTAAATCTCGTTTGATCACCGTCTCTCAATTCCCAAGCCTCAAATTGTCCAGTAGAAGCACCTGAAGGAACAAGCCCTCGTCCTGTTGTGCCATCTTCTAATTCTACTTCGACTTCTAAAGTAGGATACCCCCTAGAATCATAGATTTGATAGGCGTCAATATTTTTAATATTCATTTTCTAATTGTATTGAGTTTACCCACAGATTTGAAAAAACATCAAGTGTTTTTATCTTTTTGGGTAATGTTTTATAAACAAAGTTTCGTACTATATCCTGTTGTTCTTCTTGCAGATACTCTACGGGAGATTTTCCATCAACCCTTGCCAACATCAATAATAATAGAAGGTGAACGGTTTGTTCCTCTAGCCTTTCTTTTGATGCAAAAGTGACTTTTGATTGATAAGTTTGAAAGAATTGCTCTGCAAGAAGCATCAACGGTTGCGATTGCTCAGGCATTAATAGTGCTTTCAACATAAAGTGGTTGATCAAGAAAGCAAGATCAAAAATAGGATCACCATACCAAGCTACTTCACAGTCAAGTACTACAATACGGTGAGGTGATACCATTATATTTTTTGGACTGAAATCACCATGCACCAAACATTTTTTAGTATTACTCAACCGCAATGCCTCCTCGCTGAAATAAGATAAAAGTTGAGGATGCTTTTGGGCTGTACTCAATAGGTAGGGATCAATTCTCAGCTCATGAAAATTCTGAAGAGTATCAAATTGAGCAGCTACTTTTTTTTGGTCAAAAGAGGTATTGTGAATAAGACCAAGAATACGCCCCGCCTCACGAGCGTATTCCGTATTGATCTTTCCTTCCATTAATTCTTTTTTCCAATTCGAGAAATCACCTTCAATCATTTCCATACAGAAAAAGTGACGTTCTTCGTCTTGGTGTAGTATCTTCGGAACAGCCTCAGGCAATAAGTCGCCTACATATTTTAAGTACTTCTGCTCCGTGTGATTTCTACCAATATCAGCAAACCAATCTTCTTTTACTTTCAGTTTTTGTAAGGCTCGTTTTACCACAATCCTTTTCTTTCCATCATCCAAAAGAAGAATTTCACAAGACACCCCACCGTTTAGTGGGGTAATCTTAAGGTTTCGACTACTGATAATTCTTTGCGTTTGCAGGTACTCCACTAATTCTTTTTGATTCATCATCTATGCAATTGGTTCTGCAATCGTCAATCCTCTAGTATAATCAAATAGTGTTTCAATACTATTGACACCTCCGCCGTTTCCACTTCCGTTTACCCCTCCATAGGGCAGTCCATAAGCGAAGACATTGTGGGCGTTGACCCAGCTGTTACCCGATACCATTTCGAGGGCTACTCTTTGTGCTTTTTCAGTAGAAGTAGTCCATACACTATTCGCTAAACCATAATCCAAACAGTTGACTTGTTGTATGGCTTCTTCTTCTGTTTTAAATGTGGTAATGTAAGCGACTGGTCCAAAGATTTCTTCTTTAAAACAGATATTATTCTGGTCACCCATCAATAACGTAGGAGGGATGTAATACCCTTCTTTTTCAGGTGCAGTATTAGCTCCCAAAATAAGCTTTGCACCCTCTTTTATGCCTTTTTGGATATAATCAATTATACTATCCTGTTGCTTTTTGCTAACCACAGGCCCCATTTCACACTCTTCCATCATACCCGGCTGAATGACTGTTTTTTGAAGATTTGCCTTCACTTTTTCTACAAACTCATCTACAACATTTTCTTGAATGATCCATCGTGTAGCAGTACAGCAAACTTGCCCGGTGTTGAGTGTGATAGCACCTGCAAGACCTTCTGCAGCATGATCAATGTCTGCGTCTTCAAAAACTACGGCTCCACCTTTCCCACCAAGCTCAAGTTTAGCAGGTTTAAGGTGTACGCCGCAGTTCTGACCAATATGTCTCCCTACAGTTGACGATCCCGTGAAAGAAACACATTTTACTTTAGGATGTGTAGTAATGACTTCTCCA
The DNA here is from genome assembly GCF_000812565.1 of Flammeovirga sp. OC4. GTDB lineage: Bacteria > Bacteroidota > Bacteroidia > Cytophagales > Flammeovirgaceae > Flammeovirga. Next base: position 11,842 of record NZ_JTAM01000048.1, on the reverse strand, counting down.
GCCACCGACCCTTTTCCAGGAACTATATTAATTACTCCCTCAGGGATACCGGCTTCTTGTGCTAGTTTTCCTAAATAGAGTGTACTTAACGGTGTAATTTCAGCGGGTTTGATCACGACCGTATTTCCCGCTGCAAGTGCAGGGCCTATTCCCCACATACAAAGTGTTAATGGGAAATTCCAAGGGAAAATAAAACCGACTACACCATAAGGTATTCTCACTTGTTTTCCGTTGATTCCTTCTATTTCAAGCTTTTGCTCAAAGTCTTTTTCAAGAATGAGGTCACTGAAATATCGTATACATTCAATGCCAAAAGGAACATCAAAACCTCTTGCGTTGTTGATGGCTTTTCCTACATCTAACGCTTCTAGTTGAGCCAATTCTTCACTGTCTCTTTCACATAAATCAGCAAAGCGTTTCAATACCTCTGCTCTTTGTTGTGGTGAGTATGATTTCCATTGAATAAAAGCTTTATCTGCTGCTTCAATGGCATCTTCTACATCACTTTTTGACGATAGATTTACCTTGGCTAACACCTTTCTGTTGGCAGGGTTCTCTATTGTAGACGTTTCTTCATATTCCCCCTTTTTCCAAGTTCCATTGACAAACGCAGGTATTGGATCTTGTGCCAAAAAGGCTTTTACTTTATCTGTTAATTGGTTCATAGGTTATGTGTTTATGTAATAATTCATTTACTAAAGATTGCATATCGATCTTTTTACAAATGTAAGGAGAGTCGGTAGGGGAGAATAAATGCTTTATTATCAGGTTTGTGTACTATATTTCCTTTTAAAGGAGATTTTTGAATTTTAAATGACATTTGATACATATTCAAGCTGTCAATTGATTTTATAGTACAAATAAGATGTCCTACTTCATTTCTTTTGATAAACTAATATGTATATAGGGAAAGGGTAGATTTTATTTCTTTTAAAAGATCTAATATTAGATTATTTTATTACAGTAGTGTTTTTAATGTGATTTTATATCTGTCTTTAATTTTATAATTAGTTTATTTGTCTTTTGACTTGAATTTTGAAATACATTGTTAGAAAGATTATCTATGAAGGAATTAGACCGCTTAGACATACAGATATTGAACTTACTTCAAAAGAACTCCAATTTGAGTACCAAAGAAATTGGGCACAAAGTTCACCTTTCGACCACACCCGTTTATGAGAGGATTAAGAGAATGGAGAGGGAAGGTTATATCAAAAATTACGTGGCGGTTTTGGATGCTGAAAAACTAGACCGTTCACTTACTGTTTTTTGTAATGTGACCTTAAAAGAGCATTCTAAGGTCATCGGCCATCAATTTGTAAACGACATCTTAGCACTAGATGAAATTACAGAGTGTTACAATATTTCAGGAGATTATGATTTCTTATTGAAAGTAATGGTGAAAGACATGAAGGCTTATCAGGATTTTGTATTGAATAAATTAGGAGAGATTGCAAATATAGGCAGTGCTCATAGTACGTTTGTGATGGGAAAGATTAAAGAATCAATTCATGTTCCTTTGAAAGGATTAGGTAAAAAATAACCCGATAAATATTGTATTTATCGGGTCAACTTCGTAGCGGTTGTTTGGAACCTCTCTTCTTGTGAATTTCTTTTCAAAAGATGTTTCAGATATCAATTCTTACTACATTGTAAACTAAATTGCCGTTAACTTTCAATCGACCTTTTTATAAGTAATCATAGGATCTACTTTCAAAGTTCCTTCTTCTTCATTTTGTTTTGAAACAAAAACGAAGCAAAAAAGTCAAGGCTTTGAACGCAAAAGCTAAATTCCATTTCTTTCGCCTAAATGATTTTAAACTCGCTAAAGCTCAAACAACAAAATCATTTTTAACGGCTCATTCCATGAAATTCCTAACGCTTTTCCCTTCAAGACCGGGGTAGAACTACCAAATTAAAAGAGTAGTAATACTACTTACTGGCGCGAATGTTAAGCGAAAGCGGCATTTGTGTCCTTCAGATCATCAGAAATCTCCCGATTTCTAAATAGTATAAATATTCGAAAACTTGGTTTACAATGTACTTATTCTCCTTTATTAAAGTAATTCGGGTTTTGTTGTAAGAAAAGCTCTGCATCTTCAGCAGTCATCCTGAATTTATTCATTAGCATTTGCAGTTCAGGACCAATTACTTTTTTAGGAGCCGCTTTTTTTCTAGCAGCTGTTGCTTTCTTCTTGATCTCTTTATTTTTCTTCTCCCTAGCGACAGATTCTTCCACTTCGTTTGTCACTACAGATCCACTACCACTAATAGTTTTACCTTTACATCTAACTAAGTGACTCGCAAATTCTGCATCAGGAATTCTTGCTTTACATCTAGGACAAGTTCTTGTTGAGGCCATATATAATAATTATGATTAAATGAGTGACTGCAAATATAAGGTAAAAAAAAACGAATTAGTTCGTTGAAAAATGAGTTTTTAGAAACATTCAAGAAATTGATAGTTATTACGCAAATGAATCTTTTTTTATCAATATGCTTTACAATAATGTAATATAAAATCCAATAATTTTATATTTTAAGCCCGATTATTTGATAGTGAATTAATTAGATAAAAGTAAGGTGGATTTACCCTATAATTAATTCTTGATCTTTTGTTTATTTCTCCTGCACCGCTCGCTACAATATTTTACTTCTTCCCACACTTTCTCCCATTTTTTTCTCCAAGTAAAAGGTCGCTCACATACCACACAAACTTTAGTCGGGAGGTCTCTTTTCTTTTTCATCACTTCTCAGAAACTACAATGTTATCAGTTTGAGCAATTGGAAGAGTGGCTAGATTTTGAAAAGAATAATAGGAACGGAGTCCTGAGATTCCTGCGCTTTCTGCTTCAGAAAGATTGATATTCCCTTGCTCATCTACTATTTTTTCTTCTTTAATATGAAGAAAATTGACTCTTCCAATGACAATTTTGGTCTTATTGGCTTTCACATCCATGATATCTTCTAAAGTCATCCCGATTTGGATTTTACTTTCTTTTACGAATGGAGCTTTGATTTCAGGGTGATATTCTGGTGTGAGATTGCAGGCATCGAATTCAGAAATTCCCTTGTCAAACTTGGCTGATGTAAGGTGGGCATTTATAATTTTATCAGTAACGACATGATTTATGGTATAAGATGAAGTTTCTAATATATTTTGTAGAGTATGTCGGGGAACTTCTTGAGAAGGGCGTGTCACAAATGCAATCAATGGAGGATTACTTCCTAGGTGAAAAACCGAACTAAATATAGCAAGGTTCTCATTTCCTTCTTTATCCACTGTTCCAATTAAATTTCCGGGTTTTATGCCTGTAATGGAATTAATAAGATTGATCTTAAATTTAAATTCCAAAGTGTCTATTTCTTGTTTATTAAGCTTCATGATAATTCGGGTTGAAAATTTCTTTTTTTACATATTTCCAGAACTTAAAGAATGAGGGGTAATATCCTTTGACATTGGAAATCCAATCTCTTTCCTCTTCAATTCCTTTATAGTGTCTAACTGTTGGGTGCTCCTTGTAATAAATGCTTGAACCTTCTAATTGTTTTTCTAATTCATCAAATTCACCAACAAAAACTTGAATGTTGTCAATGTTCTCAGAAAGGTCAAGTATAAATTGAAGCACATGATCACTGACAGGGTATTTTTCAAAATGTGAAGGTTCAAGTAATAAAATACGATTACCTTCTACTTCATGATTCCAAAGGGGATCAAGATTATAAGAATTATAAATGAAAGAAGGAATGGAAGTGTCAATGGTGATTGAAGTACTGTCTGGTAATGGGGTAATGAACTCAGGCTGGAGGTGATCTTGAAGAATAGAAGGCGTTTCCATTTGTTCCAATTCTTCATAAGATTTATCAAGGAAAGTTCCTTTTTGAAACGTATGAGTATACTTATTGATATTCGACTGATTCGCAAAATACTTTTTATTGCTATTGGCACCCGCTACCCATTGCCAACTTAATGCATTACTTGCCCAATCATGATCTAGCAGATGATAATACATCCATTGGGCAGGGACTTTCCAATGTGATTTCCCAATATTACAGGTAAACATTGCAATGTACATTCTCATATGATTATGAAGGTATCCTTGCTTTCGGAGTTCGGTAAGGTGCTCATCAATGACCTCAATGCTTGTGTTTTCATGAAAAATAGCGGATGGAATACCATAATGTTCCACTTGAGGTTGTTGATGTTTAAGATCTTCATCAATATCCTTTTCAATCCATATCTGTTGCCAATAATCTCTCCATGCTAATTCCTGAATAAACTTTTCATTCTTTCTAAGGCTGAAACCATTTTTAATCAGTCTTGAAACGACATATTTAGTGGATATAACTCCTCTTGAAATGTAAGGTGATAGATAAGAAACTTCTCCATCAATATAATTTCTTGACCGAGCATAGTTTTCGGGTGAATACTGATCTACTATATTTTTGATCGCATCAAAAGTAGTAGGAAACTCAAAGGTTGTGATCATAATTATTGTTTATTGCGGATTGAAGAGGCACTTGAATTTAGTAAGTGATCGTTTTTTAAAGTTGTTCTTAATGTTAAATGGATGAATAAGAAAAATGTTTGAAAAAATGTAAAATGGTTCGAGCAATTGACAACCAATGTTAATCGTCTTCGTTAAACAATATTTTAAAACTACTTTTAAATAAATAGCAACATCAACTAATACTTTTTAACGACTATAGATAAATATGAGTAATACCGAACTCCAAAAAAGGTCAAAAATCACATTGAAAAAAGGTAGTACCATTTCTTTGATCAAAGACAATGGTAGTTCTTTGGACTTTGTGCGGGTAGGTGTCAACTGGGGTGCTATCCAGAAAAAAGTGTTTTTTAATATGATCCCTTATACAACAAATGTCGATTTGGATGCCAGTCTTTCCGCTTTTGACAAGGACAAGGAACATATATACACTGTTTACTATAACCAATTAACATCTCCAGATGATGCAATAAAACACTTTGGAGATGACCTTGAGGGCGATTTAAATGGAAATGATGGCTTGGATAATGAAATAATCTGGGTAGACCTAAAAAATATCGACAAAAAAGTAAAGCAAATTTACTTGTACTTAAATTCTTACTCTCAACAAAACTTCTCACAAATCCCTTTTTCAGAGGTAAATATTTATTCTCAGAATGAATGCCTTGCCAATTTTAATTTATCTTCTTCTGAAGAATATGCAGATTATGTCTCAATGTTGATGGGGCGTTTGGTACTGAAAAATGACTGTTGGGAGTTTGAGGTAATTGGAACACCGATTGCAGCAAAGGATATTTCTGAAACTATTTTACATATAAAAAATAACTACTAGAGCATAATAATGTTATGGGTATAGACTTAAAAAAAGGAAGCAAAGTCAACCTGATGAAGGGCAACGTAAGGTTGGACAAAGTAATGTTAGGAATTGGTTGGGACATCATTCCTGGAAACTCACTAGATCTTGATATTTCTGTTTTTATGGTTGGAGAAAACGGAAAACTTCCTGCAGACGAATACTTTATTTTCTATAATAACCTTAAATCGCCAGACAATAGCGTAGAACATACAGGAGATAACAGAAATGGAGAAGGAGATGGTGATGATGAAATGATTTTAGCTTATTTATCTCAAATTAACCCTTCTATCAAAGAACTAATTTTTGTCGCATCAATTCACAATGCAGATGTACTAAATCATCATTTTGGTATGTTGGATAATGCTTATATACGAATTGTAGACGTAGACAAGAAAAACGAAATTTTAAGATACAGCTTGAATAAAACTACTTTTGGAAATGCCACTGATATGGAGTTTGGCAGGCTGATAAAATCTGGAAGAGAATGGACTTTTAAAGCAACAGGAGACGGAACTAGAATTGGTTTGCAGGGTTATGTAGATCAATACGTTTAAAAAAATATTTTTGAGAGGCTTGCTGAGATGTAAGCCTCTTTTTTTGTGCTAAGTACTGCATTGTAAACTTCTAGTCAATTATTCCGAAGGCTTTTATGCCCTACTTTCAAGCTTCCTTCTTCTTCATTTTTCCATTGATGAAAAACGAAGCAAAAAATTCAAGGCTTAGAAGTCAAAAGCTAAACTCCATTTCTCTCGCCTAAATGATTTTAACGGCTCATTCCATGAAATTCTTAACGCTTTTCCCTTCAAGGCCAGGGGGAGTACTACCAAACTAAAGTGGTAGAAAGCTCAATGGCGCGAATGTTAAGCGCTAGCGTCATTCGTGTCCTTTAGATCATCAGAAATCTCCTGATTTCTAAGTGTTATAAGTATTCGATATACTTAGTTTACGATGTAGTACTAAGCCAAAAATAAATAGAATTAGTATTAAATAATTTTGTCTTGGTACTTAGCATCAAAAGAGTATAAAAAACTATATCAGCCTATCAACTTATGATACATTTATTGAAGAAATTTTAATTTAAAAACTGAGAAAAGGTAAGGTGATAGAAAATAAATAACAGTAAAATCGGCTTAATGAATAAGTCTCTTTTTTTGCTTCTATCAATGATTTGCTTTGAAGTGTAATGGTAGTATGAATAATGTTACAAGAATTATTAAAAACTTTTTAAGGCATTGACATTTTTCTGAAAAATAAATATTTCATCTGACTTTAAAATTCAATTTATACCCTCTGAAATACTCGAAAATAGGGTTAAAATAAAAAATAACATTTTTTTAGATTTTGATATTTACCCTGGTTTTTGGCTATTAGTGAATACTTACTTCTGTAATGTAATACAGTTGTCTATTGTTTTGTACTTTTTTGATAGATGAATGAATAGGTAGTCATTATTAAATAAAAGCAAACATATATTTTTTTTAGAAAAGTTGTCACAATTTCGGGATCTGAATTGTTATACGGGCTGAAAAATGAGCAAAAGCGAGCTTGAACAAACTTTCATCATTCAAGTAACCATTTCATTTTTTGAGCGAGTAACGAATAAAAGTAAAGTAGTACAACGTGTGTATTGTACTATTCCAAGAATAAAAGATATGACAGACACAAACCAACTGCTTAAAGAGACGCCAATTGCCATTGTTGGTATGGCCTCTGTATTTGCAGACTCTGAGAACCTAGAGAAGTACTGGGAAAATATCATCCAAGGTGTGGATTGTATCAAAGAAGTACCTGATGATCGATGGAAAATAGACGACTACTATGATCCAAATCCATTAGCAGAAGACAAAACTTACTGTAAAGTAGGTGGCTTCGTTCCAAAAATCGATTTCAACCCAATGGAGTTTGGTTTACCACCAAATATCTTAGAAGTAACGGATGCTTCACAACTATTGGGTCTTGCAGTAGCAAAAGATGCATTGATCGATTCAGGGTATGCTCCAGGTTCAGATGCGTTGAAAGCAGATCTAAGAGAAAGAACAGGTGTTATTCTTGGCGTTGGCGGTGGTCAAAAGCTAATCATTCCTTTGACGGCTCGTTTACAGTATCCAGTTTGGAGAAGAGCATTAGAGTCAATGGGAATGCCAGAAGAACAAATCGCAGTGGCCATCGAGAAGATGAAAGCAGCGTTTGTGCCTTGGACAGAAAACTCATTCCCAGGTTTATTGGGTAACGTAATTTCTGGTCGTATCGCTAACCGTTTTGACTTCGGTGGTATCAACTCAGTAGTGGATGCAGCTTGTGCGGCTTCACTATCAGCGATCAAAATGGCGGTGGCTGAATTGGTAGAAAAAAGAGCAGATATGATGATTACTGGTGGTGTAGATACAGACAACTCACCATTTATGTACATGTCATTCTCAAAAACTCCTGCATTCTCTCGTAACGGTAGCATTCGTCCATTTGACCAAGATGGTGACGGTATGTTGATCGGTGAAGGGGTAGGTATGATGGTCATGAAGCGTTTAGAAGATGCTGAGCGTGATGGAGATAAAATCTATGCTGTTGTAAACGGTATTGGTGGTTCTTCAGATGGTCGTTATAAGTCAGTTTATGCGCCTCGTCCTTCAGGTCAAGCTTTAGCGATGAGAAGAGCTTATGAGGAAGCAGGTTATGATCCATCAACAGTTGGTTTGATTGAAGCACACGGTACGGGTACTAACGCTGGTGATGCATCAGAAGGTGTATCAATGGGTATGGTATTCGGTGATGATGGTGTGAAAACTAATCACATTGCATTAGGTTCTGTAAAGTCTCAAATTGGTCATACAAAAGCAGCAGCAGGTGCAGCGGGTATGATTAAAGCAGCTTTAGCCTTACACCACAAAATCCTTCCAGGTACAATCAATATCACAAAACCGAACCCGAAATTAGAGATTGAGAAGAAAGCATTCTATATCAACTCTGAGACTAGACCTTGGTTCCAGAAAGATGCTCAAACTCCATTGAGAGCAGGTGTATCAGCTTTCGGTTTTGGTGGTGTCAACCTTCACTTCTCTATGGAGGAGTACAAAGGACAATCAATCGAGAAAAATAGAGTTCACAATATCCACAAACAATGGTTGCTTTCTGAAGTATCATCATCTGCGTTAGTGGCATTGGCTCAAAAACATATTGACGGTTTATCAGGTGCAGATGCAAAAGCTTACTACAAAGAAGTATCCGCTACAGCATTCGCAGAAAATGTTCCTGTAAATCAACCAAGAGTTGGTTTCGTTGCTTCATCAATTGAAGAGGCTACGAAAAAACTTCAAGCTTTTGTTGCTGCATTATCGAAAGATGCAAACGCAGCAGAGTGGAAAAACCCAATCTTAAATGTTTGGTATAGAAGTGCCGCTTATAACGGTAAGGACAATGTTGCTGCTTTATTCGCAGGACAAGGTTCTCAATACACAAACATGGGTAATGAAATCGCTTGGTCATTCCCTCAAGTTCGTGAAGTATTCGCGAAAGTGAACGGTGAATTTGAAGCAAGCAACAAAAAACCTTTAACTGAGACTGTATATCCGATTCCTGTATTCAGCGATGAGGAGCGTAAACAACAACAAGCGGTACTTACACAAACTGAAAATGCTCAACCAGCAATTGGTGCATTATCGGTAAGTATGTATCACATTTTACAAAACGCAGGCTTCAAAGCAAGTTACTTTGCAGGTCACTCTTATGGTGAGCTTTCAGCTTTGTATGCTTCAGGTGCAATCGACTTAGCAACGTTCATCAAACTTTCGAAAGAAAGAGGACAAGCAATGTCAGCACAAGCAGGTGTAGATGCAGGTACTATGATGGCTGTTAAAGCAGATGTTGTAGCAGTTCAACCTTACATCGGTAAATACCAAAATGTACAGGTAGCCAACATCAACTCAGGTACGCAAACGATCTTAGGTGGTGCGAAGAACGAATTGGAGGCGCTTAAAACGGAATTAAAAGCAGCAGGCTTATTAGCGACTATCCTACCAGTTTCTGCCGCATTCCATACACCTTATGTAGGTCATGCTTCTAAACCTTTCGCAGCAGTATTAGACAATACAAACATTGCTGCTCCTCAAGGTAAATTGTATTCGAACACATTAGGTACTGCTTACCCAGCACAACCTCAGTTCATCAAAGAAACTCTAAAGAGACACATTTTAAGTCCAGTTAAATTCAAAGAGCAAATCGAGAAAATGTACCAAGAAGGTGCAAGAGTGTTCGTTGAATTTGGACCGAAAAATATTCTATCCAACTTAACTTCTGAAATCTTAGCAGGTCAAGATCACCAAGTGATTGCATTGAACCCTAATCCTAAGAAAAACTCAGACGTTCAGTTGAGAGAAGCAGCTATCCAGTTAGCTGTAATGGGTATCCAAATCCAAAACTTTGATCCGTACGCAAGACCAGTTCAAGCAGGTGGTGCGAAGTCGAAAATGAATGTACAGATTTCTGGTACAAACTATTTGACAGACGGTTTCAAGAAGAGATACCAAGACACATTAGCGAAGGGAGGAAAAGTGCTTTCGCAAAAAGCACCGTTAGTAGAAGAAATCGAAACGGTGATTGCTGAGACAACAGACATGTCTCAAATTATTGAAGAAAAAATTCGTCAGAAACAAAATTCAGCTTCCATGGCAGAGAAGGCAGTATTGGATCAAATCCAAGCAGATATCCAGCGTCTAACTGAGCAACAAACACGCATCGAACAAATGTTGTCGTCGTTGTTCAACATGCAAACAAATAACCAATTAGCTTCAAATGCAGCTCCTGCTCCTCAGCAGTTACAAGCTCCAGCTGAAGTGCCAACTCCAGCCCCAGTTGCTGAAACTCCTGCACCTGCTCCAGTAGCAGCACCAGTTGTTGAAACACCAGCTCCAGCAGCGGCACCTACTTCAGGTAGTGTATCAAATGCAGAAATCGAAGCATCTTTATTAGCAGTAATCGCTGAAAAGACAGGTTACCCTTCTGAGATGTTAGAAATGAGCATGGATATGGAAGCTGATTTAGGAATTGACTCTATCAAGCGTGTTGAAATCTTCGGTGCGATGACAGAGGCTAATCCATCAGTTCAAGGTGTAGATCCACAAGAATTAGCTGAGTTAAGAACATTAGCTCAAATTGCTGAATATATTTCAGGAAAAGCAGGTGCAACATCAGCACCGGCAGCAGCTCCTGCACCAGCGGCGGCTCCAGTAGCAGCAACGCCAGTTGTAGAAACACCAGCTCCAGCAGCAGCAGGTGGCGTAACCAACGCAGAGATCGAAGCATCACTTTTAGAAGTAATTGCTGAGAAAACTGGTTACCCTTCTGAGATGTTAGAAATGGGTATGGATATGGAAGCTGACTTAGGAATTGACTCTATCAAGCGTGTTGAGATCTTCGGTGCGATGACAGAGGCTAATCCATCAGTTCAAGGAGTAGATCCACAAGAATTAGCGGAGTTAAGAACATTAGCTCAAATCGCTGAATATATTTCAGGAAAAGCAGGTGCAACTTCAGCACCGGCAGCAGCTCCTGCACCAGCGGCGGCTCCAGTAGCAGCAGCGCCAGTTCAAGAAACAGCAGCTCCAGCAGCAGCAGGTGGCGTAACTAACGCAGAAATCGAAGCATCATTATTAGAAGTAATCGCTGAGAAGACAGGTTACCCAGCAGAGATGTTAGAAATGGGTATGGACATGGAAGCTGATTTAGGCATTGACTCTATCAAGCGTGTTGAGATCTTCGGTGCAATGACAGAGGCTAATCCATCAGTTCAAGGCGTAGATCCACAAGAATTAGCGGAGTTAAGAACATTAGCTCAAATCGCTGAATATATTTCAGGAAAAGCAGGTGCAACATCAGCACCGGCAGCAGCTCCTGCACCAGCGGCGGCTCCAGTAGCAGCAACGCCAGTTGTAGAAACACCAGCTCCAGCAGCAGCAGGTGGCGTAACCAACGCAGAGATCGAAGCATCACTTTTAGAAGTAATTGCTGAGAAAACTGGTTACCCTTCTGAGATGTTAGAAATGGGTATGGACATGGAAGCTGACTTAGGAATTGACTCTATCAAGCGTGTTGAGATCTTCGGTGCGATGACAGAGGCTAATCCATCAGTTCAAGGCGTAGATCCACAAGAATTAGCAGAGTTAAGAACATTAGCTCAAATCGCTGAATATATTTCAGGAAAAGCAGGTGCAACATCAGCAGCGGCGGCAACTCCTGCTCCAGCGGCAGCTCCAGTAGCAACAGCACCAGTTCAAGAAACTGCAGCTCCAACTCAAGGTGGAGTATCTAACGCAGAAATCGAAGCATCATTATTAGAAGTAATCGCTGAGAAGACAGGTTACCCAGCAGAGATGTTAGAAATGGGTATGGACATGGAAGCTGATTTAGGCATTGACTCTATCAAGCGTGTTGAGATCTTCGGTGCAATGACAGAGGCAAATCCATCAGTTCAAGGAGTAGATCCACA
>NZ_JTAM01000047.1 GCF_000812565.1 Flammeovirga sp. OC4 | reverse complement strand
AATGCCATATTTGCCAATTGACTTTCTGCCCCTCCCCCAATGATTTGCTTCCACTTCCAAGTGGATTCTCCCTTGAAATAAGGAATTACAAAGTCATAGGCCTTTTTTAAACTCGCTCCATTTTCACTTTGATACTCCCATAAATCTACTTTAGTAAATCGGAGTCCTAAATCTGTAATTCTCGCGAAAGCCCATAGATTATTGACGGTATAATTCACGGATTTTGTTCTAGATAACTCTAAAGGTTGTCCCCCGTTTTCATCAATATGGGTTGCTATACGTGAAGTCTTCACTTCTTCTAATTTAGCCTCCGCTTCATCAAGTTTACCGAGATAAATCATAAGCCCTATCAATTGGTAGTCATAATTAGTACCATGATTATTATGTCTTGTACTCTCTCGAATGCCAAACTTACTTTCCTTTAACCAAGTGTAATAATCATAAAACCACTTGTCTACCACTGCTTTATCATTCTTAGTCAATAAATTATTCTCCTCCAAAAGCTGAATGCTTGTAATCACCTTATCTATCCCTGTCCAATCAATAATAGAAAAACAAGTCCCAGGCACTTTACCCGGTATCGCTTGTCCGTAATCAATGTTTGGGTTTACTCTTGTTTTTTTATTGACAAACCAAACACGAACAATTTTTCGAGCTTTGAGAATGTATTTTTTATTGCCTGAAAAATAGTAAGCCAAATTCAATGTGTGTAATGACGAAAACATATCTTTCCGTCTCTCCCAGTCCGTTGCAGGCCCTTTATTGATGGGATTAAACTCACCATCTTTATACACCCAAGGCTTGCCATCTGCTTTGGTTGAATCAGGCCAATGATAGGGACTAAGTGTATGGTAATCATGTATGTCTCCACTTGCGGGAAGAGCGGTTTTATTCGTAACAGGATCTATTTTCTTCTTTAATTCTTTGTCTGCTTTTTCAATGATACTTTGGTAAGCTTGAAGGAATAAAGGATCACCTTTTTCTATCTTTTCTTTGGATGAATTTAAACGTTCAGCATTTAAGAAGATCAGCTGTTGACTCGTTTTCTTATTAGGCTCTGAAGCTGACGAAATACTGATATTAAAAATATAGAGTAATACTATTAAGAAAGGAAGGTTCTCTTTTGATTGAAGATTCATTATCTTTTTTAATTTATCAACTGTAAGTACAAGGATGCAAAAATGGTGGCTCGTGATGTGGCTCACGAACCACCATCATAAATTTTGTTTAAGAAACTACTACATTGTAAACTAAATTATCATCAACTTTCAAACTTCCTTTATACAAGCATTGATAGGATCTACTTTCAAGCTTCTTTCTTCTTCGTTTTTGTCTTGAAACAAAAAGAAGCAAAAAATTCAAGGCTTAGAAGTCAAAAGCTAAATTCCATTTCTCTCGCCGAAATGATTTTAAACTCGCTGCGCTCAGACAGCAAAATCATTTTTTAACGGCTCAATACATGAAATTCTTGACGCTTTTCCCTTCAAGGCCAAGAGAGCACTACCTAATGAATAGAGTAGAAAATCCACTGGCGCGAATGTTAAGCGGAAGCGTCATTCGTGTCCCACAGATCATCAGAAATCTCCTGATTTCTAAAAACTATTAATAACGATAATTTAGTTTACAATGTCCTACATCACATCATCGAAAAAATTACTTCCCCATTTTGCCCTTAGTTCTTTGGCAAGGTTCTCAACTGTTTCTGTATATTCTTTTTTCTCTGCAAGATTATCCAATTCTAATGGATCTATTTTATGATCGAACAGCATACGTGCATATGCTTCCCCTTTATTATCGATCCATTCAGTATAAAATAAGTCCCCTTTGATGATTGTAACGGCATCTTTGAATTTACAAACTGCCCAGTCTTTATCGCTTTTTTGTCCATTTAGAATCGGCACCATACTTTGACCTACAGCTGTTTCTGGCGCAGATAACCCTGCCAATTCAGCCAAAGTTGGGTAAACATCGATATACTCTGTAATCGCATCAGTTCGTTGGCCGTTCGTTTTCCCTGGTACTTTTAAAATTAGAGGCGTTTTTAAGGCCTTTTCAAACGTGACATGTTTACACCAAAGTTTGTGATCACCTAAGTTCCAGCCATGATCTCCCCAAAGCACCACAATCGTATTTTCAGCTAAACCTTGTTTTTCCAATTCCTCTAAAACAAGTCCTATTTGAGCATCGATATAGCTCACCGAAGCATAGTAACCGTGGATTAGCTCTTTCGCCATGTCCTCTGAAATCTCACCTTTTTTGGGTACACCTTGATATTTTCTCAGTTCACCAAATCGATGAAAAGCTTCTTTTGGGGTACTTTTTGGTTGAACATAACTTTCTGGAAGTTCTATATCCTCTCTTTTGTAAAGCTCCCAATACTTTTTAGGAGAAGTGAAAGGAAGGTGAGGTTTTGCCACTCCCATAGCAAGGAAAAATGGCTTATCTTGGTTCTTGAGTTTTTTCAAATCAGCGATCACTTTCAATGCCAATTTACCATCTCTATATACAGTGTCTACCACATCAGCCATTTCAACAGGAGGTCCTTTTCTCTTCTCTTTTCTAAACTGCTGATTTTCGGATTTTGCATAATCCCATATTGGATCAGGATGCCAAATTTCATCCCATGCCGATTCATCATCTTTTTTGTGATGATAAACCTTTCCATTGGAAATAGTGGTGTATCCATTTTGTTTGAATAGCATTGGAAGTGAAATAACATTAGGCAGGTCGATATCTTTCTGCGTATATGCATTTAGCATTCTTTTTCTAGTTGGGCGAACACCTGTCAAAAGACTAGTTCTTGATGCTCCACAAACTGGGATATTACAATAGGCTTGATCAAAGACTAAACTTTCACTTGCCAAGTTATCAAGGTGGGGAGATTGAATATGGTTTGCTCCATAGAAGTTCAACTCAGGTCTCAAATCATCAATAGCGATAAAAAGGATATTTGGTGCGGTTGCTTTCTCCTCCACCTTCTTTTTTTGTACAGCACATGAGGTAAACATACCTAGTGCAATCAGAATTAAAATCGAATACTTTTTCATTTTTTGAAATTACCAATGTTCAACAATTAGATAACTCTCTTTTTTAGCGTGTTTTTTACAAGATCAGATATCGTAATTTTAAGAAGTAACTTGATCTAGATTCAATACCCTTTTGGTCAGCAGATATTATTTCAGGCTTCTTAAGACAGTAAATCAAAAAAATGCTAATAGTAACAGCTTGATCACATAACACTATTCTGTTTTCACCGACATACCTTCTCTGAGAACCCTATTATTTACTTTCCTCTTTTAAAGGTTTTTTCTTTATTACCAGCTTAAA
The DNA here is from genome assembly GCF_000812565.1 of Flammeovirga sp. OC4. Lineage (GTDB taxonomy): Bacteria > Bacteroidota > Bacteroidia > Cytophagales > Flammeovirgaceae > Flammeovirga. The sequence goes on along the minus strand of NZ_JTAM01000047.1, from coordinate 80,934 downwards.
TTCAGCTATTAACTCCGCTAGCTTCTCTGGATATATTGTAGCCAGATTATGTTTTTGTTCTAAATCTTCCTTCAAGTTGTATAACTGATAAACTGAATCACAACCTGTTTCAATATTGACATTCGTTTGAATGGATGGTCTTTTGGGATATGGAGGAATAAGGACCCAGTTGTCTTTACGGTAGGCTTTATTTCGTTTTGCCTCAATCACCAAATTTTCTCTCCCTAGCTCTGATTTACCAAGTAGTACATCCAACATATTCTGACTGTCTGATTGCGGTACTTCTTGTCCAAGCAATGCCCCCAAAGAACTCATTAAATCTATCTGACAAACCATTGCATCAGATACTTTAGGTTCAATCTTTCCTTTCCAATAAGTAAAAAACGGCACACGAGTACCTGCTTCAAGCAAACTGTATTTACCTCCACGTAATACACCTGCTGGAGTATGTTTTCCTAATTTTGCAACAGCTTCATCATTATATCCATCGTTCAATACGGGACCATTATCACTTGAAAATACAATTAATGTATTTTCGAGAATTCCTTCATCTTCTAAAGTTTTGATAAGTTCACCGATACACCAATCTGCTTCAAGAAGTACGTCACCACGAGGTCCCATACCCGACTTACCTACAAAACGAGGATGTGGCGTACGTGGCACATGCGGTTGTTGCATAGCATAATACAAGAAGAAAGGTTGGTTTTTATGTTTATGTATATAGTTCTTAGCTTTATTTAAGAAGTAATCCGCTATATCTACATCACTCCAATAAGCACTTTTCCCCCCTTTCATAAAACCAATACGTGGAATACCGTTCACTATACTATTGTTATGACCATGATGCCATTTCATCGTAGTCAATTCAGGGTTATCTTTCCCTGTTGGCTCCCTTTCAAAGTTCTTTTTATAATTCACTTGAATAGGATCATTCTTATCTAATCCTACTCCATAACCGTTCTCGATATAAATAGTAGGTACTCGGTCTTGTGTGGCCGCCATGATCACTGAGTAATCAAACCCTACTTGATTTGGCCCTGGCGTAACTTCACCATTCCAATCTAAGTTACCATCACCAAGCCCTAAGTGCCATTTACCAACAACACCTGTATGATAACCCGCTTTTTTCATCATTTTGGGTAATGTCACTCTATTAGTATCTATGATTAAAGGGGCTGATCCTGGAAGAATACGAGCATTACTATTACGCCAAGGATATTCACCTGTAAGCATACCATACCTACTTGGCGTACAAGTAGCAGAGGTAGCATAACCTTGCGTAAAGCGAACCCCTCCATTAGCCAACTTATCAATATTTGGTGTATTAATTTCAGTTGCTCCATAACAACTAAGATCACCATAACCCAAATCATCTAGATAAAGAATAATGATATTAGGCTTTATTTCCTTATCCCTGGTTTGTGGCATACAAGCCGTTAAAAACAGAAGAATTGTAAATAGAAAACTTCCTATATATTTTTTAGAGTTATACATTTCTAGTTTTAAAATTATAGTTACTAATACAACTGATTAAAATAAATTTTTAGTGATCAACGAGTAGAGTATTCGATTTAAAATCAATTGCTTTAACTGAACCTATTTCCTTCTCAAAAACTTGAGCAATCACTCTATAAAATACCTTCCATTGTCGATCTATGTTGATGATGTCAAAGATTTACGTTGCTGTCTTGTTGAAAGACGGTTTCTATTCGAACAGGTCCCAACAAACCTGAAGCTTGAAGGGATGATTTTCTCTTTACGATTCCATTTGCCTGCCTGACTAGGACCTCTTGAAAGACCTCCTTCAAATAAAACCATCTCCCCATTAATCATAACCAAAATTTTGATAATAAATCTAAGGAGATAAAATAGAATTATAGTTCTATACAATAGTGATATAGTCCATTATTCGTGTTAAAATGAAGTTTATAAGTTTGAACACGGCTTGTTCATAAAACAACATATTTTATTGGTATAAAAATACTGTATAGACAGGGCATGCCCTGTCTATACAATAGCACAATGCTTTTGATTTTATGAACAAGCCCTATAAGTTTGAATTAAGTGAAATTAACTTGATTTGTCTTTTAAGAAATATTGATAGGAGTAACCACTTAGAGCATGTTTGGTATAAATCTGTTGGTCTCAAACCTCCTCTTTTGGGATGAGACTTTTTCAAATTTTGAGACAATGGCTCTGCTATTCTCTTATAATGTACCTTTATCACAAGCCAAAATTGAAAATCTTCAGTCAAAAGCTCTATTCCAAACAGACTCTAAAGAGTATTTAATTTGGTAAATTAATTGTTGACTAATAAAGAATTAGTGTTTCGTTTCAAATACATAGCTACCTGGTTGTACAAGTAACTCAAAGTATTCCCCTCCTTTATTCGTTAATTTTACACGCTCATTTTCAACAAATGACTTTCCATTCAGTATCAAATTTTCAGCAGTATTGCCAAAAACTTTTATTACTGCTGTGGTATTTGAAGGGATAGTTGCTTTCAATTCAAAAACTCCATTTTTCAATTTCCATTCAGAACTGACCTCACCGTAAGGGCTCATATAACTTGCCTGTGCTGATGTCAAAGCCCCCCCAGGTATTGGAGCAATCTCTATTTTTTTATACCCTGCTTCAATAGGTTTTATACCAGCTATTCGCTCATACATCCATTGTCCAATAGCACCATAAGCATAATGGTTAAATGAGTTCATACCTTGTTTATTGAAGCCATCTTTGTGTGTATAGCTGTTCCAACGTTCCCACATTGTAGTTGCCCCCTGATTGATAGAATAAAACCACGAAGGATAAGTCTCCTTAAATAAAATTGAATACATCAAATCAGTTTCTCCTGCCTTATCTAAAGCAAAAGGAAGAATTGGTGTACCTAAAAAACCAGTTCGTAGATGATTATCACAATCATTAATAACCCTTTTTAAATGCTTATAAACTTTAGGTTTCAAATCATCAGTAATCAAATCAAACTCTATCGCCAAAAGATATTGTGTTTGAGTTTCTATTTTGTGTTTAGTCTTTCCATTATTGTCATAAAATCTTTTTTGAAATGCATTTTTTATAGCATCATACAAGGTTTTATAATAATTTGCATCCTCTGTTTTTCCTAAAACTAAAGCTGTTTTATAGGTCAACTCAACAGACCTTGCATAATATGCCGTAGCAATGTAATTTTTGGGTGTATCACCACGTCTACCTTCTTGTCCTTTTTTATCTAAACTTGCAAAAGGTTGTAACCAATCTCCAAAAGCATGCATTGTTTCAACAATATTTCCTTGAGCATGTCGTGCATAATACTCAAGCCATTTTTTCATCATTCCATAGTTTTCTTGCAAAACATTTGTATCACCTGTCCTAAAATAAAGCTCCCAAGGAATAATAACACAAGCATCACCCCACCCAGTCGATGCACCATTTCCTAAATTACTTGGAATCACTTTAGGTATACTTCCATTTTTAATTTGTTCAAACCTCATACTTTGTAAGTATCCTGTCCAAAAAGCATACATATCAGCATTGTATATAGCTGTAGGTGTTATTACTTGAGCATCACCTGTCCACCCCAAGCGTTCATCTCGCTGAGGACAATCTGTAGGAACGTCAAAGAAATTACTTTTGAGTCCCCAACGAATATTGCTTTGCAATTGATTCAATTTTTTATGTGATGAGGAAAAAGTACCATTTGAGTTAAAATCAGAATATTGAACAATAGCTTTTACCCAGTTTTTCTGTGGTTGTTCTCCTTTGAGGTATCCGCTTAATTCAACATATTGATAACCGTGAAAAGTAAAGCTTGGCCTCCAATGTATAACTCCATCTTTTGCTGCTACATAATAGTCGGTTGATTTGGCACTTCTGTAGTTCTTTGTGTATAGAGTACCATCAGTGTTAAGCATTTCGGCAAACCTAACTTTCAAGGTATCTCCTTTTTTCATTGGAACATTTAGTAAAGGAACTCCTACATTGTTCTGTCCAAAATTGAAAATAGCAATATCAGGTTTTGGTTGTGTAATATTTTTTACCTCAATAATCTCTTTATCTTTGACACTTCCAAAACGTTTCGGCAACAATAAAACAGCACTATCAAGTGCTTGGGTTTGTACATTACTCCATCCTGACTCATTGTAATTGTTTTTATTCCATTCTCCTAATTCAAAATTAGCATCATACGTTTCGCCATCATAAATTTTTGAAACACGAATAGGACCATTTTGGTTAACTTTCCAATCTTCGTCAGATACAATTTGCATCTTACCTTTATCATGTTCTATTTCTAATTGACAAAGCAAAGAAGGTGTTTCTTGATGTGTTTTTTTTCTTTTTCTTAAATATATACGACCAGCGTACCACCCCTCTGCCACTACAACTCCAATTGTATTTTTCCCTTTTTTAAGCAACTTACTTAAATTATAAGTCAGTGTCGGTATATATTTCCTATAAGGAACCCACCCAGGTGACATTCTATCATCGCTTACTTTAATTCCATTTACATAAGCTTCATATACTCCTTTAGCAGTAATGTATAACCTTGCATTTTTAACATCTTCTGGAATTTGGATTTCTTTTCGGATATATTGTGGTCGGAATAGTAACGACCCAAGATAATCTGTTTCATTCAATTGCTCGTAAGGAATATGTATCCATTTCCCTTTCCAATCACTATTCCTCAAAAGCCCTAATTCAAAATGAGCTGTTTCACTCCAATGTGATTCCTTACCTTTATTATCCCAAAACTTCACTTTCCAATAAACTTTCTGACGTGAAGTCAATGCTTTTCCTTCGTACTTTACAAATAGGGATTGGTCTGACTTCACTATGCCGCTTTTCCACAAATCAGGCTTTTTTTCCAATAAGTCGAGAGAACTTGCCACCACAATAGCATAAGCAGATTGTCCTTGAACTGAAGTAGGCAATTTCCACGAAAAGTCTGGAATACTGTCATAAAACCCAATTGGGTTTTTAAATCTTTCTGAAACAGTCAACGCTTCAGGGGACGGTAATTCAATGTCGGAACTCGTTCCACAAGAAATAAATATTAGATGTAAAATGAGGAGATAAAAACAACTATTTTTCATGATAATTATCAAAATATAATTTTACTGACTTTTAAATGAATTTATGTTTGAATCAATTTACTTTTATCAAGGTAGTTACAACTTAATAAACTGTACCCTTGACACTTTTCCATTTCTATCTTGCAGTTTAAGTATATACATACCTTTGTCTAATAAAGAAATATCTAGTTGATTTTGAATTGGGTTATAAACTTTGAGTAATGTACCTGAAAGGTTATAAATTTCAATCTGCACAGCATCAACACCCCTATAGTTTAGGGTGTGTTGGGCAGGAACAGGAAATAAAACTATATTATCCTTTTTATCTAAGAAATGAGAATTTATCACTGGGTTCATTAGATTATCAGTATTCATCAATAAGTTGATTTCACCCTCAGAAAGAATATCATCAAACATATATATTTCATCTAGCATACCCGTAAAATTTCTCTGTAAAGCTTGGTCTGATGATGCCCCAAAAACCAGACGACCTATAGATTGAGGTTTATCCGTTTCCAATTCATAACCTTCTGCAATAGAACCACTCTGTTGTCCATTGATATAAAACTTATGTTGAGTCTGCCCTTCACGTTGGTCAATGACCAAAGCAATATGAAACCATTCATTTTTTTCTTCTTCTGTTACATTAAATGAAATGGATTTTTTTTGATGAAAATTCTTAAAACTCAAATCTTCATTTGAAGTCAATAATGTTCTACCTCCGACAGCTTGAAGTATATCTGCTCTTGTAGTATAGTCTGATACTTTCAACCAAAAAGCAATGGTATATGCTGTCGGGTAATTATACTTGAATACTTCATCAGCAGAAGTTAAAAACGAGCCTTCTGTATAACTAAATAAAGCTCCATTTCCTTTTTTTCCAGATGTAAAAGTCACAGCACTGCCCAATGTAGCATGATTCCCTTTTTCACTCAAATCAGTTCCATCACTTTCAAGCGGATAATAAAACAAAAGGTTATCAATCATACCACTAGCGTCTACTGGTTCAGGAGATTCATCAGTAATATGAAACTCATATTTTAAAAATGAAAATGGAGGTAATTGGCTATCAAATGTAACCGTAGACTTATTAGTATCTATACCTGTGGTAGTAGCATATTGCCAAGAAGACCATGTTAAATTATTGGTAGATTCATCGTATATCGCTGAACGGTATTTAATATTTGTTCCTGAAGGAGCATCAATTTTTGCTACAAAATTCAAATTTTCAGTTACGTTAGAAGATGGCTTAGCATTATAATTATAAGCCATTATGTTATAGGCTTCGTTTTCTACATCTTTGGTAAAAATAGCATCAACATAATTGCCAGATGATTGTGGTGTACCACTTTTTGTATTAGTATAATAAGTATTCCCTTTCAGTTTGAAAATTTCCTGATTAGCAGGCTGATACTGGTCTCCTGCTCCCCATTGAAACAAGTTTTTGATATTGTTCTCATAAAACATCTTCATCACTCCAACTAAAAAAGAATTCTGATATTTTGCAGAAGCACTCTCATAACCATTCCCCTTAGCATTCATAGTTTTGATAAGGGCAAATTCATGAATCTCAAATACAGCATTGTCATTCCATTCAGGAATATCTTTAATTACACCAAAATCATCTTTATAAACCTGAGTAAAATTCGTTCTATTGACTCTGTGGTAAAAAGGATAGTAAGAAACGCCTAACACATCATAATGTACGTTATTAGTTTTACACCATTTGACAAAATCAACTGCCCATGACTTTGAAGATGTTCCCCACAAAAAATGAGAACCCACCATTGCTTGAGGAAGTACTTCATGAATAGCTGTTACTGACTTCTGATAAAAATCAAAAAACTGCTCCTTTGTTCCTTTCCAATGCCCTTCAGTTCCAATTTCACGACCTATACCAAATTGTATTTTTAGCACTTCATCCTTACCATACGTATCGATTAAGAAGTTCATCACATCTTTCAAATACATAGCCCATAAATTGAAATCTTTTGGAGGCTCGGCATTTCCATAAGTAGAAACCTTTAGTGAACCACCTTCAAGCTCTCCTAAAGCATTTCGTTGAAATGCCCAAGAAGGGTTATCTAATACAATTTGATGAATACCAACTCCTCTATTTAAAACGCCATCAATTTGCTTTTTAAGTAAAGTAAAGTCAGTATAAAACTCTTTTTTCTCTTCATCCCATAAGTAAGTGTCTAAACTAAGGTCTGCATCACCATTGCTATATTTCCCACCTAAAGGACGTACAATACATAGTTTAGCATTTGGTGTACTTGGTGTTCTAAAACCATTAATTGGTGAAATACGGTTAAAAACATCCAAAGGGTAATGTATCATACCCTTTGCCTTACTATTATCCGTAAAATCTGTTTTTAGAATAATTTGTCCATGAATGTGCATTGTTATTCCACAAAGCATGGTTAGTATGGAAATGATTATCTTTTTCATTGTTGATAGTGTATGTTTGAATAAAATATATTAGTGGTTATGTTATTTTTGTAATTGTTGCAAATGCATAATCTAGGCAATAAATCTAAGAGGATGAGCTAGAATTATAGTCTTATACAATAATGATATAGTCCATTATTCGAATTAGAACATGCTTGGAATAGGTTTTACCTCGGGAATTTCCATAGTCTCTTAATAGGGTTTGATTTAGGAGAGTATGGAAAAATAAAAGACAGTTTAAATCCTTTATTTTTCCATTATCTTACAATTTATTAGCCTTTAGAATTTGGAATTCAGCAATACTAGGACTGCCTTCTGCTTTAGTAATCAGCAATCGACATTTACTTGCTGTAACAGCATTAAATGAATGTGTTTTCTCTTTGCCTATATTATCTCCTTCTATTAATTTTACCCATGATTTACCGTCCCAATACTGAACTTTATAGCCTTTGATATGATTACCATTTTCATTAATCACAACACTAGCAAATGATTGAGGTTTTACCCAAGCAATTTCAAGCCATTCCGGTAATTCTCCATCAGCTTTCCAACTTGTTGAAAGCTCTTTATCATTTACTCTAAATGCTTCAAATTTTGGTAGTTTTTCTGTTTCTATATAGAGAGAAGACGCACTTACTCGTCCTATCAAACTAAGGTTATTACCTTTGTAAATTGGGTCAGGAATTTGTGTTTTGGGTAAAAGATTAACACTAAATTTATAAACACCTGACTGTACTTGGTAAATTATATAATTGCCAACGGCTTCACTTCTCTCCATCCCAACGTAAGCTATATTATGAGTATTTTCAACACTCACCCCTCCTTCTAAAACATTATCTTTACTCACAGCAGGAATATAAACTTTAGCAGAACAGTTGGCAGGTACTTCCACTTGATAAGTCGCATGGTCTTTCTCAACCTTCCAATTTACGGTAATCTTTCCATACATGGACTCAAGGCTTGTATTAGCAAAAGTCAAATCACCCACTGGCGTAGGTTTAACAATAAAATCTTTCATTCCTGCCTTCTCCTTATTAGGACGTATACCGCCAAAACCTTTTATAAAATATCCTCCAATCCCTGTATAACAAGTATGAATCTGACTATTTCCAACGGCTGACCATCGCTCTGGCCAAACGGTCTTACCTTGACGTAAAAAATAACCATAACTTGGGTGTCTTGTATCTTGAAGCAGTTCGTAAACTAAATCCATTCGTTCTCCATATTCGCCAAAAAATCGAGTATAAAGTGCTTGTCCTGAACTTCCTGTATCATAATACGGAAAAGTATAAAGTACATTATCAGCTAATTGAGCCATCACTTTTTCTCGTTCTTTAATTGGAGTAACACCTGCTAATAGAGCAAAAGCTTGGTTTACTTGTCTTCCATCAAGGTATTTGCCTGTTTCTGCATTATACGAAAGTTTATGAGTGGCTTTTTGTTGTACTTTCAGACGATTAGCGTATACTTTCACATCATCTATCCTACCTAAAACTTCTGCCATTTTTTTGGAACAATCTAACATAAAAGCGTATACACAATTATTAAAATGTGCTGATTCAGGTGAGTTACTACTATCCCAAAAATTTCCTCTTGGGGTACACCAATCCCCTAAACCGGGCATTTCACGTTTGCCTCTTACTCCTATTTTTAATGCTCCTCCAGTTTCATAATCTGAATTTTTATACATCCACTCCATCCATTTTTTCATAGAAGCGTAATTATCTTCCAAGAATTTTTTATCACCCAACATTCTATAAGTTTCCCAAATCGTGATAGGATTATTGGCTTTCCACATTAAAAATGGTCTATCTTCCTCGTTGATAACAGCTCGTATTTTTCCATCGCCTGTTTGTGTATCTTGCATCAATTGAGCATACTGTTGCATATATGCTCCACTTTCAAAGTTAGGTAAAGCATCTCCGTACATAGCGGCCACAGTTACCTCTCCCCAACCTCGCCTTTCTCTATGTGGACAGTCCACTAATATGCCATCAATCGTATTAGCCAGATAAGTTCTTAGATTTACTTCATAAATTTCATTTAGAAGTTCACTAGAACTTTCAAAACTGCTAATCTGTTTTCTATCATTGGTAATTACAAAACCTTTAATGTCTTTCAATTCTGGTTTATAGTTCAAACCTGAAACTGTAAACCATCTACCACCTGCCAAGTTAAAGCGGTTTGTAAAATGTCCTTTTCCTGATTGACCATAGATATATTGGCTTTTTTGATTCCAAGTCGAAACATTACCTTCTTGGTCTGCAATTTCAAAAGTAACTGTATCACCTTCTGAACCATTATACAAGTTCATTTCAAAAAAACCTGTATAGTTTTCACCCATATCAATCACATAGGTATTCTCACTTTTTTGCTTAACACCTATCGGCTTGATTTCTTTAAACCTGACCTGAGGTTCTACCATTTGAGAGCTTAACTCGGCTTTTATATCTGTATATTCTGCTCGTACTCTTTTGTCCTTTCTGCTATTAAGAGCAAAGCTAATATTTTCACCCTCAGGAATTTTTGCATTTAAAACATCCTTATTATAAATACTTGCATTTGCCCAATCACTATCATCATAGCTTGCTTTATTCCAATCGTCTTCTCGTTTTCTATCATCTATGATTTCTCCACCAAAACGAAGAATATCCCAATCCCCATAATACTCACTATAACTCTTTTTACACTTCCAAGCTTCATCCGTTCCAAAACTAAGTTGATGACCATTAGTAGAAATCTCCACTTGTGCTTTAAATACAAAAGGAATGTTTCTGTATTCTCTGATACGTCTCCAACGTGCCCAACCTGAAGCATGCCATATAGCTATTACATTATCTCCTTTTGTCAAATAATCTTTAATATCATAAGTCAAATAAGGAATCCTTTTTTTCATATAAGAAGTTACAGGATTCATCACATTATCCGTGATTTTTTGACCATTGACATATAATTCATGATAACCGAAAGAACCCACATATACAAAAGCAGATTGTGTTTTGCTCTTCAATTCTAAATTTTTACGGTACCAGTTATGGTCTGTTTTTTTCTGGTCAGCTTTTAAAATCCATTCACCTTTCCAATCAGAAGGATTTAGCAAGCCGATAGTAAATCGAGCAGGTTTACTCCAATCAGAAGCTTTACCATTCATATCCCATACACGAACCTTCCAATAACACTCCTGATTAGATGTTAACTGTTGTCCTGCATAAAGATTATTTACGGATTGGGCATTATCTATTTTGTTAGAATCCCAAATATCCCCTTTGTCTTTATTTAGCTTTTTAAGGCTACTTGCTACCAAAATTTGATAAGCCGTTTGCTTTTGTCCTCTTGTTTTTTGGTTATCAATAATTTTCCAACCCAAACGTGGATTTATATTATCTATCCCTAACGGATTAATTCTATATTCACAACGTAAATCTTGAACTTGAATATGAGATTTACTTGACTTATCACATCCTAAAATAAATAATAGCGTGATAATCAGTGAAAATTTACCCATTAATATATTTCCATTTGATAAAATACCTATCATATCTAATTATATATCAACTTGAAGTGAAATTACTTTATTTTACATACTTGATTTAGAGCACATTAAAAAGACAATTTGACAGATTCTAACTACTTCTTTCTATATTTAAAAACTTGTTATTTTTGCTCCTTTATAATCAAGGTTTTTGGTTTTTCATGTTACATTGAATTACCAATTCCGACCAACACTACTGAAAATATAATTATTATAATTCCTGCAATGATAGTTCGTTTGGTAGCAGGTCTAACCCCTTTCCATTCTTGTCGATAAATGCCCCATAAGTTAGCAGTCAATATGATTGTAGACATGTGCAATATCCATGAACTAGCTCCATTACCTAATTTACTTTCACCCATTCCATAACAGAAGAACTGAAGAAACCAAGTGATTCCTGCTAATGCAGAGAAAAGTATATTACTTATTAAAGGCTTAGTCTTATCACCAAAATCTTTAAAAGATTTATTCTGAATACTTAAAATAGTAGTCCAAATAAAATTGGTTGTTAGTCCTCCCCACAAGATGATTACAAATGTGACATTATTTTGAAAGAGTGGATTATGTCCAGCTATAACAGCAGCATCAGCCATATTCTTACCAGCTTCTATTCCAAAATTGAAAAAAGAACTAAGCACACCTGACAAAATAGCCACAACAAGTCCCTTAACAAGATTAAACTCAGCTACGGTTTTCTTTTGCTCTTCAGGAGATAATTCCTTTTCTTTCATCATGCCTGCTTTACCACATACTACAATGCCAAGTAAACAGACAAAAACACCAAAAAGAACCATTTGTCCTCCTGTTACAGATAACATATCATTAAGAGATGTCTTTCCTTCTTCAGGAAAAATGTTGTAATAAACAGCAGGCATCAAAGCCCCAAAAGCAGCACAAAAACCTAGAACAACTGAATTGCCCAATGACATACCAAGGTAACGTACTCCCAAACCAAATGACAAACCTCCTATTCCCCAAAATAACCCCATCAAATAGGTAAACAAAAGTACCTTGATATCTGTACTAAATATAATTTCTAGAAAATTGGGAATTGTTAACCAAGTCGCTACAAGTGGGGCAACCAACCAAGAAAATACACCTCCAACCATCCAGTAGCTTTCCCATGCCCAACCTTTTACTCGATTATAAGGCATATAAAAACTACCAGCAGCTACCCCACCAATAGAATGAAATAATAAACCTAACAATGCTTGCATCTCAAATTCATTTGTTTTCTTAATCTAATTTATTAGCAAATTTGTACTACACGTATGCCTAATATTTTTCCTAACTTTTCAAGCTTACCCCCAATATGTCCGACCCCTATAGCACAATGATGAGAAGGTCCTTGCTTAGACCATTCGTTGATAAAGGCTTTTGCTCCTATCGAAAAACGATAACGGCTATTCGTATTACCAATATGAAGGATAGGACCTTGAACTGATTCCCCTTCAGCAACCAATAAAAATACATCATCTTTACCTTCTACAACCGACAATAGTGTAACAGCTCCATGCTTTACGGTCATCTGTATGGACAATCCTTTCCCCGGCTTTCCATGATATACTGGTAAAGGCACTAATTGTACCTTACCTTCTGCTATAGCAAAGTGTGCAGGACCATCATGTCCTAACATAACTATATCATCATCAAAATCCATTGCATAAAACTCAGAGAATGAACCTCCAACCCCAAAGGCATCCATGATTTTCATGGCTTGAGCATTTTTCACTTCATACTCTCCTGCAACAGGTATATTTTTTCCTGTCAATAAAGTATTACCAGCAATAACTGAGGTTACAATATTTTCATACTCATTACCTGATTCACCCTCATAATAATAAGCCATTGACCCCAAATTATAATATGTTACAAGCTTATCTAATGCTACTGAAGTTTTTGCAGCACGTACCAACTCCTCTTGCTCACAAGTTTCAATAACCTCAAAAGTATTATTAAACTCCTCTATCTTTTCTTCGATTTCCCTAACTGTTACAGCATCACGATATTTTTTAACCTCACACATTTCTAAAATTTCTACATGTGTTCCAAAAATAGCTGACTGTTTGGTCAAATCTGAATACACATCCAACATCCCACAATAATAATGTCCTAAGACTCCTAATCTATTGTTGTTCATTACCAAAGCAACATGTACTGCATCTACCCAATCTTGTATATCATCCCAAACAGCTTGCTCTCCTAAATAACCTGTTACAAATTCATAATCTATTCCCGAACGATTAAACACATTAGCCAACTCTGGTACGGAACAAGCCTGACAATGTGCAAGCCACTCTCCTGTCATTTTACCTCTATCACCCAAGGCGTTAAAACTTTCATAATCTATAGAGGCTACAGGTTGTATATTTAATATAACAATTGGACACTTTAACTTTTGTACAACTGGTAAAACAGTAGATGATAAAGCATAAGTCGAAACGTATAAGAAAAGTATATCAATGTCTTCTCTTTTTAAAACCTCTGCCTTTTCTCTAGCAATCTCTGGTGTATCTATCAAACCAACATTGACTACCTCAGCTCCAAAATCCTGTATTTTTTCTGCAATTTGGTTCTGATAGCCTACCAATCTGTCATACAATCCATCAAATTGACTCCAATAAGTATCTAAACCAATTCCAAATAACCCAATTTTAGTTTGTACTATTTTCATGAATATATTTTTGTACTTTTTGTTATAAATTTATATATAATTTAGAGTCTAAATTTGAGTACTTCTAAACCTTTACTTACTTTTAAAAGTCCTCCTATATATTTATTTATCAATGATTATGAGTTTATTGTAAGTACAATTATAAAGGGTTAACCATTGTAATTAAAGTAACAATCTGACATATTTACTGCACAATCTGATATGAAAAAAAACGATAACCATAGATATATGGTACTATTTGAAAATGATAAAAAATGGGGCTTTTACATTAACAATATTGGAAACAACAAAATTAAACCTAACTCAGAATACCCAAGTAAAGGACACCCAAGTAAGTATATGTTCTCTTGGGAAAAAGGACGTATTCTTGATGAATACCACCTTGTAATGATTACAAAAGGTGAAGGAGTTTTTGAAAGTAAAGCAACAGGAGAAAAAAAGATTAATGCTGGTGATGCCTTTCTGTTATTTCCTGATGTATGGCACAGATACAAACCTTCAAAAAAAACAGGATGGAACGAGCAATGGGTAGGTTTTTCAGGTAATATAGCCAAAGCTTTTATGAATAATGGCTTTTTTTCAGTCGAAGAGCCTATCATTCAAAAATGCAATAGAACATCTATGCTAAATTATTTTGATGTGCTATTCAAACTATTTCATAATGAACCCTTTGGGTACCAACGTTTAGCTTCTGGTATTTGTATGCAACTAATAGCCGAATCATATAATATTCAACAAAGCAACAACAATGATAAGTATTTTAACACTATAGTTGGTTATGCAAAACACCTAATGTATAAAAGGATTGATAAATCGATAGATTTACAAAAAATAGCAGATGATTTGGGCGTAAGCTATTCAAAGTTCAGAATTGATTTCAAAAAACAAACAGGTACTTCCCCTCTTCAATATTACTTGCAATTGAAAATCGAAAAGTCAAAAGAGATCCTATTAGAAACCAACCAAACCCAAAAAGAAATAGCTTTTTCACTAGGTTTTGACTCAGATATGTATTTTAACCGTTTATTTAAAAAAAAGACTGGGTATACCCCACAGCAATATCGAAAAAAGAGCAGACAATAGAGACTGAACTACCAAGCCTTGATATCTTTTTATTTTAGAACATGTTGAATACGAATCAAAAGAGAATCTTTTTGAAATTTGTATTCAATATGTTCTAAAATACCTTTTCTCTTTCCCTTACCTCAATTGGATATATTCAGGATTCAACTCCGTAGGAATCGGAGCTTTTGTTTTATGCCATCATTTTTTTAGTTGTTTCAAAAGTCCCTCTTTTTTCTTTATCTCT
Source organism: Flammeovirga sp. OC4 (assembly GCF_000812565.1). GTDB lineage: Bacteria > Bacteroidota > Bacteroidia > Cytophagales > Flammeovirgaceae > Flammeovirga. Next base: position 65,899 of record NZ_JTAM01000047.1, on the reverse strand, counting down.
TTTGAAGCAAGGTCGTTTTTCTCTCCAATATCTTCGGCTAAATTGTAAAGTTCTACTTCATCATTTTCAAAATAATAATGAAGCTTCCAATCTCCATCTAGCTTTAATTAAGTATTTTTCACTCCTGCATATTATAAATTTTCATTTTTATCAGAATTACCAGTGTTTAATGATTAGAGCGTGTTTGGAATAAACCTATTGGCTACAAATCTTCACTTTAGGGTTATGATTTACAGCAACAATTCCAAACATGACGGCAGTGACATATGTTTTATTATAACTTCTACGATTACATCTTTTTAGAGAAATATTAATGAATTATTTTAGTGACCCATTTTTTTAACACGATTTTTCCAAACAGACCAGACGGTGGTAATGAATCCTCTTTTGTATAAAAACGATTTGAAGTAAAAGCAATTCGATCTTTGACTGGTCTATTCTCTAGATTACCTTCTCTGACCCAATTAGGAATAGCTCCTATTGTTGCTCCTTCAGCATTTTGCTTTATTTCTGTTGGAAAATATTCATCTCCAATCAAGCGATTTGACCATGAGTTAGCAACCTTGATAACAAAAGTATTTTCACCCTTTTTCACTACATTTGATATATCTATGGTATAAGGTCTAGCCCAAACTACACCACAATCCACTCCATTTATCTCAACGGATGCAATATTTGCTATATTTTCAAATTCTAGTTTAATACCTGTATTACCTTTGATAAAACTTTTTGGAATTTTTACTCTAGTTTCATAAGTAAGTATACCTGAGAAATGTTTGATATTAAAATCCGAATGTTCCGACAAATTCATTAATGTATCAAGAGTGATAGAAGTCGTATCAACTCCTTTATTTTTTTGAAAAAACACTTCCCAAGGAGAAATAAACTCCATTTCGTTTTCGTATTCTGGTATGGTCACTGTCAAAGATGTACCATCGGGCTTTTCGAGTATATAATTACCAGATTCACAAGCAGACAACACTGGTTTACCATTCTGCATATTTATTTCTGACCCCAATGATTTAGCTTCTGCATCTCCAGCATCTAAGTATATTCCCTCATTTGCCCAACGCATATAATACATCATTTCATTGTTAATTTTGTAGTGCATAATCATCAGCTTTCCTTTTCCCGGTACATCTTTAACCGATAAAGAGTTATCTGTTATCATGGAAGTTAGCTCAGATGTTATGTCTTGATTATGCTTAGGGTCAGGATTAAAGATTTTTCCTCTTACGGCTTTACATAACTCCAACTTTGGTTGAGTTGACTCTTGAGTCGGCTTATCAGATGCTATTTTTGTAAAATAAGGAGATTGCTCGTTTTCAGACTCAAAAACAATAAAAAATGATTGCCACGGCTCCATTTCAAGTTGTATATCAGTGATGCCTTTGCTTTGTGAATAAGCATATACCTCTTTAACCATACCATCAACAGGGTTCCATAAAGATGGTAGTCCTTTAGTCACCCTGAAACAAAAATTTCCACGAACTCTTTTAGGAGATTGATTGGCTATAAAATATACGCTATTACCTGAAATACGATGATGTATATAGTTAACTTGAGCATCAGCAGGAATTACATTTTTCACCTCAAAATCCTTTTTTATTCCCAATTTTGTAAGCACTTCTATCGGCTGATGAGCTATATGATAATTGGGAAGGACTCCATTTTTGACATCTAAAATTAATTTTTGGCTGATAGCTTTAACCTTTTTATCACTTTCGGGATAATTTGTAAGACTTGGCGATTTTTGATAATCAAAACCAATAGTCTGCACTCCACTCCTAACGGTTTTATCAATACATTTCACGAATTTGGGCGTAACCCATTTTGTATTTGGGAATACTACTAATTTATAAGATGTACCACTTGAAAGGTATACTTTTCCATTTTTAACCGTTGTACTATCCATAAAAAAATTTGGACTAATAATATCATAATCATAACCTGCATTTTTCAATTCAGGATATGTCTTTATGTCTGAATTCGGCAAATGTTCATGAGTAACAAAAAGGACATCCCCCACAAAATCACCTGCACGCAACAAGTATTGACATCGTGTAAGGTACTTCATATATTCCGAAGCCATAGGCCACCATGTTTGCTTACGTCCTATCATTGCTCCCCAACGACCCATACTCATACCAGGTACAATATTGTCTGGATATGGCTGATGTGCAGAAGCATGAAAAGACATACTGTTTACACCAGAACAGAACGCCAAATCTCCTATCATTTTATATTGCCAAGGATGGTCACGCCAACCTCCATTAAAATAATTGGTCGTAAATGTTTCACTTCTATGCTCTTTCACACCTCTAGCATGAGCTATCGAAGCAACACTTTTAACTCGTTCTAAATTGTGTCCACCTTTCCAAAATTCACTGACTACAATGTCGGTCTGCATACCGTAATCAAATGAATGAAAACCACCCGAACGATAAGGCTCAACCATGTATTTTTTACCATGTTTGTTTGATAACTTCAACATGGTTTTAGCATAATTATCAGTTATTAATTCCCCATACGTCAGACGGCAGTCCCAAAGAAACCTTCTTGAAACCTCAGGTGAATCAACTATGTAACCTGCCAATACAGGCAGATATTTGTCCATAGCATAGCCCCTTCTCTTTTTAAACGCTTGGGGTAATACTTCACTCCAGTTTTGATAACCAATTTCCCAACTATCCATAAAGATGTCTTTAAAAGAGTTTGTTCCACTGGATTCCTCCAACTTGATAGCATGTCCACATATTCCATCATAAAATGCTTTACCTATAGCAGTGGTATCATATTTATCAGGTTCAAGCCCTGAACCAAAACAGGCTCTAGCCGTTCTATTTTTCCTTCCAGTGCTAGTATATCCAACACGTAAAATCGTCCATTCTCCTTTAGGAGCATTCCACAAAAGTCTATCCCCATCAAGCTTTTCTGATAAATCAATAATATCTTCTTTGGTTAGAATACTTAAATCTGGTGAAAGTTGGTCAATTTGTTTTGCCCACTCTTCACCCTTACCACTTCCAGAAGTTTCTTGTGCCGTAATAGTCTTTAAATCATGCCCTTTTACTGCAAAAATAAAAATGTCTTCATAAAATCCTTTATAATGTTTTGGTCGCTCTAATATTATATCAACCAACTGTCCCCCAATGATTTCCTTTGAAAGATGCACCGTCTTTTTCATTGAGTTTTTTACAGATACCCAAGGTCCTCCAGAACCTGACCAACCAGGGGAATTATGTACGCCAATATCTAGCCCTAAACGTTCTGCCTCTTTTAAGGAATGTGTAAAAAACGTATTCCATGTATCACTAAACAATGTATTCTTACCTGCATCAGAAACATGCCCACCAAGGTCAAACATAATAGCCCCCCTTATTCCAGCGGCTTTCATTCCTTCAAGGTCCTTTGTGATTCCTTCTTTTGTGACTTCACCACTTAACCAATACCAAAGGCATAATGGTTTATACTCATTCTTTGGATTTTTAAAATACTTTTTTTGCAATTCAATAGGCTGTGCCTGAATATTAAAGGAAAGTAGTATCAATAAAAAAACCGATGCAAGGCATATTACTTTTGTAATTATTTTTTTACACTGACCGTTTATCATAGTCTTTTTATATCTAATTGTTATTTGAATTTCATGAAAATGTGTATGAAATGAACCTTTGGAAATGGAGAGGAAATCGTATCAACCAATTCAAGCGTTTTTCCCAAAATTAAATCGGTTAGATAATCACCTTTTCCCCCTTTAATTTTGACATTCTTATAAGGTGGGTAAATAGTCAAAACCTTGCTTATTGGGTACACCATCAGTAAGGTTTTCTACTACCCCCCACTATCTCCTCTCACCACACAATGTCCTGTGCGTTTACCCGTCATCAATACAGCCCGTGATAAACCACATTCCGAAGAACCTGTATAATGATTGGTGAACACCATACCATTACTTGCCATGTCATCGATATTTGGTGTTTTTTTTCTTGACCGTTAAAACCTACATTTCCATAGCCAAGGTCATCAGCCAGAATATAAATGATATTAGGCTTTGCATTAACTGTTACTTTTTTATTTTTTGTTTGGTATCTTTAGTGTTAGCACAACTTATCTTGCTAAATATCACACCCAACATCAGGATAATATTTGTCGTTTCTATTTGCATTATTTTTAATAGTGATTGTCACAAATTATTTAATGTTTTATGAATCAATATTCCGCGACCTCTATCTCAACTGAACCCAACAAGCCTGATGGCTGTAATTGAGATTTGGATGTAATTTTATCAATCACAAGCCAAGTATATTTTTCCTCCTCAGGTCTTGCTTTATCTCTAATCAATTGGTTTCTCCAAAGGTTTATCACTTCTATTTCTAACTGGTTTTCACCTTCTTTTAAGGCCTCTGTAATCTTCAATCGGTAAGGAGCGATCCATACTCCGCCTAAGTCTTTTCCATTGAGTTTGACTTTCGCCATGACGGCCACTTTTCCCAAATTGAGATAGACCTGTTGGTCTTTTGGAATTGCTGCCAAAGTGAAGCTTTTCTTGTAGGTCGCAGTTCCTGAATAGTACTTTATCTTTTCATTTTCTGATTTAGACCAATCTTGTAATTCATCAAACTCTACCGATTCTTTTGGTCCAATCTCTTTATTTTCAAAATCCACATTATAGGATCCATCCAACGTTGTTAGTTGTTGGAATTTAGGAAAGTTTGAAGTTTGTTTTCCTTGATAAGGTACTTCGGAAAAAACGATAAATGCACTTTGAGCTCCCTCTAACTTTAAGGGGACTTTTATTCCTGTAGATGTAATTTCGTATTGAGGCAAACCTCTGATTTCACCATTTATCGCATCCCATAGTTGTGGTTTTAAGTCTTTATTTGTTCTGAATTCAGGAGTTATTTCTAATGTCTCATCACTTTGATTTGTAATAAAATAGATGTCTCTGTTTTCCGTTTTTCGATGAGTCCAAAGTATGGGATCCGTTTCAGCGTAAGCGACATCTTTAGGCAATTTGATTGCTTCAAAAATGGCTGATAACTCGTAACCATCCATGATTTTTCCTGCTCCATAATCCACCGACATTTTACCCTCTGAATAATTCCCACTCCACATTTTATCCGCAATCGCTTTTACTTCTTTATCACAATCAGGATAATTTTCTAAGCTTGGTGATTGTTCGGGTTTTGGTCCTAGAATGATACCTCCCTTTTTAACTAGAGATTCTATTTTGGCTAATAACTTTGGTCGCATTGTTTTGAAAGGAGGCAAAACCATCACTTTATAAGACATACCATCCGGCAATACAAAGCGTCCATCTTTTACAGAAAGTCGATTCATAATCACCTCTGCATTGATATAATCATAAGCGTATCCTTTAGGGATTTCGGGTGTTCTTCCTCCCGTCATGATAGGTGCATCTTCTCCGATAAAGTAACAGACATCGGCTACATAATTCCCTTGCTGAAGTAAATGCTGACACCTTCTCAAATAGTCAAAATAAGTATCTGCTTGGCTAAACCAGGTGTTATGACGGTTGAATTCTGTCCCAAACCAAGCATTCATTCCTGGCTTTCTATTATCATCGGGCTGTTGGATATATAGGTGAAGTACAAAGTGATTAATTCCTTCTGTCAAAGCCCAATCACCTCGTTTTTTGAGAAGAGCAGGGTGTCTAAGATATGCTTTTCTTGAAGACGTAAAAGCCTCTGCAGACACTCTATTTTTTCCATAAGTGTGTGCCGTTGAGGAAGACGCTTTACACTCAATATTTCCTAGTGTACCTTCATTCCAAAACTCTCCTGCGATGAAATCTGATTGACCGCCGTACATCATAAACTCACTCGGGAATCCCCAATGTCCGTAGTTTTCCAGCCATGTTTGCAGGTTGTGTTTATTACTTGCTTTACGCATTGCACCAACGTATTCATACGCTACATCATCTGCAACAGCTCGTCTTAAATCCCATAAAAAACGCTCTGACTCTTCTACGCTTCCAACGATTCTACCCGAAAGAACGGGTAAATATTTTATAGGATCGTAACCATATTTTTCTTTAAAAACTGAAGCATAATTATCCGTCCAATTTTGGGAACCCATTTCATAGCTGTCTGCCACCACATATTTGAAAGCTGATTTACTTTCCTCTGGAATACGTTTTAATAGTTCACCTACAAAATTGTCAAAATGATACTGTACTAATTCTGCATTCATTTTGTCAACTTCATACCCTACACCTTGTGGCGCAGCAGGTGCATTTTTAGTTCCTGTCGGTGTCATCCCAAAACGAAGAATCGTCCATTCTCCTTCAGGTGCATCCCAATTTAAATGCCCCTTTTCATCCAAAAATTCACTAACGTCAATGACTTCATCAGATGTTAACCTTATTTGAGCTGAAGGTAATTCAGATTGCTTGCCGAAAATATAAGTATCCCATTTTGGTTTAGGGGTTGTATGCATTTTCCCTAACTGTTTTTCAATATATTCTTCAAGCACTGGAGCCTCTGAAATAGTAATTTCAGCAAAGCCATAACCTGCTTTTCTATGCGTCCGAAAATTGGTGCATTTTAGTTTGAATTCTTTTGCTTTCACCTTCGGAAAGACAGTAGCATAGGCTCCTTTTTTAATTGGACCTACGTTGGCAGTCATACGAAAGCGGTCAAAATGAAATGTCTTTATGATTTCTTCTTTTCCATTCACAATTGCCAATAATTCAATGTTGCATTTGAAAGGTTTACTGGGTGCAATAGCGATGGATTGTGCTTCAATTTCTTCCTCTAAACTGAAGGTGATTTCTAAAGGTTGTTTTCCTTTAGGTTCAAAGCTTGTTTCTGCATTTATATCTCCATCAGTCAGTAAATTCACCTCTACATCATCCCAATTCGCTTTTACTTTAGTAGTGATAAAATGAGTGTTTCTTTGTTCTGATGTTAAAGATTTGAAGGCAAGTGTATGAGTATCTTGAAATTCTTTCTGAGGCTGTTGTAATGGAATAGAAATCAACTTCCCTCCCGTTACTTTTGTTTCACTGTAAGTCAAAAAACGCATGGCTTTCGTGGCATCGACCCAAGGTCCTCCACTTTGACTCCAACCTGGACAATTAAACACACCAATATCCACCCCGATACGTTTTCCTTCCACTACGGCATGTACCATGTGTGACCACCACTCTTCACTCAGCATGGGTACTTTTCCATCCTTTCGGGCGGGATTGATATTACCAATCAAGGCTCCTCCTATCCCTGCTTTTTTCATGGCTTCCAAATCTTTGGTGATGCCTTCTTTTGAAATATCATCGTTGATCCAGTACCAATAACACCATAAGGTATTGTTGTCTTTTGGATGTACAAAATCGGATTGCACTACATCATAATTTGCAGAATGATAACACCCTGTTACAAGATATAAGAGTAGTAAAGTCAGTATTTTTTTGACTATAAATGATGTGATGATGTGTTGTCGTTTTCTTATCATCAGTAACTACATGAATGATATTGATTGTCTGTTATTTGCTTAGGTTAAATATATTGAGAGTAGATATTAGAATAATCTTGAAAAAGGGTAAAATGGTCTAAAGTATTGATTTTCGATATTACAGCTTAAGTACAAACCCTCATTCAGAAATTAATACCAATTACTTTAATGTCACATCATTGCATCTTTTCTCTTCCAAAGTTATGTCCTCTTCATTTTATCCATTGATGAAAAAACGAAGCAAAAAAATCTAGGCTTTGAACGCAAAAGCTAAATTTTATTCCATAAGCCTAAAATCTTCAAAACTCGCTAGCGCTCAAACAAACGAAGATTTTTTAACGGCTTATTACACAAAATTCTTAACGCTTTTCCTTTCAATGCCACTGTGGAATCCTGCAAGTAAAAATCGGTTCTGCAAAAAAAGAGGGATCATTTATATACGACATATATTCATAAATTTGGTATATAAATGATCCTTCTATTTTCTCTATTCAAAATGAGCTACTCTATCATCAATTTTTGAGAATATTTTTGACCATTATCTAAAGTCACTTTTAGTACATACAGTCCAGCACTTTGACCATCAATATTGATTTCTGATTGATCAACAACATCATTTTTTTGATAGATCAATGTTCCATTTAAAGTATAAATTGAAACATCCTTAGCTGACTTTCCATTCATATCTATTCTAAAACTTTTAGTTGCTGGATTTGGGTAGATAAGCAACTCTTCTGAACCTTTTATTATTTCTTCAGTAGATGTAACATCAGAAGGTGTGATCCCTAAGTCAAAGACTTGAAGGTAAGTGGTACACTCATCACCTGAATTTCCAGTCGTTTTAAGATAGTAATATAACTTTCCGTCATTTATATGAACGATTCCTTTGTCAAAAGTGGGTCCTGAAGTATGCTGATATACCTGTTCGAAATTACTTGTACCGCCTTCTGTTTTCACAATATTCACACGACCGCCGTTCAATCCTATCACATAAATATTATCTCCAGAAGCATACAGTTCACTACCTGCATTATACTCAACGGTAGTAAAATCACTATCACCAGCTTTTCTATAGGTATGAAGCTTTTTGGTGATATTATATTGCTTATCTTTTACCTGAGATACAATATGTTCATCTCCTCGGTCTGTAACCTCAAAATCAAAACCACCTACAATATGAACCATATTTTTTTGTGTGGTCTCTACCCAATCTCCCGGTTCAAATACCAATACTTCACTTGCTTTTACCAATGGAAAAGTCATCGCTTGCCCTTTATGATTCTTCCATTGAGTCGCTCCAGTTGGGTCGTCCGAGTAAGCGTAATACACTCCATTTTGATATTGGAATTTATCTGTTCCATCATGTAATCTACGTTGGAAACCCAACCTCATTTTTCCTCCTGCAAATTTTACATTGCCATAGATACTCCAGTTGTGCGTTTCTCCTTTGCTTTGTGCTCCTAATGCAGTAATCTTTTCAAATTTACCCCATTTTGATGCTGAATCATCGTACTTGATATAAGCCATAGCGCCATCGTAAGAAGAACCTTGACGCATCTTTAAAAACAATTCATCATCATCATTTAAAAAGAACTCAGGATAAGTCATTCTTGAGAAGTTATCTGCATCTCTCACCCCATTCATCGTACAGTGCCTGTAATCTCCATCAATAGGATCTTTGACAAATTTATCCAATGTAAACTCACTGTCAGCTACTTCAACTGTATTACTTTGTGAATAGGAATAACGGAAATAGTCATTTGTAAAATTTCCGACATTTCTATAAGCATGCATATCGTAAGCCAAATGAATTGTTCCATTACGTGGACATATACCAATGGCAATTGTATTGTGTGTCTCCCCTATCCACCATTTACCTGTCAGACCTGTATGTTGGTGTGGAAATTCAATGGTTTTCATAGCGCCTGTTTGAGTGTTGTATCGCGTCAACATCACATGACGATCCTCTTTACCTCCACGATACCAAGTCATAAAAACATAATGTTTATAGGTTTTTATACAATCCCCGTGCGGATTAATCGTCCTTCCGTAAGCATAATCATAAGGAGTGTCAGTACTTTTATTTGTACTCGATTGGTCTTTAACACCATCAAAATACAGGGCCTTATTTGTAATCTGTAATTCCTTCAATAACTGTACTTGTGCAAAAGCATTTTGAAGGTTGGAAATACTCAGAATAAAAAGAAAGAGAAATAAAGTAAATCGCTTTGGGAGCGTCACTTTTTCTTGTTTGTTAAGTCGTGTCCTCATGTTGTTTAAACTAGTTGAAAATTAAAAAATGCTATGTAAGCTTGAATTTTAGTTGTGCCTAAAAATTTACTGGCAGCGTCATTCATTTCTATTTAAAAACACTTAAATATCAATACTTATCAATTAAGCATAAAGTGTCTGTAATAATTTTTTAAGAGTATATTTGGAATATAAGATAGAAGTAAAAATTCTTCATTTTAGATTGTAAAAAAATGAATGAACTTACATTCAGAAAGTATCGATTTTTACTAAAAGAGATATTCCAGACATGCTCTAATAGAAAAAATACACGCACATAAACATAGAAGTATACATTATGAAAATAGTCCTTTAATAAGGTAAAATGATGCATTTATATAGGTTTTATTTTCTGTAATACCTATAAACATTTAAAAATAGAGAGATTGACTGAAATTACTTAGATCATTCTCCCTTTTATACGATTATTATCTACTACTACTTAATATTTTATTCATAATTTTTTCAGCACGCTTCTGTTCTTCAATACGGAAAATCAATGCACAACGAATCGTTCCTTTAGGGTGACTGGGACTCGCTACGTAATAAATACACCCAAAATCACCTTTATCTGGATCGACAAATTCATAACGTGCGAACTTGTAAGGTCCGGCTTGAATAAGGAACTCTTTTCGCTTTTGTCGAGTGCCCTTCAAAACTGCCCTACGTTCTGCAAATTTCTCATCAGTGTTTTCTCCTCCATAATTATGTTTTGCTCTGGTGGGGGCCATAAGAACAAGAACCATATCTTCCTCCAAAAAAACTTTTAGACTCTCACATATACCCAAACCCAGGCTTTCTTTTGGATACCCATAGCTATGTTTTGAAGCTACATCCTCAACTCTTAAAGGAATACCTTTTAAGTTTTCTTTTTCATATTGATCAAATTCTTTATCTGACATTTCTGATACTTTACTATCAATCGGAACGTCTAAGTAAATGACTGCCTCACTTACACAGCTATTATGCTGGATTGTTTTTATTTTTTTATCTTGGCCTAAGGCATTGAGGATGATAACACAAAAAAGGAGCGTTAATACTGATTTTATATTTTTCATTTCGATATAAAGAACAGGTTATAGAGGAGACTGAAATAGAGAATCTCAGTCTCCTTCATATCGTTATCTACTACTTTTTAATATTTTATTCATAATTTTTTCAGCACGCTTCTGTTCATCAATACGGAAAATCAATGCACAACGAATTGTTCCTTTAGGGTGACTGGGACTCGCCACATAACAAATACACCCAAAATCACCTTTATCTGGATCAATAAATTCATAACGTGCAAACTTGTAAGGTCCGGCTTGAATAAGGAACTCTTTTCGCTTTTGTCGAGTGCCCTTCAAAACTGCCCTACGTTCTGCAAATTTCTCATCTGTGTTTTCTCCTCCATAACTATGTTTTGCTCTAGTGGGGGCCATAAGAACAAAAACCATATCATCTTCCAAAAATACCTTTAGGCTCTCACAGGTATTCAAACTCATACTTTCTTTTGGATAAAGGTAACAATGTTTCGAGGCTACACGCTCAACTCTTGAAGGAATACCTTTTAAGTTTTCTTTTTCATATTGATCAAATTCTTCGGCTGACATTTCTGATACTTTACTATCGATCGGAACGTCTAAGTAAATGACTGCTTCACTTACACAGCTATTATGCTGGATTGTTTTTGTTTTTTTATCTTGGCCTAAGGTATTGAGGGTGATAACACAAAATAGGAACGTTAATACTGATTTTATATTTTTCATTTGTTTTATATTAGTTTTTACAATCTTCATAAGTAGTTGAGAATGTTTGTGGTTTTCCATTTTTTTCTTCCATTACAACAGGATGAAATTTCACTTCATTTCGATAATCATTTATGTTTAGACTAATTGTACTTCCAAACATTTTATACAATGCTGCTTCATGACTATAACCTTCATCAATCAAGCGAAGTAACTCGCTATCCGCTTCACTAGCACTTGAATAACTGGCCAAAATAGTTTCCATATCTGAATAGTTATTGATATGTGCTGACCATATTTTTTCTCCAATACTCATGATAAAGTTATTTTCCTCAAAATATTCATACTCTGTACTACTTATTTTTTTTTTTCATGTATAGTTCATGAGAAGTTTTATATATTTTAAATAAGGAATAGATATCCGTTGCTGAGGGTGGATTATTGGTTCCCATAGGGTGCGTATGTATATTTCCAAGTGGAATCCCATAAAAAAGATCTTTTAGTATTAATCCTTCCCATGCTTGATTACTAAACCCTTCGGTTATAACATCATCTTCAATTGGGTCTGCCATTGGATTTAGTTTCCTTGCTTTCCCTCCATAACCATCATCTACAAGCTCGGTATAAACAATCATTCCCCATTCTTTTGGATTCCCACTTTGATTCTCTTCGGTCCATTTTTCCTTGAGTCTCATAACTGCTAAATCAAAATCAGCCATATACCAATCATCTTGTTCTGAATAAATTGTATTTGTGATATTTGTTGCTTGTTTACAGGGTTCAGCGTAACTGACAGGTACTACATTATCTGGATTATTACTGCCAGTGCCTCCACCTGGCAAAACATCTTCCTCCTCAACAATATCACAAACCCTCACATAATCAACAATTTCCATAGAAATAGATTCAACTTCACAATGATGACTTATTAGCTCATCTTCAACATAAACATCCGTACAAAAAAGGTTTGTTACTTCTTTATAAATTGGTACATCATAACAACCTAATTCATTCACTTTAGATGTTCTAGCATTAGTACTGGAAATACTATATTGATCTGGAAATATTCGGCCGGTAACTCTACCATTTTGATATATATATCCATCAATTAACTCCCCAGAAAGGTTATGATAATATACATTAGCATCTAAATCAAACTGTTTCTCCAAAAACCGGTCTTTGTAAACGTTAAATCCTTTTCTCTCCATATAATCTGGAGTATACGCCACTGTCATAAAGAATGGAAATATATTTCCATTTTGGCGATTTTGGGTGACAACTAAACGAGTCATTGAAAAAGTGAATCTCGGATCATTGGATGTCTCCCTTCTCGCTTTAGCTTCAGAAGAAAAGAAATGTAATTTTCTATCTGAATTGACAGGCACATCGATTACTTTAAGAAGTTCGGTTTTTTGCACACTGTAAGCCCTTTTCCAAATGGGTTCTACATATATCTTTTCCCCAGTTTGAGTTTTCATGTAAGCTGGTTCTCCTTTTGTAAAAGTATTGAACCACTCTTTAGCTCTTGCACCACTATGCCCAAGCTGTTGGTTGTCTTCATCTTGAAATTCATTTTCCTGTTCTTCTAAGAAGCCCTGACACCTGATAAACAGAAATAGCATCAATATCAAAGGCATAAAAATTCGAATTGTTTTCATTGAATAATAGTTTAAGTTTTAAGTACTAAAACAAAAAGGTAGGGGTAAGAAAAATGGTTTGTGATATGGTTCATAAAGAAATTATTGAGACATGATACGAACCACCTTGCCTCATCCCTTTTCTTCTGTTTTAGTTTTGTGAAAAATTTAATTGTTACATTCATAGTCCATTCGCTCAAGCGTATCAAGCATACGCTGTAGTTTTGGAGACCATCTTTTTACAGGTTTATTCTTAATTACTTTATATTGATCTAATAGGCTTTCGCAGTCTCCCTTTTTATAATGTAATTCAGCTGTTAAAAAATAAGGAGTAAACCTTGAAGGTGTAATCAGTGATGCCATGTTCCAAGCTTCTGATGCTCTTCTATGATTCCCTAATTCAACTTGACATTTTCCATATTTTTCAAATAATAAGGTATTAGGAAATAAGGACATTGCTTTTGAATACCTATTCAAAGCCTGTTTAAATTCTCTCATTTTAAAATATTGACTACCTGCACTTTCCAAATAGAAATAATTAGATTCTAAATAAGGATCCAATAGCTGCACATTATTATTTAATTGCTGTATATCAGAAAATTTTTTATTCCTAAATTCATTCCATTGAGTATATGCTTGAATTTGTGATAAGAGAAAAATAGTTGCCCAAATGTATACGAACAAAAGTAATATTCGAATAAAATTAATTGATCTATATGTTATTATTCGATCTATAAAATGAGATAATGAAAAGGATACATCTGAACCCGATCGAGACAAAACAGCAATACAAACCACAACCATCAGCATGATTGGAAACACCTCTGATGGATAAGAAAATAGAAGCATTGGCAAAAAAGATAGTAAAGTAATAACACTAATTAAAACACTTTCACTAATAGTTCTATCTAACAGAGTACGCTTCATAGTTTTGAATAAAGAAAGTACTAATCCTCCCAATAACAAGAAGCCTATAACCCCATAATCACATATAATTTTTAGTATTTCATTGTATGGAGTCCATACATCTCCTGCAAGATAACTCCAAATATGCTGACTGTTTTTTTTGAAATAATCAGCTTGCCAAAGTAAATAATTACTTTTAAAACCTTCTATTCCACATCCTAATAAAGGGTGTTCTTTTACTCTGCCCAAAGTAATCTCCCAAACCAGCAACCTTCCATTTGCTGAATCCAATTTATAGGAATACAGTTTGATAGCTATTATCAACAAAATAACTCCACCTAATAAAAATATTGTTTTTTTTATCAGATGATTTTGCAACAAACTCCGGTAGTTTATCAATAAGAATGTAAATAGACATCCTAAGCAAATCAACCATGATGTTCTAGATTTAGATTGAAAAATAATTACAAGTCCAATAGCTAAAACAAATAGCCAAAAATTTACTTTTAAGAATCTATAAATACCTTTGGTATAGATTTGTTTGGAAAGTCGTAACAACACCATTGGCATATTCAAACTAATAAAACAACTGAGTATTCCTTTATTAATAAAACTGCCTCTGAAATCTTCCCAAATATATCCTGGAGCAAAAAATCTTACTTGAAAAACATAAGCATATACTACTTGTAATATTGCACCGAAGAAAAAAAGCAAAAAGATAAAACCAACTTTATTACAGTTTAATTGCCTCACTAATATATACACCCCAACAAAAACTATATTTTGAACGAGATGAATGACATGAACCGAATTCATCAGTAAAAGATGATAAACCAAGTAATATATAACTATTGTAAGCATACAAAAATCTATCTGAGATAGATACATTCTGCTTAAACGAACCGGTTGAAGAAAAAGCAAGATAACGTATAAGGTCAATACAATTACAGCACAACATAGAATAGTAAAATCTTGTCTATAAAAGAACGAATTATCTTGAAGAGAATAAGAGATGATTGATACTATAATAAATAAAAAAAAAGCAACAACATAAATCCAATAGTTCGTTTTAAATGTTCTGATTAAGTTCATTTTTTTTAAAATGATTTTAGAAACAATTCATAAAGACGTCGTTTACTTTGTGTAAGGTAATTTGATACTAAAACTGAATTTTATTATCCAAAAAGAGAGTAAAAAGTATAAGTTACAAAGTTTACTGATTTGTGAACTTTGATCAGTGTAACCCAATCTCAAAAAAAGAACATCAATGATTATGGACAATTGAAAAAGCCACACATAATCAAATCGTTTTATAGCCTTTTTTATTTGATTAAATAGTAAATACCAGAACAAATGAAAACGGACAAAATATCGTGCACCATGACTTGAAGTCATGGGCTTATGGGAAGCTGTTCCATTTTTCAACTTTCATTATAAACTTGATATATATCAAATATTTATAGTTTTTTTCCATTAAAATGCGGATAATTCAAATATTATAATTAAAAGCCGATCAATGAGTTATCTTCCCAAAAGCCCATAATCTCAATTATGGGTCTACGAAACACCCGTTTTCTTCTGTCTTAGTACTTAAGCACTAGGACAAATGAAAAGGGACATTTTATCTTATCTTTTTTATCCTACTCTTCGTTAGATTTTTATCACGTAACTAAGGCTATGCTCTGCTAATCTGCCTCGATTAGAATAAAAAAACCTTAACCTAAAATTATCCCTTTTCTTCTGTCCTAGTACTTATTTTATTCGTTACAATCTTTATAGACTTTTGCATTTGTCCTTCCGTCACCATCATTGTTAGTTTTCATCAATACTGGATAAAATTCTTTTGGATCTGTTCCATCATCTGATACTGACAGTGTAATATTATCTTTAAATATCCTATAAAGAGCTGCTTCAGGTGAATAATACCTATTGTATACTAAATCTTCATATTCTGCTTGAGCTGATTCTACACTACCGAACTTATCAAATGTAGACCTAACATCTGAATAATCATTGATTCGTAAGGTCCATATTTTTTCTCCAATAGTCATCAAAAAATGGTGATTTTCAAAATATTGAAACTCTTCTTCACTAATGCCATCATCATTAACACCTAAATTTCTATTTTTCAGAGCATCTTGATATAAATTTGCCAGTGTGTAAACATCTAAAATTGATGGCGGATTTCTTGAACCTTTCGGATGTGTATGAATTTGTCCAAGAATAGTTGCTACAGGATTTTGATAAATAGCTCTCGAACTAACACCTGCCCATAGATGATTTGAGAGTCCTTCTGATATTTCATCACCTTTATCGTTTGCTCGAGGAATTAATTCTCTTTCGCCTTCCATCTCACGCGTATAAACGAATGTACCCCATTCATTTGAAGCATTATCCTCCCATTTTTGAATTAGGTCTGTAAATGCTTGATTAAAGTCTACAGTACCTGGTTCTCCTCCTGCATTTTCTATCATATTTGCTATAGTTTGAGCCTGAATACAAGGTTGTGTATAATCAATTGTTTTTGAATAATCCGGTGAAGTACTAGTACCACCACCACCTGAAGGCAACTCATCCTCCTCAGTTGCAGGACATATTGTATCATAACCATCAATAACTATTTCAATGGATATAACTTCACATTCTTTATTTAAAAGCTCATCTTCTAGATAAGCTTCAGTACAAAAAGACTCTATTTGTTCTACATACCTTGGTTCTTCATAACAGCCTAAACCAGATGTTCTGGCATTATTAGAGATGGAAACACTATTTTGATTTGGGGCTATTCGTCCAATAACTTTACCATTTAAATATTTATATCCATCAATCAGCTCTCCAGAAAGATTATGATAGTATACATTGGCATCTAGATCACTCTGTTTCTCCAAAAATCGATCTTTGTAAACATTAAACCCTTTTTTCTCCCTATAATCAGGAGTATATGCAACTGTCATAAAAAAGGGAAAAACATTGCCATTTTCACGATTTTGAGTCACAATCAAACGAGTCATTGAAAAAGTAAATCGATGGTCATTCGACGCATCTCTCCTCACTTTGGCTTCTGAAGAATAAAAGTTTAATGTTCTATCTGAACTGATAGGTACATCGATTACTTTGAGATGCTCTGTCTTTTGTACGCTGAAAGCTCTTTTCCAAACGGGTTCTATATAAATCTTTTCCCCATTTTGAGCCATCATGTAAGCTGGTTCACCATTAGTATAAGTATTGAACCACTCTTTGGCTGTTGCTCCACTATGTCCAAGTGGTTGATTGTCTCCCTGTTGAAATCCATTTTCGTGTTCTTCTAAAGGACCCTGACACCTGATAAATAGAAAAAGTATCAATGCCAAAGGCATGAAAATTCGAATCGTTTTCATTGAATAATAGTTTAAGTTTTAATAAGATATTTAATTGTATATCAAGCATACATTGACTTTACTGATTCATTTTAAATAGTTTAACTGTAACAATCTATAACACGATGTACCTGTCACAAATAAAAAAGTACACTATTAGAGAGATAATATTTTCTCCCTATTGCAATGATTGAGTGATACTTACCAATATATATCAGGAAACAAAGGTTCTATTTTCAATCTATATCAGTTCGATTTGTAACAAATTCAAGTCAATAGTTTGTTCTAATAATGTAGCTGAACTCAATAATTCTAAATTTTACTTCATCCATTTCAAGTGGTTTCAGAAACAGTTAATTTATTGATCAAATGTTAGCTTGTTTTATGGTAGCAATTTGATTCTAATACTGAGAAATATTATCCAAAAAGAAAGTAAAATAGTATGAAATCTAATTCGGTTTTATGATCAAATGACTATTAAATTCACTGTATAATCTAAGTATAGCCGAAGTTTTATTAAATCATTTAAAGGTATATGGGTATCCTTCATTCTCCTCAATAGCAATTTATAAGATTAGAGATTTACCATTCCTTTTTTCTTGGTAAGTACTAAGCCAAAAATAATTGATAACTAATTCAATAATTATTTTTGGCTTAGTACAACTTATTAATAGTAAATAGTGGTTCTATTCATACGTTTTTCAAGGTAGTAATCGCAAAACAATAATTGGAAATAGTATTAAATAATTTTGTTTTAGTACTTAAAGGTTAAGCAATCATAAGATCATAATTATTGCTTTTAATATTTTCATGATCCAATTAATCTACCGTAGGAACACTCCCCCACCAATCATCATTCGGTTGCCAATCCGCTTTCAGCATTTCTAAACGCAACTTTTCATGGTGCTTAAACACCCTTTCTTTTTTCTTGGCAATAACTTTAGCTTCTTTCTTTGCATCGTATTTTGGGTCTGAAGTTGGGTAGTTTGCCCCTACACTTTTCAACCAAGTCAGCAACTGATTTGATAGAGCTTTTGTCCTTTTTTCTTCTTGTGAAGATAGATCATGATCCTCATGAATATCAACCGATAAGTTATACAGTTCATCATGTCCATCTTCCCAAAAATGAATCAATTTCCAATCGCCTTGCCTTACGATAGATACAGGTCTTCCGCCTTGATTTCCGTAATGAGGGTAATGCCAATAGAGAGGACGTTCCTTTAGTTTTTTGCCTTTTAAAACGGGTAGAATACTTTGACCATCTGCGTGATTTTCTGGTTTCAATGGCAACCCTGCCAAATCTAAAAGAGTAGGATAAAAGTCGCTTCCTGCTACGGGTGTTTCGCTCTTCTCTCCTTTGCTTTTCATCCAAGGTACATTAACGATGTAAGGTACTCTGATTCCACCTTCCCATTGGTAGCCTTTTCCTCCTTTGAGGGGAAGGCAATTGGTTGAATAATTATCACCAGAAACAACGCCTCCATTGTCTGAAGTGAAAACTACAATCGTATTTTTATCTAATCCATTTTGTTTTAATGCATCAAGTACCATCCCAACGGCATCGTCCATTTGCTCGATCAGGCCTGCATATACAGGGTTGTCTTGATGTTTTCGCATGGGGAGTAAATCTCCCTCTTCAAAACCAGTGGTATCAATTCCTTGTTCCTCTGCTTTTCTTCTGTATTTCTCCCACCTTTCTTTTGATGTTTGAATAGGTCCATGCACCGCATAAAATGAAAGGTAAGCCAAGAACGGTTTATCTTTTGAGCTTTCAATAAATTGGATAGTCTCTTTCGCCAAACGCATTGAAAGGTTCTCCCCTTTTTCTTTATTCTTTAAGTTGGGATTGTTGAATGGAGCAAAGTAACCGCCTCTAGGGCTTCCACTATGATACCCACCAATATTGATGTCAAAGCCAAAATCATCGGGATAAAATCCTTTTTCTCCCAAATGCCATTTCCCTGCAAAAAAAGTAGTGTAACCACCTTCTTTTAAAGCCATAGGGAGCGTCACTGTACTGGTATCCATATGGTGCTTGTAGTAAGCAGGAAGTACCTTCGTAAAACGCTTTTTCTTTCGCCACTTTTCTCCTTCCGGTGAACCAATCCAGTCTGTGATTCCATGACGTGCCGTAAATTGACCGGTCATAATCGTTGCCCTTGATGGACTACACACCTGACACCCAGCATACCCGTTGGTAAAGACCATTCCTTGATTGGCAATACCATCGATATTGGGCGTTTCATAATAGTCACTTCCCATACAGCTCAAATCAGAATACCCTAAATCATCTGCTAAAATGAATAAGATATTAGGTTTTGATATTTCCTTTTGAGGTTTTTGTAGCTGACAACTCCACATCAACAATGTGGATAGAAGTATGATAGACTTATTAATATACCTTTCCATTTTTAGTTATTAATTAAAATATCCGCCTCTTTTTTCAATCGCTTTATAGGACCTTGGTCTCCCAAAAGAAATACTTTAGAATAATCAGTGCCCTCAATTTTTTGAGTGGCAATAATTCTTGCATCAGGATGAGCATTTCTTATAAAGTTGGAGAGTTTGAATGTCGGTCCTTTTCCTTCAATCAATGCCTCTCCTTTGGAAAAGCTTTTACCTGCATTTTTGCTATTCCACCAAGCTACTTTTGATGATTCCCCCTCATTATAGCCTAATAAATAGTACATTGATGGGTGATCACCCATTCGTAAATCTCCTCTTCCTTCTACTGGTAAATTGGTATCATTTCCTGACCATTTTTTCCCTGTCCAATGATAGTTAGTAATTTTCTTTGGACCTCCATGATTTGAATGATTAGGCTCTCCATCATACCAATACACATGAGGGTGACCTTCACTGTTTACAGTTGCTCTACCGATATGTCCCCATTTCTCTCCTGTATTGATAACGATTGTCTTTTTATCTGCATATTCTTTAGTTACGGGCATTTCCAAAGCTTCTCCTTCTACATTATACCATTCATCTTTTTCTGTATCTAGTTTCATATAATAGCAGTTATGACGCTCACTAGTATGTGGTCGCATATTCTGACAAACATGATAATTATAAGCTACCATGATGTCATTATTATTTCCTTTGTGAAAATCTAAGTACCATGAATCGTATACGTCATTGCATATTTTTGTGGGAGCTGTAGGTTTAGCTTTGACAATGGATTTCAGAGGAGAAAAAGTTTTACAATTGTCTTTAGAAACTTGATACACCCAATTACTACGATGGGCCCCATGTCGGAAGAATAGGTAGATATCTCCATTGTCCATTTTGATAAATTGACTATATGTGGCAAAGGGTGTTAGATTGTCCACCACTTCCCAGCTAGAAATGTCCATCGGGCGTTTTGATACAACATGAATTTGCTTTCCACAATTGTAGTTGCCTAGTGGGTTTTTACCCATTTCTGGTGATCCACCATGTCCTCCAAAAACGATATGAATATAGCCTTCTCCATCAACAACCAATGTAGGCTTTCCATGATTATCAATTTTACCGGGTTTCTTACCCAATAAACTTGTTCCGGCCTTGTAAGGACCAGTCCATTTTTTGGTTTTATGGTTGTAAGCGGCTACGTAAGGATCTTCTTTCTCTCCTTGATAAGTCACATAAGTTACTCCTTTATAGTATTCTCCGGCATGTCCAACGATGGGATTACCTAAAGCATTGTTGGAGAAATAATCCACCTCTTGTCCAAATACGGAAATATTTAAAAAGAGGCACTGAATGATCAGTAAGAGATTAAATGTTTTATTGATATATCTTTTCATTTTTATATGCTTTTCTGATTTCTTAAAAGAGGTTGTTCTGCTTATACGAATGATTTGTACCTTCTATGTAAACAGTACATACAGGCGGGTAAACACGTAGGTTTACCCTTACAGTTTTTGGATTCGTGTCACTGCCTCTAAAAAATAATAGTCGGCATAATTCAATGATACATCAATTTCGCTATCTCTAGGCCAGTTTCCTACGCTATGTTTCAGTAAAAAACCTTGATTGTCTTTGTACGCAGAGAAGTATTTATCAGAACTTAATGAAGCGATAATATTTTCTGCTAAAAGCTTATGCTCTTGATCGTTTGTAAACTGATACAGTTCTACCAATGCCGAGGCATAAACACATGCCGCTGAGGCATCTCTGTATTGATTCTTTGGATCCTTCACATCAAAATCCCAAACTGGAACAAAGTCTTCAGGCAAATGCTTGTGGATCAAAGTCGCCACTTTTTTCGCTTGTTCTAAATACCTTGGATCTTTTGTATATCTATAACACATTGTATAACCATACAATGCCCAACCTTGACCTCTCGCCCAACTCGTTTCATCACCATATCCCTGATGTGTCAACTTCTTAGTCACCGAACCATCTATTGGATTGTAATCTACAACGTGCCATGTGCTGTAATCCTCTCTAAAATGATGCTCTAATGTTTTGTTTGCATGACTGATGGCCACTTTTTTGTATTTGTCATCTCCTGTTAGAATCGAGGCCTCAAATAACATTTCAAGGTTCAGCATATTATCGATGATCACTGGGTAAGTCCACTTTTCCTTACCAAAATCCCAACTTTTAATACAACCCACCTTAGGATCAAATCGCTTCATCAAAGCATTTGAAGCATCAATCACTACTTGCTTAAACTCCTCATTTTTGGTGAGTTTATAGCCTTCTCCAAAAGAACAGTAAAACATAAAACCTAGATCATGTGTGGTCGCGATATCTTTCACTTCTACAAAAAGGTTCTGAAAGTGCATAGCCGCATCTTTCCATTTAGGGTCTTTTGTATTTTCATATAATTTCCAACATGCACCCGGAAAGAACCCTTGGGTCCAGTCCATTTTTCTTCTTGCCCACTCTACTTCACCATGTTCATCAGTACTTCGTGGTACTTTGTTTTCAGCATAAGCCGATCTCACTAAAACGCCATATTGTTTAGCCGATCGTTCTATAATATTTTTACTTTGATGTGTTTCATTTTTACATGCAAAAAGTCCAAAAACACATGCTGTTATAATTAATAATCTATTCATTTCTTTATTGTTTGTTAGAGAGTGTCTACTACTTTTTTATAAAAATTCTGTAATGTGTAAAATGCTTTCTTTCTGTTGCCTGTTTCCGAGATCAAACCTTTTCGATTCCAACCATTTTGATAAACATCATGCATCCTTCTTGGAGACCTGAAATCGACTAAAATCCAAGGAGAAATACCACTTAGTTGAGGGATTTTTGCGAGTGTAGGTAACGTTTCTCTGTAAAGTAAATCCTGATGTTCTTCACTCCATATCGTGTTTTCATCTGCATGATACCCTTGCAATGCTCCTGCCCCAAATTCAGAAATAATAACAGGTTTATTTTTATCAATTTCCCAACGGATATTTTTAATATTCTCTACAGTTCCCCCGTACCATCCATAGTACTGATTGAAACTTA
Organism: Flammeovirga sp. OC4; assembly: GCF_000812565.1. GTDB lineage: Bacteria > Bacteroidota > Bacteroidia > Cytophagales > Flammeovirgaceae > Flammeovirga. Next base: position 43,060 of record NZ_JTAM01000047.1, on the reverse strand, counting down.
GGATATCTACTACATCCGCAAACTTATCTTCTACGACCATGATATTGGGATCTTCCTTTTTACCATGATCTTCCAACGCCGCCGTGATCAATCGGGTATTGTCTAATTGTCTTGTTGATTTAGCCAATCGAGTTAAAAAAGTAAGGCGTTCTTCAGATTGTGGGGTTTCATTGGCCATAGACCAAATGATCACTGAAGCCCTGTTTTTATCTCTTGTAATTACTTCCGTAAGCTGTTTTTCTGCTTTTTGATAAGTGGTTTCATTCGTCCATTCAATTGTCCAATACACTGGTATTTCTTCCCAAACCAACAAACCCATTTCGTCTGCTAAGCGGGCCATATTTTCATTGTGTGGATAGTGGGCTAATCTCACAAAATTGCATCCCAATTCTTTTGCCCAACCTAAAAGGATTTTTGCATCCTCCATAGAATAAGCTCTACCGCCTCTCATTACGTTTTCTTCATGAATAGCTATGCCTTTCAAAAACACTTTTTCTCCATTCAACAAAATGTCAGCACCCTGCGTTTTAATCTGACGAAAACCAATTCTATCTTCTACTTTGTCATTTTCTGTAGAAAGAATTACATCATACAATATTGGGGATTGATCACTCCATTTCTGAAGGTTTTTAACCGGAAAATCTACTTTCACAAAACCTTCCTTATTTGTTTTGACTTTCTCTTTGATGTTTAATTCTGGAATTCGAATTGTGACTTCTAATTCTCCTTTATGATTTCCATTTAAACGGACATAACCACTAATTAACCCATCATTTTCTTTATCCAGTTGCAGGCTGTAGTCTTCTATAAACGTCTCACTTAATGCATAAATCGTCACATTTCTTGTTATTCCTCCATAGTTCCACCAATCTGTACTCAAAGTAGGTACTTCGTCAGCGGAACGTTTATTGTCCACCTTTACAATCACAAAATTGTCTTTCGATTGAACAACATCCGTCATCTCAAAATTAAAAGGAGTAAACCCACCTTTATGAGTACCCAGCTTTTGGCCATTGACATACACATCAGCTACATAATTTACGGCTCCAAAATGTAAGTAGTACCTTTGGGTTGGGTCAAAATCAGGAATATCAAATGATTTTTTATACCACAATGTCCCTTCATAGTAAAATAAATTTTCCTTTTGAGAATTCCAGTCTCCAGGAACCACCATAGTAGGAGCGTAATCAAAATCATACTCCACTCTCTCTTGTTTACTTTTTGCTTTTTTATTTAAAAAGAAAGCCCCAGAACCAGGGTTTTCAGTTTGATCATGCGGTTCCCTTCTATAATTGTAATACCCCGATTCATAAACATCAACGATATAATTCCATCTTCCATTTAATGAAATTCCTTCTCTGGAATACGTATTTTGAAGTAAAGGTTCATTAGCAAAGGACGCTAATGAAAGTAATAATATAAAGAGTGTTAGTAGTTGTTTCATTTCAATCTATTTTTTCCATTTCTCCAATTAAAATATATTGCCTAAGTGTAAAATTGAATTTCTACTAACTTAAAATAATATACTTTTAAATGAAGCACTATTTACTGATACGAACTTCAACTTTTAAAGCCCTTAGAGAAGAGACTTTAAAAATTGAAGCTGTCTGAATTGTTGTATTAAAGGTAGAAGTTCAAGCCTTTACAATAGTCTAAAAAAGTGGTGAAATAATGCAACACCATTATTCATATTACAATTTGTATATTATTGTACCTCGTTATTTACTCTTTCTTTTTGCTCTACAAAGTAAGGTTGAAACTTATAAGCCGAATGTTGATCCCATTTTTTGTTTACTTTAGGTAAATAGCCTTTCAGTTGATTTAATTGCTCCTTGTATTTTTCATTATTTGCTTCATTAGTAAATTCATTAGGATCAACAGTATGATCATATAATTCCTCCCCTCCATCTTCATATTGAATGTATCTGAATCCACCTGATTTTACTGCATGATTTTTATAGCCGAAAGTAGTCATTGCAAAGGCATTTTCCTCTGCTTCTCCATTCATTGTAGAGACTAAACTACGTCCTTCATTTTTGTTATTCGCCGGCAATCCGCAAAGTTCTAACAACGTAGGGTAAATGGATAACATTTCTGCCGGGGTATCTATTACTTTGTTTTGAGGTACTCCAGGACCTGCAAAAATCAATGGTGCATTTGTAGCTGATTCCCATAAAGCATGTTTGGCAAATGTCCCTTTTTGGCCAAGTCTGTAGCCGTGATCTGACCATAGTACAATGACGGTATTATCAGCATATTGACTATTTTCTAACGCATCTAGTGCTCTTCCAATCTCATAATCCACAAAACTCACACATGCTAAATAAGCTTGGATGATTTTTTTCCATTCGCCACTTTCTTTGGCCCATTCAGTAGTGGGCATCATGGGTAGGTCATTAATTTTTAATGCTATAGGGGGTACATCCTCTAAGTCATCAGGTTGATAAGGTGTAACTTCTATACTATCTAGCGGATGTAAATCAAACCACTTTTGAGGAACATAAAGTGGTACGTGAGGACGTAAGATACCAAGTGCAAGGAAGAACGGTTGATCATATTTACGATTCAATCTTTCATTAACCCAATTGACCGATTCATGATCAGGCATCAATGAATCCGCTTCAGGAAACGCTCCCCAGTCTGTACTTGTTTTGCCATATCTTTTTCGGTCTGAAGTTCCCACACCATCCCAAACAAAACGCTCTTTAGGGTAAGGACCAAATCCTTTGTACCTTCCGCCTGATTCATGAAAAACATTATCTGGTGCATGTTTATGAAATAGCTTCCCAATCCCCATAGTGTAATAACCATTCTCACGAAAATACTCTGGAAGAAAAGTAATATCTTTTGTCGCATCATTACCTTTCCATCTCACATTGTTATCTTCTGTCATGCCATATATACCCGTTGTGGAAGGTCTTAAACCTGTCATCACTGATGCTCGTGAAGGCCCACATAAAGGGGCTTGACAGTGTGCATTTGTAAATAGCACACCGCTATTGGCTAATCGGTCTATATTAGGTGTTTTGGTGTTCGAAAACTTATCCAAACAACCCAGCCAAGTGTTTAAATCGTCAACGGCTATAAATAATACATTTGGCTTTTTTGGGGTTTCGTTTTGCTCTAATGGTTTATTGCCTGATTGACATGCACCAAACAATAATAGGGTTAAAACCGCTAAAATATTTTTTTTATTCATCATTTTATATGCTCAGTTAAATGGTAATAAGTAAACTAAGTTTTCGATGTACTTAATACACTTATAAAAATAGACCTGAACACCGAAACAATAGTCTTTAAAAATAGTCTAAATGTCTTTTCTCTTGTCTTTCAACCTATAACTCATTTCCTAACCTTATCACACTAACAGACAGCTCAGGCAATGTTATCACTCCTGTTCCATCCTTGATCAATTTTTTAGGGTTATCATCAATACCTATATTGACAACAGGTCCTAATTCATCAAAGACTAATGCTTCATGTTTGAATGTGCCGTTATAAACTGTATCTCCTGACTGAATAATGAAATTTGCTGGTTTATAAGATAGATTGACTGCCACCACTATTTTCTGCCCTCCTTTTTCAACTAGGACAGCGTTTACGGCATTCATCGTATCGGTAAGTCTGGTAGAAGTGATTGTAGATTTTATTACTTCAGCATTTATAAAGGCTTCATGCATGATCTCATACACCGATAAATAACCTCTTTTTTGTAAGGGATATATAGGCTTTCTTCTCTCATTAACCACTACCATTGGGTTGGTTTTCTTGTTAAAAATAAACCAATTGGCTCTGTCAAATACCTCTTGATTTTCTGTCATATAGAGGTACACATCTGCCATTCCAAGGCAGGCGCCAGAGTTCACTTCTACATTATCATTGGCACTCACTCCCCATTCACTCATCCAAATTGGTTTTTCTCCCGCTACACTTCTCACCCACTTCACATCAGTATCCAAAACCACTCTTGAAGTCAATAAGGCACTGTAAGCTGTATTACTTTCCTCTGCTACGTCTGGGTCTTCTCCCATATATCGATGGAGAGAAATAGCATCGTAATAGTTTTTATCCCCGATGATTACTTTATTATAAGCTTCATGATTTCTTCTCCAACTTATGGGAATCGATACTCTCACTTCTGGAAAACGTTGGTGTAATGCTTCTGCTACTGAGGATGCTCTTTCATAAAAATCATGTTCTGTTTTGGTTTGATTAGAGCGTTGAGATTTCCAGAAATGCTCATTACCCAACTCTATATCTTTGACTTCAAAACCCAGGCCTTTATCTTTCTCGGCTCTTGCTACACAACTTTCTGCATCATCAAAATTCATTGAGTACGTCCACATCATGTTGAAACCCTGCCCATACTTTGCTTTTTTCTCTTCATTTAAAAAGGCAATTTCATTGATATGCCCTTTAATTTTTTCGACATAAATCTCCAAGCCTCCTTCATGGGACTTGTTGTCCCAGCTATCATTTTGATAACCATCCGTTTGCCATTGGTAGAAGTTGGACCACAATCCGCTTGGGAAACGGATACTGACAGGATTGAATTTTCGGATAAAATCCTTTTCTACAGTACTCTTAAAACCTTCAATGTTGTAGCCTAATAATTGGTTTTTGAAGGGTACTTTACTTCCTTCATCCACTTTCAGAACAGCACTGATCGCCCCTTCTATCTCGAAAGGATAGTTATCAGGTTTGGGCACATCAGGAATTTCTTCCTTCTTATCCTCTTCCTTTGGTTGTTCGTTTTCCAGAACTACATCATCTTCAATCTGCTCTTCTATGGTCTTCGACTTACAACTGAAGAGTACATTTGCTAGGATTAAAAATAATAGTGTTAGTTGTTTCATTTCATTTTGGCTGTTAATTCAATAGTGCCAATTTTTCTTGGCTTTCTATTTTATGTATTGTCTCTTCAAAATCATTCTCCTCAAAAACCATTTGAGCATATTTCAAGTCTTTTAGAATCTTTTGAAATGGCTTTTTAGTGTCTTTTATTTGTTTGTATTCCCAAGGTTTTTCATTCTTCAAGTAAGGTAACATGTAGAGGTATCCTTTTTTTATACTCCTCCCATCTTCACTTTCCATGCCCCAAACATCAACACCCGCTTTCTTACCGATGATTGCCAACTGAAGAAAACCGTGTAAGTTCATTACTGAGTAGTTAAATGATTTCGTTCTTGCTAGTTCTCTAGGCTGACTTCCATCTGTTTCAATTTGGTCAAAAATCCTTGCTTTAGTGATAGTATTAAGGTGCTCTTTCACCTTGTCGGTCTCCCCTAAATAAGTTAGAATACTTAATAATTGAACATCATATAGCGTACCATGATTATTCTTTCTTTCCAATTCCTCTATTCCTAGGGTGCTGTTCTGTAACCAATTAATATATGCAGACAACCAAGCATTCATCTCTTCTTCCAAGCTTGGTTTTAATATATTATGATCCTTGAACAACTGTAAGCAATCGAGCACCTCAATAATTTTTTCAAACTCTATTATCCCAAAACACCTTCCATCGTATTTACCGGGAATACTTTGAGCAAAATTCATGTTGGGATTCATCCTTGTTTGTTCATCTATGAACCAAGTCTGAATGAGTTTAATGGCTTTATCGGAATAGTTTTTATTAGTTGTAAAATAATAGGCATCTCTAAGTGTAATTACAGCGTTGAAAAAAGACTGTAATTCATTGAAATCTGTAAAATCGTTTCTTGTATCTGGGTTAATTTCTCCGTCTTTTCTGATATAAGGTAATCCATTTTCAGTCGATGGATTTTTCCACCAATAAGGTGCTATCGTCATGTAATCATGTTTACTCCCACTTGGTGGAGTTCCTTTTTTATTGGTCACTGAAAAAGATCTACTCTTTAATAGAGCATCCGCTTTTTCCATCAATTCTTGATAGTCTTCTATTGCTTTGGGATGATTTTGTTTGATAAGCTCTTTTTGTTGGGCTAGTTCATAATCATCAAAAAGAAGAACATTATTTTCCTTTTTACTATCACATGCGATCAGACATAGTGATAATAGGAAGTATAAAATTGAGGCATATTTTATTGTTGTTTTCATTTATCTGGTATTTAGTACCTGAAATAAATAAGAAAGTATTTTTACTAGAAGTCAGAGACTTCTAAAGATCTTTAAAACACAAGAGTCGCTATCGCTTAACTCTTGCGCTATATTGAGAAGTAGAACCACTGGTGCGAATGTTAAGCGACAGCGTCATTCGTGTCCTACTGATCATAAGAAATCTCCTGATTTCTATATTTATGTTTATTGTGGTTTGTGTAGACGTTTTACTCAAACGCCCCTACAGAGATTTCTGTAAAAAAAGCGATTGGTCGATATCCCTTAGGTACAACCAATCGCTATGTATCACCAATTATTCAAAAATAATTTTCTTTGTATCAACACCTTGATGTGTACGCACTTCTATGACGTAAACACTTGGTGATTGAGATGTTAAATCTATTGTTGTCTGATGAACGAATTCACCTTCAGCAATTACTTCGCCTATCATAGAGTATACCCTATACTCTGCATTCTCAACGGTTGGAAGCTCTACATGTAGCATACCGTTGGTGGGATTTGGATACACTTTTGATGAAACTTTTACAGTTTGGACTGAAGTGATCGTTTTCATTTTAAAGTTGGCGGTAATTTGCAAATCATCCGTTACAATAATTGAAACCGGATTTTCTGTTCCTATATAATCACCTGACCATGATTCAAATTCATAACCTTCTTCAGGAATTGCAGTTAAAAGTACTTCTGAATTGATTTCGTAAATATCAGCTTCAGGCCCAACAGTTACTGCACCATTTTCTGCCTCCACTTCAATTCCAAAAGTTTTGATTTCCCATACGGCATTAACTGACATATTTGAATTAACAATTGTATTTTCATCAAAAATTGCTCCCTCCAAGGTCTCCCAATGCTTGAAGATTTTTTCAATGTGAGTTGGCACATCTGGTAATTCTACAGTACCTCCTGCACTGGCCGTTTTTACAGTGGTCATTGTACCGTCATCAAAAGTAACGTCATAAGTGATCATCGTAAAGTTTGCTGTAATATTCAATGCTTCTGAAACTGTAATCACAGCAGGATTCTCCATTCCTTCTAAATCACCTGACCATGAGGTAAATTCAAAACCTTCTGCTGGAGTAGCTGTTAGAGTAATTTCTGCATTAATTTCATACAATTCTTGATCAGGGCTTACGTCCACTGTTCCATTTTCAGCAGTGATGTTGACTTCAAATGTTTTCGCTTCCCATACTGCTGTTACCGTCAAATCTTCCGTTACAATAGTATTTTCATCAAACATTGCTCCCGAAGCGGTAGACCAATATTGGAAGATTTTCTCAGCGTGAACTGGTACTTCTGGCAGTTCTACTGTACCTCCTGCATTGGTCGTTTTTACAGTGGTCATTGTACCGTCATCAAAAGTAACGTCATAAGTGATCATTGTAAAGTTTGCAGTGATGTCCATTGCTTCCGAAACGGTTACCGTTGAAGGGTTTTCAGTGCCCTCAATATCACCTGACCATGAGGTAAACGCATAACCTTCTGCTGGAGTAGCTGTTAGAGTAATTTCTGTATTAATTTCATATAATTCTTGATCAGGGCTTATGCTAACTGCTCCATTTTCTGCTATAATATTTACCGCAAAAGTTTTTGTTTCCCATACGGCCATTACTGTCATGTCTTCTGTTACAATAGTATTTTCATCAAACATTGCTCCCGAAGCTGTGGACCAATACTGGAAGATTTTCTCCGCATGCAAAGGTGTTTCTGGCAACTCTACCGTACCATCTACGGCTGTAGTTTTCACCACTGTATTTTCTCCATCATTAAAAGTAACTTGATAAACTTCTACTGTTGGAATATAAGTAGCAACAATATTTAAATCTTTTGTTACTGTAACAGTAATTGGATTCTCGGTACCTTCATAATCGCCAGACCATGCTGAAAATTCATACTGATCATCTGCTGTAGCTGTTAAAACTACTTCAGTATTGATTTCATAAGTTTCTTGTTGAGGATTAGCCGTTACTGTTCCATTGTCTGAAGTCACTGTAATACTAAATGTCTTCATTTCCCAAACTGCTGTCACGGTCATATCTTCAGTCACCACACTGTTTTCATCAAACATAGCTCCAGAAGCGGTAGACCAATACTGGAAGATTTGCTCTGCATGTGTTGGTATTTCCGGTAACTCTACTGTTCCATCGGCTGCAGTTGTTTTTACAATTGTATTTTCTCCATCATCAAACGTAACGCTGAACACCTGAACGTAATTTGCGGTAATTGATAGATCATTTGTGACAGTAACAGTGGCAGGATTTTCTGTTCCTTCATAATCACCCGACCATGATGTAAATAAAAAGTTTTCGTTTGCGGTTGCTGATAAGGTTACTTCTGTATTGATGTCATACATTTCTTGATCAGGACTAACGGCAACAGACCCATTAGCTGAAGTAATTGTAATACCAAATTGCTTGGTCTCCCAAACCGCCGTCACGGTCATGTCCTCTGTCACAATAGTATTTTCATCAAAAACGTCACCTGAAGCTGTTAACCAATGTTTAAAATCTTCTTCTGCCCTTGTGGGTACTTCTGGTAAATCCACTGTACCATCGGCTTTTGTTGTTTTGATCGTAGTGTTATCGCCATCATCAAAAGTGACATCATAGGTGATCATCGTAAAGTGAGCAGTGATGTCTAATGTCTCTACTACTGTAATCGTAGTAGGATTGTCCGTTCCTTCATAACCTCCCGTCCATGATGTAAATTCATAGCCTTCAGCAGCAGTAGCTGTTAATGTCACTTCCGTATTGATATCATATGTTGCTTGATCAGGGCTAACGGTAACTGTACCATTTTCAGCAGTGATGTTTACCTCAAATGTTTTCGTTTCCCAAACCGCTGTCACGGTCATATCTTCTGTTACGATTGTATTTTCATCAAAAACGTCACCTGAAGCTGTTGTCCAATGCTTAAAAATTTTCTCTGCATGTATTGGGGTTTCGGGTAAATCAACTGTTCCGTTTTCGTTTGTGTCTTGTGTTGATGTATTGGTCCCATCATCAAAAGTCACTTGGAAACTAGTGTTTACTTTTTTCAGTTCAAAATAATCTACATCGATACCAAATTGAAAGAAGTAGAAACGTAATACATGCTCGCCTGCTTCCATAGTATACGTTCCTACTTTTTCAGTGATAAAAGTGGAACTACCTGTATATTGTAATACTTTCTCTTCTACAAAAGTGATGTCTTCATCTGGAAAAGAGACGGTCAATTGCTTTAAGTCCCCCGTTCTTCTCACTTGATGATTGACATACAATTCATATTCTGCGGTCTCGGGGATATTGATTGTATATTCCAGCCATTCTCCGGTTTTAATGTCACGTACTTTTGTACCATCAGAACTGATATCTACCATTTCGTCTGGTCTAAAATCAGAAGCATTTTGATTCACTTTATCCCAATAGGCCACATTTATACCTCCGAGATCATAATGTTCAAATTCAATTCTACCAGGAATTTGATGGGGAGTGTTATCCTCTGTATACGCCAATTGTTCTATGACAGAAGCTTCAACGACTGTAATTGTTACGCCTTCTGTAGTAAGCCTCTTATTATCATTATCTACCACTGTGGCAGTAATAACGTATGTACCGGGTTCGGTGGGAGTCCATGAATGTGACCATGGTTCACTGGCATCCGACTTTACTTGTTGTCCGTCTACTTTAAAATTTACTCTTTCTACTCCTGCATCAGAGGAGGCATCGGCTGTGAGGGTAATCGCTGTATTCACAATATATGTGGAACCTCCTTCTGGTGCCGTTATTTCAGCGACGATAGTGTTCTCTTCTGCTAGCACATTCTGCGTCATTCCAATTAGAAAAAAAGCAGAAAATAAGAGAAAGTTGCTTAAGAGGGAATTCATTCCCGAAATTGTTAGTTGTTTTTTCATGTTGCTCAAAGATTTCAATCTATAAGTAATAATTCGAAAGCATTCATTTCATCGTCATTGAGAAATGTTGCTTTAGCTAAGTAGCTGATCATAATTAAATATAGTCTATAAATGTAGAATGAATTGATCTCAGGTAAGGCAAAATTTACAGTCCTAGCCATAGCTAAGACGAAAAATTTTAACGAAACATGAGTTTAATTCAAATGCATTTAAGCTATAGATAATTTTGAACAGGTACTTATAATGGAATAATCATCACTTCAAAAAAAGCCTTACCCTCTTAAAAAGGAAGGTAAGAACATTGTAAACTAAATTATCGTCAACTTTCAATTGACACCTTTCTACAAACAATTATAGGATCTACTTTCAAGCTTCCTTCTTCTTCATTTTTCCATTGATGAAAAACGAAGCAAAAAATCTAGGCTTAGAAGTCAAAAGCTAAATTTCATTCCTCTCGCCTAAATGATTTTAAACTCGCTAAAGCTCAAACAAGAAAATCATTTTTAACGGTACATTCCATGAAATTCTTAACGCTTTTCCCTTCAAGGCCGGGGAGAATACTACCAAACTAAAATGGTAGAAAGCTCACTGGCGCGAATGTTAAGCGTTAGCGTCATTTGTGTCCTTCAGATCATCAGAAATCTCCTGATTTCTGAATACTATAATTAACGAAAATTTAGTTTACAATGTAATAAGGCTTAGAATAATAGTCGTTATTTGATTAGTAGCTTTTTGGTCTCAACTCCTTTTTTGGTACTTACTTCAAGAACATAAACACCTGGTGTATTACCTGATAAATCAATTTTAGTAGCTTTTTGGAATGTACCTTCTGCCACTAATCCTCCTACCGTTGTATATACTTTGTAAGCTGCATTTTCAGCTGTAGGAAGTTCTATTGTGATGCTACCGTTCGAAGGGTTAGGATATACTTTTGAAACTACTTGGATAGGATCAATTGACGTCACTGCATTCATTTTGTAGTTGGCAGTGATATTCATATCCGAAGTTACTGTTACCGTCGCAGGGTTATCTGTACCAGTGTAATCTCCTGACCATGATTCAAATGTATAACCTTCTGCTGGAGTTGCCGTTAATGTAATTTCAGTATTGATTTCATAAACGTCTGCACTTGGTCCAACCACTACTGATCCGTTTTCAGAAGTAATATTGACATTAAACGTTTTCATTTCCCATACTGCGTTTACCTCCATATTTTCGGTCACTACAGTTGTTTCGTCAAAGATGGCACCTGAAGCAGTTTCCCAATGCTGGAAGATTTTTTCAATGTGAGTTGGTGCCTCTGGTAAATCTACAGTTCCATCAGGTTTTGATGTTTTTACGGTTGTCGTTGTACCGTCATTAAACGTCACTTCAAATGTAGGTGTCAAACTTGTGAAGATTGCTGTAATTGAAAGGTCTTTTGTAACTGTCACCGTCAATGGGTTGTCAGAACCTTCATAATCCCCTGACCAAGCAGTAAACTCATATCCTTCAGCTGCAGTTGCAGTCAATGAAAGTTCTGTATTAATATCGTATTTTTCTTGCTCCTCAGGTCCTACCGCTACTGTTCCATTCTCTGCTGTAACGCTAAGTGTAAATGTTTTCGTTCCCCATACTGCAGTCACTTCCATATCGGCAGGGACAATTGACATTTCATCAAATTTTGCTCCTGAAGCCGTTACCCAATATTTAAATTCCTCTTCTGCACGAGTTGGTACCTCTGGTAAATCCACTGTTCCATCTGCTTTTGATGTTACTGTTGTCGTTGTTTCACCATCGTTGAATGTCACATCATAAGTAGCTCCAACTTTTCTTAAAACAAAATAATCTACATCAAAACCAAATTGTAAGAAATGAAAACGTAATACATGCTCACCTGCCGCCATGTTTACAGTACCGATATTCTCAGTTAACCAATTACCACTTCCTGTAAACGTGAGTATTTTGTCTTCAATAAAAGTAATTTCCTCATCAAAGAATGAAACTGTTACTTGTGGTAAGTTAACATCTCTTCTACTTTCGTGACGGATATATAATTCGTAATCTGCTGTTTCCTCCACGTTGATTGTATATTCTAACCATTCACCCGTTTTAATATCACGTACTTTTGTACCGTCAGTGCTGATGTCCACCATTTCATCTGGTCTGAATTCTGATGAATTTTGGTTTACTTTATCCCAATAAGCCACATTTAGGCCTCCAATATCATAATGCTCAAATTCAATTCTTCCTGGAATTGAGTGAGGAGTATTATCCTCTGTAAATGGTAATTGCTCCAAAGAAGTCGCTTCTACAACTGTGATTGTAACCGGCTCAGTAGTTAATCTTTTTACATCAAAATCGACAATTGTAGCAGTAATCTCATAAGTACCAGGCTCTTCTGGTGTCCAAGAATGTGTCCAAGGTTCGCTGCCGTCTGATTTGATTTGTTGTCCGTCAATCTTAAAGTTGACTCTATCTACTCCAGCATCTGAAGAGGCGTCAACAGTAAGTGTAATTGGAGTGTTCACAATATGTGTCGTACCCGTGAGCGGTGCTGTTACTTCAGCCACAATCGTATTTTCTTGTGCTGCTGCATTTTGAACTAATCCTATTAAGAATAGAGCAAAAAGTAACAGACCATTTCTTGTAAAGGTGTTCAACCCTGAAATTGTTAATTGTGTTTTCATGTTGCTTAAAGATTTATATTAATTGTATAAGTAATAAAGGCAGAAGCACGTAGTATACTTCAGTAGAAAAAATGTAGCTTTTATTAGTGTCGCTGAAATGTTGAAAACGATGCCTTGCCCACTTTTTTATAGCAGGCGAAGGCTGTTAACAAAAGCACTACTTAATCATTATCTTTTTCGTTTCTACACCTTGTTTTGTGATGATTTCAAGGATATAAATACGGTTGTTTTCAGTTGGTAATTCTAATGTGATTTTATGGACAAAGGCTCCATTTGAAATCAACTGACCTGTAATAGTAGACAGCTTGTAATTCGCTTCTTCAACTGATGGTAATTCTATATTCAGAATACCCTCTGAAGGGTTAGGATAAACTTTGGCTGTACTTTGTTCAGGAGTAATGGAAGTGACTGTAGATACCAATTCAAAATTTGCTCTAATAGTAAGGTCACTACCTCTTGCTACAGTGGTTGGATTATCTGTTCCTTCATGATCACCTGACCAAGAGACAAATCTGTACCCTTCACTAGGAATCGCTGTTAATAACGTCTCATTATTTTCACCAGTACCAATCTCCACTTTACCATGTCCTTCTGTCACCAGAATGCTTATTTTATACTTATTTTCCCAAGCTGCACGTACCTCCATATCCTCTGTAACAATGGTATTTTCATCAAATATTTCATTTTCGTCTGTCAACCATCCATGAAATACAAGATTTTCATCTTCATTTACTGGCTCTTCTGGTAAATCACATGTACCATCTAGGTTCGTAGTGACCACTGTCCTTTCATCTCCATTAATAAATGTCACTTCATACGTTGGTGATAATCCCCCTACTTTTTTCAACTCAAAGAAATCTACATCAAAACCATATTGTAAAAAGTGAAAACGTAAGACGTGTACACCTGCTTCCATTCTGAAAGTTCCCAAGTTTTCTGTGATCCATGTACCGCTTCCTGTATAAGTCAGTACTCTATTTTCAATAAATGAAATGTCCTCATCGGGAAATGAAACGTTCAGTTGGGCTAGGTTCACATCCCTTCTGCTTTCATGGTTGACAAACAGTTCGTAATCTCCTGTTTCAAGAATATTGATGGTATATTCTAGCCACTCACCTGTTTTGATATCACGGACTTTTGTACCATCAGAACTGATATCTACCATTTCATCTGGACGGAAAGAAGAGGAATTTTGATTTACTTTATCCCAATAGGCAATATCAAAACCGCCATTATCATAATGTTCAAATTCTACTTTTCCAGGGATGGTATGAGGCTTATTGTCTTCTGTAAAAGGCCATTGTTCCGGTTTTGGAGTCGTGATCATAATGCTATGTTCAGTCTCCTCTCCTTGTCCGCCTTTTGCTACAAGTTTTAAAGTATATTCCCACTCCGTTAAGTTGGATAATGCTGGAATACTCGCTGAAGACCAAACAAAAGGTGCTTCCGTAAGTGTACCTATATTTTGGTCATTGATGAATAACGACACTTCTGTATAATCTGTACCAATCAGTGCTTCTACATCAAGGTCACTGCCTGTGGGTACTTCCATTTTATCCGAAAGGTTTTTAAAACCTACCACACTTCTTGCATCTGCAACAGTAATTGTCACTTCTGATGATGTTGTGTGTTGTCCTTGTGTATCATAAGCTACAGCTTCAAGTGTATATTCACCTGCTGTATCGGGTGTCCAATCTACTGTGTAAGGAGCTGTTGTAGCTGTTTGAATTAGAGTTCCGTTGGCTTTAAATTCTACTTTTTCAATACCATCTTCCGACGTTGCTTCGGCTGTTATTGTCATTGCCTCGCCAGTAAGTTGTGTTGTACCTTCAAGTGGTGAAGTGATTCCTACATCAATAGAAGAAACGCCTAAATCAAATACTTGAAGATAAGTAGTACGTTGATCGCCTGTACCTCCCTTTTGTTTCAAATAATAGTATAACTTTCCATCCTCAACATAAGCGACTCCCTTATCAAAAACAGGTCCTCTATCATGCTGATAGATCGTTTCAAATTCGCTTGTACCACCTTTCGTTCTTGCGATATTCACACGACTGTTGATTAAGCCAATCACATAGACATCGTCTCCACTTGTGTACAATGAGCTACCCGCCGAATATTCTACAGTGGTAAACTCTGTCTCTCCTTCTTTCTTGAAAGTATGTAACTTTTTAGTGACGTTATTTTCTTTGTCTTTTACCTGACTTACAAAATGCACATCTCCTTTTTCAGTCACCGTCCAATCGAAACCACTTACAATATACACTTGGTCTTTCTTTGTCGTTTCCACCCAATCACCAGGCTCTGCTACTTTGATTAAATCAGAGTTGGAGAGCGGTCTAGCAAAACCATTTCCATTATGATCCTTCCAATCATTTATCCCGTTCGGATCATCCGAATAAGCATAATAGATACCGTTTTGATATTGGTATTTGTCATTTCTATTATTTAATCTTCTTTGGAAACCAATTCTGATTTTACCATTCACATACTTGATATCTCCATAAAGACCCCAATTGTATTCTGAATCGTAATTAGAAGCACCTGATCTGTTGAAATCCGTGTAACCGTGCCATTCCTCACCATCATATCTTGCAAAAAGAAAGCGACCGTTTTCTGAATAGCCAAATCGGTTTTTCATAAACAGATCGCCTTCATCGTTAGTAAAAAAAGCAGGGTAAGTAAGTAATTTAGTCACTGTTACATTGTCAATTCCTTTAAAAGAAAGATGCTTGTAATGTCCTTTTTCTGAGTTCACAAAACGATCCAATGTAAACTCTTCATCTGGAACCGTTGCTCCACCTGTTTCTGTAAATGAATACCTTAGGTAGTCTTCTGTTCCAATATTGTCTTTTGTAATATTTCCATTTCTATGCAAATCATACAGCATATGCACTGTGCTGTCTTTTGGGCAAATACCTACTGAAATGGTGTTGTGCGTTTCACCAATCCACCACTTTCCGTTGTAACCTGTATGTTGGTGAGGGAACTCAATGGTTTTAGAAACACCTGTCTTCATGTTATAACGTGTCAGCATCACATGTCGGTCTTCTTTACCGCCACGGTACCATGTCATAAACACAAAATGCTTGTAAGTTTTGATGCAATCTCCGTGTGGAGTTAGGGCATTTCCATAGACATAATCATAGCCTGTTGTAGAGTTGGCACTATGGCTTGTTGGCACTTTTACGCCATCAAAAAACATCACTTGTTCTGATACTTTTTCTTGAATTTCCATCGTCACTTGTGCCGATGTGCTTGGAAGGTTAAAAAGCCAGAGTAGACATAGTGAAAGTGCCGAGACACACTGCCTCGAACAGGGGAACGCCCCTAAAATAGTTAATTGTCTTTTCATGTTATTTTAAGTAATAATTATGTTTGCTAACGCTTGAGAGCGCTTTAGAAAAGGCTTTCATTTCAATTGACCTTTTCTCTATTTTTTCATTTCATTGTGAGCGAACCAAGTTTATGTTTGAGAACTTGAATCGATCATTTTATAAAGTGCAATATTTTGAACCCTAGGTAAAAGAGGGAAGAGGGAAGAATGATGAGAGAAGAAAAAATGGTTCTTGTTGTGGACCGTAAAGTGGTCCGGTGAACCACATCAAGAACCATTTTCTCTTCCTTCTTCCCTCTAGTTAAACCTTCCTATTAATCCACAAACAATTCATCCACAAAAGGTCCACCTTGCCCTGTAGTTTGGAGTTTGATGGCGTTGGCACCTTCGGTGAAATTCACAATGGTGTTCACGAATTTCCAATCCTTTTCCCAACCTCCTGTTGGTTTAAATTCGAAAGTTTTGATGTACACCCCATTCACATATAATTTCATAGGGTGAAGTTGATTTTTATTGTTGTGCATATAGCGGAAACGGATGCTGAAATCGCCTGCTTCACCGTCGTTTTCTTTGTACCAAGTGATTGCTCCTTCTTCATCATCAAACTTCACAAAACCTGATCCTTTAAAACGGCGAGCCTCTTTACTGACTGTTGCTTTTCCTTCTAAAACGGCTTCCTCTGCTCCTAGATTGATACCTCTACCGATCCACATATCTGCTGAGTGTTCATCGCCCCAGAAAAGACCTTCATCCTTTCCAAAAGTTTCGCTCATGCTCAGTAAAACTTTATCATTATGCAATACAACGGCCTTTACAGTCGTTCCGTCTTCTACTTCAAATGCTCCTTTATAGTCTTGACCACTTGCTAGAGGATCAGTGCCGTCTGTTGTATATTTCACCTTCAAATCCATTGCTTCCACTTTACCAATTACTGGAATATGGTCTGTATCAATCGAGATTTTATTTGAAATATATAATGCTTTGTCTCCTAAGATGGAAGCTGTTACAATTGCTCCTGAAGTGGCCTTGTTATTGGCTTGAAGGAACATTCTATTTTTACCAAAAAATAGCTTTCTAAAATCTGATTTTGTACGGCTCGTCGGATCAATAGGATCACCATTTTCCATGGATACTTTTTGAAGATCTCCAATCACATGATAGTAGATTTGATTTTCTCCATAAGGATAAAGATTTCCGTGGCTGTCCACGCTTTCTGAAGTGATAATATAACTGTCAGCATAACCGTCTTCTGCTTTTAGATGTGTTGCTTCCGTTTTCAATTGAGAAGGTTCAGCACTTGTACTTACTGAAGTTCTTTTCACTTCTTTACCGTTTACATACGCTACGGCCTCTAGTGTTCCTTCTTGGTAAGGGACCATCCAATCGCATTGCATCTCATCCCAAACCGTACCCGGCTTTTCTTTTCCTAATGATTTTCCATTGAAAAACAGCTCCACTTCATCTGCATTAGAATATACCCAAACTGGAATTTCAGTCCCTTTTTTCATGCGTGAGTGTGTCCAATGTGGTAAAATATGTACCATTGTTTCATTGGTCCATTGGCTTTGATAGAAATAGAAAAGGTCTTTTTTGAAACCGGCTACATCCAAGGCTCCACCCATAAATAAGTTGAAAGGTAAACCACCGTGTACCAAGCCTGCTTCTCCGTAATAATCGAATCCTGTCCAACGGAAATGACCACTTATCCATGGATTGTCACGTACTTGTTCCCAGCTTTTACGCGCTGAAATACGGACTGTGGCATTGTCGTAAGAGGAGTTAAAACGTTGCTTTCTGTTCTTCCATTTTTTAGGATCTAAACCTTCATAGAAGAAGATTTCTTTCTCCGTTAAATTCGGTAATTCATACGTACCAGGAAGTTCATTGTCTCTCCACCATGTATGTGTTCTGTAATATCCTCTCGTTTGCCAAGTGTGTGGTGCCTCGGTAGAAATAAAAGGTTTATCAAAGCGTCTATTTTCAATAAAGGTCTTGTTTTCAGAACCTCCATTTACACCAATGATGTCCATATCTTCACTGTTTCCTGCTCCTGATGTATACAATCTTGTGGGATCAATACTTCTACTGAACTTCACTAATTCCGGTGCGATATCACTATGTGTTTCATTTCCTAAACTGTACACAAAGATACTTGGGTGATTGCGGTCTCTTGTAATCCATTCTTTAATGTCACGTTGCCACCATTCATCAAAGGCCTGCTTGCCATAATCTTCCGGTGCTTTTTTATGCCATCCATCAAAGATTTCATCCATGACCAATAGTCCAATTTCATCACAAATGTCATAGAACATTGGAGGTGTTGGGTTGTGTGAAGGACGGATGGCATTGATGCCCATATCTTTCAGCAATTGCAATTTCCATCTCAACATGGGTTTGGTCCATGCTCCCCCAACAGGGCCACCTTCCCAGTGCTCACAAACCCCTTTGAGCTTTACATTTTCTCCGTTCAACCAAAAACCTGTTGTTTTGTCCCATTTTACAGTACGGAAACCAAAGTTGGTGGCTACCTCATCGATGACTTTTTTTCCTGAAAGCACCTGCGTCTTCAATACATACAATTGTGGCGTTTCTGGGCTCCAAAGCTGAGGGTCTTCTACCTTCATTTCTAAATTAAAGGCTTTTGCGACCTCTTGAACGTTTTGTTCTGCTGTGGCCAAAACCTTTCCTTGAGCTGAATAAACTGTTGTTTTTAGAATTGATTTTTTAGGCAGTTTTCCCATTGAGGATAATGCAACCTCGGCATTTACAACGCCTTTTTTCTCTGAGATTTTAGGTGTAGTAATAAATATGCCATTAGGTGAAATATGCGTAGGGTTTACCGCTATCAAAGTAACAGATGCATAGATACCACAAGGGTGATACCAACGTGCCGACGGCTCTAAGCTGTTATCAACTCTGACAGCAATGGTATTTTCACCTTCTACCAAATATTTCGATATTTCATAACGAAAACTAATATACCCATAAGGACGTTTTCCAAGGTGATTTCCATTGACCCATACTTCACTGTTCATGTACACTCCATCAAAATTGATGTAATGCACATTGGAAAGGCTAGCCTTCTTGACGTTGATTGTTTTTCTGTACCAACCAATTCCACCATCATGATAACCTCCGCCTTGCTTTTGGTCTCCACCATCTCTTACGCCTTTGTTGAAAGACCAATCGTGTGGTACGTTGATGGTTTTCCAAGCCTGATCGTCAAATTCTTTTTGTGAAAATGCTTTTTCATCTTCATCTAAAATAAATTTCCAATCGGCATTCAACCGAGTTTCTACACGTTGTCCGAAGGTGCTTGTAAACACCAAGGACAACGTGACTGCTATTATATATTTTGAGATCAATCTATTCATCACAAATCAGTTTGTTTATTGTATTATAAGTTTCACTCTTTCCATTCCTTTGGAAGTTTGCACCTCAAGAAGATAAATTCCACTGTTCGCATCCTTCATCATTAAAGTTGTTTTTTGAATAAAACTACCTTCTTTAACAAGAGTACCATTGATAGAATACACTTTGTAAGTGGCTTTTTCTGTCGTTGGAATCGTAATATTGATGATGCCGTTGTGAGATGGATTAGGATATACTTTTGCGTTCAGATCAAAAGTTTCAACGTTCGTTATCACTTCAAATCTGGCTGTAATATTCAAGTTCTTCACCATTGTAACCGTGATCGGATTCTCCGTTCCTTCGTAATCACCTGACCAACCTACAAATTGATACCCTTCTTCCGCCGTTGCTGTTAATTGCAATTCTGTATTAGGATCATAATTTTCTTCTTCTGGAGAGATCGCTACTGCTCCATTTTCTGCTATGACGTCCAGTGTAAATACTTTGGTTTCCCAAACTGCATTTACCACCATATCTTCTGTCACTACTGTATTTTCATCAAATACAACTCCTTCTGAAGTTTCCCACTCTACAAATGTTTTTTGTGGGTGATAAGGGTTAGAAGGTAGCTCACATGTACCGTCTTCCTGAGTATATTTTACATACGTATTTTCACCGTCATTGAAGGTCACTTTAAAACTTTCTGATGTTTTAGTCAAGACAAAGTAATCTACATCAAAACCGAAGTTCAAAAAGTTCATACGTAAAACGTGCTCTCCTTTCTCCATGTAGAAATTCCCTACTTTTTCTGTCTCAAATGTAGAAGATCCTGTATTCGTCAAAACTTTTTCTGAAATAAACGTAATGCCTTCATCAGGGAATGAAACGGTTAACTGTTTGAACTCTGGACTTTTTCGTGTTTGGTGATTGACTTCTAAATCATAGTTTCCTGACTCTTGTACGTCAATTGTAAATTCAAGCCACTCTCCACTTTTTATATCTCTCACTACCGTACCTGATGAATTAATATCTACCATTTCATCAGGGCGGAATGAAGATGAATTTTGATTTACTTTATCCCAATAAGCGATGTCAATTCCGCCATGGTCGTAATGCTCAAATTCAATTCTTCCTGGTACAGGATGTGGCATATTATCATCCGTGTAAGCCCATTGTTCTGGTGTCAAAATTGTCAGACTTCTTGACTCAATCATACCTTGAGCATCTTTTGCCTCTATTTTGATGGCATAATTTACGGCTGTCAAGTTAGTCAATTCAGGAACTGAAGACCAAACCCAAGGTGCTTGCGTTAGCGTTCCTACATTTTTATCATCTACAAATAAAGTCACTTCTGTATAATCAGAACCCACAATTGCTTCCACGTCTACATTACTGTTTTTAGGGAATTCTTGATTGTTGATTAAGTTATTGAATCCTAAGCCACGTTTTTCATCTACTTCAACAGCAATTACTTTCTGACCTTTGTTAGAGGCATCCGCTTGTAATGAATGCGCTCCGTATGATAAACTTGTACCGTCACCGATGTAAAGCGTTACTGAAGCTTCCGTTACATTTTCCTCGTATCTTACAATACCAAAGTGGCCATTAAATGCGATATCTAAGTCTTGGATAGTCACCGTACTGCTTGCATCTTCTTGACATAAAATGTAATCTACGACTACTTTATTTCCAATCTGACTCTTTACTTTCGCCCCTACAATTACTTCACCGTCATACAAATGCTCTACTGATTTCACACTTGTATTAGTTGATTTGCTCGGTTCAAAAATATGCACATACGGTTTGTCCCATGCTTCGCCTTGCTGACGGATGGCCATGATCTGCGTTTTCTTGTTGATATAACCTCCTTTAGCTTCACGCGTGGCCGGACCTAGTGCTTTTGTATATTCACGCTCTACGCCTGCCGGTGCAAACATATTCATATAAGTGTTGGTCTCTTCTAAATCAAAACGTACTTGAACGGCTTCGCTTACAGGGTCTGTTACTTTAGTATCTTCGAAGAAACGCCAGCCTGGAGACTGTTGTAAATCTCCAATATCATTTTGGTAGCGATCTGTTGCTTTTACACTCAATGAGGCTCCGTTACTATCCATCACATTCGTTGCATCACCAAGGTTATGATAGATGTAATCGTGGAAATTATTTTCTCCTTTTGAACGAGAACGGAACATGTCGAAATAGTAAGCGGTCGTCTCACTTGTACGGATTGTACTTAACGTTCTTTTTTGCTCGTCATTATTGATTTTGTCATCTAAATACTGAGTGGCAAAACTGAAGTGAGGGTGAATAGGGTCTTCCAAATGTTTTGGTTCTGCTGATTCATTCACCGTTGTATTCATCCATAAATAAGAATCCGTATTCCATGATCCCGGTTGAACACCATGTGTTTCGCCGTTGACAATCATGGTATTATTACCGGCATGTCTCCAGAAATACACCTCATGTTCTGGTTCTTTTCTTTCGGCTAATGTTTTTGGTAAACCTGCATTAGCGGCCATAATATAACCTGCCCCATACAGTTCCATGGTGATGCCTGTACAATGAGAGTGAACGTAATGTGCTCCACCAATGATGCCACACAAACCGTAGTCTTCGTTATCTACTTCTACATAATTTCTTTGAAGTGCCACACCTGCGTGTTTGATCACTACAGTAGGTTTTTCAAAATCAATTTCCCCCTCGATCTCTGTTGGAATATCAAATCCCCAGAACAGTTGATCAAAGGCTTTATAATTTCCAAAAACGGTGATTGGTACTTGAGGATCATAACCTCCTTCAGTATCATACCCTTGACGTAACGCCACTGTTGCTTGCTGAACGTATTCATCGTAGCCTCTTCTTTTGGCTAAATTCATGGTGTATCTGTACAGTTCTCCGGTTTTATCAATATCACGGTGTGAATCTCCATATCTTACAAAGCGTCTGTTCGGCATTCTGAGGTTATCAAAAATAAAGTTACCGTCCAGAATTCGCATATAATCATCCATCACATTTAATTCCGGTTTCATTCGGTCTACAATATTAAGCACCAAAGTCACATTCTGCATAAAACCGTAACTCACTGCCTCAGGCCAAATTCCCTGTTCGCCAAACATTGGCAAGATGGATTTTGTAAAAGAGTTCTGCTGTTTTGTACCTACTCTCCAGAATACATCAAACATACGTTCTCTTTCTGCATCATCTTCTACGTTCAAAATGCTAAACAACACGCCTGGCGCTCTCAGAATAGGGTGATTACTTACTTCCTTGCCGTATTTTGTATCAGCACCTCCATGCTCATTCAAAGCATTCATGGCCAAGTTGTAAATGGCCTTTTGCGCTTTCGTATTATCAAAAGCGATTTTACTTCCTGAAGATTGTTGATATACTTTTGTATTGCTTTCTTTTAAATAATTCACCATGAAATCATACGCAATGGCAAATTGTGCATAACCGCATCGAGGGTCATAAAAATGACTACCACTCATTGCTGTTGTTTCAGGTGTTTTAGGAGCAATTTTTTCAATGTAATACCATAAAATATCAGCAGAGAAATGAGCGTATTTTTCTTCACCTGTGATATAATAAACCAAGGCGGCATAAGATGCATAGTTCAACACCTTTGAGTGTGCTGAATTTGCGGATGATGCTTGTGATTCAGATAAGTGATCGTTTGCCGCTAATGCCGGAATGGTATTTAAGATGGCATCAGGATTATCAATATGTGTCTCCACTTTTGAATCAATCGCTGTTTTTGCCTTCTCAATAATTCTGCTTGCCCAAGCATAGTTTTCTACTTTGGCCAACACTGAAGGTTTGTCTGCAGGAGTGGTCCAAATTGCTGGGTGTTGTAATGACTGTGCATGGACGGGGAAGATCCCCATCCAAATACACAAACCAAATACTATATGTACTATTTTCGTTTTCATTTCACGCTGTATTATAACTTCCCTGATTTCAATTTGAAATTCACTGCTTTGAAGTCCGCACTTGAACTTCCGATTCTTAATTCGAAATCACCGTATCCAAGGATTTTCTTCATTTCTAAACCTGTGTATTCCAACATATCTGGAGTGATTTCAAAAGAGATCTTCTTACTTTCACCTGGCGCCAACTCCACTTTCTCAAACCCTTTCAATTCTTGCATTGGTCTTACAACCTCACCAATCAAATCCTTCAAATAAAGTTGTACTGTTTCCTTCCCTTTACGGTCTCCTTTGTTGGTCAAAGTGATGCTCGCTGTGATATTCGAATCTTCCGTCATTTCAGTAGATGAAAGAGAAATATCTGAATATTCAAATTGCGTGTAACTCAATCCGTATCCGAAATCATACAATGGAGAGTTCTCCGCAAACAAGTACCCTTTCTTATAGTTGATTTCTTTTTGGCTGTAGTGGAATGGAATCTGACCGATAGAAGTAGGCACTGTCACTGGCAATTTCCCTGATGGGTTGACCAAACCAAACATAACCTCTGCAATGGCATAATTTCCTTCTTCACTTAAATCCCAGCAGTCCAACATCGCATCTGCTTCTTTGGCAAATGTATTGACCGACAATGTTCTTCTGTGCTTTAATACAATGATGACTGGCTTCCCTAACTTCTTCAATTCTAAAATCAGTTCATCTTGCAAACCTGCAGGATCGATGCTATCTCTATCACCAAATGCATTGGTAAAGAAACCTTCTTTGGAAGTGAACTCATCACCACCCACTACTGCAACAATTACATCTGCCTCTTTTGCCGTCGCTACTATTTTATTGATTCCTTCTCTCTGGATTTTCTCTTCTGTCAATTCTGGAACGCCTCTTCTTCCATTTGTAATATCAAATCCTTTTTCAGAAACCATTGATACATTCTCACCAACAATCGCTGCAAACTGCTCTTCTACTGTTTCATCCAATACTGGTCCTACTAAGGCTAATTTTAATTTCTTATTTTGATCTAATGGTAAAACGCCGTTGTTCTTTAATAAAACGATAGATTCTCTATCCGCCTCTCTTGCTAACTCCAAGTGCTCTTCTGTTCTCACTACATCATTAACTTTCTTTACTTTAATGTAAGGATCTTCAAACAATCCCAAAATGAATTTAGTACGTAATACTCTTGCCGCTGAACGGTCGATGTACTGCATCAATTCAGGATTTTCTTTTGCCATTTTAGGCAATAAAGCATAAGCATCCTCAGCATAAAGATCCAAATCCACACCTGCTAATAATCCTAATAAAGCCGCATCATCTGGTGTTTCTGCCACTTTCATAAAGTAATGTAATCTTCCAATATCATTGGCATCAGAAACTACATACCCTTCAAAATTCCACTGATCACGTAATACTTCTGTCAATAACCAAGGATTGGCGTGACTTGCAACACCGTTGATATCACCATGGGATGCCATAATTCCTAAAGTGTTTGCCTCTTTCACTGCCGCTTCAAATGGAGGGAAAATTTCATCAATCAAAGTACGTGGTGAAATTTCAATGGATGCAAAGTTAGTACCGCCTGCTAATTGAGCATAACCTGCAAAGTGTTTCGTCACCGCTCCAATATGTGTACCTTTCAACCCCTCATAATCACCTTGCAAACCATTGACTGCGCTAATGATCATCTGCGTTGTCAAGTAAGTATCTTCACTAAATGCCTCACTCATTCTACCAAATCTTGGATCTCTTACAATATCCGCTTCCGGTGAGTGTGTCAGGTGCAATCCTCTCATACGTGCCTCTTTTCCCACTGCATCATATACTCTCTTCACCAATTCTCTGTTGAATGTTGCGGACATATTAATCGGACGTCCAAAACTTGTACTCCCTTCTGCATCCACACCATTATAAGATTCTGTCACAAAGAAACCTGGAATTCCCAAGCGACTATTTTTAATGATATATTTTTGTAATTGATTATTAAGTTCAGCTGCTTCCTCAGGAGTATTGTGCTCACCAGGATTCTTAATACCGCCAATACCTAACTTTAATTTTTTTTGTACTACCTCTGAAAGGTCTAATTTTCCATCTTTGAATTTCACACCTTTATTGGCATGGAACATTCTCATCTGAGCCACTTTCTCTTCCAGCGTCATTTTTTTCAATAAGTCTTCCACACGACTTTCAATGCTCGCTGTTGGTTGCTTGTATACTTCGACGATTGGTTGTTTGTCTGTAGTTGTAAAACTACTCGCTAGTCCCACACATAGAACTAATACCGTAATCTTTCTTAAAAAATTTATCATATCAATGTCATTAAAAAATGTCGCCTTTGTTTCTCTCTTCTTGTCAAGTAATAATTGTCTTTTCGACAGTTTTGACCTATCACAATTATAACAGTAAATCAGCACTTTACAACTGTAAAATAATCCAAACTAAAGGTAAAATAGTGTAGAAATTATTCTTCTTGTTTTTGGTATTATTGGAGAGGTGAATGGGGGAAGAATAATTGTTTTTAGCACATATCTTCTCTGAATAGATGAGGTAAAATAGGAAAAAAACGTACACCATAGCTAAAGTTATGGGCAAGTGATACTGACTCCACCAACACCAAAATGTTGCCTTCGTTATAAACCTTCAAGACTTTAGTCTTGATAAGGTTACTGTATCACCTGCCCATAGTTTTAACTATGGTGTACGAAACACTCAAATACTATAAAGCCGTATCCGAATCTTTGTTGTATTTGACTACATAATTTCCGGAACCCAACATCAAATTACCTTCCTTAAAAACAGGATTGAGTAATTGATTATTTCCATTTTTATATACGCTCAAGCTTTCTTTTTCTTCTGGAGAAAGAATGATTTCAGCGGTAGTATTGAACGGTACTTTTAATTCCATATGAAGAGCTCCTCCTTCCATTTTCCAATTGTTTGTCACTGCACCATAACGAGTGGGTACACTTACGTTGGCGTATGTGATTTGATCAGGGAAAGTAGGATCTACGGTAAATGTCTTGTAACCGGCTTGTTCAAAAGTAGGTTTTAGACCGCCGATGCCTTCAAAAAAGTAGGCGGAAAATCCACTGTGCATTGGGTGGTTTAAGGAATTGGATAATCCTGGCATTGTCTCCCATTCAAACTGACGTTCTGGCCAAGTGGTAAAACCGTAGTTCATCACATAAGTTTGGCTTGGGAAAGTGGGAATGGTAAGGATTTTATAGGCTAAATTGGCTTTGTTGTATTTACTCAAAACGGAATAAATATAGCGATTGCCATGAATACCAGTGGAATGATGTCCTCCTTTTTCAACCTCAATATTGTATTCTAAACCATCTAAAACTGAAGTAATATGTTCTTCGGAAACCATACCAAATTGCAAGGCCATCACGGTAGCGGTTTGACTTCCGTACCATTTATGCCCCGCCTTATCTTGCATATATTCTTGACTGAAGGCCTTTTGTAATTCTTCTTGTTCTTTTTGAAGTTGAGTCGCGTACTTTTGATCATCAACCAAAGTGGCAAACTTGTTCATAATGCCTAAAATATCATAGAAATAAGCATTGGCTGAAATCACTGGGTCGCATTCCATAGCTTTTGGATTTCTTTTTCTATCCCAATTCGGCGGACACCAATCCCCCATTCCATTATCAATAATGCCTTTTTCATTTTTGAATGAAAGATAATAGTTGGTCAAGCCTTTCATATCTTCATAATACTCTTTTACGATAGAAGAATCACCGTAATACAAATAATTATACCAAGGCAAATAAATCGTAGCCACACCCCAATCCAATTTCGCGATCGTTGAAGTACGCTTTCCGGGGGCAATCATTGTAGGGGCTTTGAATGTCTCTTCAGGATTGTTGTGTCCTTTCACGGTTTTCATCTGCGTGCGGATATCGACCATGTATTTTTTATAAAATTCATCCATTTCATAATTGTACAAAGCGTATTCACAAAAAGCATGAGCATCACCTAGCCAACCACATTTTTCTCTATGCGGACAATCTTCTGGAATACCATGAATATTATCAACAATGGTCCATTTACTGATGTCGTGCATCTTATTCAATAGGGTATCAGAACATGTAAAACTACCTTTCTCCTCAATATCAGTCGCTACTAATTCCGCTTTAATTGTTCCAATTTCCGGCTTATTTTTCAAACCGCTGATTTTAGCATATCGAAAACCATGGTATGAAAATTTAGGAGCCCATTCTTGATTTTCTTTGCCGTTACTGATGTATTTGTAATTTTGCTTCATCCCATTGGCACCACCTCCTGTTGAACCCGGATATACATCTTTTCCATCTTGGGTTAAGGCTTCTGTTGTAATTATATCTATGAGTTTACCTTCTTCTTCTGAAATATTAATTTTAATCCAACCAGCTATATTTTGCCCAAAATCCACAATCCAATCACCATTTGGAGCCTTGAAAATCTTTTGAGCCTCTAACTCTTTTAAAACTCGGATTGGAGGCATTAATTGTGCATTAATTTTACCCACTTTAGGCTGTTCAATATTTACTGAAGCCCAATCTGCATCATTAAAACCTTGCTTATTCCATCCTTCTATTTCATACCTTGCATCATAGGTTTCCCCACCATAAATATTATCAAAAACGATAGGTCCTGTTGTAGCCTTCCAACTTTCATCAGAATAATAAGTTGAGGTGGTTTTATCTTTATAAGTGACATTTACCAACAAACGAAAAGCGGGCATTCCATACGACAAATCTCTTTCTGATTCAGGATCGCGTTTCCACGAAATATTTTGACCATAAAAACCATTACCTACAATGGCTCCAATTGCATTTTTTCCCTTTTTCAATTGTTCCGTAACATCATAAGCAACATAATACGCCTGCTTATCATAATTAGATGGAGCAGGATCTAAAACATGATTTCCTACTTTATTTCCATTCAAATACAATTCATAATACCCCAATCCGCAAACATAAGCTCTGGCACTTTGGATTTCTTTTGGAGTTTCAATTTCATTTCTGAAATATCCAGCTGGCTGACTCGTTACCGATAATGGTTTTTTCATTCTTCCAGTTTTATAAGGTCTGAATCGGTGCTCTGATTTTCGATTGTCTTTTACGGTTAACCATTTTGAATCACCCCAATTCTGCTCACTCATCAATCCCATTTCGAAGGATGTCGCAGATGACCAATCAGAAGCGACTCCATTTTCATCCCATATTTTCACTTTCCAATAATACGTTTGGAAGGGTTTTAGTTTTTTGCCGTTGTATTGAATATAAGAAGTTTGATCCGTTTGTATTTTACCATCATTCCAAATATCAGCCTTTTCTTCATTTAATTTTTCTAAAGAACTGGCCACTATTAGCTGATAGGCCGATTGCTTTTTGTTATAACCGGAAGCTTCCACCTCCCATGAAAAAGCAGGGTAAGGTGTATCTAAACCCATCGGTTGACTGATGGAATTACATTTCAAGGATTTGAATTCGATAGGCAAATGCTGTTGCTGCATTTTGGGACTACACCCAATAAGCATAACGAATAACGCTATTAAATAACTATTTTTCATTGTTGTAATTGAAATTTTGAGGAATGAGTAGGAGTTAAGAGGAAAGAATTAAGAGATGTGGTTCGTAAATACTAGGACAAAAGAAACAGGATAAAATACTGTGCTCAATAATTTAAATTATGGGTCTACGAAACACCCTGTACCTTTACTCTTAAAGAAAATAGAAAAGGCAGACATTTCTGTCTGCCTCTCTAGCTATATTTAAAATGGTTTGCTACTTTTTTAGTCAAAAGTAACTTACACTATAAAAGCTTAGTCATTACTCCAGAAAGGAGCTTTTCTTACGTATGAATTTAACTGATGACCAATTCCGTTAGTGAAGATATAGTTGTGTGCGAACACTTCCACACCTTTACGAGTAGATGGCATCTTCGTCTTAATTGCTGGAAGACTTGGACGTGGAATATCAGAGTTAATTCTCATTTTTTGACTGAAAAGTCTTTTTGCGATTTCGATTTCTCCATCCTCACCTTCTAAAAGTGTCTCATAGTAAAAATGGAAATCGTTTTTCGGGATATCATTTTGACCCAATTTCACTGTCACAATATGGTACTGTAATGCTCTTTTCAATACTTCAACATCCATATCTGCCAAAGGTGTTTGATCTGACCCCGTTGCGTCTTTGATCAATACTTTCATGGCTTGGTTGGTTAATATAAAAAATGTTTTTTCCGAATTTACATCACCATAAACATCTGACATACCTGTTAATTCAATCGCTTCAGTCAAATATTCAAATTGTGGAGTTCCATCTGTTTCATTATAAGTGGTGTCCGTATTGATCATCGTAAGCCACTCCATTGCTGTCAAACCTGTAGGTTGGTTACCAACTGGCTCTTTGACATATTCCCATTCTCTTTGTAGGGCTAAATCACAACTAGCAGCAGACAATACTACTACGCCCAGTAATAAGATATTCTTTAATTTATTTATAAAACCTTTCATTTCTATCAAATTTTAAGTCTTAAAGTAAAATATATGGCTTATTCAAAAAATAGATTTAGCAATGGGAGTGACTTTATTAGGATCACTCCCTATTTTTTAAACCTAACTAAAGTAATTTAGATCAAGCCAATAGTGTTTAGTAACCTTCTGTTTGTGTTAGGTTAGGATTTTCTACTAAGTGTTCGAAGAAAATCGGGAACAAAAGTTTATCTTCAGTCTGTCCGTTGATAGGTCCTAAAACTTCCACTGCCTTGTTATTTCTTCTTAAGTCGTGCCATCTTTCACCTTCAGCAAACAATTCAAACTGACGTTCATCCAACACTACATTAAGCACTGCTTCTTGAGTTGGATAGTCTGCTATATTGATTTGTGGTAATTGACGTGCTGCTCTGATACGGTTTACCAAATCTACTGCTGCCTGAGAATTTCCTAACTTTGCTTCAGCCTCAGCTTTCAATAATAACATTCCTCCATATCTGTATACTACAATATCCGTATCGTCATCTCTTGTAGGATAGTTTGTTGTATTATACTTTGCGTATCTTCTTTCACCAGGGATTTTTGCTTCTTCAATAAGTTGACCAAATCGTTGATAATCGCCATACATTAAATTACCTTCTTCATCTTTGTTGACTACCGTAAAATCAGGGTATTTTGTTACAAATTCAGCAGAATCTGAAGGGAACGTACTTAACCATTTTTCCTCAAGTAGAGCAGAAATACCATAAGTTGGAGTACCAGGCCAGAAAATACCATAAATACCCGCTTGATTCAAATCTTCATCGATATTGTAAACGATAGAGAAAATTAATTCAGGACCATTTTCCTGTAAATCTTCTGGAACTTCAGCACTTGGCAACTCATTTCTAAATAATGCATGGAATTCCAATGGTTCAGATGTTAAGCTGTAATCATTAAACGCCTCTAATTTATCCAAACAATCTTTTGCTTTTTGGTTCTCACCCAGGTACATGTAAATTTCTGCTTGTAAACAGTATACCGCTGCTTTTGAGAAAGTTGCTTTGTCTTTTTGTGTGGTAATTAACCTTTCTGCTTCTAACATATCAGGAATAATCACCTCTTGCATAATTTGCTCTCCTGAAGTTTTTTCACGGAAAATATTATCATTCACTCCCGTGATTTGCTCCAAGTAAAGCGGTACATCACCATACGCTCTTACTAGGTCAAAGTAAGCAAATGCTCTTAATGCGTGTGCTTGACCTAAATAGTTATCAATATCTCCAGAAATATCGTTAGCCTTAATTGCATTGATCGCAATATTAGCTTTCAATATCATATTATAGATATTTGTCCAACCACTTACGTCTTCATTTTGGTCCGTAAGACCGTTGGTCATCAACTGTAAACCAGCATCGTTATTACCACTTGGGATCGGCTGGAAGTTATCTGATCTTAACTCTCCCCAAATAAAATATTTCTTACCGTAAGCTTTCTGAGCAGCATCATAAATTGCAGCTACACCAGAATTGACATCTTTATCTGTCTTCCAAAATAGTGCTTCACTAATCTGACTTTCAGGCTCTACATCCAATAGGCTATCACAACTACCTAGTAAAAAAATCGGGATCAACAATGAGGCTCCCCATCGAAAATTACCTAATATTTTCATTTTTCTTATTTCTTTAAATTTCCTAACAAAGATTAAAAATTAGCTTTCACACCAATGATGTACTCACGAGATAATGGGTATCTCAAGTTGTCTAAACCTGGTTTTAAAGCATTTCCGTTTGTACCTAATTCTGGATTGTAACCATCAAAGTTGGTCCAAGTGAATAAGTTCAGCGCTGAAGCATTGAAAGATAAGTTTGAAATGAATCCGACTCTATCCATCAATTTCTTAGGTAATCTATAATCGATACGTACTGAACGTAATTTGATGAAGTCCGCTTGGCTAATCCAATAAGAGTTGATGCCTGGAATATTATTCACTTTAGCACGACTCGATTGTAAAGTTGGATACTTTGCAACATCACCTTGCTCAAACCATGCATTCTCGATACGCTCTGGACCTGGAACCACTGTACCTACCATACGTTGGTTTCTAACTTGGTCATATCTCTTGTAGATATCGTTTCCGAAATTGTAGTCAAATAAGATCGATAATGTGATACCTTTATATTTGAATTCGTTGAAGAAACCACCATAGAAGTCTGCAAATCCATTACCGAGTACAGTACGGTCATCATCTGCAGTAATTTTAAAGTCACCATTGTGATCTTTCCAGTGTACATCACCACCTTTCAATACATTGTTATTGTATTTTAACTGATTGATTTCACCCGAATACTCTTGTCCATTCAATTCGTAGTTTGAGAAGTTTCCATTTTCATCAAAAATTGGCGTTAACTGATTTCCATCAGGGTCAAATGCATTGGACTCATCATATTGGAATACTCCGTTGGCAGTGAATCCATAGAAATCACCAATTGCACCACCTTCACGGATAATGTATTCACCTTGGATGATTTCACCATCTTTCTCTGCTAATTTAACTACCTCATTTACGTTAGTGGCAATGTTAAATGAAGATCTCCATTTGAACTTCTTCTTATTAATAATATTGGCAGAAATGTTAAATTCAATACCTGAGTTTTTGATCTCACCAATGTTACTTCTGATACTTGTAAAACCTGTTTCAGCAGGAAGTGGAATACTGTATAGAAGATCTGAAGTAACTTTCTCATAGTAATCTACATTTACTGTAATTTTGTCTTGCATGAAACCAAAATCAGCACCTACGAACGCTTGTTGTGTTGTTTCCCATAATAAGTCTTGGTTACCCAATTGAGAAATCGAAATACCATTTTGACCATTGTATAGGAATCCTGGAGAATAAAGTGTTTTACTTTCAAAATCAGGAATTCTTTCGTTACCATTTTGAGAGACACCTGCACGAAGTTTCAAGTTAGACACTACTGGCTTTAATGGCTCCATGAAGGTTTCATCTCCTAATCTCCATGCTACTGATACACCTGGGAAAACACCGTATTTGTTATTCTTACCAAATCTTGATGAACCATCACGTCTCACTGTCGCTGTCAATGAATATTTCTCTTTGAAGTTATATTGTAAACGACCGTATTGTGATACTAAAGCATGAGCAGTAGCCGTTGTTCTTGTATTTTTAGGACCTAATATTAATTCTTCCACGTTATTAAACGTACTTAAGATATCGTTATTAAATGTTCTTGACTCAAACTTAGCATACTCATTATTCCATGTTTGGACCTGCATACCTGCCATTGCAGTAATATGATGGTTTCCAAAGTTTTGCGTCCAAGTGATAAAGTTTTCTTGTTGTAAACTAACGTTTAACTGAGTAACCTCATTACCTGATGGTGCTTGACCCACTTTCTGTACGATTGTCGGGTTGAAATCATTATTTCTTCTCAAATTCAAGTTCACACCTAAAGTAGATTTGAATGTCAGAGATGGAAGGAATTGAATTTCACCATACGTAAACATTTGTCCACGGTAGGTTCTTCTTCTCTTCTCTGTAAACAACGCTTCTGCCAAAATATTTTGTTGACTTGATGTTTGAGGAACAAATGTACCATCAGCATCTTGTACAGGAAGGTAAGGGTAGTGTGTAGAGATTTGACCAAATACTGCACCTGTTGCTAGACCATTGCTTTCATTATATGAACCTACAACTCTTACACCCGATTTCAACCAGTTACCTACCTTAAAGTTCAAGTTTAATGTAGTGTTCAATCTTTGCTGGTACGAATTGACAATTACACCATCCTGATTCATAAAACCAGTATTCCAATAGAATTTAGCATCATCGCTACCTCCACTTAAAGAAAGGTTAACTTGCTGTCTTGTACCAACTCTTGAAATCATTTCTTGGTAGTCATAATCTTGGTTATACAACGTCGACAATGAATCTGCAGGTAAATCTGCAAAATCTCTACCTCTTCTTGCCTGAGCAAAAATTCTTGCTTGTCTTGTATTAGAAACAGGAATTTTTGACGCTAGATGATTGAAACCTTGTACAAAATTTACGTTTACTTTTGTATTACCTGCCTTACCTTCTTTTGTTGTAATGATAATTACACCATTCGCAGATTTTGAACCATAGATAGCCGCAGAAGCACCATCTTTCAAAACACTCATTGTAGCAATATCCTCTGGGTTAATATGGCCGATATCATCCATTTGCTGACCATCTACTACATATAAAGGACCTGTACCACTATTCAGTGTAGATGTACCTCTAATCTTAATATCAGGAGTTGAACCTGGACCGCCATTTGATGTAATAGATACACCGGCAAGTCTACCTTGCATACCTTCTAATGCCGAAGTTGGAGTGTTTTGATTTAAATCGTCAGATTTTACTGTAGCCACTGAACCAGATATAGTCTTTGTCTCTTGTTGACCATAACCCATCACTACTACCTCATCCAACTGTTCAAGGTCTTGACTCATTAGAAAGTCAATATTTGTTCTACCGCCAATCGCAACAGTTTCAGTTTTATAACCGATGAATGAAAATACTAATGCATCATTTGGCGCTGCACTGATAACGTATTTACCATCCATATTTGTGATTGTACCATTTCTAGAACCTTGAATAAGGACGTTTACACCTGGCATTGGCAGTCCATCATCGCTTGATGTCACTATACCAGATACAGTTAATGTTTCTTGTGCTAGCATATTGATACTGCTCAACAGTACAAATGCAGACATAAACATGAGTCGTTGTAGAATTTTATTCTTCATGGTTATACATTTTGTATTAGTTCGCTAAAACTAATCTCTGTTTAATGAGATCTTGTGTTGTCTTAAATTGAAGATCAAAAAAAATAATAGTCGCATACACCTAATTAGTATTTAAAATTGCTGAGTGTATGTCATCGTTTTTTGGTAAGTAATTATACCTGTCATTTCATGTTCTTTAGTATTGCTTATTGTCTCCCATTTCATACTATTTTAAATTGTTTTAAAAAAAGTGAGCAATAAAAAAGTTCATTTCAACTTATAAATCCTTCCATTTCATTTACCGGTAACTTTGGATAATTCAAGTGAATTTGTTTTAACATTTTCAAAACCAATTAAAATATCCTTCAATGAAAAAATTCGTTCGTTTTGACAATTTGAAGTACGATAAAATCCCATGAAAAATAATCTCTAAAAGAAGTAAAATTGTCTTATTCGTACTATTCACCCCCTTTAATAGACTATTTTATACATTTAATTCTGTTTTTAAGTGATATTCCATTTCATATTTCAATATTTAAAATTTCAAAAAATATTTATTCCTGATCGTTGCTCAAAAGTTAATATACGTTACAATTTCTTAAAGAAAGAATCAAGCCATTAATAGCTGAGTTATAGTATTAATCCAGAAATAACCAATAGCATTTGTATCTGTCATACTGTTAGCAAAAATACACAAAACATATGAATCTTAATAAATGTTATCATGTTATTTTTGATAACAAAGTCTTGAACACCAAAAAACTTGTATGCATCGCTAAAGTGTATTCTCATCAAGACAAAAAGAACCCTATCCTTCTTTCATATGGAAAGAAAAATAGGGTTTGATCATTGTCTAATTAATTCATTTCGAAGACTTCACCAATGTAGCATCACTAACCCTTTAAGTCATGGGCTGATGATGAAGGAAAGTATATTTTGAAACTGTAATTTGCTCTAATCTATTAATCCTCTATGCCTAAACTTTCTTTAAACTTAGCGGCATATTCTTTAGGGCTCATTCCGTAGTGTTTCTTGAATGATTTTGAGAAGTAATTTGCACTCTTAAAACCAACTTTATACCCCACTTCTGAGATATTGACCTTTCCTTGTTCTATCAATGTGGCAGCTTTCTTCATTCTCACATTCAATATGTACTCATTAGGCGTTTGATCTGTCCAATTTTTGAACTTAGTAAATAATAACGACCTACTGATACCCAATTCTTCACAAAGGAAATTGATATTTAAGAACTGATTTTCAACGTTATCTTTGATAATCTTAATTGCATTATTCATTAACGTTTGATCCACTGAATCCACCACTTCTTCTACATCCATTGTAGCTCCATTATCAGCATATTTCTTTTTCAATGAATGATGCGTGTTGATCATGTTTTTACATTTCAACAACAATTCTTTCACCTCAAAAGGTTTACTTAAATAATCTTCTGCACCTGATTCTAACGCATTGATTTTATAGATCAAAGAAGTTCTTGCCGTCAATAACATCACTGGAATATGACTTGTTCGATCATCCGATTTTATTTTCGAACACATTTCTATTCCATCCATGACAGGCATCATTACATCACTTATGATTAAATCCGGTTGTATCGAGAGTGCCTGCTGGAAACCTAAAGCTCCATTTTCTGCCACATGTACTTTGTACCTAGAAGCTAAAATATTATGAATGAAAGAACTAATATCTGAATTATCTTCCACCACAAGTATTGTCGCCTCTTTTTCCTCACTTTCTACGTCTTCTTCCAGCTCAATAGTGGCATTTTTCACTTCCTCTAAGTATTCTTCAGATTCATAATACTGAGAAATATCTTCACTATCTTTAAAGTTTTCGATGATTTCATCACTGTTGAGATGCTCATGACCTAATTGTAACGTGATGATAAAGTGACTTCCTTTACCTTTTTCACTTTCAACTCTAATTTCACCTCTATGTAAATCTACTATGTCTTTTACGATGGCTAAGCCAATTCCCGATCCATTTCTTTTCTTTTTTCGGTTCCCGTCTTGTGATGCCATATAAAATCTATCAAAGATTTTTTCCAAATGATTAGCCTCAATGCCTATACCACTATCTTTAATTCCAATAGTAACCTTTTCATTTTGAACGGCAACCGCAATACCGATTGCACCTTTAGGTGAAGTATATTTAAAGGCATTTGAAATAAGATTGTACAACACTTTTTCCAATTGATCACGATCGTAATAGGCATTTACTTCCTCCTCTTCTGAAGTAAAAGTATAATCTATAGAACGGATTTTTGCCTGCTGAGAGAATGAAAGATAGATCTCTTTAATAAACTTTACAATATTACCCTTTGCGGCTTTTAGTTGTACTTGGTTATTTTCCAGTTTTCTAAAATCCATTAACTCATTGATCAATTTGAATAATTGATCAGTATTTTGCTTGATCACTAGTAGCTGTTTGTAAACGGAACTAGGACCTTTATAATCAGTTATTAATTTCTCTAATGGACCTGATATTAGCGTCAATGGTGTTCTAAATTCGTGCGAGATATTGGTAAAGAAACGAAGCTTTTGCTGATGTATTTCTTGCTGATGACTCAAAGCTTGAGTCTCCATTTCCAGTTGATGTTCCAAGAAAATTCTTGACCTGAAGAAATAAGTAATCAAACCAAAAATACCCAACACTACCAAAGCATAAAAAGTATAAGCCCAAGTAGTTAACCAAGGTGCATCTTTAATATTAACTTTCAATCTTGTAACTTCCTTACTTTCAATACCATGACTATTATATCCTTTTACCTCAAAAATATATTCGCCTCCTTTCTGAATAGCATAAGAAACATTGTCGTTTGTCGTTTTCACCCATGCATCATCCAACCCTAATAGACGGTACGAATATTCCTTATTATCTGGAAAAACATAATTCGGCATTGAAAAAGAAAGTGTGAAAATATGTTGGTCATAATCCAGCGTTATTTCATCTGTATATTCAATTGATTTCTCTAAAATTCCAGATGCATCACCTGGAGACAATTCCTTTCCTAAAAGATTGATATCCGTTAATACTACTTTTGGAGCATAAGTGTTTTTCTTTCCTAATGAAGAAGGATGAAAAGAAGTAACTCCTGAAGCCCCTCCAAAATAGATTCTTCCATCTGAAGCTCTAAGTCTTGCTCCTCTGTTGAATTCATTTTTAGCAACACCGTTATCACTATTGAATGTTTTCTGCTCACCAGTCAAAGGGTCATACGAGACAATTCCCTTTTCTGTACTTAACCACAACTTTCCATCATTGGGATCTTCTACTAATGAAAAAACGGATGTAACATCTTTCAAATTCACTGAAAGTACTTTGTCATCTTTCAAATAGAAAAGTCCACCTAATATTTGTGCTCCTACCCAAACCTTTCCATCTTTTGTTTCTATGATATCATTAACGTAAAACTTTACCTCTTCACCGTTTTCCATTTTAAAGAAATGAAAATCCAAATTACCTTTTAAATAATTTTCAACCGGTAATTTTGATATCCCTAGGCCTGTTCCCACATAAAGATCTCCTGATTTGCTCACTAGCAACGAACGTACATTATTATACTTTATCGCAGGTTTTTTATCACGAGCATGAAAAAGTTTGAAAGTATTTTTTTGAGGATCAAAAAAGTTTAAACCTCGATTAATTGTTCCAACCCAAAACCTTCCATCAATCGCTCTTTGCATAGAGTGGATCTTATCAGAAGCAATAGTATTAGGGTCGGCTACATTATGTCTGAATTCTTTATATTTTTTAGTTTTCAAGTTTAAGTGCACTAGTCCCTTATCAAAAGTACCTAACCAAACTTTATCATTTCCATCATTAAGTAAGGTTTTTACACCACCAATAGGGTTTCCGTATTCTAATTCATCTAACTTTGAAAAGATTTGGTTTTTAGAGTCATAAATGGTCAGTCCACCACCTTCGGTACCAAAGTAAATTTTTTCGTTTGCCCCTTCAACGATAGCATTCACAACATTATATCCTAGTTGAGTACCATGTCTTTCATCAAACTTCTCAAAACCCATCAACTGGTCGGACCAATAATTTACTCCACCAAAATAAGTGGAAATCCATACTCCCCCATTATTATCAGTGAATAATGAACGAATATTATTACCTGTTAATCCACTAGTATTTTGTGGGCTATGATTTATTTTGGCAATAACGTTTAACTCCTTATCAATGATATTTAAACCATCATATGTACCTACCCAAATTCTCCCTTTGTGATCAACTGTAAGACAACGAACTGCATTATTTGTCAACTTTTGGCCAGTCAATTTTGCAAAACGCTCAAAATTTTTCTGCCCCTTTCTCATCACAAAAAGGCCATAAGAAGTCCCTAACCAAACATTTCCATTATGATCATTGATAATAGCATTTACAAGAATGTCATTTTTCCTCTTGTATAAGTATCTTTTAAATTTTAACCGCCCTTTTTTATTAACTACTAGTTTGTTTACTCCATTATGTGTACCTACCCATATGGTACCGTCTTCTGATTTATACAATGAAGTCACTTTTTTTGAACTTAATGAAGTAGGATTATCTTTTTCTAATCTATTACCTACAATTTTACCTGTCTTTGTATTATAAACGACAACACCTGCATCTGTAGCTAGAAAAAATTCATCTTTGTTGGCCTTCAATATATCAAAAACTCTTCGTGAAGGGTTTATAATTTTGTCAGGTAATTGTAAACGTGCCAATGAATCATTTATTTGATCGTAAACCCTTAAACCCCTTTTTGAGCCGATCCAGATTCCTACACCTTTATCTTTGTAAATAGTATATATATCATTAATACCTTGGCCTTTAACCTCTTCATTTTCATGATGCATTAATTTTAAATTTACTCCATCATATCTCATGAGTCCGTTTCTAGTCCCAAACCAAATAAAGCCTTTGTCATCTTGATCAATAGAATTGACAGAATTTAAAGCAAAGCCTTCTGATGTGGAAATGTGGCGAAAGTAGTTAAACTGATGTTGACCATAAGATGTGTTGAAACGGACAGCTAGTAAGGTCAAAGTGAGTATAGTAAAATAAAAAAATCTATAAGTAATATACATTCAATTCGAAGATTTACAGGACTTAAAAAATAAATGTTAACACAATATAATTTATTTAAAAGTATTTACCCAAACGGATAGATACTTTTCGTTGTTAGGAGTATAAAAAGTTTTTTTCTGGTGTATTTCATTTCATTAAAAAATTTAGTTTAAAATTTGATAATAAAGAGGGGGTATTTTTGTTAACTAAGTCTGCTTTCGATTACAAAGAGTAATTAAAAGACAACTTCAAGCGAAGTTGCCTTTTATGCCTTTTAAATCGTCTACTCGTGTGTTTGTAATCTCAAATATTAAATTATTCTATGTACTGTTTCTCAATTAACTCAAACCTTTTGTGTGTATTTACTAAATACTAAGAATAGAATACCACAAAGTAACCATGCTGGCAGTGTAACGAATGATAAAAATACATCGTACTGCACTGAGATGAAGTAAAATAATCCAAAACTAATCAACCATGCTAAGAAGACTGATGCATTGAATTTAATCCCTGCTACCTCGGCGTAATTTTTTGTGATACCTAACTTTTCTGCAAAGAAATGTTCGAAAACGATAATGGCTCCAAATGGTGAGAGTATAAAACCATATAACGCTACGAAACCTAATAGCTTCATGGCAAACGCTGGGAAAAGTCCTGCAATAGTGGCAACTGTACCCGCTATGATCGTTACCCAAAAAGTGGATAACCTAGGCATTATACCCTGAAATGCTAAACCTGCTCTATAAATTGTGGGGTTGGCTGTAGTCCACCCAGCTAATACTACCGCAATAATGCCTAGTGCTCCGATTGCATTGTACGCTAATGGTCCTGGTGCTACTGGAGGAGCTTCTCCGTTGTTTAAGTAAGTAGCCGCCTCTGGTGATTTTAAATAAACAGCATATAAAAGTGCTGCTGCAATCCAAGCCATATAGTGCCCTACATACATTCCTGCTGCCGTTGCCCAACCACTTTTGGCTGACTTTGCAAAACGGAATACTGAAAGATCTGACATACCTATATGCATAGCACCATTCGCAAACCATGACCAAATCACTACATGCCAAAAGGTGAATTTTGTCTGTCCTGTAAACGGTTCTCCACCATCTCCCCAAATTGCCCAAAACTCATCCACTGATCCTACTCCCAACTGACCCAACGCTACAATCCCTGAAACCAAGAAAGCTAATACAATCACTGGCGACATCCAATTGGCCGCTTTTGAAACCGTTTCATAACCTTTTGAGGCGATCAATGAAATTACTACGCCAATCACGACTACAATCGCTACCCACATTGAACTGTTAGGCATTGTATCGGTCAGTTTTGGCATCTCCAAATCAAATGGAATACCTACTGCAGTTGCAGACACCGTAATCATTGACCCCGCTAAGAAGCAGAATAAAATACCATTGGCTAAATTATAACCAATCACTAATTTTCTACCAGCAATTTTTTCTAACTGATAATACAATGTCAGTCTGTTTTTAACCGCCACTTCAGAAGTCAAGTACCTCCATGATAAAACCGCCAAAAGGTTTCCTAATAGTAAACCTACGATCAAGTCAAAAGCACTCACACCTGCGGTAAGGAATAAAGGTCCAATCATAAACTCGGTACCTGCTGCATGCTCTCCGGCATACATTCCTAAAAAGCTTTTCCACCCTTTAAGTTTGGAAGAAGGAACGGGTTCTCTTTCAAACTCTCCTCCACCTGTATCTTCTACGCTTTGGCCTACGACCTCCGCTTCATTTTCCATTACATACTGACTCATACTTATTGTTGCTTTATCAAATTAAAAAAATTGAAGTGAGGCGAAATACTATCTTCTACAGTCAGATTCCAGACCTACTTTTATTACTAGTGTTTACTCGTTTGTTTTCTTTTCTTAATTATTCTCTTTGATTATATAAATACAAATAAAATAAATGTACATTTTACAACAAATGCACATTATGGGAATTATTTGCACAAAATGATATTTGACAAATGAATAATTATGCTAATTATGATATAATACTCTAATTTTTTAGCCATTATTTGACATAAGAAAAGATATAATTTAATGAGCATATCTTCTCATTTTCAAGCTTGAGGGCGTCAATATTCCATTGATTTCTTCAATTTTAGTCAGTAACCCTGTTTCAGTATCTCTTTTAAATACCACTAAACTATTTGAAGTTTTATTGGCCACAATTAAAAACCTCCCGGTAGGATCTATGACAAAACTTCTTGGAATATTGCCTAATGTAGATTGATGTCCTACCAACGAAAGCTCTCCGTTGTGAGTATTGATCTTAAAAATTGAAATAGTATTTTCCGCTTTACGATTGGAAGCGTATAAGAATTTTCCATCAGGTGAAATATGAATATCGGCTGAGGCATAACTATTATGTTCTTTCTCATAAGAATTATACGATTTTCTAAATTCCAGATGCCCTTTTTTATAGGTATAGAAAGTAACTTGCCCACTCAACTCATCAATGCTATAGCCATAAACCCCATTGGAATGAAATGTAAAATGTCTTGGCCCTGCACCGGGTGCGGTATTGACAGTATGTGCTTCAGACTGTCGTAACTGTTTTTTGGGGTGATAACGGAAGGCTCTTATCTTATCACTCCCTAAATCAGGTGAAAAAACATATTTTTCATCAGGGCTGAATATACTTGAATGCATATGTGCTTCCTTTTGTCTACTTGGTAGCACTCCACTTCCTTTTTCATAGGCAAAAAATTGAGCCATAGGTTGAATACTTCCATCTTCATTGACTTTAAAAAAACTGACACTGGGATCTGAATAATTGGAAACTACTACATGTTTATTATTTTGACTTACGGTTACATGAGCGGGGTTTCTTCCTCCTGTTGTTTGCTTATTGATATAGGTCAATTTACCCGTTAAACTATCAATACTAAATGCAGAGATAGAGCCATGTGTTTTCAACCTTGTATCAGTACAAGCATATAAATATTTGCCATTTGGTGATAAAGACAAGAAAGAAGGGTTGATCAAGTTGCCTTCTCGTTCTACTTCTTTTAAAGCTCCTGTTTCTGAGTTGAAGTCAAAAACATAAATACCATCCGTTTTTTTACTGTCGGTATAGGACCCAACGAAGAGATAAGTGTTTTGACCAAAGGCTAAATTTCCAAAAAGAAAGAAGATAAATGTAATTAAGAGTTGTCGTTTCATTTCAAAGAGTTTTTAGGGAGGCTGTTTACAAATATGGGTCCAAGTCACACTGCCAGTGTATAACTTGAACCCTTTGATTTTTTTGGATTTAACTACATTGTAAACTAAATTATTGTCAACCTTCAATTGACCTTTCTACAAGCAATTATAGCATCTACTTTCAAACATCCTTCTTCTTCATTTTTCCATTGATGAAAAACGAAGCAAAAAATCTAGGCTTAGAAGTCAAAAGCTAAATTCCATTTCTCTCACCTAAATGATTTTAAACTCGCTGCTCTCAAACAACAAAATCATTTTTAACGGCT
>NZ_JTAM01000046.1 GCF_000812565.1 Flammeovirga sp. OC4 | reverse complement strand
CATACTATTGAGCAGGAAAAACAGATTAATGAACTTAAAAAGATAAAAGAAGAAGTAAACATGTTAAAGAAACTGTTGATCGATAAGGAATAAAGAACCTTATACTCTTTACAATCAAAATATACTAAAGCTAAATTTTTTACGAGTAAATTTTAATTATATCAATGAAACAGATATTAATTTTAATATTAACAATTATACTTTCCATCTCGTTTGTTTATGGTCAAGAATTAAGTCTTCCGTCAAATATACAAAGTCCAGATGTAAGAGATTTGGGGACATATGGAGACGTACCAATGTCTTTATTTAATGGAACTGCAAATGTTTCAATTCCACTATATAATCAAAATATAAAGGGAGTACCTCTAAATATAGGCTTATCATATAACACATCTGGTATTAAAGTAAATTTGCACCCAGGAAGTGTGGGGCAAAACTGGTCATTAATAGGTGCAGGTGGTGCTATTATCCGGTCTGTATCAGGAAGTCCTGATGAATCATATTCTACAAACGCAAGTGTTCCTACTCCATATAGGAGTGTGGGTTATTTCTTTAATTTCAATAGATTGAATGATAATACTTTTCTAAATATTGAAGGGTTGAAAAGCCTTGCTGATGAAAAATCATCTTATAAAGATTTCGAT
The DNA here is from genome assembly GCF_000812565.1 of Flammeovirga sp. OC4. Lineage (GTDB taxonomy): Bacteria > Bacteroidota > Bacteroidia > Cytophagales > Flammeovirgaceae > Flammeovirga. Next base: position 11,366 of record NZ_JTAM01000046.1, on the reverse strand, counting down.
TATCAACCTGATATCTTTTCTTTTAATTTTATGGGTATGAGTGGTAAATTCCTTTTAGACCATGAAGGAAAGTGGAGAGTAGCAAGTGAAAGCAATATTACTGTTAAGCTCTTAGATAAAAATGGCCAAAGAGTCCATGATATGAATAGCGTCTCAGAGGCAGATCTTTTAGATATGGTTTTTGAAATACCTAAGCATCAAAATAATATAAGCGAATATCAAAAATCAATTGCTGGTTTTTTATTGATTGATGACAAGGGGAATAGATATACTTTTGGAGTAGATGATAAGGCAATCGAGTATAGCATACCATTCTTTCAACAATATGCAGCTAGTCATTGGGTAGCAAATTCATGGAAACTAACAAAAGTTGAGGATATTCATATGAACGTTTTATATTCATTTGAATATGAAAAGAAAAGGTTTATTGCTGAGTTTTATAGAACAACAAACCTTTTTAACTATTCATTAATTTATTCTGGAGATGATTGTGGCCCATTTGGGAATTTTGAAAAATGTAAAAATTCATGTATTAGTAATTATAGTCTATCAAATGAAAATCGTTCTTTTGGAGGGGATCTAATCTTACCGTCTTACTTGACAAGTATAACTACTTTTAATGGTGAAACTATTGAGTTTATAAATAGTATTGCTAATCAAAAAGCATTTCAGGAAGAGATGTTTAGTGAGTTATATAATTCAATTGAAAAGACGATAGGTTCTCCGAATGCAGGTCCAGCATATTTTATTCAAACTCCTAATGACTATAATAGTATTGAAGATGATACATACCCCATCGATTTTAAATACAATTATTTTAATAACCTCAGTTGGTATAAAGTCAGTAATATAAGAGTTAAAAATATATTAAGCTCAACGATTAAAGATATCTCTTTAAACTATGATGGATTTCCCAACAATAGAAGATTATTTTTAAGCGGAATAGATATAAAAGGGGATGAGACTGACTCTGAAAAGGAAAGTTATCATTTTAAATATAATATTAGTCAGGATCAATCAGGAGCACTACCAGAATATCTTTCAAAAAAAATTGATCATTGGGGATATTACAATGGGTCTGAATATGAGATAGATCAAAATAACCTTAAAGATTATTACTTTGAAAGGGAACCTAATCCAAAATATTTACAAGTTGGACTTTTAAATTCAATCATTTACCCTACTGGAGGTTGGATGCAATTTATTTACGAACCTAATAGGTATTCTAGATATGTTGGAGATGATAGAGACTATCTAGAAGGTGAATCAGGTATAGGCCCTGGTGTCAGAATTAAAGAAATAAAGACCTACGATGGTTTTAAGGTAAGATCAAAGAGGTATCATTATGTTAATAACTTTCAACTTAATGAACAAAATGAATCAGGAATACTAACTAGAAAACCTCATTATTATTGGGATAGTTATTTACACTATGACCTAAATAATGAATGGAAATATTATGTCCGAAAATTTTCAGTGAATAGTATGGTTCCTCTTTCAAATTCTTTTGGTGTTGAGATTGGATATTCTGAAGTTGTGGAAGAACTTGAAGATGGAAGTTTTACAATCTATAAGTATAAAAACTTTGATCAAATTTTAGATGTACCTGGTATTTTTCTTAATGCAAGGTCTGCTTTTTATGACCCGATAACTGATAGAAGTATGTTAAGAGGGAAAGAATATGAAGTATCAGGATATGATAATACAAAAAAAATAAAATATAAGACTGAAAAGGAATATACACATTATTCTAATAAATATGTTAGAAGTACAAATGTGACATCTAAATCACCATTACAAAATAGTGAAAATTGTTTTTCAACAATTGTGTATTCAGGAACAGCTTATTCAATTTTGACAGGGAATAATGTTTTAAGTAGAGAAATATCAACGAAGTATGATGATGATGGTGCGGTTACTTTAACTACATCAATCGATTATGATTATTATGACTATTTATCATCTATCCATGATTATGATATAAACCATACCTTTTTAAAATCTTCAACAATTACACATTCTGACAAATCAGAGGAAAAAAATATTTTCTTTAATTCTAGTTTTCTTACTGAGTCAAGAGAAGATGCTAATACTCTATTAACAAAGAAAATAGCTACGGGAATATTATTAAAAAAGACTTCATTGATAAATAATAATACTGTCAGTTACTCTAATATAGTCTATGATAAATCAAATATATCAGTTGATGATGATGATTTATATCCAAATTATTCTGAGAATGGACCTAATGAGAGTTTAGTAAATACCACTTTTATTGATGAGTATGATGAATATGGAAATGTATGCGAATTTCATAAGGAATATGAACAACATGTCTCTTATTTATGGGGATATAATGGAACCAATATTATTGCAAAAGCTATTGGTATAGATTACGAAACCTTAAAATCAAAGGCACCTAACGTCAGTGACTTTTCATCAAACAGTGATCTGGAGAGTAAGTTAAATTCATTGAGAGAAGATATATCTCCAGATATATATTTAGAGACCTATACTTATTTACCTGGCATTGGATTAGAGAAATCATTTGATATTAATAATATTTCAACTTCATACTCATACGATAATTTAGGACGGTTGATTGAAATTAAAAATAACGATGATATTACTTTGAAAACTGTAAATTATAACCTTGCTCCTAATGAAGGCTTGAATTATAGTAATTTGAGTGGTTTAGATATTGGTGTAATAAATGAAACTACGCAAACTCTAGGTGCAAAAGTTACCTTTTATAATTTTGGAATAATTGGGGGTAGTAGAATTTACTCTTATAATTGGGTGATCAAAGCAGAGAATGGAAATTTAATACTAGAACAACATCAGACGAACTCTCCATTTTTTGAAACGACTTACAAGTATAGAGGTGAACTGGAGGTTGAGTGTTACATCACTGACTTAGTCAATAATAACTTTATTAAAACTGAAAAAATAATTACAGTAGCAGAAACTAACTAATTATCATTATTAAAGTTAGCTATTATATACGTATAAATCATGAAAACTTACTTAATTATATTAGCATTACTCTTGAGTAATGTTGTTCTACTAGCTCAAAGTCAACAGTGTAATCAAATTTGGTCTTTTGATAAAGTATTAAACAGTCCTGTTAAAGGAAATGGAGAAATAGAGGTCAAAACCTTGAATAATGATTTATTGGAGGTTACATTCAATGCTGAATTTACTTCATCAAACTTAAAAACAGGTAAAATTCTTGAAATATCAAGTTGTCAAAATTTACCAAATATTCCATTAGGGTATATTGATCAAGGAAATTATTTTATTACTATAATCGATAATTGGATATCAATCGAGGGTAATGGAACTATAACAGGTTTTAATAAAATATTTTCGATTAACCTTGGACAGTTTCAAGTGAATATGCCAGTGTCTAATCAATACAGTACAGCTGCAGTTCAAACCATTGAAAGTAATGTAGAAAGAAACTATAGAGAAATATCAACGACGCGAACAATAAAAGATGGAAGTAATGTAGATTACTCTAATGATGTAATTACTTATTATGGAGGGTTAGGTAAAGTTATGCAAACCATATCTGTTCAATCTACACCATCGGAAAAGGATATGATACAACATCATATTTATGATGAAAAAGGGCTTCAAGCCATCAATTTACTACCATATCCTTCAAGTAATTCTACTCGCGGAGAATATCAAGAAAATGCCATTACAAATTTTGAAAATGGATTGCCATCTTCGGGAGACCTACTGACTTTTTATTCAAATGAGAAAAAAGATCATAAACCTTTTTCAATTACGGAATTCGATAAGTCTCCATTAAATGAAGTAGTAAGTAAACTTGGTGTAGGGGAAGCTTGGCATTCTGAAAATAAAAAAAATGTGATACAGAATAAACTGAACAGTAGTGATGATTATGTTCATAAGTTCTCAGAAGATGGCCTTTTATTAAAAGAAAGTTATTATAATCCGGGTGAATTGACAAAAACAATTATAGATGATGAAAATGGTAGCCGCTCAATAGAGTTTAAAAATAGTCGTGACAATGTAATCCTAAAAAGACAGAGACTTCTTCTAGACAAAGAATTAAATGAGGATAATTTTCAAACAGTACCCTTAGACTTTTATTCTCTAATTGATAAAGCAGGTGGCGGTAGTGGTCGACTGATAATTAAAAGTGAAAATGTTTTTAATATAAAATTTGATGGTACATTTATATCTCATATTCTTTCGGAAGGTGAAAAAATAGATTTATCAAGTTATATGAATGTTGATGAATACTTTTTGAGTGATTTCGGTGACTATGAATTTTGGATAATTAATTCACAATTAACGATAATCTATAAAGTAACATCACCTGCACCTATTTCTAAAATAGCTGTTGAAATTGAGTTTGATGTAAATCCCAATTATCAAAATTTGGATACATATTATGGATATGATCAGTTGAACAACTTAGTTTTCGTTTTTCCTCCCAAATACAGTTTTATAAATGAAGAAGGTGAGGGAGAAGAAGAAGTTCCTGAAGGTACAGAACTCATTCTTACAGATAAAACGAAGAACTCATATGAAAACAAAAACTATTTAGTTAAAAAGGGTAAGGTTTTAACATTAGGGGATGGTTTTCATTTTAAAGCGAGTGAAACCTCAAGTTTTTCTGTACAAACTTATGAAGGTTCTACCGCATTAGATGGATTAGTTTATCAATATAAGTATGATGAGAAAAATAGAATAATTAAAAAGAAGTTACCTTCAAAGGGTTGGGAATTCATGGTATATGATAATCAAGATCGATTAGTGTTAACTCAAGATACCATATTAAGAAAGGATAATAAGTGGATGTTTACAAAATATGACATTCATAACCGACCAATTATCAATGGTATAAAACAAATAGTAGACAAGGATCACGAAGCGTTAATAGAAGAATATAAAACATTAAAAGCTTCAAATTATGAAATTAGAGGAACTGCATTGTTTGGGTATACTATGCAAACAAACCTTACCATTACAGAAGAGGATGTACTTTCTGTAACTTATTATGATGATTACTCTTGGGATAAGAATGGTATAAGTTTCAATGAACTTCCAGCTAATATTTTTGAGGAAGCAAGCGATAATGGTATTTTATTACCTACAGCCACAGATAAAGTCAAAGGTCAAATTACGGGTAGTAAAGTAAGGGTATTAGGAAAAGACGAGTTTTTAACTACGGTGACTTATTATGATGATAAGTACAGAGTGGTGCAGACAATTACCCAATCATTGGAAGGTGAAGATGTATTGACTACTCAATATAATTTTGCCGGTGAAGTGATTAAAACATATCTTAATCATGTCAACTCTGGTGTGGAGGATATTTCTGTGCTTACGGAAAACCAATACGATCATATGGGACGTGTTTTGGAAACGAAACAGACGGTGACCAAAGTAAATAATGCTGGCGAAGATGACGTAGTGGAAGAGGTCATATCTTTTGAGTACAATGAACTGGGAGAGATGATCAAGAAAACGACGGGTACTGATCAACAGCCTTTAGTGCACAAGTATGATTATAATATCCGTGGATGGTCATTGGGTGTGAATAAAGGGGCGGAAATCTCTAAGCAACAGCCTTTTGTACAGGAGTTGTATTATATACAAGATGAAAATGAGGCACTTAATGTACCTTCACAATACAACGGCAATATTGCAAAACAATCGTGGCATTCTTTTAATGACCCTATGAATGGACGTAGTTATGAGTATACGTACGATCAATTGAACCGATTGAAAAAAGCCAATTATATAGGTACTGGTGATGAAAATTATTCTGTTTCTGGCAATGACAACGGCATAGGCTATGACGCCAATGGCAATATATTAAGCTTAACCCGACAAGGATTCAGAACCGCGGATCAATCACCTACTTATGGTGATATTGATTTATTGTCGTATGAGTATTTGCCAAACAGCAATCAGTTGAAAAATGTAGTGGATGCTTCCACGTATAAACCGGCTGATTTTAAGAAAGACAATAGTTTCTTTGATGCGGGGACAGGTGCCGCTTTCAGCTATGATGAGAATGGTAATTTAGAGAAAGATGCGAATAAAAAGATAGAGGAGATTAAATACAATCACCTGAACTTGCCAACAGAAATTGTCTTAGAAGGATTTGGTAATCATAAGGACACAGTTAGGTATGTGTATGATGCAGCGGGTATTAAGTTGGAGAAGTTTGCTTCTATAAAACAGGCCGACGGCACCCTTCAAAATGTGACAACCAAGTACATTGGCAGTTTTGTTTATGAAAACAAAGGGGGAGCAGACGAACTGCAATTTATGCATACTGCTGAGGGACGTATTCTGACCGATAGGTCGGGCATTAAAACAAGATTGGAACAAAAGCACTTGTATCAAGAATACCACTATAAAGATCATTTAGGCAACCTCCGTGCGGCGGTTCGATTGGATGAAGTGGTGATTGAAGATTTTGAAGATGATATTTCTCTCTTCAATTTTAATGGACAAGAAAGAGTAAGTAGTATTGGTAACCGTGTAGGTTTTGTACAAGAAGTAAAAGCGGGTGAACAAGGTGCAACCTTAGAGAACGCAATTCCTCTTCAAGCGGGAGAAAAGGTGTATGTGGGTGTTGATTATTTTGTGAAGAATAGCACTACCACAACGGCTTCTACTCCAACACAAACGAATACTCCAGAAAACAACGCTTCTTATACGGAGAACGGAGAGACTACAGGGGAAACTGAAAATACGACACAAGTGACGGCTCCTGTTTTGCTTTTCGGTCAGGAAACCATGGAAGACATTGAAGCGTACCTTCAAGTGACCTTTTTAGATGAAAGTGGCAATGAAGTGGAAACACCAAAGAAATTGAATGTTACGACAGTCAATGTCTGGAAAAATATAGGACAATCGTTTATAGCGCCTGAAAATACAGAAAGCATTACAGTAGCCCTTTTCAACGCTTCACCAACACTTCCTGTTTACTTTGATGATATCACCATCACTTTTGATGATTACATCGTCCAAGAAAACCACTACTATCCGTTTGGTATGAATATGGCGGGTATTGAGAAGGAAGGTACACCGGATCATAAGTTCCAATACAATGGAAAAGAGAAGCAGGAGGAGATTGGTTTTATTGATTATGGTGCGAGACATTATGATGCGAGTTTGGGTAGATGGTTTGTGGTTGATCCTCTAGCAGAGAAGATGAGAAGGCACTCTGTTTATAATTATGCTTTTAATAATCCACTTCGATTTATTGATCCCAATGGGATGGCCCCTACTAAAATAGATCCACCACTTGAAAAAATGCAAATAAGAAAAAATAGAGCTAGTAATTTAGGTAAAGGTTGGGTAAGAACATTTGGTAAAAGATTTCATGCAGGTCATGATTTGTACGCAAAGAAAGGTACAACAGTGAAATCAGTGTATGATGGTACTGTAATTAAAGCAGGTTATAGTAGTTCGTATGGAAACCATGTGACAGTTAAACATAAATTTAAATATTATAGAGAAGAAACATTCGAAAATGGAAATACAAAAAAAGTTTTAGATTATGTTGAAGTCAAATATTCTTTTTATGCTCATCTTGACAAGACAGATGTAAAAAAAGGAGATAAGGTTAAATTAGGTCAAAAAATTGGAGAAGTAGGGACTACTGGTAATGCTAAAGGTTTAAAGGGTGATGATGTTCATCTACATTTTGAATATGGAACAAAATTACGAGCTGGTAAGTTTCTTGAAAAAAGTGGTTTATTAGATGCCAATGAGGCTTATAGAACAGTTAAATTTACTCCAATGACTGAAGATACAAACCCATCAACTACAGGAGTTATTAAAACCACTAAAGAAGACGATAAAAATTATACTACAAAAGAATATATGTATCTAAAAAAATAGTTATGAATTTAAAATTAACCTTATATTTAGTGTTGTTTTTTAATTTTCAGAACGATTTATTAATAAATCGCACAATATTAAAACAAATAGAACTAGATAGAGAAAAAAAAGAGAATATTTATATAATTGAATATAGTGATAAATATTCATGGCCATCAGACCCGATTGGAATCATTATTTCATCGAATCAAAAAGTTGTATCTAAAAAAGAAACTATCTATTTAGATGATTTTAAAGTCTTGAAATTTGAGGAGGAAATATTATACTATGAATTATATAATTCTTCAACCAATTGCGTAAAAATATTCAAGTATAATTTTATAAATAATACAGAGTCATTTTTTAATATTTGTGAAGAAAATTATTTAAATTTTTACAATCAAAAAGGAGAACTAATTCAAGATAAACTTCAATTTATAAATTGGGTTGATTAAAGCCTCCTTCAGTTCTGAGTGTTGTAGCGTCACTTAGGAATTATCCATCAAATATGTTTCAACTTATAACTTTTTAAAAAAAAGAAGATATATAAAACATAAAGGTCAATTTTTGATAACTATATATTCAAAATTGACCTTTATCTACTCTTATGTAGAAAGTTGTATTTGGGAGTCCAAGTTATCAGGGGATTTTACGCATCTCTATCCAATTGAGATTGTTACTTCCTAAGGTTGAAGAGTATCACCTTATAAGGGAAGGACAGGTATCGATTTTTTTCTTACTATTTGTGATTTGAAAACCTCAACTTCTCGACAAAAATTGTAGTATATTTACGCTATAATTGAACAAATGTTTTCAGAAGGCTAAACGCGAGAGTTACTCGGAATTCACCAATTGATTAAGTCTTTGACTTATAACAAGATGATACTAAGCAAACATCAAAAAATGAGATATACTCTCTTCCTGTTTTTATTTTTCACACTAGAGGTTTTGCATGCACAAACCTATCCCTCCCTTTCTGAGCTAAAGCAACAAAAACAGCTTCTCCAACAACAGCAGTTGGAAGACAGTTTGTTGCAGATGGGAACAATGCCTCAGTTGGTGCCTTTTGTAGGAGGAAGAGTAGGATGGCTTTCATCTCCCCCTGTAATTAATCATGAGGAAGGAGACAACAATACAGTGCCTCCAAACGTCGCTCCTTATCTCACGGCGGGCGTCAGTTATCGCTATTTACGCTGGGAAGCAGAAGCAACGATGGGTTTGAATGTCATGCTCAATACCGATTCTTTGTCGTTAGGGATTTCAGACCGTTGGCTAGCCGAGGGGAAAGTGAAATACAGACTAGGCGAACAAAGAAAAGGCATGCTCAATGCAGGTCACGGATGGCAACCGAACACCAATTATATCAGTGTAGGCGGTGGTTATGCATGGAAAAACAGAAAGGATAAAATCATTACGCTGTATTCAGATATCAACTACCACTATCAGCACAATGATTGGGGTGTTTTGGCAGGTATTTCTGTAGGATTCGGCAAAAAAGGCTTGGATCAGGTGGTCAAAAGCAACAGCAACGGTTTTGATCCCAATCGTGAAATTCAAAACCCCAGCCTTAAAATGCTGGACAAGTTTAAGAATTTGGAAAACCTATCTTTTAGTGAAGGAGTTGGTTTAGTGACCAAAGCCCTCAATATTGGAAATACGATCACCATAGAACAACAGGACCCATTGAAAGTGACTTATTCCCCCTCGCTTCAATTACCATTAAACGAGGCTTGGAGTGTAGGCATTGGCCCTAATATCTCTATGCTTTATGATTCCCTTCATACCAATTGGTCTTTCGGTGGAAGAGTATTTACAAGAGTTCAACCTCATAAATACCTACCTTATTTTCAAGTAGAATATTCAGGTTTATACGAAGCAGACTCTATTTATATTTATCAAGACGGTGTTCAAGAGACCACTACTCCCCGATGGCAAAGTGATGTGTTAATAGGTGCAGGATATTCCTTGCAAGTAGGGAAATTCTTCACCATAGAAGCCTCTGCCATGCGAAAAACCGGTTGGGTAGATCCCGTTGAGGGCAACCCGTGGCAATTCCAATTATCCACCAAAAAAGATATCCCATTTGCCAATCCAGAAACGGACCAATTGGAAATTCCCGAAGCCACTGTTGACGTTGGCAAATTCCTCAAAGTAGGAGGAGGCATCAATGTAACCGCAGGAGAAAACCCAAGTGTAGAGGCTGCTCCAAAGTTTTATAAAACTGTAGGGGCTAAAAAGAAAACAAATATCGGTTTGTCTCCCGTTGTTCGTTACGGTAGAGTAGAAGATAAAGACCTTTGGGTCTACGGAGGCCGACTTTCTACCCAATATACCCCTTTCAAAGGTTATCCACATATAGATGGTGAAGTAGAAAGTATGAACGCCTCAGATCCTTCCCAACCTGAATACAAAAGACATTGGTTTCCATCTTTAAGAGCAGGAACCGGCTACACCTATCAGTTTGGAGACTTCTTTGGTATCAGCTTTCAGTTGCTCTACTCATTTGTGTACGAAGATAACAACAACCCTATTCAAAATAGCCCATGGGTGTTCAGAATTGGGTTTAATGGGATTGGTGATATGTAACTTAAAAATTAATAATTTAGATAACTATAGCAATGAAAAAACTAATATTAATAGTAATGCTATTCTATTCATCATTAGCTAATGCTCAATGGGTTAATACTGCGAATGAAAGTGAGATTTTCACAAGGTTTTCTTACAGTTCCAATAATAATTTTGGTTTAAATTTAGAACCTTCTGGCACAAATCATGGTCACTTTATTCATAATAATATGAATGGTGTAAATCAGCAAGTTTTTTATTTTGGTCATGCGAATAGAACAAAGCAAATTTTTGGCATAAGCTCTACAAAAGATAGCGGTGGAAATTGGAAATCAAGGTTTGTGATAGATAATAATGGGAATGTGGGAATTGGAACAAATAATCTTGATCATGGAAAGCTAACAATAACTCAAAATGAGGTTGATGACTATTCAAGTGGTTTAAGGCTCCAAAACCAGGTTACAGGTCAGTCTTCTTATATTAGAATGGATAATTCAAACAACTTAAGAGTTGATAATGCTACAAATGCTTCTAGGAATATAATATTAAATGGAACAGGTTCAGGTAAAGTAGGGATAGGTAGTAATTCACCTACCTCTAAATTATTTGTAAAACAATCTTCAGAAGGAAGTGGATCGGGTGTGTCTATTCAAGATTTAGCAACAAGAACTATTAATATTTATGGAGAAGGAGCTTCAGGAAGACAGGTAATTTCCACTTCAGGCACAAATAATCCATTGGCATTTATTTTAAATGGAACGGAAGCAATGAGATTAGACCACCGAGGACATGTAGGTATTGGAACAACAAACCTTTCTGATTTTAAATTATCCGTTGACGGCAAGATAAGAGCAACGGAAGTAAAAGTATATACCGGTTGGGCGGATTATGTCTTCGAAGAAGGTTACCATTTAAAACCC
>NZ_JTAM01000005.1 GCF_000812565.1 Flammeovirga sp. OC4 | reverse complement strand
TTGTGTTAAGACAAAAATGAAGAAGAAGGCAGCTTGAAAGTAGAACATAAAAAGCTTGTATAAATATCAATTGAAAGTTGACGATAATTTAGTTTACAATGTAGTGGGTTTAAGTGAAAGCAATGGAATTTGATGGCTAATGGAAACCTATTTTTCATTATGTTTTTTGAAATGAGATAATTATCTTCAAGAAAATTATTACGTGTTACGGTACTTATACATGCATTTCTCAAAAAGTAAACGGACCCTGTTATTAATGAAACCCAACTTTTGAGCGGTGTAAGTTCTGTATCCTATTTTTAGCAAACTATTAATAAAAAATTTTATGTCAACGCTTACACAACAAGAAAAGTTGGACAAACATGATGAAAGAATCAATTACAACTTAATGCTTCAATGCAAGGAAAAGTTGAAACAAGGAAGAATAATCCTTTTCGCTATTGCAGCTACTCAACTCTTTGGCATCTTCGGAGGACTTTCAGCAAACATTAGTTTTGTAGTGGTATTGTATTCTATCATTTTGGTCTCTTTTGCTATTTTAGGTTTCTTGGTGACAAAAATGCCCAAAAAAGCAGTATTAGCAGGATTAGCGATTTATTTGACTTTGGAAGTCTTAGGACTTTTGATTGGGGCTTCTCTCTCATTTTTCGGGCTATTGATTAAAGTAGCGATTGTATCAGGACTTATCAAAGCTTATATGGCTGCAAAAGATGCTGTAGAATTACAGGTGAAATTGGATGCCATTGAAGAAAGAAAACGTCAGCGTAAACTGCAAAATGAAGATAAATAGATAGGTTTGATTCTTTTCGCAGAATCTACTCAAATAGTCATTATTCCAAAAGAGGGGTAATGACTATTTTACTTTTCTGGTCAGGAGAATAATAGAGTAAGTGATTTTGCTACTTTTGTTTTGTAATTGCCATTGGAATTTAAAGTATATTTTGTTAACTTATTCTATCAACTCAATGAATATTACTTATTGATTTATAGTTCTTTAAACTTTACCTTTCAAAAACTATTTTGCTCATGCAGACTCAGCAAAAAATTATAGAGAAAGAAAACAGGTTACTCAATTTGTTTCAAAAGCTCAATAATAACATTTTGGTCAATAGAGCCATGTTGGCGCTAATGATCGTTGCACCTTTATACGATATTTTTAATCATTATTCAACCGAAAACTATTCTCTAATTGGAGTGTATATCCTTATGATTCTGGCACTTTTGATAGGGGCTTATTGCTTTGATCATTACCTTACAAAAACGGTAATAGGCATCGTTGAAGCTATCATTATTCTAGAAGTTGTAGCCATAATTATGACTCAGGCTCCACCAACGCTCATTAGCATTCAATTTAAGTTTTTTATGGGATTAGGTTTGTTGAAAGCCTATTTTAATGCCAAAAATATCTCCATCTTGAAAAGAGATTTACAATTTCGAAAGGCTGAAATTGAATTGTTACGAGAAGAGATAAGCCATCAATACAAGACACGTTTAAGAGGATTGAGCGTTTATGTAAATCCTCAATACGGTTAACATGTTTGGAAGCTCTGACTTCCTAAACATGTCACCTTTAATTATTTTAGATATGAAGGTACAGTGGACATGGGTGTACCTAATTCAGATAGGTTATAAAGCCACGTATTTTGATATTCTAAAGCCAAACTTCTATGATAAGGGTGAATAATATTCACAAAAGGAGTATTAGGTTCAGTAATGAATTCCATCACTTTACGAATAATGCTCACATCATCTTTTGTCAGTTTCTCTTTCTGAGCACCAGAATGCGGGCATAATTTTGCCAATGCACTTTCTGCTAATGCTTTATGATCGGGTAAGACAACACTCATATATTCTGCTATAAAACCAAATTTCATTGACTCACGCAGACTCGCCTTAAGGATGGCAATGATGTCTTGCTCTTTTTTCGTTAATGCTCTCATGATAGTCGTTGTATAAGTTATAAGTTACCTAGAAAGAACGCACACAAAAAATGATACTTTAATATCAACGTCCTGATATGCATTATATGAAAAATATACCAAAATAGCTAATTTTGACTCTAATTATTCAATGTTAATAGTTTTAAATTGCGATATTTGTAACAATTAAACCATTTCAATGTAAATATATTAATGCTTGCTTATGATTTATCACATACTAAATGGCGATAGTAGTTTTGAAATCTGGAAGAAGAATCACTTTGAAGGTACTTCGATAGTTTTCAGGGAAATGCTCGTAGAAGGAGACTGTTTTGGACCACTGTTCACTCTGTCTTTCTTTGAATCAAGAACAAGCTTCCTGAATTCTAATTTTAATATCTCTTCCGATGAATATGCTCGTATTTTACATGATGAGCTACAACAACTTAATTACTTAAAACCCGAAGATGAAATTGTACTTTGGTTTGAAAACGACTTATTCTGTCAGGTGAATCTTATGGCTATATTGGCTTTTATTACTCAAAATAGCTTTGTGTACGATAAGATTTCTATCATCAATACAGACAAGAACAAAGGACTAGGAGAATATAAAATTAATGATTACCCAAGGCTCTTCAATGAAAGATTGTTGCTATCGGAGAACGACCTTGAATACGCTTCACGATTTTGGAAGAAGTACACGAGCGATAATCTAAAGGATTTTCTTCGTATGATCAATAAACACCCGGTCAACTTTGCCTATCTAAAAGAAGCAATGATAGCACATCTTGAACGTTTCCCAAATCCAGCCTCTGGGTTAAATAAACTGGAAAGAAGAATTTTGAAATACTTGAATGACGAACCACTGACCTTGTTTAAACTGATAGGGAAATTACTCCGTAGACAAACATGGGAAGGTTTTGGGGATTTGCAATATGAAAATATCATCAAAAGACTTTCTCTGGATTTGATCGAACAGAAAGAAGGTAAATATTACCTCACACTAAAAGGAGAACAAGTACTCAGAGGAACACAAAAATATGACGACAGCACATTGTCGTATTTATCTCTTGGTGGTGCAGCTCGTACGGATTATTATTTTGATGGTGTTAATAATTTGGTAATCGAAAGGAAATGATGCACTTTTGCATTCGAATTTTTAAGAGAGCAGAATGAAACAATACCACGAATTATTAAACAGAATCTTAGAGGAAGGAGCTGAGAAAGGAGATCGTACCGGAACGGGTACAAAATCAGTTTTCGGTCATCAAATGCGTTTTGATTTATCAGAAGGATTTCCAGTTTTAACGACTAAGAAGTTACACCTTCGTTCTATCATCCATGAGCTATTATGGTTTTTGAATGGGGATACAAATGTAAAGTATCTTCAAGACAATGGTGTGAGAATCTGGAACGAATGGGCAGATGAAAATGGTGAACTTGGTCCTGTTTATGGTAAACAATGGCGTTCATGGGCTGGTGCTGATGGAAAAACAATTGACCAAATTTCTTGGTTGATCAATGAAATCAAAACGAACCCTAATTCAAGACGTTTGGTAATTTCTGCATGGAACGTAGGGGAGTTGGACGAAATGGCTTTAATGCCTTGTCATGCTTTATTCCAGTTTTATGTAGCAGACGGTAAACTTTCATGTCAGTTGTACCAAAGAAGTGCAGATGTATTTTTGGGTGTTCCATTTAATATTGCTTCTTATGCTTTGCTGACTGTGATGATTGCTCAAGTTTGTGATTTAGAGCCAGGGGATTTTGTACATACTTTAGGTGATGCCCACCTTTACAATAATCACCTTGATCAAGCTAAATTACAGTTGACAAGAGATTTCAGATCATTACCAAAAATGGAAATCAATCCTGAGGTGAAAGATATCTTCTCTTTCAAATTCGAAGATTTCAAATTGACAGATTACGATCCACATCCACATATCAAAGCAGAAGTATCTGTATAGTAATTGGAGTGGTTAAAAATAGAAACAGGCTATCTTATTGAAACGATAAGGTAGCCTGTTTTTTTATTGGGCATTATAAATCAACCTCTTAGAGTATTTGTTTTTATTAAAAATGCTTTTACTTTTGAGTGCGTAAACTATTTCAAAAACAATTTAAAGCTAACTAATTATGAAACGAATCCTAGCTATTTTATCTATGATGTTATTGTCTATTATGACACTAAGTTGTGATCCACAAACCTCAGAAGAAAGTATAGATCCTGAAGGTTTGGAGGTAGAATCTCCGATTGCAAGAGTTAGTAGAGATCAAGAATAAAACACTGATTTCTATTTTCTTTTTATATCGCAAGTGTTAAGCCGATAGGCGTCACTTGTGATGATACATTGGCGAAGTCTCCAGACTTCGAATATACATGCCTTACTTTCATACACTTCGAAGTCGTGAGACTTCGCCAATAAGCAGTTCCAAGTGACGCTAACGCTTAACACTTGAAACATGGTAAGCAAGTCCATTTCTTAAAACAATTATTTCCATTTAACGCCAACTAATTATGAAACGTCTTTTAGCAATTTTATCTCTTACCCTTTTATCGTTGTTGTCGGTAAGTTGTGATCCACAAACTTCGGAAGAAAGTATAGATCCTGAAGGTTTGGAGGTAGAATCTCCGATTGGTAGTGTTAGTAGAGATCAAGGATAAAACACTGATTTCTATTTTCTTTTTATATCGCAAGTGTTAAGCCGATACTTGTGATGATACATTGGCGAAGTCTCCAGACTTCGAATATAAATGCTACACTTTCATTCATTTCGAAGTCGGGAGACTTCGCCAATAAGCAGTTCCAAGTGACGCTAACGCTTAACACTTGAAACATGGTAAGCAAGTCCATTTCTTAAAACAATTATTTCCATTTAACGCCAACTAATTATGAAACGTCTTTTAGCAATTTTATCTCTTACCCTTTTATCGTTGTTGTCGGTAAGTTGTGATCCACAAACTTCGGAAGAAAGTATAGATCCTGAAGGTTTGGAGGTAGAATCTCCGATTGGTAGTGTTAGTAGAGATCAAGGATAAAACACTGATTTCTATTTTCTTTTTATATCGCAAGTGTTAAGCCGATACTTGTGATGATACATTGGCGAAGTCTCCAGACTTCGAATATAAATGCTACACTTTCATTCATTTCGAAGTCGGGAGACTTCGCCAATAAGCAGTTCCAAGTGACGCTAACGCTTAACACTTGAAACATGGTAAGCAAGTCCATTTCTTAAAACAATTATTTCCATTTAACGCCAACTAATTATGAAACGTCTTTTAGCAATTTTATCTCTTACACTTTTATCGTTGTTGTCGGTGAGTTGTGATCCACAAACTTCAGAAGAAAGTATAGATCCTGAAGGTTTGGTGGTAGAGTCACCTTTTGGGAATATCTCAAGAACAGAAAGATAATAAAGAACGTTATTTCTAACTCTATTGAGTATTAAGAACACTGCTTACAGGCAGTGTTCTTTTTTTATTATAAAAGGTACTTTCATTAATACCCCGCAGCCTGTCCATCTTTTCTACTCTCGCTTGCCCCATGATATACTTTTTTGAGATCATCCCAAAGGATAGCCTGATAGCCACCATAAGCACCTCTCGTAAAACCAACTTGATGTCCTCTGTCCATTAATCCTCTTACTGTTTCGTAAGGAATACCTGATTCCACTCTGATCATTCCTTTATTTTCAGTGGTTTCACCTGTAGGAGCAGCACCGCCAGTATGATCCCAGCGTGGTGCGTCTCCAGCTTCTTGTAGGTTCATACTGAAATCAATTAAGTTCATTACAATTTGCGTGTGTCCTTGAGGTTGGAAATCACCTCCCATCACACCAAAAGAAACATAAGGCTTGCCATCTTTGGTGATAAAAGCAGGAATGATGGTATGGAATGGCCTTTTACCCGGTTCATAAGTATTCGCTTGCCCTTCGGTAAGAGAGAAGAGTTCCCCGCGGTCTTGTAGCATAAAGCCTAACTTTGGAGGAACCATACCCGATCCCATTCCTCTATAGTTGGATTGGATCAAAGAGACCATATTTCCCTCTTTGTCCGCTACGGTCATATAGATCGTTTCACCGGCACTGATTTTACCCGCTTCATAAGTAGAAGCTCGTTCACCGATTTCCTTACTTCTTTCCACGGCATACTTTTCAGACAATAGTGTTGATAAAGGAACATCATAGAAATCCATATCAGCATAGTACTTTGCTCTATCCTCAAAAGCTAATTTCTTAGCTTCTGTAAAAAGATGGAGGTGTTCGGCACTGCCAAAAGGAATTTTAGAAAAATCATATTGCTCCAAAATTTTCAACATTTGAAGTGCTGCTATACCTTGACCGTTAGGAGGAAGTTCCCATACATCATATCCTCTGTAATTGATAGAAACAGGATCCAACCACTCCGAATGATGTGCTTCAAGATCTTGCTGACTTAAAAAACCACCTTGATCTTTGATAAATGATCCAATCGTTTTCGCAATTTCTCCTTTATAAAACGCATCTCTTCCGCCTTCAGCAATTTTTCTATATGTATTGGCTAAATAGGGATTCTTATAGATGTCACCCTCTCCAGGTAGTGTGCCGCCGTTTTGTTGGATGTAAGTGTCTTCAATATTGGGGAAACCTTTGGCTTGATACCTTGGAATCGATTTCTCCATATACCAAGCAATCAGTTCCGTGAGAGGGAAACCTTTTTCGGCATAATCAATAGCAGGCGAAAGGATTTCTTTCATCTCCATTGTTCCAAATTTTTTGTGCATCTCAAACCATCCATCTACGGTACCCGGAACACTAACAGGCAAAGGCCCCAAAGCAGGTATTTTTGAATAGTTATTTTTTTGGAAATACTCCAAGGTCAATTTTTTAGGCGAACGGCCACTTCCATTTAAGGCATAGAGTTTTTGTGTTTTTGCATCCCAAATAATCGCAAAAATATCACCACCTACACCGCAGCCTGTCGGTTCCATTAATCCTAAAGTGGCGTTGGCTGCAATGGCTGCATCAATTGCATTTCCACCTTTCTTCAAAATATCCAACCCCACTTGAGTGGCTAAAGGGTGAGAAGTGGCCACCATGCCATTTTGAGCTAAAACTTCTGAACGGGTTGCAAAAGTGTGCCCTGTTACTCTGTCTTGAGCAGAAGCTAAAAGTGAACCTGCAAGTAGGTACCCTAATAAAATAACAGATTTAAAGTGTGTTTTTAAGAGTAGTTTTCTCATAATAATTGAATTGATATATATGCTTAATAATCATACCTCAACAATAAACTTTGTAAATCCTCAATTGTTTCTAATTCATTTAATTGAGCTTCTAGTTGTTGTTGTTTATGTTTTTCGCTCACTTTCAAATGTAAAGCTTCGCGTTCAATACCGCTTCCTGATTTTCCAACAAAGAGATTATAAATGTAATGTTCTTTAGGCCCGCCAATAATTCTCTCTTTTTCTTCTTCCAATTCCTTCACTTGTTTTTCTAAGAGTTGTAGCAACTTTTCGGACTCCTCCTCTTTAAATTCTATTTTGTCCTCTGTAAAGTGCGTACTGTACAGGTCCAATAACGTTGTAATATCTTCCTTGTTTTTCGCTTCAGTGATGATGGACATGAGGTGGTGTCGTTCTTCTTTTTCCTGTTCACCTGTCACTAAGTCAGGGTGAAATTTCTTGGCTAGTTTTTTATAGAGTGAATGAACAGAAGTATAATTTATTGTAGTTTTCTCTTTTTGGTCTGCTTTCTGAAATGCTTCTTTTTGAAGTTGCTTTTGTTGTTTGTTCAATAAGTAGGGTTGTACTTTCTCCTCAAATATTTTTTGAACTTGATGATCGTCTTCAATCATTTTTTCCCAATCGTTATCGGTAAACAAGTGTTCTATCTCCTCAGATCTTGACTTTAATTTCAATTGTTTTTTGATGTGTTCAATTCTTTCCTTCCTCTTTTGGGATTTTGTTTTTTTAGAAGAAGCGTTTTCAGCGAGCATTTGAAATTCCGGAATCAACTGATCAAACTTTAATGTTTTGGCAAATGGAGATTGCAAGCCTTCTACGAGATAATGCTGTACTAATAATTGGAACAGCTGATGGTTTTTATTCGTCAGTTTCGCTTCTTTCCCTAAAAAAAGCATTCGTTCAATAAAAGAATATAAGGTAGTGAAACGAGAAGAGGCTACTTCCTCAAGGTGTTCTTGATAAGCTGTAAGCATTAAGTGAACTTCCTTTGTCAGTAAAGCATTTCGCTTTTTCTTTTTTTGTACTTCAAACCACAATTTTGTCAGTTTATCCTCATTTGTTTTTGCCTTTTTCTTAGGTTTTCCTTTCTTGATTTTAGTAAATGAGATGATTTTCATGGTTTGTGACTATTTTTATGTACAGAACTAAATCCTAAAATTAGAAATTACTGTTGCCGAATGACAATAAATGAAGATAAAATAATCAATGTAGACCATAATGATGAAACCTCTTTTCCAAATCAAATTGCAACCTTAACAGGTACAACGTTCAATGGAAAAAGAATTAAAACGCAATCAGAGTATGGGTTAATCGACTATCATTTTTTTACATTACTGAATGATATCAAAATTATAGTACACGATTGTGTGATTGAGAAAGAGGTAGGAGTAAGGCATCACCCTAAAAGTGATGCGGACTTTATCTATATCATGTTATTGAGAGATGGTGACATCAAGCATATTTATGAAACAGACAATAAAATAGAGATTTTTGGTCCTGGTAAACAAAGAGGCTTGATGATTTCTAATCTAAGGAAGTCAGTCATCAATTACGGTGGTATCGGAACAAATGCTCAGTGGGTCACCATGATGATCAAAAAAAACTTGCTAGATGATTACTTTGGAGATCGCTTTCATGAAATAAAAGAATTGATACATAACCCCGAACCTTGGTTGTTTTTTGAGTCTCCTACTTATGAAATAGCTACCGCTATGGATCAAATTTTTGAGGTGGAAAGAGATAGTATTTCGTACAAGTCTGTGGTCTACAGTCAATCTATTTTTATTCTGGGACAGATCTTTGAGTTTTTAACCAAACGTGATGTCAATGATGCTAAAAGGTTAGACTCATTTGATACAGAACGCCTTTTTGCCATCAGAGAATTTATTTCAAAAGACTTATCTCAGCCTCCTTCATTAGAGGAAATATGTGACGAGTTTGGTATCAGTAGATCAAAGTTGATTCGGGATTTTAAAGCCGAATTCGGGAAACCTCTTTATCAGTTTTATACACAACTGAGAATGGATGAATCAAGAAATATGTTGATTCATCAAAAAAAGACAGTGACAGAGGTAGCACAAGACTTAGGTTTTAAAGGTATTTCTAAATTTTCTGATGCTTTTAAGAAATACTATGGGATGTCACCTAAGGTGATGATCGAATTGAAAAATAAATCGTAACAGCGTTATGATAGCCTTAACAGGAGCTACCGGACATGTGGGGTATGTGTTGCATAAATACCTTCAAAAAGAAAATATGCCGCACCGCGTACTTGTCAGAAAGAGAACAAACAGACTCAGCAATGTAGAACAAATCGTAGGAGATTTAACTCATCAACATAGTCTTCAACAGTTTGTGAATAAAGTAGATACAGTTATTCACAGTGCAGCAGTGGTTTATCCAAAGTATGGTGTCAATGAAGATGTCATTAATGTGAACTACATTTGCTCAAAAAATCTGTTTGAAACTGCAAAAAAGGCAGGAGTCAAACACTTTATATTCATCAGTTCAATTCATAGTATGGAAGTGCCAACTACTGGTGTCTTTGATGAAACGGCTGCCTTGGTAAAAGATGAAAATAGAAGTTACGACTATTCCAAGGCACAAATGGAGCGTTACTTAAGTCAGCAAAGTGGAATAAAAATTACAATTCTAAATCCCACTTCAATTATTGGTGGAGGAGATTTCTACTTCAATGGTTTCAATCAGCTTTTTCGTTTGATCCACTCTTACCATCTTCCAATGTTAACCCAAGGAGGCTTTGATGTAGTAGATGTTAAAGATGTCGTAAAAAGTTGTATTTTTGCAGTACAACATCAAGTGGAAGGAAAATATATTTTGGGTAATACCTACTATTCCATTCCAGAAATTGCAAAAATATATGGGAATATTGCACAAAAGTTAATAAGTCCTATTGAGTTATCAACACCGGTCATGAAAATGTTGGCAACTTTTACTGATTTTGTGGGTAAGTTTTCAAAATCACCACTTCCAACTAACTCATATTCAATTAATACACTTTTAGAGCTTAAAAGTCCTATTTCTCATCAAAAAGCAGTGAATAACTTAGATTTTAGGCCTAGAGTTATTCACAATTCTTTACGAGATATTCACAAATGGATTGAAAATCAGGAGCTTATTTTGGATTAATTTTGACTTTATTCACAATGGTGTGAGTTTGTTGGTGATTAACTTGCTCATTATCTATAAGTTATCGTGAATTTGTTCATTTTGAGTTCATCTAACTTTTTGAAATTGAACTATTTAAGGTTTTGAGCAGAAATGAGCGATTATTGGACGCATTATTTTGATAGGATGACTCAATGCGTTGATGGAGAGCTTGGTAGTTTTGATCAAAAGTCTCTTGATTAAAAAGAGAATGATTATTTAAAGCGATTTGAAATGCTTCATTGAAGCTTCTTTTATGTGTTACCTTTTTCATTTTTAAATAGATGTACTGATGTAGTATAGATTAATGTAAAACCCATACTAGTTTTTTTTGTTTAAAATTGAATTCAATCCAGAGACTTAAGAGTTTTGACGCCTTGATAAATTAAACAAAGTCGTGTTTTCTATACTTATATTGGCAGCAATAATCGAGAACATTATTTCTTTCATTTTGTCTTTAAAATTAAGTTCAATGTTATGCTCATTTTGTGAGCTTCGATAGTATGACCTTTCAATAGAGAAATACCCCTATTCGAAATTGAAAAAAAAGTATTTTTTTTATTAGATGTCTGTTTTTGATATTGAAAAGGCTGTTTTATTCTTTGTTTTAAGAAAGTTTTTAATTTGAAAAACTTACTTTTGATCTACTTTCAATTAGTTGCATCTTTGTGATTAAGCAAAGTGTTTTAATATCCCATTTTACAAAAACTATATTTTGGTAGAAGAAATCATTACAAAAGATAAATTTGAAAAATTATTTAGGGAGCAATACCCTAAGCTATGTGCTTTTGCAAATACATTTCTAAAAGATATTCAAGCCTCAGAAGATGTGGTACATGATATCCTTTTCAAATTGTGGGAAAATAGAGAAACAATACAGATTGATATTTCAATTGAAGCCTATTTGTATAGAGCGGTTAGAAATAAATCATTGAATGTTATACGACATATTGAAGTCAAAGAACAATATAAATCTTATAATGAGGAAGCTATCAATGATGCATCACAATATGAGGTAGATACCATGGAAAGTAGTGAATTGGATCTGAAAATTCGCGAAAGCATTGACAGTATGCCCGAAAAGAGGAAAGAAATATTCCAACTCTCTCGTTTTGAAGGACTGAAGTACGCTGAAATTTCGAAGAAACTGAATATCAGTGTTAAAACAGTTGAAAATCAGATGTCTTCTGCCTTAAAATATTTGAGGTCGGAGCTTACCGGATTTTTTACAATCTTAATTCTATTTTTTTTGAAAAATTTCTAACCTTCCTATAGGGGTAAATTAAAAGTGAAGTGTCATATCAGTGATTATGGAAAAGAATAATAACATAGATGAAGTTTTATTGACTAAATATCTTCTTGGAGAAACTACAGAAGAGGAGGGAAGAGCAGTGAAACTTTGGATCGACGATTCAGCTGAAAATAAAGCTACTTTCGAATCCTTCCGGAAGGTTTGGGAGGCCACGCTTACGGCCTCTATTCCAGAGATGAATGTGGATGTGGACAAAGCGTGGAATCGAATGAATGAAGCCATCGCGGCTGAGGAAAACACCACTAAAGAAGTCCAATTCACACCATGGAAAAGGATTGCATCTTCGATTGCTGCTATTGTTTTATTGGCAGTGGGTATCAATTTTTATACTTCAAAAGAAGAAGTAGATGAGGATGCTTTTGTGGCAGTAGAGGTGTATCAACCAAAACAGGCTGCACTGCAAACACTAAAAGATGGTTCTGATATTACTATTAATCGTAATTCTACTTTATCCGTAGCCTCTTTTGATGGAAATAGTAGGGAAGTAACATTAGATGGGGAAGCCTATTTTGAGATTGCTCATGATGAAAATAAACCATTTATTGTGCATACATCAAAAGGCGATATAACTGTCTTGGGAACAAAATTTAATGTAAAAGCAACGGCAGAGGATGTTGTTGTCACCGTAACGGAAGGGTTGGTAAAACTTGAAGCGGTATCATCGCCGAAAGAAGAGAGTTTTGTCTTGTTAGAAAAGAACTCAGAAGGGGCAATTGATGCCAATAGTGCTATGCCTTATAAAGAGGAAAATGTATCGATGAACAACTTATTTTGGAAAACCAAAGCATTAAATTTTCATAATACTTCTTTTGCGAAAGTAATCTCTACGCTGGAAAGTGCTTATAAGGTAAATATTAGTGTAAATAGAGAAAGTTTGAACTCTAAAAAGCTAACCGTAGATTTTAAAGAAAACAGCATCGAAGAGGTTTTCGAAATCCTACAAGCTACTTTAAATTTACAAGTTCAAAAAACAGGTGATAAAGCCTATTATATCGATTAATGAAACACCGATTATTTATTCTATTTCTTTTCCTTTCCTTACTAATACATCCAGTTTTTGCTAATAACGAAGAGGGAGACTTACTTCAACGTGTTATTAGTATTGAGATCAAAAAACAAACATTGGAAGCGGCCTTAGATGAAATCAAAGATCAAGGTGGCTTTTCGTTTTCCTATAATCCCTCCATTCTGGATTTGACCCAAGAGGTCAATTTCAAAGGGCAAAATGTCACCGTAAAAGCAGCATTAATTGATATTCTAGGTTATAACTACGAGTTCAAGCAGATAGGTATGCACGTGATTATCCGTGAAGCTTTTTCCCTTACAATTCGTCCAATTGATCAGCGTAAAAGAAAAACAAAAGAAGAGTTACAGCGTCTGAAAGAAGATATTTTGCTAAATGGTAGAGTAGTGGATGCTTCTACAGGAATGGGCCTTCAGAATGTGGTTGTCTATGATGAATCACAAAAGGTATTAACCCTTACCGACAGTATGGGGTATTATGCATTAAAAGTACCGTTGGAAAGGATGCAAAAAGGTGTTTATTTCCGTAATCGTGGTTTTTATGATACCATGGTACAATTTAACCCTGGAGATGATGAGAATGAAGTGCTTTATAATGTGGCTCTATCTCCTTATAACGATAATTCCAATCCTATTGATTCCGATCTTACTTTATCCACTCAAAATCCTCATCAACTCAACATTGTAAAGCGATTTGTGCCTAAAAAGGTGGATATCATTTCGAATAGTATTGAATACATAGAGCATCGAACTGCACAATTCACGTTGGTTCCTTTCTTAAGTAACAGTAATTTCCTTGGAGGTTCTTATACCAACCGTCTTTCTTTTAATACTCTTATTGGTTATTCAGCAGGTGTAGATAGAGGGGTTGAAATCGGTGGATTAGTAAACATCAACCGCTTCCATATGCAGGGAGTCCAAATTGGTGGTATTAGTAATATTGTAGGTGGAAATGTGACAGGCGCTCAAATTGGTGGGATTGTCAACTACAATATGGGAGAAGTCAACGGTATGCAGGTCGGCGGTATTACAAATATTGTAGCTGATTCTGTTTTTGGTGTTCAAATTGGCGGTATTAATAATGTGGTGAGGGAAAATGTAAAGGGTGTTCAAGTTGGAGGAATTACAAGTGCCACTCGAACTTTTGTGAAAGGTTTACAACTAAGTGGGATTTATAGTTATGCCAAAGAAATACAGGGAGCGCAGGTAAGTGGCATTTTGAACACAAATCAGAAAGACATTAAAGGAATGCAACTGTCAGGGATAGCGAACTATTCTAGTTCAGTGGTTGGTTGGCAGGTATCGGGTATTTATAACCATACTTCTGGTGAAATAAAAGGAATGCAGGTTGCAGGTATTTATAATTTTGCAGACACTTTAAAAGGAGTGCAAATCGGTTTGATCAACGTAGCCAATGATGGAGCAAAAGGTTTGCCTATTGGTCTGTTCAGCTATTATAAAAATGGCTATCATTCCGTGAGTTATCATTTGGATGAATTTAGTATGTTGAATTTGTCATTTCAGACCGGTACAAGAAAATTCTACAATTATTATAAAGTGGGGACAAGCATTTTCAATTCAGGGTACTTGGACGGTTATCAAGGATATCATTTTGGGATAGGCTTCGGTGCTTATCTTTTCAAACGATTGCTGACAGAGGTAGGAATGCATGGTAATTATAACGACGCTACTTCTGAGTTTGAACATCGTTTTGTGAAGTGGAGTTTGATGTACGAACAGCCGATTTGGAAGGGGATTTCCATTACTGCAGGACCTAGCGTAAACTATGATCCTTTTATTCAGAACAATGAATATTCAGCACCTCCCTCATTTTATTCTGAACAAACTGATATTGGTCTTTTTTGGATAAGTGGTACCGCTGGAATTAGGTTTTCTTGGTAAGAAAATGTTAAATTGATTGTATAAGAAGTTATTATTCAGTCTTTAATTGTTCGTTATGGATCAGCAGTTGTTCGAAGTCATTGGTTGGGGTTGGATTAATGTAGCATTGATTACATTTTGTATTCTTTTCTTCTTTAAAGTTGTGGCTCCATTTGGAAGGCACACTCGATCAGACTGGGGGCCTGTAATTTCAAACACTTGGGGATGGTTTTTTATGGAAATCATTTCGCCTATTACTTTGTGGACTAGTTTTATTACTTCTGGAGGATTAGAGGCTTCTTGGGTGGCAAAAGTTGGTATTACTTTTTGGACTGTACATTACATCAATCGCACCTTTATATTTCCATTTAGAATGTCGAATAAAAAGAAAAAAATGCCATTGGTGATTGTTGGTTCTGCGATGTTTTTCAATAGTATCAACGGAACACTCAACGGTTATTTTCTAGGAGGTGAGTGGTTTTATTTTTCGCTTCCACTATTTGTAATTGGAGTGGTGCTCTTCGGAGGAGGAATGTACATTAATATTATGTCTGACAACATTCTTTTGAACTTAAGAAAACCAGGAGAAACGCACTATGTTGTGCCCAAAGGTTTTTTATTCAATCGTCTAAGTTCACCTAATTTATTCGGTGAAATTGTGGAATGGACTGGGTTCTTTCTGATGGTACCGAGTGTGGCAAGTTTAAGTTTTTTAGTATGGACATTGGCTAATTTGATTCCAAGAGCAAGAGATCATCACGAGTGGTACCTGAAAACGTTTAAAGATTATCCTACACACCGTAAAGTACTTATTCCAGAGATTTGGTAATGCAGTCTTTGTTTATGTGTAGAAATGAACTTTGATAGTTGCTAAAAACTTTCAACCTATTTTCCTGTAAGTATTTATAGGATCTGCTTTCAAGCTTCCTTCTTTGTCATTTTTGTCTTAACACAAAAACGAAGCAAAAAGCTAAATTTCATTCCTCTCGCCTATTGAAAGGATAACTCGATCAAAACTTCATCGTTTTGAGATGCTCAAACAGCAAAATCATTTTTAACGGCTCAATCCATGAAATTCTTAACGCTTTTCTCTTCAAGGCCGATGGAGGTAGTACTAAATGGATTCTCTAATTACAGGTCAAAAGACAAGGAGTTTATAATTATCTTCTAAAATACTGTCGGGATGTTTTAGTAAAACGTCCTCACGAACCCTATTACGTAACTTGTAATCATCGTATAGCTGATAAAATTATATGTTATCTAACATTCAGTAAATCAAGTCTGTAAGCTTTGTTTTATGCATTATGTTTGATTGTAATACGGAAAATCGAAGAAAAACTATTTAATTTGTATAATACTTTAAACTATTAAGCTTTAATTTCTATTACTTTTCAGAATATTTCAATGTGCGACTTTCAGTAAATTATTGTGCTTATATCTCGTAGATTCTTTCTAGAGAAGGAGAATAAGCAGTATTTTTTTATAATGATTTGTGTGAAAAGTATACCCTTTTTTAAACTATTTAGATATTACTTTTAAAAATAATGGAGAATAAGAATAACTTTTTGACCTCAAAGTTAAATCTCATTATGTTCTTGCTTGTAGGTTTTATACCTATAGATATACCTTTAGGGCTTTACAATGAAGCTAAGTTACTTGCTATTCATTCCGTTGTTTACGGTTTGTTGCTTTATATTCCTTATAATAAAGGAGTGAAAAACTATGTTTTGCATGTTTACTCTTTGTTTATGGTTTTCTCTCTTTGTTTTGTTCAAGGAGGGGTTTCATCTCCAATCATTTACTTTTTCCTTTCCCCTATTATGTCTTCTTATCTTTCCTTTGGGGGGAGAGTCGGTAAACGTTTTGCTTATGCTGTTTTAGGATGTATAACATTACTTTTTGTATTAGGACTTTTTGATTTAATTCCCTTCTCTAATTTGGATGATGCATCCTCGAATATTCAAATTTTCACTTACGCTATTATTGTTGGTGTTGGAGTTGATGTAATTATTACGATCATCAATTATGATTCACTTCGTAATGAAGCTGAAACTATTGTAAGAGAAAAACAAAATGAGATATTACAGCAGGAAGAGGAGTTAAAGCAGCAGCAGGAAGAGATCATTGCTACACAAGAACAAATGATCATTGATGAAAAAAGAGAGAAGGAGCAGTATGAATCCGATAAAATCAAGGCAGAAAATAGTTTAGAGGCGATCAAGACGAGTATTGAATATGCTTCTAAAATTCAATTGAATACTTTGCCTAGTGATAAAGTATTGAAGGACTATTTTGCAGAATATTATATTTATTTCAAACCTAAAGATACTGTAGGCGGAGATTATTATTATGTAAATAGTTTTAGAGGTACTACGGTAGTGGTGTTGATTGATTGTTTTAATCAGGGTATGACAGGTATGCTTTTGGGATCGGTGATCACTTCTTACTTAGATACTTTGCAGTCACTGCCTGACCGTCCTTCAGAGTTGATTTATGAATTGCACCAATATATCAGAGAGAACTTCAACTATTACAGTAGTATTAATAATAAGGGTAGTAACCTTTCTATTGTATATGTAGAAGACAATCATATTGTTTATTCTGGTGCCAATGGTATTGGATATATTGTGAAGAATGAAGAAGTCGTAAGACTTCAGAGTTCTGACAGGTCTGTTGGTGTGACGAACAATGACCCTAATTCTATTCCTTATATGGATAAAGAATATGAGATTAACTCAGATGATGTAATTGTGTTGTCAACAGATGGTTTTGTCAATCATACAACTAAGGAAGGCAAGGTGATAGGACGTGAAGTGCTGGAAGAGATTGTCAAAGATTTCTATCAAGGATATAAACATACTTGGAAAGAAAGTTTTGATGAGTATATCTCTGAGTATTTCAAGAAAGAACAAGAAGATGATATTACAGTGATGTGTTTTAACCTAACATAATAAACACTCTTTCATTTTAATTTTTATGGTGGTTAGAAATCAGGATATTTCTGATGATTTAACAGGATAAAATTGATGCTATTGGTGTCTTTAGATTTGAAGGGAAAAGCTTATAGAAAGGTCGATTGGAGTTAACGAGAACTTAGTCAACAATATAACAATAGAGATTCTTTTACTGTTGTGTGTGTTGTTAAGAAACATTAGCGCTCTAAAGTATTGTGAACCAATGAAAATATATTCCTTTGTAGCGGAATCAGGCTTTCAGGAATTATATCATATTTCATCGACTTCACATATTGTAGTTTTATATGCTACAAAGTCAAACTTATTCACTAACGAACTTATTATTGTGGACTTCTTTTCACTACAAATTATCATTCAAAAAGGTTGATGTGTGGGTAGTCAGAAGTATTGTATAATGTGCTTAAAAGGTTGAACTCTTATTTATCAGGCTACATTAAACACTACGTTTTTTAATTAAATGAATAATCAGAATAACTTTTTGGCTACGAAGTTAAAACTCATCTTATACATGTTGATCGGTTTTATCTTTGTAGATATTCCATTAGGACTACATAGGGAAGCTGTAATGCTTGGAGTTCATACGTTGATTTACGCTCCATTGCTTTTTATTCCTTACAATAAAAAACTGAAAAACTATATACTACATGTGTATATAACAATTATTGTACTTTCTTTCTGTATAGTACAAGGAGGGATTTTTTCACCTGTCATCTATTTTTTCTTGTCACCAATTATGTCGGCTTATCTTTCCTTCGGGGCCAAAGTTGGGAGATATTTTGCTACGGCGTCATTTGTGTGTATTGTAACACTTTTTGTAATTGGAATTTTAGGATTGAATCCATTTCCTCCACTAGATGTGAGCAGTATTAATATTCATATCTTCACTTTTGCTATTATTATCGGTGTAGGAATGGATGTACTCATCACAATTACGAATTATAATAAGCTGCGTGATGAAGCAGAAAATATTTTAAGAGATCATCAAAATGAAATCTTACAACAAGAGGAAGAACTGAAGCAACAACAGGAAGAAATTATTGCAATTCAGGAGCAGGAAATCAAAAATGAAAAGCTTGAGAAACAACAGCACGAATTGGACAAAATAAAAGCAGAAAATAGTTTGGAAGCCATTAAAACAAGTATTGAATATGCTTCTAAAATACAGTTAAATACACTCCCTTCAGATAAAATTTTAAAAGACTATTTTGCAGAATATTATATCTATTATCAACCTAAAGATACTGTTGGGGGAGATTATTATTATGTAAATAACTTTATGGGAACAACGATCGTTGCAATGATAGATTGTTATAACCAAGGGTTGACAGGAATGCTGTTGGGAACAGTGATTACATCTTATCTTGACACACTTCAAAGGCTACCTTCTAGTCCTACAGAGTTGATCTATGAACTGCATCAATACATAAGAGATAACTTTAATTATTACAGCAACCTCAATGAAAGAGGCTGTAATATGTCAATTGTGTACATTGAAGACCATCATATTATTTACTCTGGAGCCAGTGGAATTGGTTACATCGTCAATGAAAATGGCACCATACCACTGAAAAGTTCTGATAGATCAATTGGTAAAACAGTAAGTGCTAAAGCATCGATCCCTTATAAAGATTATGAATATGATATTTCTTCTGATGATGTGATTATTTTATCTACGGATGGTTTTGTCAATCATAAAACCAAGAAGGGAGAAGTTGTAGGGCATAACACGCTAGAAGGGTTGATTAAAGGCTTTTATAATGGATATCATGAGTCTTGGAAAGAAAGTTTTGATAAATACATTACAGAAAATTTTGCCAAAGAGCAAGAGGATGATATTACCGTTCTTTGCTTTAACCTGACTTAAGTAAGTTGTAGTGGCATTTTAGCGATTTTGGAAGGATTCCATAAAACAGAAAGCACCCTTTTACTGATGCGTAAGTAAAAGGGTGCTTTTTTTATAAACGGATTTAACGATATGGAGAAGAGTTATTATCCCAACTTTTCATATCGTTCATCTGATCTGACTTTTCGAAGAGTAGATGCACTAATGCATGGATCTTAAAATCAATATTTTCCATATTTCTCTGTATAATTTGCAAAGACGCTTCCACGTCATTTGTCTCATCAAATTCTTGTTTGAGTAATTCAATGAGTCCAAGAGAAGTAGTAACTTCACCACGAATATCATGTGATATTAGATCCAAAGCTTTATTCAGTCTTTGGTTGTTATCTTTCATGTCTCGGATATACGAATAAGTTTCTGATTCATCATTATAGATATTCAGAATAAGGTCAGTTCCAATTTTCTTTAACTTATTCGCTCTGTAGAGTATTTCTCCATCAGGCTTTTCATAAGCGTGAAAAGGAATTGTCATTTCTTGGTCACTGTCAAAAACTTCTTCAAGTTGATCAATGAATCCAAAAGAAACGATTTCAGGGTAAACTTCGTGTAGATATTTACCCAAATGATTTAGATTAAAACGATCCAACAATACACCTACTTTATTGATATAGTAGATTTTGTATGTATTGGGCGAAATTCTTTGATAGGCGGCTACGCCTAATGTAAAATCATCGTATAGCTTTAGTAGGTCATTTTCCATAGTATAAAGGGTTCGGCTCGTTCAGTTTGTAATTATTTTGTAGACTATTTTTGTATTGTTTTACTTGGTTGGTAAGGCAATTATAAATGAATAGTACTATAATTTACAGAAATTATGCAACTAACTGCTTGTGATGTAAGTATTTATGCGTTTTTGTAAATAAAACTTAATAAAATTAACATTACGTACATCTATCTTGCTTTTTTTGGGTGAATGAAGCCTTATTCTTTACAACTTTTGTCAATATACCTAAAGAGAAAAGCATACTTAATAAAAAATAGAAGGATAGTTTCTTTATAAGGATATTCTTTTTACCTTTGCAATTCGAAAATTTTTGTACGATAAATCTTATCACAATGGATTTAATTAAAAAAGTTGAAAAGGATTTCTCATCTAACATGGAGAGACATCCCGCTTTCGGCGCAGGAGATACAATCGAAGTATACGTAAAAATTAAAGAAGGTAACAAGGAGCGTGTTCAAAAGTTCCAAGGTACTGTAATCCAACGCCGTAACAAAGGTGGTTTAGGAGAAACTTTTACTGTACGTAAAATCTCTAGTGGAATTGGTGTAGAGCGTATCTTCCCATTAAACTCTCCAAGCATCGATAAAATCGAAGTATTGAGAAAAGGTAAAGTAAGAAGAGCAAGATTATTCTACTTACGTGGTCGTTATGGTAAGGCTGCTAAAGTTAGAGAGAAAAGATTCTAATCTTTTATCTTGGCTTTTTACCAAAGAAATACAAAACCGGCTTTCTACATCAGAAAGTCGGTTTTTTTTGTTTGAAAAATGATTTTTATAGGTTTAATCATTCTTCTTACTTCCTTCTTAATTCTTAACTTTGAAGCATGGGTAAAGTATATTTCGCTTCTGATTTCCATTTGGGAACTCCTTCTCTAGAAGAAAGTCAAAAAAGAGAAAAAAAGATATGCAGATGGTTGGATATGGTTTCCAAAGACGCAGATCATATTTATTTAATAGGAGATCTATTTGATTTCTGGTTTGAGTATCGTTTCGCTATACCAAAGGGTTTTTTAAGATTCCAAGGGAAATTAGCTGAATTGGTAGACAAAGGCATCAAGATCTCTATTTTTACTGGTAATCATGATATGTGGATGTTTGATTACTTTGAGAAAGAATTCGGAATCAAGATTATCAGAGAACCTATTGATGTTGAGATCTATGGTAAGAAGTTCCATATTGGTCATGGTGACGGATTAGGTCCTGGAGATTACAGTTATAAGTTTTTGAAAAAGGTCTTTGCCAACAAGCTTTGTCAATGGTTATTCGGATTTTTACATCCTACTATTGGAATAGGTATTGCGTCAGCATGGTCAAGGCATAGCAGAGCTTCTGGAGCTAAGAAAGAACATGGCTTCATTAGTAAGGAGAAGGAATTTATTTGGGTCTATTGTCAGGAACAACAGTCTAAAAAATACAGAGATTATTATATCTTTGGTCATAGGCACTTACCTCTTGAGTTAGATTTGGATCAAGGTGGTAAATATATTAACACAGGTGAATGGCTCTCTTATGATACATACGCAACATTTGATGGAGAAAAAGTGGAACTACTTACTTATAAGGAGTAGTTTACTATTTTTATTATCCTTTACTACAATGTTTACAGAAGCACAACAATTACTTTATGAGATTGAAGTAGGAGAGGTTGTTTCAGTAGATATTGATCGGAAAGGATATGTTTATGTTGCAGATGAACAAGGTAACTTAAGCCAGTGGGTTGATGGTGAAAAAAAAAGATGGTATTCTCCATCTTCTCCAGCGGAGGTTCAGATTGATGCTTGGGCAATGCTCAATACAGTTTTATTCTCTGAGGATTGGCAGGGTATTCGGATTTTAGGGCAACAGTTGACCGAACAGTCTGAGTACATTTTTGATCCAGGTCTTGTAGAGTATGCTTCAGTAGCTACTAATGCGAGTGATGGAGGGATTTGGTTATATGATCAAGGAAGTTTTCGTCTGAAAAAGTATTTTCCTGATGTGAAAAAGATCTCTATAGATGTACCATTAGAGCAACTAATCAATAGTACCTCTTGGGAACCCATTTGGATGAGAGTGCATCAAAATAACCTTTATGTTTTAGATCGATACAGAGGTGTTTTTACATTTGACCTTTTAGGGAATATTCTATCAGAACCTTATGCGGTCAAGAAAGCAAAAGCCATCGGATTAACCTCAGAGGAGGTGTATTGGTTAGAAAAAGATGAGTTGCACTTTAAAGCACTCTACAGTTTAGAAACTCGCTACATCAAGCTTCCCTTAAAAAAAGTAGAATTCGTATTGTATGATCATGCAACACAAAGAGTATTTTGCTTTAAACAAAAAATGATGTACGCTTATCAATTATAAAAAATGGATTTGTATGCAGATTGGCAAAAAAATGCCAAATCAAAATATAAAGAAAATCAAACCTTTTTAAAACGACTTAAAAAAGTCAAGAAAGGAAAACAAATTGATCAAATTGTCAATGATGCAGATGAAGAGGCCTTTCAAAAGTTTGACTGCTTAACTTGTGCGAATTGCTGTAAGACGATTAGCCCTGTAGTAACTGCTACAGATGTAAAAAGAATAGCAAAACACTTCAGAATGAAAGAAACGGAGGTGATTTCTGAGTACATGCGTGTGGATAGTGATGGAGATTATGTGATGAATCAACAACCTTGTCCTTTCCTTGGTGCAGATAACTACTGTTCTATTTATGAGGCAAGACCAAAAGCATGTAGAGATTATCCCTTAACGCAAAATCAAGGTTTTAATCAAAGGCCTGCATTACATGCACGAAATACCTTAACATGTCCTGTTGTGTTTCATGTGGTAAAAGAATTGAAGTCTAAAATTTAGAGCAGTATAAAAAAATGTGGAAATAGATAGGGGTTTTGGTTTTTGTTTTCCCTTTTAAGGTTGAATCAAAACTTTATAATAAGATGAATACAAAATCACTTCTTTCTATTTTTCTAGTAGCAGTTTTAGCTCTTTTTTCATGTTCAAATGACAATGAAGTAGCACCTGCTCTGCCTCAGGCTCAAGTTTACCAAAGAACAAACCTTGATCAGGATTTTAAAAATGAAATCAAGCTTTTTGCAGATGGAACGTTTGAATTAAGAAATTCAAGAAATGAGTTTGTTAAAGGCAATTATTCAAAAGCAGCGAAAATTAACCCTAATGAAAAGCAAGATTATGTACTTCATTATAAAATGGTTAAAAGAGGTTGTGATAACGATTGGATAGAAGAGGATATTGATCAGTTGATGGAATTTGAGTTCTATGATCAAATCAATGATTTTACAGTTTCAGAATGTAATTAGACTTCTCAAACATGAAAAATGGGATAGAATTCATCACAATGATTTCTATCCCATTTTTATTTCTTGTTGATTGATAAGGTTGTGTTGTATTAAAAACCAAAAACTAGGTCAATAGTTGCTCCAAAAGTAGGTTCACCTGTTTGGACATCAATACCCGGAGAAAGTGTAAATCCTGTACTCCAATGGCGATTGATCGAATAGGCCAATCCAGTTTGAACAATTACGGCTCCATTCCATTCTCGATGGGTCTCTGCATCAGTAGAGCTATAATCATCAGGATGTGGAGCGTCATGCAATTCAACATTCAAATAGTGCTCATCATGATCTGAAGGGACTTCATGATCATGGAAGCCAAACGTACCGCCTACACCTACAAATGTACCCCATCTTGAGTGACCAATAGGAATTTCTCTAACGACAACAGCGGCGTAGTGTTTACCGGTAAATTCTACTGTACCTTGAAACTTAGTCAAATGAGCAAAGTAGATTGACCCTGTAAATTCATACTTACCTCCATTATTGTAGGAGATTTCTAATTCATACCGGTTATGATGCTTCTCATTCTCATTGTGATGTTCGAACTCCTTTTCCAGATTAGATTCAGAGTGAACCTTAGAATGAGAAGTATAATCTTCTTCGTTGCTTTCAGTATATTGATGATGTTCCAGTTCTGTTTGTGCAAAAGAGGAAAAACTTAAACCAACTATACATATAGCCGATGAAGCAATGCGAAATAAGAAATTATTGTAAATCATATCGATAGTTGATAATATTAATGAGTCTATTAGGTTATCACTTCTACGCTTCAATAACAAAGTGTAGATGTGAATTTCAACGCAATATTATCATTTATGTTTATGATTAAACAATTAATATTTCTTAATTAAGGAATGTTGTCATCAAGTTGATTAGAAACCAAAAACTAAGTCGAGTGTCATACCAAAATTAGGCTGACGAGTTTCTACATCAATACCCGGAGAAAGTGTGAAACCAGTACTCCAATGCTTATCTAAAGAATAAGCTAATCCTGATTGTACAATAACATTTCCACTCCAATCTTTTTGGTTTGTACTTTCTTTAGAATGAGGTTGGTGGCTTCCATTATCAGTTTCTTCATGTAAATGCTCGAAACCAAAAGTAGAGCCCAGTCCTACAAAAGTACCCCATTTAGAATGACCAATAGGAATCTCTCTCACAAAGCAACCTGCAAAGTGATGACCAGTTAATTCAACAGTTCCCTGAAATTTAGTGAGGTGGGCAAAGTAAACCGAGCTTGTGAATTCTAGTTGGTTACCATTGTTGAATGATAATTCTAGTTCAAAGTGATTTTCATGATGTTCCCCTTCTACCAAGGTTTTATCATGTTCGTCTCCGTTTTTTCCTTTTTTCTTTTTACCGCCTTCTTCAGCAAATAATTCATTGGGAGCGCTTATCAAACAAATAGCCGCTATTACAATAGCGTAAAAATATTTAGTAGACACGTGAAGTTACATTTAACTTATGATAGTTTATTTTTCATGTTATAAATAAGATGCTTTTGCTGAAAAAACAAAATGATGAAAATTACTATTAACAAAAATTATAAAATATAAGTAATTAAAAGTTAAGTTGGGGTGAACTTTTTTAAAAGTTTATGTTATTTAAGTCAATCGGTCTTAGTGATTTATGGTTGTGAAAATTTAATTAGAACCTTTAGTATTATCAACATTGATATCCCATAATTGTACTTCTTTCGTACTGGATTGACTTACACTGACACTATATTTTACAGATGCATAAGGGAAATTTTCCTGATTTTCATAAGGTTCAACAGTACAGGAACCTCTGTATTCGAAAGACTGTGTACTGACTTTCACGGTGTCACTGGCTCTAGTAAATACCCTGGTTTTTCCATACACTGGAGGTTCCATAGGGTAACGATCCAATACAATAACTTTTGCGGTTAAAGCAGTGCTATTACTCCAATCAAAAGCGACTTCTCCTTGTTTTAGAGGGTAGACCGTGACAGGTTTACAAGAATGGACTAATAATAAAAGGGGGAAATAAGCAATAAGGAATAAAATAGGTTTCATGTTTAGTTTTTATAAGTATCAGGATCTACAGCCTTTGGCGTCCATCCCATTAAAAATTGCATAATTTTGTTTTTGTCATACCCGTTCCCTTGTTCCAAATACGCTGAATTTTGAGTATGAATGATTGTGCCATTCCCGTCAATAATCACAAATACGGGATAACCAAATCGTTGAGGGAACTTTAGGTATTCCATTGCCGCAGGGTTTTTATTTTCTTTACTCCAGTTGACAAGGACTTTTATGTAGTTGTCTTCCATGATATTTGCAATATCTTCGTTATCATGTGTAAATTCTGCATAAAGTTTACACCAACTACACCAATTTCCTCCTACTTTTACGAAAACGTGTTTATTTGTTTTTTTTGCTAAATGAATAGCAGCTTTAACATCAGCAATCGCATTTGCATTCGGATCATATTTTTCAATTTGACAGAAGGCTGAATTAGCAGCTAAAAGAGAGAATAATGCTGTAAATAAGATTGCTATACTTTTTTTCATCTTAAATTTTAATTTCGTTCGTAAATATGGAATTTTCACCTGAGTATGTAGGTTACTTGGCCTCACTTTTATTAATGATATCATTTTCCCTCAAAAATGTAAAACTTCTTCGTTTGGTAAATTCTGTAGGGTGTGTTGTTTTTGTGATATATGGTATCATGTTAGGTGCTTGGCCAATTGTAATCACAAATGGTTTTATCGCCACTATAAATATATTCTATCTAATAAAGGATAAAAAATAAATGTAAGGAAGTTAGGCAGTGTCATAGACATGACTATAAATATTAACCATTATTAAAAAAGTTATTGCAATATCACAAGAAAAAAATAGCCGGTTTGTAGTGAAATGAAAAACGTTTCGATGTGATATTGAGTGAAATAAAACATAAAAATCCATCATTAATATTTCTATAATGCATTCGAAATACTAATGATGGATTCATTTTTTAACCCTGAGGTACTAAGTTGAAAATAAATGATACTTTTGACTTTGTACTTCTATAAAATTAATATAAGAAATCTCTTTTTAGAGGCATAGACATACAGTGCGATCCACCTCTAGCTCTTGAGAGTTCTGCTGAAGGAAGTAAAATTAATGTGTCTTTTACATCTTCAGGTAAAATTTTCTCTTGAGCAAAATCTTGAATTAAATCAGCTGCTTTTACGACTTTCATACCATGCTTTTTAAAACCTTCAGAAGTTTTGTCATTTCGGTCATAGCCAATAACAACTCCTTCTTTGAGTGCAAGAACATTACATGAGTCTGTCCATTGTTCTCTTCTACCGTGAGGGAACATATTGTTGCCAGAGTAGATGAACTGCGTTGGTTCAGTAGAATGAAGGTCGTTTAAACTTATATCGTTGAGTAGATCTTCCAGATAGTCAAATCGTATTGGTTGATCATAGTTTTGTCCTTTTACATATTGAAGGATTTCCAACTCGTTTTCACTTTTCGAATTACCCAATGAAGGAATAAAATCACCTTGTTCTTTTTTCAAACCCTCTTTAGAGAAAGAACCGAACATCACCCAAAGATTACGTTTTACTTGAGTGAAAGTAGTGTCAATATGCATGTAAGCTCTTTTTGCAGGAATTTTCACAACAGTTACTTTCTCTACAATATTTCTTTTGTGCATTTCGCGTACTACTTTGCTTGCAGCATGAATAGAAGTTCTCTCACTTACCCCTACTAAAAGATGGTTAGGAGCGACCATCATCACATCACCACCCTCAATTGTCACGATCTTTTGTTCTTGTTCTTCATCGTCAAGTAAAAAGAAATCTTCAGGATCTGTAATCTCAATCACCTTGTCTGTATATTCTGCAAACATAGGGTGATTAAAGAAGATATACTTCATGATAATCGATTCCCTAGTTCTAGCTTTTTTCTTGGGCTTATTCAGCAAAATATGATCATTGACAGTAATGCCAAGATCTCTCGTAAAGATAAAGTTAGGGATAGGAGGGAAAATCATTCTTTTGTCAGGAAGGATTCCAGATATCATTGTTCTAGCAAGAATAGTGGATTCCAATTCCATTAATTCGTCTTGAAGAGAATAAGAAGTACCCTCGTGTGCACATACAGAAGCGATCATTCTGCTTCTAATATCATTTTTTTCTAAAATGTGAGCAAGTAATGCTTGCGGTTCAATCACCTTGTCACTATTGAAATAATCTTTTTTATCAGGCTTATAAAAATGTCTTTGTGATTCAGGTAAATCAATGGAGTGGATACGAGGATGAATGTTTTGATAGTCTAGAAAGTAGAGTAGAATTTTTAAATAAAGATCATATTCTTTCTTCCTCATTGTCTCCAAATGAATAATGTCTTCAAAAAGCCAATCTTGTGCTTTTGTAGGAATTACTTTGCCAATGCCCTCATCTGGGCTGTGTATCATTAATCTTCGTAAAGTTCCTACTTCTGAACTCACATGAATGTCTTGGTTAGTATGCATGTCGCTATTATATAATGTATGTGAAAGGGTCAAATATGCGTTAATCTATTAATTCAATCAAACAAAATACGCTTTAATTTTAAATGTATAATTTACGTATTAAAATCATGTGTAAATGATGATGAATATTAGTGATTATATTCTAAAATTGAATATTTTAAAGAAAAAGACTGAATTATGCTTTCTTTTCTTTTGTTATATTAAACGTAATATCTACATTTGATGAGTAATTCAATTATTAGAGAATTATTTCTGTTGAAAAATAAACGTATTTTTTACAAATAATTCAAAGGTTTAAAATTTAACTATTTGTTAATATTCTGTTAATCAGTTTATTAAGGTATGTAATAATGATATTTACCTAGGATAGTGATAAAATTACTAATAAATGTTGATGTAGGTCACTAGAATATGATAATATAGATTGTAGTATTGTATAGTAAACTTTAAACACAAGCAACAACACATTACTCAAATTACTTACTATCATAATGCTGAAATCAACCCATTAGGTACATTTTATTAATTGTACTATTATAATATTTTATTACGAATTAAAACCTACCAATATGACAGCAACACACAAATTAGCCAGTAAACTTTTAGCAGAGTCTAAACAAGTAAATCGCGATCTGTCTATAGCCCAATTGGTCGCAGAAGCAATTAGAAATGGAGAAGGTGCTCTCAGCTCCACAGGTGCAATCATGTGCGATACCGGAAAATACACTGGTCGATCTCCTCAAGATCGTTTTATCGTAGAAGATGATTATACCAAAGACCGAGTTTGGTGGGGAAGTATCAACAAGCCTTTTCCACAAGACAAATTTGAAGGTTTAGCCAGTAAAATGGTAGATTACCTTTTAAACAACCAAAAGTTGTATGTCAATAACGTTTACGCAGGAGCTGATCCGGCATATCGTATTAAGGTAAGAGTTGTAACTCCTCTCGCTTCTGTTTCACACTTTGTAAACAACATGTTCATCGTGCCAAGTGATGAAGAGTTGAGATCATTCGGTGAGCCTGATTATGTTGTATTACAAGCACCTGACTTTCATGCAAACCCTCAGCTTGATGGTACTCGTCAAGGTAATTTCTCAATTTTAAATTTTGGAGAAAAGACGGCACTAGTAGGAGGTTCACGTTATACAGGTGAAATTAAAAAAGGTATTTTCTCTGTGTTGAATGCCCTCTTGGTTGATGAAAATGTATTACCTATGCACTGTTCAGCAAATGAAGGGGTGAAAGGTGATTCAGCCGTATTCTTTGGACTTTCAGGTACAGGTAAGACAACGTTATCAGCTGACCCTAACCGAAATCTTATTGGAGATGACGAACATGGGTGGTCTGATAAAGGTATTTACAACTTTGAAGGAGGTTGTTATGCAAAGACCATAGACCTAACGAGAGAAAATGAACCCGAGATATGGGATGCCATTAAGTTTGGTGCAACGTTGGAAAATACTCGCTTTTTCCCAGGAACGTCAGTAGTTGATTACACAAATGTGACTGTTACTGAAAATACGCGCGTTTCTTATCCTATTGATCATATTGATAATGCTAAGATTCCATCAGTATCAGAAACACACCCTAAAAATATATTTTTCCTTACTTGTGATGCGTACGGTGTTTTGCCTGCCATCTCTAAGTTGACAAAGGAACAAGCAATGTATCACTTCATGTCTGGGTATACCGCAAAGGTAGCAGGTACAGAAGCAGGAGTAACAGAACCAACGCCAACTTTCTCGGCTTGCTTTGGAGCACCCTTCATGCCATTGCATCCTTCAGTATATGCTATGATGTTAGGTGAAAAAATGACAACGTACAAAACAAATATTTGGTTGATCAATACAGGTTGGTCAAATGGTCCTTCAGATAGAGTAGGTCGTACGAAGTTGAAATATACTCGTGCAATGATCACCGCAGCTTTGGAAGGACAGTTAGATCATGTTGAATTTGTAGAACACCCAGTGTTTGGAGTACAAGTACCAAAAGAGGTAGAAGGCGTGCCAAATGAGGCACTTGATGCAAAAGCGTCTTGGAAAGCCAATGGCTTCAAGAACTATGATGCTGTTGCAATGAAGCTTGCTGCTAAGTTTGTAGAGAACTTCAAGCAGTTTGAAGAAGGGTTGGAAGATCCATCAATTTTAGAAGGAGCTCCGAAGGTATCTGAAAAAGTATAAGTACTAGGATAAAATCATAATAACAGAGTTTAAAAGGCTGTCACGAAAGTGATGGCCTTTTTGCATATAAGAGAATGCACAATGATCATCTATGAGCAGGACAATTGAATGTGTAATCAATACAATGATAGATTATAGTGATGCTGGCAATAGGTCTATTCTTGCTAACATTTGGGTGTCTCTTCTAATAATTCAATTTCGATCTAGGAAATAACCACTTACCAGTTCTTCTGAAACAATAATTTTCTTTGAGAAACAACCTTCCTCACTTTCATATTCTATTCAAAGTACTGATGTAAACTTAGATGTGATTAAGCATAGGATTATTTAGCTCTAATTAACATTATTGAGCGTTGCTGTGTTTAATTATGTTATTGATGTAGGTGTTGTTTTGAGAGCGAATAATAAGTAGAAACTACACTTGTGTAATTATAGTTGATCATATAGATTATTTCAATATGAATTAATTGTTACGTATTCGACTTTTTTTCTAGTGATATTCTATTCTATTTTATTAAAATTTTATGTTAAAATTCATTTTTTTTAATTGATTAATTAAATGAATGTACTTGATACACTTATTATATAAGTTGTTGATATTCAATAATTTTAATGTTTTTATTTAAGTTATAATTTATAAAATATTAACAAATTTAGAATTTGCATTTGTATACATCTACCTAGTATGTTTGAATTGACAGAAAAACAAAAAGCGCAAGTTCAACTGTTCATTATACTATAAGAGTTTAGTTATTTTAAAAAAGACACTGAATTATTATTTGACTCTTAATTTATTCTATCGTAAATCTTAATGGAATGAAAAATTTTTTACAAACTAAAAATGTTCTTTCGTTACTTGTTTGCGTATGCTTAATGTTATCAGCATACGTTTCAAATGCGCAAGATCGAATGATCACGGGACAGGTAACTTCTGCTCAGGATGGCAGTTTTTTACCTGGTGTTAATGTAAAAGTAAAAGGATCTTCTACAGGTACAATTACAGATTTTGATGGTAACTATAAGTTATCAGTACCAGAGGGGTCAGAAGAATTAATATTCTCTTTTATTGGTTATTCTCAGCAATCGGTTGTGATAGGTACGCAAACTACAATCAATATTGCTTTAGAAGAGGATGTAGAGCAATTAGAAGAAGTAGTCG
This sequence comes from Flammeovirga sp. OC4, assembly GCF_000812565.1. GTDB lineage: Bacteria > Bacteroidota > Bacteroidia > Cytophagales > Flammeovirgaceae > Flammeovirga. The sequence goes on along the minus strand of NZ_JTAM01000005.1, from coordinate 240,979 downwards.
TAGTAGGTTACCAAGTTCAAAAGAAATCAGTTGTTACAGGAGCAATTGCTTCAGTAAAATCTGAGGATATCACACAAACACCTATTCAAAATGCAGCTCAATCATTACAAGGTAGAACGCCAGGTGTATTAGTAACGCCAGTTTCTGGTCAGCCAGGTGCAGGTATTGATATTAGAGTGCGTGGTACTGGTTCAAATGGAAACAACACTCCTTTATATGTAGTTGACGGTGTTCAAATGGATAACATCAATTTCCTAAACCCAAATGATATTGAGTCTATTGAAGTATTAAAGGATGCAGCTTCTGCAGCGATCTACGGTTCAAGAGGTGCAAACGGTGTAGTTTTAGTTTCTACAAAGAAAGGTAAAGCAGGAAGAACGATTGTATCTTACGATGGATACTATGGTATTCAGGAGGCTTGGAGAAAGACTCCACTTATGAATGCTAATGAGTATATGATGTTCCATAATGAAGGAGCTGTAAGAGCGGATAGAGTACCAAGATTTACCCAAAGTGAAATCGATAATAATACAACAGATACAGATTGGCAAAATGAGATGTTTCAACAAGCCCCAATTCAAAGTCATAACATACAAATGACAGGTGGTACAGAAAAATCTACATTTATGGCATCAGTTGGTTATTTTGGTCAACAAGGTATTGTAGCACCCGAAAAGTCAAATTTTGATCGTTATACAATACGTTTAAATTCTACTCATAAAATTTCAGAGTATTTTAAATCAGGAGCTAATGTTACTTTCTCAAGAGAAGAGAAACAAGGTATTAATGAGCAAAACCAATTTGGTGGTGTTTTACAAAATGCACTTCTACACGATCCTTTAACAACAGTATGGGAGGATAGACCAGAAAAGATACAAGAATTTGATGGTTATGATTTAAAACCAGCAAATAAAGATGGTCGTTACTATGGTATTTCAGAACAAGGTTTAAGAGAGATCGTTAACCCAATGGCTAGAATCAATAATACTCATAGTGAGGATGCAAGCAACAAATTCTTAGGTAATGTGTTTGTTGAGGCTACACCAGGAATTAAAGGACTAAAATTTAGAACTGACTTTGGTGTTGATATCGGTAATTGGGGAAACAGAAATTACAACCCTGAGGCATATTATAACATTGATAACCAGGTTAATACTTCTTCTGTAAACCAATCTGCAGGTTCATATGTAGTTTATCAATGGGAAAATGTATTGTCATACAATAAGAAATTTGGTGCACACTCTTTCGATGCATTAATTGGTACTACAATGAGAGATGGTAGTGGTATTCAATTAGGAGCTTCAAGAAATAATTTACAAATTCCAGGTTGGGATTATGCATATGTAAACAATGGAGCTGATAATGATACTCAGAAGGGTACAGGTCAATTAGAATGGCAACATCGTTTAGTGTCATTCTTTGGTAAAGTAGGTTACAACTACAAAGAGAAGTACCTTATCTCAGCAACAGCTCGTTACGATGGTTCATCTAACTTCGGACCGAATAATAAATTTGGTTTCTTCCCATCAGTACAAGCAGGTTGGATACTTACACAAGAGGAGTTCTTAAAAACAAGTGATGTTGTAAACTTCTTAAAGTTAAGAGCTTCATGGGGTAAAGTAGGAAACGAAAATATCGGAGCATTTGGTTACTTAGAGTTGTTTGGAGGAACACCATCTTATCCTTTTGGTACAGACAAGAATATGGTGCCAGGTTATGGTATTACGAGAATGGCTAATCCAGATTTAAAATGGGAAGCAGCTTCAGAAATTGACTTAGGTATTGATGCAGGTTTCTTTGATGATAAGATTACTGCTACTGTTGATGTTTACTCAAGAGAACGTCAAGATTTATTAGGTACTCTTCCAGTACCAGGATTCACTGGTGTTACAGGTCCTAACTATAACTTAGGTACAGTAAGAAACCAAGGTATTGAGGTGGCATTAACATACTCTAAAAGAGATGGAGATTTCCATTTTGACATCACAGCAAATGCATCTTATAATGATAACAAGGTGATAGAAGTAGCCAATGGAGATGGTAAAATTTACGGGCCTGGCTTATTCAATACTCAAGGTCAATTGTTAATGGAAGAAGGTTATGCATTACCATACTTCTATGGCTTCAAAACAGACGGTATTTTCCAAAACCAAAATGAGGTAAATGCACATGCAAAAGACGGTGAGCCTATCCAGCCAGATTCACAACCAGGAGATATTCGCTATGTGGATATCAATGGTGATGGTAAGATTGATAATGACGATAGAACAAACATCGGTTCGCCAATCCACTCATGGATGTATGGTCTGAATGTAAGAATGGACTATAAAGGATTTGACTTATCTATGTTCTGGCAAGGTCAAGCGGGAGCAAAAATGGTTAACGGAACATTACGTACTGATTTAAGAGAAGGACAAAATTACCCAACTCGTTGGTTAAATCGTTGGACAGGAGAAGGGTCAACTAACTCTTTCCCAAGATTTACTTACGATGATACTAAGAGTCATAACTATGACTACTTGAACGACATGGTTCATATTGAGGATGCATCTTATTTAAGATTGAAAAACTTACAAATTGGTTACACTCTTCCTCAAAAGATTAGTAAAAAAGCAGGTATTAGCAAAGTGAGAGTTTATGTTTCTGGTAATAACCTTCTAACATTTACTGATTACACTGGTATGGATCCAGAAGTAGGGCACGGAGGTGCTTGGTTCGGATTTGATAACGGATCATACCCACAAGCTAGATCTTACTTAATGGGGTTAAATGTTACATTCTAATAAGAAAATCAAAATGAAAATTAAAGATATATTAGTTGCAGGAAGTATTGTTATTGGGGCAATGTCAATTACTTCATGTTCAGACTTCTTAGAATTAAAACCAACAGATGCTCAAACTTCTGAAACATTCTTTAGAACGTCTGTTGAAGCAAAACAAGCTTTAGTAGGGATTTATGAAAAGCTTCGTTCAGATTATAATGGTGCAAACCCCAATGAAGTAAGAATGTTTGATATGGCTATGGGGGATGATGCTTATGTAGGTGGAGATCCAACAGGAACAGATATGCCTTACTTCCAAGATCTAAGTAAGTTTAGATCTCAAACTAACAATGCTGCAGGTAAAGCAGCATGGGATAAGTGTTATGGAGGTATTCAAAGAGCAAATACTTTATTGGTTAATTATGATCAAATTAATTTTACAACAGCTGAAGAAGATTTAAAAAATAACTTTAAAGGTGAGGCTTTATTCTTAAGAGGGCATTACTATTTTGAGTTAGCTCGATTGTTTGAAAACGTTCCTGTAATAACAGAACCCCTAGCTGGGGACGCTTGGAAAGAGGTGCAACAAGCAACACCAGATGAGTTGTATGCCCAAATTGCTAAAGATATGGCAGAAGCTATAAGCTTAATGGCAGAGAGTGCTCCTGAAGGTGAGGAAGGTCGTTTAGATAAATATGCAGCAGAAGCTGAGCTTTTAAAAGTATTCTTATTTTATACAGGGTATTACGGAAAGAGTGAATTACCAGTAAAAGACGGTGTTGTAATTGTTGAAGGCGAAAGTGCAGTCACTTCTCTTAATAAGACGCATATGATTGATTATGCAAATGATATTATTACTAATTCAGGAGCAGAACTAGCAACAAACTATGCTGACTTGTTCAATGAAAATGGAGACTATAATAATGAAGTTGTCTTCGAAATTGCATTTGCAAATACAGGTTCAGGTGATTGGGGTGATTACTCATACGGTTCTATTTTATGTCAAATGTCAGGACCACGTGGTCACAGTGGCGATATTCTTAAATCAGGTTGGGGCTTCATGTCACCTTCAAGAGAACTAGAAAGCTCTTTTGAAGATGGAGATCTTAGAAAAGCATCAACAATTATCTATTCAAAAGATTTGATTGATTCAAAAGGTGAAGTTTATCAAGCTCATTACAATTTTACTTCTATGCATACGAATAAATATACTACACATGCATGGAATGAAGCAGAATCAGAAACACCATTAAACTGGGGACAGAATTATCACTACATCCGATTTGCTGATGTTTTATTGATGGCCGCTGAGTTGAATTTAGATACTAATTCAGGCAAAGCATTAGAGTATTTAAACCGTGTGCGTCAAAGAGCTGGTTTGAGTAATAAGTCATCAATTTCACTTGAAGATATCCAACAAGAAAGAAGAGTAGAGTTAGCATTAGAAGGACATCGTTATTTCGATGTGTTAAGAAGAGGTTTGGATGAAGCGGCGGAAGAAATCAACGTATCAGGATATACTCTAACTCCTCCATCTGATACAGATGAGATATATGTTGATGATAACGGGAATAATATGACAGGTGATATTGGTACTGCTGAAACTTTTAATGTGACTTTTGATAAGACTAAAAGAGGTTTCTTACCAATTCCACAAGTAGAAGTGGATTTACATCCAACTTTGATTCAAAATGAAGGTTATAGATAATCACAATTAAAGAAATCATACCATGAAAAAATATATATATTCATTCTTAAGCTTTGTCATCCTTATGGGGATGGCAAGCTGTACCAAAGACGACGCAGAGTTAGGTGGTATCGCACCCAGTTCAGTAACTTTTACTATACAAGAGTCAGCAAAAACGCCTAATATCTTAGAGTTAGCAAATACTTCTGGAAGTTTCATGTCAAGTTGGACATATGAAAGAGAGGTTGTTGAAAATGATTCTACTTATTACAAGGCATTTGGTTCGGCAAATGGAGATTCTGTTGAGGTGGCTTTTGCAGAAGCAGGAAATTATAGAATTTCACTGATGGCTTTCTTTGAGGGGGGACAAGCATCGAAATCAGAAGTTGTTACAATTGAAAATACAGATGCTTCTCTTTTAGATACAGAAGAATTTAGATTCTTAACAGGTGGCCCTGATAACTTAGAAGGTAAAGTATGGAAATTCCAAAGGTTTGAAGTAGGACATAATGGTTTAGGACCTACATCAAACTTCTTCCCAGAATGGTGGGCTGCATCAAAGAATCAAAAACCAACTTTGGGTCACTATGATGATGAGTTAACATTCTCAATGGATGGTTTTAAATATACATTGAATAACAATGGTGATTCACATGTATTACCTGCTGCTAAAGAATCATTCTTCTCAAATTATGGAGGAACTGTAGGTATTGATGGTGGAGAAGATGGTCTAAGAATTGACGTTGATCTAAATACAGAAGATTGGAAATGGGAAATGACTTCTGATGGAGATGATAGATATTTAAACATTGTAAATGGAGGTTTCTTCAGTTGGTATGTTGGTGAAAGTAAAAGCTTCTTAATTTTAGAATTGACAGAGGAAAAATTACACTTAAGAACAATCGGTATTGACGGTAATGCTTGGTATTATATTTTTGCTCCGAAAGATATTGCGGATGCCGATGAGGAAACTGATCCAGAAAAAGAGTTAGAAGCTCAAGATCTGTTTGATAATTTCTCTGGTCAAAAATCAGATAATTTAAATTTCGTAACAGATGCTGCACTAGTATTTGAAGAATCATATGAATTCAGATTAACAGACAACTCTCCGAGCTGGTTAGTAGGTAAGTATGAAAGAACAAATGCTACAGGAGATCAAGGATGGTGGCAAAACTACCAAGCTGAACTTCCTTATAGAATTGACCTTTCAGAAAGGAACGTCTTCAAAATGAAAGTATATTTTGAGCCTTCAAATGATTTTACGACGCCTAGTACAGCGGATGAAACGCCAGCTTGGTTAGGTGAAGTGGCTATGACTCCAACAGTTGCATTGAGATTAGAAAACAGTACTGATGGTGAAGCATGGAGATCTAGAGCAGAATCGTTATATACTCTGGGTGAAGATGAAATCGGAACTTGGATAGAAGTTACTTTTGATTTCTCAACTATCATGACGGATGCAAACAAAGATGGATCTTACTCAGTTCCGGCAACTGAAGTGACATTCTATGATAAAGTAATCATTCAAATTGGTGGAGAAGGACACACTAGACCTGGTACTTTCTACCTTTCAGATTTTATACTTCAGTAATACAACAAAAGTACTTTAGGTTACTTAATAAATATCCGGGAGCCTTTTTAGGCTCCCTTCTACAAAATGTATTGTTAGTGAGGTGATTAGAGTGGTATTTCTTTTTAGGTTTTTTAGTGAATTAATTAATAATTGAAAAATTAAATAATGAAAATAAAGAAAATTCTATCTTTGATCAGCTAAAAATTATAAATGAAAATTACTTATTCTATCACTTTAACTATCTAAATTTATTAAAGAAAATGAAATATAATTGGACGAAGGGGATCGCATCTCTAGCTTTGTGTGCTGTACTTTATGGTTTTAATACCCCAGACATTTCAACTCCTGAAAAGAATACCGCAGAAATTGAAATGATTGTAAATAGTAACCTAACTATCGACGAGAAAGTAGAAAAGATTCTTCACCAACTATCACTGGAAGAGAAAGTCGGACAAATGACACAAATTACTCTAGATGTTATTACAAAAGGAGAAAATGTGTTTGTAAGTGATGAGCCACTCAAACTAGATAAAAAACTGCTCGAAGAGGCTATCGTAAAGTACAAAATCGGTTCAGTACTTAACACGGCGAATAACAGAGCAAGAACGACGGATAAATGGAATGAAGTTATTTCTCAAATCCAAAAAGTTGCAATGAAAGAAATTGGTGTCCCAGTATTGTATGGAGTAGATGCAATACATGGTACCACTTATACCGCTGGAGCAACATTTTTTCCACAACAAATTGGAATGGCTGCCACTTGGAATACGGAATTGAACCGTCAAGGTGCAGCAGTAACAGCTTATGAAACAAGAGCTAGTTCTATTCCTTGGGATTTTTCTCCAGTATTAGATATGGGACGTAATCCTGCATGGCCGCGTATTTGGGAAACTTACGGTGAAGATGTATACCTTACTTCTCAGATGGGTATTGCAGCCATAGATGGTTATGAAGGAGAAAATAACGACCTATCTGATAAAACAAAAGTAGCGTCTTGTATCAAGCACTTCTTAGGCTACGGTAGTGAGCGTTCAGGAAAAGACAGAACACCTTCTTATCTTCCAGAAATTGAATTAAGAGAGCATTATTTACCTTCATATAAAGCTGCAATTGATGCTGGAGCACATACAATTATGATCAACTCTGGTATCATCAACGGCACTCCTGTTCACGCAAGTTATAAGTATTTGACCAAATTGTTGAAAGAAGAACTAGGGTTCAAAGGACTAGTTGTGACGGATTGGGCAGATATTGAAAACTTACACAACAGAGATAAAGTAGCAGATACGCACAAGGAGGCCGTTAAGAAATCTATCAATGCGGGTATCGACATGTCAATGGTTCCTTACAACTTCAAGTTTGCTGAAATGCTTGTAGAGTTAGTCAACGAAGGTGAGGTGCCAATGTCAAGAATTGATGACGCAGTACGTAGAATCTTAAAAGTGAAAATGGAGTTGGGATTATTCGAAACACCATCTCCTTCTAAAGGTGATTATCCTAAATTCGGAAGTAAAGAGCATGAGCAAATTGCTTATAACGCAGCTTCTGAATCGATCACTTTATTAAAAAATAATGACAACGTTCTTCCTTTGAAAAAAGGAACAAAAGTATTTGTAGCAGGTCCTAATGCGAACTCTATGCGTACATTGAACGGTGGTTGGACTTACTCTTGGCAGGGTGAGAAAGTAGAAGAGTTTGCACAAGATTACAATACTATCCTTGAGGCAGTGCAAAACAAATTAGGAAAAGAGAATGTAGCTTTTGCTTCGGGTGTAGAATACAACCATGAAGGCTTGTATCACGAAGAGAAAAACATTGACATCGACGCGGCTGTAAAAGCTTCTGAAGGTTCAGATGTAATTCTTTTATGCTTGGGTGAAAATACTTATACTGAGACACCTGGTAACTTACATGATTTATATATTTCACAAAATCAAAGAAAGTTAGCAGAGGCTTTAGCTAAAACAGGCAAACCAGTAGTATTGATCTTAAATGAAGGTCGTCCTCGTTTGATTTCTCAGTTTGAAGAAGATATGGCAGCGGTAGTACACACTTACTTGCCAGGTAACTTCGGTGGTGATGCTTTAGCTGATGTTTTAGTGGGAGAGGTGAACCCAAGTGGTAAACTTCCATACTCTTACCCAATGTATCCAAATGCGTTAGGTACTTATGATCATAAACCATCCGAAGCATCTGAAAAAATGGAAGGGATGTATGATTATAACTCTTCATTACCTTTCCAATATCCATTCGGATTTGGCTTAAGTTATACAACTTTTGATTATTCTGATCTTAAGATTTCTAAGAATGAAATTACTCCTTATGGTGACTTTAAAGTTTCGGTAACGGTGAAGAACTCTGGAGATGTAGAAGGTAAAGAAGTAGTTCAATTGTATACAAAAGACCTTTATGCTTCAATTACGCCAGACAATAAGCGTTTAAGAAGATTTGAAAAAGTCAACTTAAAACCTGGTGAATCAAAAGTGATAGAGTTTACTTTAAATGGTAAAGATTTAGCTTTTGTAGCAGAAAATCTAAAATGGACTGTTGAAGCTGGAGAGTTCAAAATCATGATTGGTGATCAATCAGTTTCATTAAACGTATCAAAGACTGTTGAATTTGAGAAGATTCACTTCGAAAATTAGACAATAGATGAATAGGTGGAAGGGAGTTTAATTCGTTGAACTCCCTTTTTGTATTCAGTGTATTAAATAAATAATTATTCGACATTATTACTTACATCTTTCTTCTTAATACATTTGAAAATGAATAGCATATTTACAAGCATACTCGTCAACAATTCTAGACAACGTGATAAAATACTAACAATATTGTTTCTTTCTTTTTTGATATCATGTGAAGTTAAAAAAGAGAAATCAGCAAAATTGGCAGACGACATAGATTATCAATTAGTATGGTCAGATGAGTTTGAATACGAAGGTTTACCTGATAGTGAGAAGTGGAGTTATGAGGTAGACGGAAATAAAAAAAAGTGGGGAAATCAAGAATTACAGTCTTATACGGCAAGTCGTCTTAAAAATACTGTGGTAAAGGATGGGAAATTGTATATAACTGCCATAAAAGAAGATTACAAAGATTCAATTAGCAATGAAACATTTGATTATACCTCAGCACGTTTAAGTTCCAAAGGGAAAGGAGATTGGAAGTACGGTAAATTTGTAATCAGAGCAAAGCTTCCTTCTGGAAAGGGGACATGGCCGGCAATTTGGATGTTGCCTTCTGTTTCTAAATTTGGTGATTGGCCCAAGAAAGGTTCAATTAATATTATGGAGCATGTTGGGCATGAAAAGGACTTTGTTTATGGTTCTGCACATACAGAAGCTTATAATCACGCAAAGGGAACTGAAAAAATGGTAGGAATTTATCTGTCAGATGCTGAAGAAGCATTTCATGATTATAAGTTGGAATGGAGCCCGGAAGGATATTCTATTTATGTAGATAATGAAAAGTATTTTCATTTTAGAAATGAACAGAAAACCTACAAAGAATGGCCTTTTGATGAGCACTTTTACATTCTGATGAACTTAGCGGTTGGAGGTTCGTGGGGTGCTATTGAGGGAGTTGATGAGAGTATATGGCCTCAACAATTAATCGTAGATTATGTACGTGTTTATCAGAAAGAAGAAGAGGTATTAACACAAGAATTCTCAAAAAACTAAGCTTAATGTGCTTGTTTAAATAGTTTAGATCTCATATTAAAATTAGGGTCGAAGTGGAAATACTTCGACCCATTTATTTATATACTATTTTGAATGTTAGCTAATTTACAAAGCTTTAAATAAACTAATGATAGTAGGACATAATGAAATTTGAGAACCTGTTAGTAGTTTATAAGCCTTTACACTAGCTCTTTTTCGAGTACATTAGCCCAGGCTTTCATGTAAGTGACAGCATCTTCTTTATTTCCTTTTTGAAGATATCTGAAACCTCCTGGAAGGGCACTTAACACTTTAGTGTTTGAAAGGTACTCTAAATGTGGTATATCTTGTACTTCAAGACCTGCATCAAGAAGTGTGTCAATCATATTGTCTACTGGCATACCACTTGCTGGGCAATAATCGTGAGCAAACTCACTCCATTCATCCAGTTTTTGCCTTTGAGCAGTTGAATAAATATCTTTGGAATTCATAGGAGTAATTGCCTGGACTAAATGTCCACAATTACATTTTCCTACATGTCCCCAATTATAATCTTTACCTGATGCAATATTAGAAGCAGCTTCTCTCAGTTTATTGATCAGTAGTAGGTTGGGTTTTGCCATATTGTTTTTTGATAAGGTGTGAAACATGAAGTACGCTAGTACTTGATAATGAAAGTGTATGTTCAATTAGATGGTTTTAATAATTTAATTTTTTTTGGGAGAATTCTTTATTTAATGGCTTTTCATGTAATATTCAACAAAAAAAGGGACTGTTATAACTAAATAGTATAACAATCCCTTTGCTGTAATAGCTCAGTACTAATTACTTCTTAGGAACATAGTAAGTAGTTGTAGTAGGTGTGTAAATACCAGCTGTAACACCTGTTACAAGTGCATTTACAAAGCTAGTACTAGTTTTCACTACGTAGTTTTCTTGACCTTCAGGAAGATGATCAGCAGGGTTTTGACGAGCGTTGCTCAATGGAACTAATCCAAAGATTACATGGTGAGTCCATACTTTCTCTTGTGTTTTCAAGTTAGAAGTTTTTACATCTCCCACAAGAAGTCTTGTGTTGTAACATGAAGTCAGTAATGTACCAAGTAATAGTGCTGAAATTAATTTTTTCATTGCTTTAATTTATTTATAGTTTAAAAAAAGTTTGTTCCTGATATCAAAATTATACAACTATTTAAGACTAAAAAAAATAATATATTACACTTTAGTCATTTCATTAAATAGTGCAATAAATACTTTATTTCATTTAATATAATAAAGAAGTTGATGATTTATTTACCACTTTTGACTTATTCAAAATCAATAATTTCGTTTGATAGATGAACTTGTCGGAGTTGGATTGTTATTATAATAGTTATATTTCGTTCATAGAATAGGCGAGAGGAATGGAATTTAGCTTTTGACTTCTAAATCTTGACATTTTTACTTCGTTTTTGTGTTAAGATAAAATGAAGAAATAAGTTTGAAAGTTAGGGACTATAAAATCTTGCAAAAAAATGGATTGAAGATAACGGGACCTTTGTTGACTGTATATAAAATAATCTTCTATTTGCTCGACGAAGATGTATAAGTAGTATGAATTACTTTACTTGATACAGTAGGTATAGAGAGTAGAGAGATGCTTGGAAATATATAAAATGAAAGAGGCTGATTTAAATGAATAAATCAGCCTCTTAATATTTAGAAGTTTAATTGCTTAAACTATTACTTCAATGTACGTTTAGTTTCTGTAATTTCGAATGCTTCAACAACGTCACCCACTTTGATATCGTTGTAGTTAGCAATACTCAAACCACACTCGTAACCGAATTTCACTTCGTTTACATCGTCTTTGAAACGTTTCAGTGCTCCAATTTCTCCACCTTCAGTACCTCCGTAGATAACAACACCTTCACGGATTAAGCGGATTTTAGAGTTACGCTTGATGTAACCATCTGTAACGTAACAACCGGCAACTGTACCCACTTTAGAGATTTTGAATACTTCACGAACTTCAACGTTACCCACGATTTTCTCTTCCATATCTGGCTCAAGAAGACCTTCCATAGCCGCTTTCACATCGTCAATAGCGTTATAGATTACTGAGTAATGACGAACTTCAATACCTTCGCTTTCAGCAAGCTTTCTAGCATTTGGAGTAGGACGAACTTGGAAACCAATGATCATCGTAGGGTTCTCCTTATCTGCAGCTGCTAATAAGATATCTGATTCAGTAAGGGCACCCACTCCTTTATGGATAATTCTTACTTCTACTTCATCGTTAGAAAGTTTCAGTAATGAATCTGATAATGCTTCCACTGAACCATCCACGTCACCTTTGATGATCAAGTTCAATTGTTGTAACTCACCTTGAGCAAGACGCTTGAATAGGTCTAGGTTAGGACGTTGAGAAGCTCTTAAGCTTTGCTCACGTGCTAATTGCTCACGCTTGTTCGCAATTTCTCTTGCTTCACGTTCTGTATCTAGTACATTCAGTTTATCACCTGCTTGAGGAGCACCTGAAAGACCTAATACCTGAACTGGTGTAGATGGGCCTGCTTCTTTCACTCTATGGCCTCTATGATCAAGCATTGCTTTCACTTTACCATAGTAACCACCGGCAAGCATTACATCACCTACTTTCATTGTACCTGCTTGAACAAGAACTGTCGCTAAATAACCACGTCCTTTATCAAGAGATGCTTCAACTACTGTACCTACAGCATTCTTGTTAGGGTTAGCTTTTAATTCTAATACTTCAGATTCAAGAAGTACACCTTCTAATAATTCGTCAATACCTTGACCGAATTTCGCTGAGATTTCAAAAGCTTGGTATTTACCACCCCAATCTTCAACAAGAATATTTAATGCTGAAAGTTGAGTTTTAATATTATCTACGTTCGCATTTGGCTTATCTACCTTGTTGATCGCGATTACGATCGGCACTTCAGCTGATAATGCGTGGTTGATTGCTTCTTTTGTTTGAGGCATTACCTGATCGTCGGCTGCTACTACGATAATAGCAACGTCGGTTACCTTGGCACCACGAGCACGCATGGCTGTAAAGGCTTCGTGACCTGGTGTATCAAGGAAGGCAATTTTCTTACCTGTCTTGGTAGTCACATCGTAAGCACCAATGTGCTGTGTGATACCACCTGCTTCACCATCAGCTACGTTTGCGTCACGGATGTAGTCAAGTAATGACGTTTTACCGTGGTCAACGTGACCCATGATTGTAACGATAGGCGCTCTTTCTTGTAAATCTTCAGGCTTATCTTCTTTCTCAAGAGGAGCATCAACTTCCTCTTCAGCTGAAGCAAATTTAGCCTCGAAGTTATATTCAGTTGTAATCAACTCGATTGTCTCTTTGTCAAGACGTTGGTTGATTGAGATGAACATACCATTATTCATACATGTCATGATGATATCACTTACTGGGATATCCATCATTGTTGCTAGCTCACTTGTAGAAATGAACTCAGTAACTGTAATGATATGCGATTCTGCTGCCTCTCTTTGTAAACGTGCTTCGTTTTCCGCTTCACGCTTATTCTTTTTGGCTTGTTTATGTTTACCACGAGTAGATTTGAATCCAGACTGATTAAGCTGTTGGTTCGCTTTCTTCATTCCAGATTGAATATCCTTCTCTGATAATTTACCTTTTTTCTTCTTGTTGTTTCCGCCTTTTCCGCCTTGTCCTCTTTGTGAAGTAGCGTCCGCATTACGGAAAGTCTTTTCTCCAGGCTTGTTACCACCTTGGCCTCCTTGGTTTCTGTTACCACCTTGTCCGCCTTGTCTGTTACCGCCTTGGCCTCCTTGGTTTCTGTTGCCACCTTGTCCGCCTTGTCTGTTACCGCCTTGGCCTCCTTGGTTTCTGTTACCACCTTGTCCGCCTTGTCTGTTACCGCCTTGGCCTTGACCTTGTTGTCTTCCTTGAGGATTTTCAGAGTTTCCTACAGGAACGCGTTTTCTCTTACGCTTTTTCTGAGGAGCTCCTTTATCATCTGATGAAGCTACTGGTTTCGGCTTTTTCTTACGGCGATTTTCAAATGACGAAAGATCGACTTTACCAACGACAGTAAGACCTTTTAATTCGTCGGCTTTTGCATTAATAGTAGAGTCAGTTACACCTGTTGAACTTTCAGTTGTTTGCTCTTGCTTTTCGCTTGCCGTTGCAGGCGTATTCGCTTTCTCAGCCTTCTGAGTCTGCGGAGGATTTTGTTCTTTTTTCTTCACTTCTTGCGTTGGTTGCTCAGATTTCTTCTCTGGAGCGTTTGTTGCGTCTTTAGAGGCTTTTTTAGGCTTGTTTTCAACAGGCTTTTTAACCTCAGGTTTAACTTCCTTCTTCACTTCCTTAGGCTTTTCTTCGGCCTTAGGAGGAGTAGGAGAGCTGGCTTCTTTTTTCTCTTCAACCTTTGGAGCAGGAGCAGGAGTTTCCTTTTTAGGAGCTTCTTGCTTTTTCTGTTCAGGTTTTGGAGTTTCTTGTTTTGGAGCCTCAGCTTTCTTTTTGTTTTCGTTGAGATCAATTTTCCCAACTACTTTAAGACCTGGGCGACCACTATATGTTTCAGGTTCAGCCTTTTTAGGTTGATCCTCTTTTTCACTTTTCTTATTTTCGGATGTAGCAGAATTCTTGATGATCAGGTGATCGTCTTCTTTCTCTTCAGTTTTTGGTCCTTTTTTCTTTTTAGACTCAATGACTGTATTTCCTACCTGTGACGATATAGAAATTTGAGATGCTTCTTCTTTTTCCTGCATTGATTTTGCATTCATTTTTTTTAGCATTTCAAATTGCTCAAGCGTAATCTTCCCATTTGGAGAAGGAGAATCGATTTCGATATTCTTCTTCTTCAGCTGCTCGATTATCGTTGAGTGTCCAACGTTTAATTTCTTGGCCGCCTGGCCGATTCTGATCATCTTTTGATCTGCCATATATTCCTTTTCGTAATACTAATTCAAATTATTGCTTCACAGCAATTCAATTTAAAGCCGAAGCTTTATTCTTTAAACTTTTCAGGTTTAAAGAAAAGGAGTGATTTCAATGACAACCCGAAATACATGAATACTCCTAAAGTGCAAAGATATAAGTTTGTTTTTTAAATCTTAAATTAAATTGCATATCAGTACTACCTTTTTGCACTTATTATTGGATTTCATTCCAAAAAGCCCCTAAAATGCAGTGATGTTCACAATTATTTGTAGAGATAAAAAACAATAAACATAACAAAGAGGGATTTATAGAATTCTAAATCCCTCTTTTTGTATTCTAAGTGAAGATCCTAAAACAGGGATTTCAATTATTTAGAAATTGCTTCAATTACTTCATCAACAGTTTCTTCCTCTAAGTCTGTTTTTTCAATTACAGCCTCTTTTGGAAGTGACAATACATCTTCTTTTGTAATAAGACCCACTTTTTTGAATTCTTCGATGATCCATTCTTCAATGTCATTTTTGAACTCATCTAAACTTGGGCTCTCACTAGCTTCTGCTTTATTTTGTGCAGCTGCATTGGTTACCTCTGCAATGTCTTCATCAAGAACATCGTCACTGTAATCCACTTCAAAATCTTCATCATCATCCATCGCATTATTGTTAGGTTGATTTTGAGGAGCCTGTTGTTGATCATCTTCAAACTCTTTTCTTAATGTATGCATGATCGCAAGAATCATTTCCTCTTCCAAGTCAGTTCTTCTTACTAGTTCATCCACTTCGTGATCCAATACCGCTTTAGCAGTATCCAATCCAATATTTTTAAGTTCAAGAAGCATCCAATCATCAAATACGTCATTGAATTCCATCAAATCAATATCGAAGTCTTCTACTTCGTGCTCTTGTAATTCTCTAAATACGTCGATCTCATATCCAACCAACATTGAAGCTAGCTTGATATTTTGACCACCTTTACCGATCGCTAAAGAAACTTGATCTTTTGGTAAAACTACCTCAACACGCTTCTCTTCCTCGTTTACTTTTACAGTATTGATATGTGCAGGGCTTAATGAACGTCTGATCATTAAGTCTAAGTTGTCAGTATAGTTAATTACGTCAATGTTCTCATTTTGTAATTCACGTACAATAGAGTGAATACGAGAACCTCTCATACCAACACATGCACCCACTGGATCAATACGATCGTCAAATGATTCAACAGAAACTTTAGCTCTTTCACCTGGCTCACGAACAATGTTTCTGATTGCGATCAAACCGTCAAAAATTTCAGGAACTTCTTGTTCGAATAAAAGGCGTAAGAATAAAGGTGAAGTACGCGAAAGAACAATCTTAGGGTTGTTGTTGTTCATTTCAACTCTGTCGATTACTGCACGAACGTGATCTCCTTTTCTGTAACGATCTTTAGAAATCATCTCGTTTCTTGGTAAAGAAAGCTCATTGTTGTCTTGGTCAATGATAATTAATTCTCTACCCAATGTTTGGTAAACTTCACCCATGATTAGTTCACCAACACGCTCTTTATATTGATCAAAAAGAACCTTCTTCTCAAGGTCTTTTACTTTCTGAATTAATGTTTGACGAGCAGTTTGTACCATTCTTCTACCAAAGAAATCAATCTCAACCGCTTCTGCTACTTCTTCATCTACCTCAAAGTCTTCCTCGATTTTTTTAGCATCAGTCAAGTGAATTTGAGTTTGGGCATCAAATTCTTCTGCATCATCAGCAACGATTTGACGGTAACGCCAAATTTCCAAATCACCTGCATCTACGTTGATAATTACATCAAATGTAGCGTCATCACCATATTGCTTACGAATCATTGTTTTGAATACGTCTTCCAAGATTTTGATCATTGTAGGACGGTCAATGCCTTTCATTTTGGCAAACTCCTTAAACGATTCGATTAGTTCCATGCTATTCATATCTGCAACTGTTTATTTTTTCGATTATGGTTGATATTAATTATTAAAATGATACTTCTACAACTGTACTTTTGATGTCGCTGAAAGGAATGATCATTTCTTTAATTTCAACTTTCTTTTTTCCTTTTTCTTTAATTTCAGCATCAATAGTGACCTCCTCGTCAGTAACAGCTTTTAGTTCACCTGTAAACTTTGTTTCGTTTCCTCTGGTGATTGTTACTTTTCTACCTACATTTTTGTTGTACTGTCTATGCAGTTCTAAAGGTTCGCCAACACCCGCCGATGTTACTTCAAAATTGTATTCATCTTTGATAAGATCTCTCTCATCAATTTCATGACCTACACTCCTTGAAATTTTTGTTACAGCTTCAATCGTTACTCCCTCATCGCCGTCCAAGATAATTAAAACTTTCATACGGCGGCCAGCTTTCACTTCTACTTTAACAACATATAAAGAATCATCTTCTAAATGTGTTTCAACGATCTCTTTGATTTGTCCACTTAAATCCATACAACTTTACTGTATAAAATTTTAAAATTTAGTTCAGCTCAAGAATATTAATATAATCTTCAACTTTTTAATATAGAATTAACTATTCACTAAAGCGTTAAAATCCAGCTCAATATAAATAAAATTCTAAAGGTCATCTAAAAAAAAGCAAACAAAAAAGGGAGCTAAATTCGCTCCCTTCTAGATGCTTTTTCGTGATGTTGTCACAAAGATACTTAATCGAAATTAAATTGCAATAGAATTTCTATTTTCTTAATGACTTCGCGTATTTCGTGATGGCCTTAAGTTCCTCATTTGAGATGTCTTTTTCACTAAATGAGAACATAATTCCTTTTCCATTTCTTACAAGATGCTCAATTTCAGCATCATTAAGCTTGCTTTCTGACAATTTTGGAGCATTACTTCTTTGAGCATCTCCGTCAATACCATGACATTGTGAACATTTCTTAGTGAATAAGTCCTTGCCTGATAAAACATTACCGTCTGCTGTTTGGATTGTCGTTGAACCTCCAGTCAATTGTTTCTTTGCTGAAGCTCTGTGCATTTCTGCCATACCATAGGCCATAACTAAACAGAATACCGAAAGTACCATCAAAATCTTATTGAATTTTTTGGTAGCGATAACTGCTAATGGAATAGAAGCAACAACTAAAGCAAATTTAATCGTTAAAGCCTTAGTATATAATGGAATAACATATAGTAAATATCCCCCTGTAGCTAAGAACAAGAATGAAATAATCATTTCAGGAACTTTGATTGCTTTAGCAAACTTTTCAAACTTATCTTTTCCTAAGAACATTAATACAGCCTTAATAAGATAAATCAATAAAAATAGGGATACGATTATTCTGTGCGTAAGAAGTAAATTCATGATTTATGATATGTTTTTTTGAAGTTTAGTAACCTATAATTTTTATGCGACGCAATATGCATCTAATTTTTGAAATATGCTTTCATTTTTGGTGACGAATATCACTGTTTTGTGTAAATACATTGTTTTTAATGCTTTAATAACAGGGATTGAAACCTTTTGTTTTTGAATCAATCTAAAAGAGAGTTGATTTCTTTTCCAACTTCTGAACCTATCGCAACTCCCATACCACCCATTCTTACACCTATGGCAATTCTATCCGAAAGTAATTTCACAATAGGTACTTTTTGATCTCCAAAGGCCATTATTCCTGCCCATGTCATACTTATTTGATGTGGAGTGTTGGGTAAGATGACTTCCTTTAAAAGAAGTTTTAGGTGACTAATAATCTGAGGGGAAGTCTTAATAGTTGTAGTCGTTTCTCCTTCATAATCTAGATTTCTACCTCCTCCAAGTAAAATTCTATTGCCAACATTTCTGAAGTAATAATATCCTCTGTCCATGTGGAATGTCCCTTTGATAGGTAAGTTTTTGATGGGGTTGGTCATTAATACTTGCCCTCTTCCTGGGGAAACCTCAAGTTGGGGTAATAGTTTTTTAGCATAGGCATTCACACAAATTGAAATTTTTTCAGCATAAAAATCTACCTTCTGAAATTGATTTTTACAATTGATAATCACCCTATCTCCATCATCAATAAAATCGATCACTTCTGTACCAGTAATGATTTCAATATCAATTGATCTCGCTAAATCGATCAAACCTTTCATCATTTTTCCGGTATGAATCTGCCCTTCAAACTGATTAAAAAGGAGATGTTTTACTGTTTGATGAGGAAAGCCAAAAGCTCCAATTTTTTCATCAGCAGGAGAGAAAACATTATCATTGAAGATCGGGTATAGCATTTTATTGATTTCCGAAGTTCTGTCTAGGTAGTCCTTTTGCTGATTGGTGATCAATTCATAACCTCCTAATGGTTGAAAGTCAAAAGCTTTATCACCTAGTCTATTTCTAAGTTTTTGGAGTCCTCTGTATCGGTTTTCAATTGTTTCTAATACTTTTGAAGAAGGTATACTTTCCAAATCATCACATATTTCTGTTAGGCTTCCAAAACAAGCAAAACCTGCATTTTTCGTGCTAGCACCTGAGGGGAGAATGCCTTTTTCGATAATCAGAACTTTTTCTTTTGGATGTGCTTCTTTGTACTCAATAGCAGCGGTTAGTCCGACAATGCCACTGCCTACTACAATGAAGTCATAGTTTACAAAACTTTCTTTTTCCCAATAGCTAATCATGTGTTTGTTGTCTTTGTGAGAATTGGTTATTTTGATTGAAATATTCTCGAGTAAGTAGCTGATCGTTATCAACTATAGATAATTTTGAACAGGTACTAATGAAGTTTAAAGTATTTCTTATGTACAAATTATAAAACTAAGTGCTAACTCAAAAAAGGGAATACCTCTTTCCTCAGTTTTAATTAAAAAAACTTCTTTTGCAGTGTAGTTCTCCACAAAACAGGAATTAGAATTTGTAAACAGTTAATTTCGTCTTTATACTTACTTTCAAATAACAGGAATCAACAAATGGCAACAAAAATTGTAAAAAAGGGGAAGGGAATTCGCCTGAAAGATGCAGCAGAGAAAAAACTCAGTAAAATTAAAATTGGTTTGGGTTGGGAAGTAAGAAAAGGAGGACAGCTGGATTTAGATGCATCAGTATTTATGTTAGGAGAGGATGGAAAACTTCCTAGTGACGAATATTTCGTGTTTTATAATAATCTAGAGTCACCTGATGGGATGGTAAGACATAGAGGTGATAATAGAACAGGCGATAGCCACGGAGATGATGAGGAAATTTTATTGAATTTACCCTACATTTCACCTGTAGTCAAGGAGTTGGTTTTTATTGTGAGTATTTATGATGCTAAAAGTAGAAGGCATAATTTCGGCAATTTAGATGAAGCTTATATTCGAGTTTTAAACTTAGAAACCCAAGTAGAAGTATTACACTATGACCTTGACGCAGATTTTGGAGACGATACCGAAGTAGAGTTTGCAAGGTTGAAAAGAGAAGATGATGGTTGGCGTTTTGTACCCACTGGCTATGGTACAAAAATAGGCCTGCAGGGTTATGTCGATAAATTTATTCCAGAATTGTAATCCATTTTACTTTTTGTTCATCATAATTTTTTTCTCATCTTCGCAAAAATGAGTGCAAAAGTGCTCAAAGTGACAATTTGAGGTGTTGACCATCTCTGTACTTGTTGTAATAATCCCTTAGAAACAAATTATTTACATACAGCCAAAATTTAATACATAGATCTAAAAAATAGCATGAAAGTAGGAATCATTAAAGAAGGAAAAGTACCTGAGGACAAAAGAGTGGCACTTACTCCAGCCCAATGTGAGGAAGTTTTAGAAAAATATCCTGACGTAGAGATTTACGTACAGAAAAGCCCCATCAGATGCTATACGGACCAAGAATACGAAGAGATGGGAATTGCTGTAGTAGATAATGTAGACGACTGCGATATTCTTTTAGGTATTAAAGAGGTTCCTATTCCAGAATTGGTTCCGAATAAAAAATATTTCTTTTTCTCTCACACCATCAAAAAACAACCTTACAATAGAGAGTTGTTGAGAGCAATCCTTAACAACAATATCGATATTGTAGATTATGAGGTTTTAGTAAGAGAAGATGGATCAAGAGTCATCGCATTTGGCCGTTTTGCAGGACTTGTTGGTGCTTATAATGGTTTGTTAGCGTATGGTAAACGCCATAACATTTATGATCTTAAACCTGCACATCTATGCCACGATTTGAATGAAATGTGGATTGAATGTAAAAAAGTAAAGCTACCGAACGATTTCAAGATTGCTTTAACGGGAAGTGGTCGTGTGTCAAATGGTGCCGTTGAAACTTTATTGGCAGCAGGTATTAAAAAAGTAAGTAGACAAGATTATTTGAATGAATCTTTTGAAGGACCTGTCTTTGTACAGTTGAGATCAAAAGATTACCATGAAAAAAAGGATGGAAGTGCTTTTGAAATTAAAGATTTCTTCGCTAATCCATCAGATTATAATTCAACATTTGGAGAATTTATTTCAGTATCAAATATGTTGGTGGCAGGTGCGTTCTGGCATCCTGATGCTCCTGTTTTATTTACAAAAGAAGATGCTCAAAAGGACGATTTTAAAATTGAAGTGATCGCAGATGTAACTTGTGATATTGAGGGGTCGATTCCTAGTACGAAAAGACCATCGACTATCGCTGATCCAATTTATGATTATAACCCATCTACAGGAAATGATGAGGCGGCATTTACAAGTTTGGATAATATTACTGTGATGGCGGTTGATAATTTACCAAATGAATTGCCAAGAGATGCTTCTGAAGCTTTTGGTCGTCAGATGATCGATAATGTATTAGAAGATCTTTTTACGACTCAACAAGGGGTAGTAGCAGGTGCAACAATTACTCATGATAAAAAGTTGACGGAGAAGTTCTCTTATTTACAAGATTACGTAGATGGTAAAGAATAGAGTATATTCTATATAAAGTGTGCTAATTTGCTCGCACTTATATTAGTATAATGAAAAAATGAGAGGGTCTGATTTTATAAAGATCGTCTCATTTTTTTATGTAAATGTAAAAAAAGATAAAAAAAATATTCATGTAATGTTTTTGGTGGGAATTAAGCTTTTTAGTTCGAAAATGTCATTTTTTTATGTATTAGAGTAGGTTTGAGGTTTTTGCTGATGTAAAGTATATCCAAAGGATAAGGTCTAATATGTAACCTTTTGCTATTTTATTAAGTAATATTAACCAACATTACAAAAACCTAATTTACCGAAATAATGAAAAATAAGATTCTTTTACTCTACATCTTGATACTGTTATTATCAATTCAATTTATATACCCTCAAACTCCTACCACATTAAATATTAATGAAGAAATTAAAGTTGAAGAAGATGCTCCTCAATTAATGGCATCAAATACAGCACCTCAGCGATTAGACCATCAAAAAAGTGTGTATATTGATCATTCAGGCACTTACGTCAATAAATCCTTACCATTATTTTTAAGTTTTTCAATTTCTAAAGATGCGAGTGCTGAGCATTACCAATTAAATGAATCAGAAGAAGTAAAGCCTAATGAAGCACTTTATTTAGATACAGAAGGTCCTAATTATATTCGATCAAAATGGGCAGTGGATCCAGAAACGAAAGAGTATATCTTACCCAAGAGAGAAGTGAAATATGAAGTAATAGCAGATAGCAAAGCTCCCGTTTCCAAAATTTCTTTTGATGGTACACGATTGCATGATAACGGTGTTGAGGCTTTTTACGGTAAAAACCTAATGATGCACATTGTGGCTGATGATACATATTCAGGCGTTAAGAATATCTATTATTCATTGGATGGAGAGAACTTTCACGAATATGAATATTCAGTAGCGTTGACAGAAGAAGGGCAACATATTATTTACTATTATTCGGCCGATAATGTAGGTAACCCTGAGGAAGTGCGTACCTCTACTTTCAAAATTGACTTGACATCTCCTAATTCTATGGCTCACTGGAAAGGCTTGGTATATAATGAAAATATTGTTTCACCTTATGCTACTGTGAGGTTGCAAAGTGAAGATGAAATGTCTGGTGTAGATCATATTGAATTCAGTTATGATAATAGTGCTTTTCAAGAATATACTTATCAGCCCATTACTTTGAAAGACCTAAAAGATGGAGAGCATGAAATTCATTATAAAGGATTTGATTTAGTAGATAATGAAGAAGTCGAGAAAACACTGACTTTTTATGTTGATAAAATTGCTCCTGAAATCTCACATACAATTATTGGTGATCAATATATGGACGATAATATTCGATATATCTCACCAAGGACTACTTTCAGTATAGCTTCTTCTGATAATAAAGCAGGAGTAAAACAAGTTTTATATAGTCCAAATGGAGGAGCAAATTATACGCCTTACACCGGGACAGCTTTTACGTTGAAAAATGAGTTAGGGGAGCACCATATTAGTTATAAAGCGTCTGATAATGTCAATAATATGACAGCTGTTAAGACTATTGAAGGGACGGAAATATTATTTATGGATAATGTACCTCCTTCCTCTTCATATGAATTTATTGGAGAACAATTTGAGCACCGAGATACGTTATTTGTTACCTCAAAGACGCAGGTGAAATTGACATCTTTAGACTCTCATTCTAAAGTGAAAGATACTTTTTTTGCTATAAATGGTGAAGCTGATAAAACTTATAGTGGAGCATTTACCGTTAATGAAGAAGGAGATCAAACTTTGACATTCCATGCTATAGATAATGTCAATAATGAAGAATCTGAAAATGAGGTGAAATTTTTCGTGGATAATGAAGGACCGGAGGTGCACGCCAACATGAGTATTGAACCTATCGGTAAACATGGAGAATTTGATATCTATCCGGCATTTACCAAAGTATATTTAGGAGCTACTGATACGCATGTTGGTACAAAAGAAATTAAGTATTCTATCAATGGTGGTCCAATGAATCTCTATTCAAGTGGTTCAAATTTAGATATCTCTGAAAAAGAACATTTGAAAAAGGATCAGCATTATGAGATAAAAGTAGTTGCTTATGATAATCTCGGAAATGAATCGATGAAAACGATAGAGTTTTATGTAGGGCAACATTAAAAAATAAGGGAAGAAGTTTACTACACTTCTTCCCTTATTTTTATTGTTCCCAATCAACTAAATTATAATCGCTGCTGACTATCCCGTCTTCGTCTACATAAATGTAGTTTCCATCTACTAATTCTATTCCTCCCACATTAGCATGAAGGTAAATTTCAATAGGTTCATCATTTTTTAACGCTTTCATTGGATAGCAGGAGTTCGCTAAAATTCCAACTCTCATTTTATTAAGAGCATCTGTATGTCTATAATTGGCATTAGTGATAAGCCCTTCCCATTCTTTATGTAGAAGTGCATAAGCAATTTCCTCATCAATTAATGCGTCTAATTGTTCACTTTGCCATTCGACTACTAATACTTTTCCTTTTCCATTTTCTTCACCCAAACGCTCTAAAACCAATAGAGGGTTGTTGGTTTTGAGACATACTGCTTGACCATGAAAGGCTACTTTTTTTCCGATTCTTTCAAATTTACCAGAAGCAACTTTTACTTTCTTTCTGAATTGATCACAGAGGTAGCTTGTTTCTATTTTTACCCCACTGTCAAAAGTAGTGTTTTCTAAAAATGATAAAGTGTCTTTCGCAGACTTCTCCGGGATTTCTTCCATAGGAACATGGCCAACTCCTTCATAAATGATCAGTTGAGAGTTAGGTAGACTAAATTGAAATTTATAAGCATTGGCAAGTGGAATCCATCTGTCTTTTTCACCCCAAATGATTAATGTTGGAGTGTCAAGTTGTTTGATAAGGTCGGAGTGATCCTCTATTGTACTATTCGCAATATTTAAGAAGGCTTCTTTATTTCCTTTTCTTGTAAAAATCTCATGATACCTCGTGATTGTGGCTTTATCCACTCTTTTGGCATCACCATAAGCATTTTTTAAAAAGAATTCGATAAAACTCTTAGGGGCTTTTAGGTACTCAGCAAACCCATGAAACATTTTAAATTCTTTTATAATTGGATTTTGAACAAGCTTGAAAAGTAAAGGAATAGAGTCTTTGTCATTAAAGCCAGCTGCATTAAGTAAGATGAGTCTGCGTACTTGTTCTTTGAATCTGTGAGAATATTCCCAGGCAATCCAACCTCCCAATGAAGAACCGGCAAGATAGAACTTTTTGACTTCAAGTTTTTTTAGAAAATTATTGATGAAGTTGATATAAATATCAATGGAGTAAGTTCTGTCAGGTCTTGGACCCGTGAGTCCAAATCCAGGAAGATCAAGACGGATGACTTTATAATTCTCTTTCAGAATTTCAGTCCATTTATCCCAAGTGTGTAATGACGAGAAAGTACCGTGTAAAAGCACAATTGGAAACCCTTCTCCTTCTATTTTATAATGCACTTTCATGCCTTCTAACTCCATGAAGTTAGAATATTCATCTGTATATTTTTGTATGATATCAATAGCCATTACTTTTCAGTTTATTTATGGTGAATATACATTCGAAAATTCACTTGTTTTGAAATTAGCTTTACTTTTTAGTCTATTCAAACTTCAAAAATCTCGGCTTTGAAGGTTTGAAGTCTCTTAGTGGTAAATCAATTACCGTTGTAAGCGATATTTGAAATGCATTATTATCAAAATTAGCATTAGGGAAGTATTTCAAGTCTAATGTTAAGGTATTAAAAACAAGGTTTTCATTTCTAGTTCTTATTCCAGCTCCAAATGAAGTGAAGATATCATCTTTTGATATAGATACTTTTTGTGGGTCAGCTAATACCCCAACTTGGAAGCTTTGATACATTGCAAACTTGAAACCATAGAAAAATAATGGGGTGAACCATATATTTTCTTGCTTAAGCTGTAATCTTTTTACTCCTTTTTTAGAAAACCGATTGATTTGAAAATTAGAAAATACGTCATCATCAATAAAGTATAAGTAATCTCCAGGTATTCGATCTTCTCCTCCCATCATATCAATGTCGAGTAATAAACGGAAAAAATTATCTTTAATGGCAAGGAGGTTGGAGAAGTAACTGAAGTTGATGTGAAAGACTTCCTGCCTGTATTCATTGTCTATAAAGGAGCCAATTTCACCTCTTAATTTGAAAAAGCCGTAGGGTGTAAACTGTCCCGCATCAATGGCCATTCCAAGATAAGGCCGCCTTCCTAAAAATTCATTGTTTTCCCAGCCAGTTGTGAGAGAGACCAACCATCCGTAAGGAACGTCCTCCGTTCTACCAAATCCCTGAAGGTAACTCATTTTTCGGTAGTTTCGTTGGTTAATCGTGATACTAAATGCGTAATGTTCCTTGTTGTGGAACTGATATAAGGTGTCTTTACTTACTTCTTCAGGTCTTTTAAAAAGGTAAACTTTGTCGACTCCTGCACTAAAAGTTACGTTTTCATTTCTCGATTGATTCAGGTGAAAAGAACGCCCAAACCAAGCCCCTGTATAAGTATACTCTAGAGGTTCCCAAAATCGGTCCGCACTATCAATAGGTATAAAAGCACTATCGGAGGTAGTATAACCGTATAATCTATTAAAGTTTTCCACTTCAAAGCCTCCTGCTGTTTTAGTATTTGAAGTAATGAAATCTTTATAAGCACTTACACCCCAAGTGGATTCCAAGTAGTTATTGTAGGATATGATATCAAGGTCAATAAAGCTACCGTTAATGTTTTGAAAACGATATTCAAAGTTATAGCCCAATGGTTCCGGTTCATCACTTTTTACAACAGCTCCGATATAAGCGTATTGACCTGTTCCCGCAAAGTTGTTATTGAATAAGCCAACTTCAAAATCATTAATACTTTGATAGCTTCCGTTGACACCAATCGTCCATTGATCTTGGGTGACAATGTATACGTCTATATAAGCGTCATCTACTTTACAGGCGTAAATGTTGGCGTCCTTGATAAACCTCAATGCACGAAGTAAACGTTCAGAGTCATAAAAGTCGTCGTCATTTATCGCATCACCAACATTGAAAACAATGTTTTTGTCAATTACTCTTTCTCGTGTTTTTGCGTGTAGATTGTTAGCAGCTCTTGTGACTCTTGTTGTAATAATAGGATACGGTTTTTTGACCTCAGCACCAAAAGGAGGTAACCGAACATAAGTAATACTCCTGACAATTTTTCCCTCAAAACACATTCCTGTACTCAATATTTCAGGGGCCATATCTACAGAGTCTTCTTCTTGTCTTTGTTTTACTAAAAGAAGATTGGAAAGCTCTTTAGTAAATCTGTTTTTGCCTAGTACTTTATGTAGTTTGTTATAAAATTCTTCAGTTTGCAGTATTGCTGCAGAATCTTGATTGATGAGTCCAGGAGGTAAGAATAAGGTAGTGTCATGTGTAAATTTATAGACGGAGTCTCCTAATACAATAGGGACATAAGCCTTCACTTTTACCTTTTGTAAAGTAGAATCTTGTACTTGAGCATTTACTTCAATAGTAAATAGTTTTGAAAGATTAAAAGTTATGAATAATACTATTAAAAGATGGCGGTATTGCCTCATTGAGTAACTTTAAAAAATAAAAACAGTAATGCAATTTAATAAATTTATATTCGAATATTAATGTGCATGATTAACTTTGTGATAAGTTAATCATGGATAAATGCTATTTGGATTATTGAAGTAAAATTAAATCAATGGAATTGATACATTATCATGTGTATAAGTTGTTTTGTCTTTGTTGCTCTCACAAACTCCATTTGCTTTTTCTTGTACGTAATTTAATTGATTAGCAAGGTTTGTTCTTAATATTATAATGATTAGATATTTTTCTTTAGGGGTATTGTCCGTTTTATTATTATTTGCAGGGGGTGCAATGTTATTGCCTTCTGAATATACGGTCAAAGAGCATGTTTATATTAATGCTCCAGCAAAAGATATTTTTCCTTACATCGAAAATTTAAGGAAATGGAATGATTGGGCTTTTAAACTAGAAGAAGAAGGAAGCAGATTGAGTCCTGAATACCATGGCCCAGATGAGGGGGAAGGGGCAACACATACTTGGAAGTCTTATGATGGTTCAAGTGCAGAACTGAGAGTATTGTCTGCAGAGCCTTATGATAAAATACAACTTCAGATGTCTACTAATGAAGGGACATTTGTATCGGAAATGACATTTACCTTAGAAGATAGCGATGGAGGTACAGTGGTTTCATGGGAAGAGAAGGGTGATTTTGGCTTTCAATTAGTTACTCGAGTTATTGCTTTTGTTGCAGATTATGAAGTTCAAGTGAGCCAACAGTATAAA
This sequence comes from Flammeovirga sp. OC4, assembly GCF_000812565.1. Lineage (GTDB taxonomy): Bacteria > Bacteroidota > Bacteroidia > Cytophagales > Flammeovirgaceae > Flammeovirga. The sequence continues at coordinate 213,139 of NZ_JTAM01000005.1, read as the reverse complement.
GCAGCTTTGGAAGAATTAAAAAAGGCGGTAGATCAAAAAACATCAGAACAGCAGTAGGTAGAATAGGTCTTTCGAGCATAAAAAAGGCTTCAGAATTTTAAAATTCTGAAGCCCTTTTTGTATCACTAAAAATGATTTTTACTCATTTGCTTTGAAACCTAAAACAAGTACGTCATCAGTTTGAACTAATTCATCGTCCATCCAGTCGTTAAATGCTCTACGTACAGCTGTTCTCTTTTTAGACATATCTACCGAATTATTATCAAATAGCATTTTCAAGAAACGTTCGTTACCGAAAGCTTGTTTATGTTCCCCTCCAATCTGTTTGTGATAACCATCTGTGAATAAGAAGTATTCAGCATCATCATCTAAATTAAAGGTATGCTTGTTAAAGAAAGTTTCTTCGTCTCCATTACCTCCGATAGAAGAAGGAGTACCTTTGATGATGAAGAATTTACCATCCTTAATTCTAGCCATTGATGTATTGGCTCCGGCGAATTCTAATGTGTTATTTTTTCTATCAATTACACAAAGAGAGATGTCTAGTGAATCTTGATTGTCATTGATTTTTTGATTCAAATGAATTGTAATTCTTTCATTCATTGCATCAAGAACTTCATCAGGAGAAGTAATGTTTCTTACTTCTACAATTTCTCTGAATAAAGAGGTACCAATGATACTCATCATTGCACCAGGTACACCATTTGAATTACAGTCTACTGTTGCAATAAACACTCTTTGGTTACTTTCATGGAACCAGAAGAAATCGCCTGATACAATATCTTTAGGTTTATGGAAGATGAAAGAGTTTGGAAGTATATTCTTGATGTAAGTACGGTTAGGGAGAATAGCACCTTGAATCTGCTTCGCATATTTGATGGATTGAGTGATCTTCTGAGAAGTAGATTGAAGTTCTTCTTTCTGTCTCTCAATTTTCTCGTATTGTACTGCATTGTCGATGGCAATCGCAGATAATACGGCAATATTTCGAAGTAGATTTACTTGTAAATCCGAATAAGAATTTTTCTTAAAACTTTGTACTGTAATTACACCAATTAATTTCTCTTTTGTTCTCAGTGGAAGATAAATAATAGAGTAAGGCATTTCACCTACTGTTACAATTTCTTCCTGAGTATCGATATAATCGTAAACATCAGTGGTGATATCAGAAATTACGATTTCTTTATTATCTCTCAAACATAAAGAAGATAGCTTGGTGTCATCGTTCATTTGGTGGATAAACTCAGGGAGTCTTTTTCCTTTTTCAATGGCACCAATAAATTCAATATGTTGTTTTCTATGCGAATAAATACCAATACCAAAAGTTGTGGCATCCATAAGGTTATTCACATTTTCATATACAGTTTCGATAACGTTATCAGTACTTAAACTTGAAGAAAGTGTAAGACCAATATCAGATAATAATTGTACGTTTTTATAAGACTGTTCAATTTTATCTTTGTTTTCCTCCAACTCATTTTTCTGTTGTTGAAGTTCTGCTGTTCTTTCTGATACAACTTCCTCTAGTCCCTCATATGTCAGGGCGTTATCTAAGGCAATACCAATATAGATAGCAATGTTTCTTAATACATTGAGGTCCGTATCGGCAAATGCATTTAATCTATAATTCTGAACAGTAATAAAACCTAAAGTTCCTTCCTTACCAATAAGAGGCAAGTAAATTACCGATTTTGGTAATGAATCAGAATTGTCTGTATTCAGTTTTGAGTCCGGTAAATGTACTGAGTATTCTGAAATGATATCATTGATCACAATCTCCTTTAATGTTCTGAAACATAATATTGATAGCTTACTATTATCATTTAAAGAGATTGCCTTAGGTGGTAGTTTTTCACCATTTTCAATGTTGGCAATGATATCCATTACTCCTCTGTCTTTATTATAAATACCAATAGAGAAAAGTGGAGCATCGATTAAGTTGTTCAAACTTTCGTAGGCAGTATAAGCAATTCTTTCAATGGATAAGTTGGATGTGATGTCCTGACCAATCTCACCTAAACTCTTCAAAGTTGTATAGGCTTTTGAAAGTTGTTCTTCCTGCTTTTTAGTAGTGATGAGGTGAGTTTCATCCTTTACCTTAGATTGCTTTGATAATTGTAAATTGTCAATTGCAATGGCAAGATAAGAGCTTAAACTTCTAATCAGATAAACATCTGACTCCGTGTATGCATTACTTTTCGAACTTTGAACAGTCATTACACCTATTACGTTTTTCTCATCCATAATAGGAGCGTAGATGATTGACTTTACCTTTTTACCAATTCTTGGTGCGGTGTTGACATAATTAGGGATATAATCCTTTATTTCTTTGTCAAAGTCATTGATAAATACTGTTCTGCGTGTATTATAACAAAGGGTAGCTAATCTATTTTCCTCTTTTAAACTACAGAAATTAAAAGGTAGTCTTTCCCCATCTTCAAACGATCCAGGGAATTCTAACCTTTGTTCTTTTTCGTTTAATACTCCAATGTCAAGAAACTGAGCATCTACGATTGTGTTGATTTTATTGTATACTGTTTCTACCATCTCTTCAATAGAGGAGGTAGTTGCAATCACTTGTCCAATTTCACCAAGAGTTATCAGGTCCTCTTTTGAAAGAATCCCGTCTTTCGTAGAAGCATTACTCTTATTATCTGAATTGCGAGAAACAGGCTCAGATGGTGTGTATTGAGATAGGTTTTGAATTAGAATAGCAATTTGAGGTGCAATCACTTGAATAAACTTAAGGCTTTCTGCCGTAACGTTTACTTCTTGCGTCTGCTCAAGCATCAAGAATCCAATCAGCTTTTCGTCTATTCTTAAAGGGATAAAGTCTAAGAAGGATGGAGCGGCTTTTTTAATGTATGGATCTTCCTTAACCTTATCTCCTACTTTATTTAAGTCTACTGCAACAGGGTTTTTGCTAGAAATCAACTGTTTTAATACCGTCAATGGTAATTGATCCGCATAGGCGTAGTGATCACTTTCAATAAATGATACTTCGTCTTGACTTCTTAAACCGCTAGCTTTCAATATGAAATTGTTATCATCATTAATAATGATGCAAACTTTCTCTGCTATAGTTTTGGACTTGGTTAATTCAATTACTTTTCCGCATAAACCACTTAAAGTGAGTTCTTTAGAAAGGTCTTGGTATATTGTTAATGCTTGATCTAAATATCCTGTTTTCATAGACAAATGAAAAAATAAGGTAACCTCAAAAAGTTTCTAGTGTAGACAATCGTTCGAGCTCCTAATTGAAGTGGGCAACAAATTGAATGTAACTGTATTACACCGGCTTAAATTTAATAAATTTATCTCCAAAGTACTAATTTTTCACCTTTAGGTACAGTTTATTAACGTTATAAAATGAAAAGCGATAGTACCTGAAGATACTATCGCTAAGTAAATTTTAAGAATATTTTGAAGTGAAAAGTAATTTAGTCGTCCTTTCTAGTGACTTTTATAATACCGTCAATATCAGATATTTCCTTGATTACTTTTTCAAATTCGTTTAAGTTCTTGACAGAAATTTCAATATTTCCTCTGAAGATACCATCATTTGATTCGATTGAAATAGAACGAATATTTACTTTCATTCTACTTGTTATAATTCTCGTAACATCATTCACTAAACCAATACGGTCAGTACCTTCAATAGCAATTTTTGAAATAAATGAAGTCTCTTTTTCACTTGCCCATCGTGCTTTTATGATTCTGTAACCATAGTTAGCCATCATTGCAACGGAGTTTGGACAACTTGTTCTGTGAATCTTAATACCATTATTAATGGTAATGAAACCAAAGATATCATCGCCCTGGATTGGATTACAGCAACTTGCAATTGAATAATGGACGTTATCCATATCTTCTCCAATCACCAATTCATCATCATCATTGCTTTTGCGAACTTCCTTGATTTTAGTTTTAAACTCTTTGGCGGAATCAGGGACAATTTTCTTCTTCTTAACATTGTTGGTGTGGTCAAGGTGTTCTTTGAATTTTTTGATTTCCTTGTGTTGGATAATTCCTTCCCCCACCTGATAATAGAGATCACTTTCACTGCTCAGATTAAAGAAATCTCTCAGCTGTTGTGCTATCCTATCATCATATTTTATTTTCAGTTGCTTGAATTTTCTGTCAATGATCTCACGTCCAATCATACCGATTCGTTTTCGATCATCTTTTAGGTGAGATTTAATTTTTGCTCTCGCTCTTGAAGTTCTAACAATTTTCAACCAACCTTCATTTGCTTTTGATTGATTCGCTGTTAGAATTTCAATTTGATCACCATTATTTAATTGGTAACTAAGCGGTACAAGTTTTCCATTGATTTTAGCACCAAGACATTTAGCACCTACTTCTGTATGTATATCAAATGCAAAGTCCAATACTGTAGCACCAAATGGGAAAACTTTTAAATCTCCGTTTGGCGTGAAAACAAAAACTTCTTTATTGAAAAGGTTTGTTCTAAAGTCATCTAAGAATTCAACGGCATTGACTTTGTCGTTTTCCATCAAAGAACGTACTTCATTAAGCCATTGTTCGATACCTTTTTCTGAACTAGCTTGACCTTGTTCCTTGTATTTCCAGTGAGCTGCATACCCCTTTTCTGCAATTTCATCCATTCTTTTTGAACGGACTTGAACTTCTACCCAGTGTCCATTGTGTCCCATTACAGTAGTGTGTAATGATTCATAGCCATTGGACTTCGGCATGCTGATCCAGTCTCTTAGTCTACTGACATTTGGTGTATAATAGTCGGTAACAATAGAGTAGATATGCCAACAAGTAGATTTTTCAGTTTCTCTTGGACTTTCAAAAATGATACGGATGGCAAATAAATCAAAAACTTCTTCAAAAGGCACCTTTTGCTTTTTCATTTTATTAGCAATAGAGGTGATTGATTTAGTTCTTGACTTGATGGTATACTTGTATCCCTGTTTGTTTAAAGTATCAGTAAGTGGTGTTTTGAATTCGTTAGTAAAGTGAACCCTTGCAGATTCTGAATCCTTTAGTTTTTTGGTGATTTCATCATATAAAGGTCCATCAGAATATTTTAAACTAAGATCCTCTAACTCAGACTTTATATTATAAAGTCCTAATCTGTGTGCTAAAGGAGCGTAAATATATTCAGTTTCGGCTTTTACTTTCAGTTGCTTATCCTTTGGCATTGACATGAGTGTTCTCATGTTGTGCAAACGGTCTGCAATCTTGATTAATACCACTCTTACATCTTCAGAAATTGTTAATAACATTTTTCTGAAGTTTTCTGCTTGTAGCGAACCTCCTTTTTTACCAGCTCCTGAAATTTTCGTTAAGCCATTAACAATTAATGCTACTTTAGGCCCGAAAAGTTCGTCAATTTCTTCTATAGTATGATCGGTATCTTCCACCACATCATGTAGTAGTGCTGCCATAATGGAAGTAGTACCTAATCCAATTTCTTCAGTAGCAATAGTAGCTACTGCAACAGGATGATATATAAAAGGTTCGCCAGACTTTCTTCTCATTTCTTTATGAGCGTCTGTAGCAAACAAAAATGCTTTCTTAATGTTTTTTACATCGTCACTATCGTTCAAGAAAGGACGTGCCTTGCGCAAAAGATTTGCGTACATTGATAATAGTTCCCTTCTTTCCTTTTCTAGATCGATATTCATCTTCAAGTCTCCCAACAATTTTTAGATTCAATCTCAGTTGTAAGTAAAAATCACATTATGCTATTTTTACTTGAAAATTTAAGTTGCAAAAAAAAAGCAATAATACCTACATAATACTAAGAAAGTGCTATTCTTCCCTTCTTTTTAAGTTCTAATTTTTAAGAATTCTAAAAATTGATGTTATAGTTATTTTAGTTAAGGTTATTATTAAAACTAGGTCAAATATAGCATGAATTTCATGGTATTTTTCCTTTAAAAAACAGGAATTTCACTGCTTCTTTTTTAGTCAATTTCCTAACTATTAATAGGTTTGTTTATAACAGTTGTTTGCATTTTTTTAGGTAAAGTGCAATGATTTTAATAATGAGTTGATTACCTTTGCATCGCTTAAAATGAGGATATGTGTTATTATGATTCATTTTGAGTAGATTGAAAGGGCTAAATTGCTATTTTACATTTTGTTTTTCAGTGTGTTAGTGATTTTGCTTGTCTTGAAATCTAGTCTTGTGGAGGGTAGGAGGTTGTTGAATTTATAATCAATGATTTTTTAGTTCAACACACAAATTATATGGTTTCTACACAAGAAATTATTTTTATTTAGAGTTTTGTTACACCAAAAATCATAGAACTTTGGAATTCAAATTAGATAAACAAGAGAACTCATACGGTTTACTTTCAGTAGTTGTTGCTGAAGCGGATTACATGCCAGAATATAAGAGCAGATTGAAGCAATATGCTAAAAATGCAAATATGAAAGGTTTCCGTAAGGGTAAAGTGCCAATGTCAATGGTACAAAAAATGTACGGTAAGCAGTTGAAAATGGAAACATTCAACGAGTCTGTAGGTAAAGCTGTAGATACTTACTTGAATGACAATGGTATCAAACCTCTTTTCCAACCAATGTACAAGGGAGACTTTATCACTCCTGAGCAACTTGGAGCAGAACAAACTGTTGAATTCGAATTATTACTTCCTGAGTTTGATTTAAACTTAGAGGCTTTAAAAGCTGAAACTTTCAACTTAACTGTAACTGATGCAGATGTTGAAAATACAATCGCTAAGTTAAAAGAATCATACCCTAAGAAAGAGGACGTTGAGAAAGCATTAAAAGGTGACTTGATTACTGCAACTTTCAAATCAGTTGAAGGTGATTTCGAAAAAGAAGGTGCAGCATTTGATCTTGATGACAAATTAATTACAGGTAATGTAAGAAAATTCTCTGGTAAGAAAGTAGGTGACGTTGTGACTTTAGACATTGAGACAATGTATGAGGATAACAACCGTCTTCGTTTATTCTTGGGTGGAGATAAAGAAGAAGCTGAAGCTTATAAAGGTGACTTCACTATCGAAATCACTAAAATCACTCGCTCATCAGAGCCTGAGTTAAATCAAGAATTCTTTGATATGGTAATCGGTCCAGATAAAGTATCAAACGAAGAAGAGTTCAGAGCTGAATTGAAGAACACAATTGCTGAAGTGAACACTCAAGCAATTGATAACGTGACTAACGACAACGTAAGAAATGCAGTTGTTGAAGGTACTTCAATTTCTTTGCCTGCTGAGTTAGTGAAGAAAGTATACTTACAGAACAATCCTCAAGCAAAAGAAGAGGAGTTGTCTGAGAGCTTACCGAAATTTGAAGAAGCTGTAAAGTGGAGAGCAATTTCTGATAAAGTTTTCACTGATAACGATATCAAAGTTGAGAAAGAAGATGTTGAAGCAGCAGCTTTAGTAGCCATCAAATCTCAGTTTGGTAGCTTCATGGGTGAGGATGACGAGCAAATGGCTGGTTTTGTTCAAAACTACTTGCAAGCTGAAAACGGTAAGTACTTCGAGCAAACTTATGAGCAAGTTTACAACGAGAAAGTATTCAATGCATTAAAAGAAAAAGTAGCTTTAAATGCTGAAGAAGTAGACTTGAAACAATTCGAAGAGTTCTTAACGAAAAGAAACGAAGAAGCTGCTAAGTAATTAGAGCTTTTTGTTAGATAAATTAAGGGGATATCTGTCACAAGGTATCCCCTTTTTTTGTTCTAATTTTTAGTAGCTGAGGTAGAAAGGTGGTAATGAACAGTGCATTGTTATGTGCTGTTTATTGCTGTTTGCTTATAAAAAAAAGTGGCTGAGATTTACAGGAAATCTCAGCCACTTTATCTAATTGAATATTTTTTTGTTCTATCTCGCTTTCTTGTAAGGTTTGCGTTGAGATGGAACAGTAATTACTTCCACATTTTCATTTGTATCTTCTTGTTCTCCGTTTTTAGTTGAAGGCATATACTCTTTGTCATGTAACTTTGTTAAGGTGTACCCTAATAAGCAGAATGTTGAAAGTATAATGGCACAAGCTGATCCTGCATAACCTAAGTCTAAGGTATTAATATAATAAGAGATTACAGCAGTGATAATTGATAAACAGTAGAAAAAGAGTACTGCTTTTGCTGGTGTTAAACCAAACTTTACTAGTAAATGCGAAGAGTGATCTTTTCCTCCCACGTAAATAGGTCTTCCAGATCTAATTCTATTTATTGTTACAAATGTGACATCAAAAATAGGATAGGCCAAAAGTAAAATTGGAGTGATGATGCTAATGTCAATAGTTGTGGTCGCAGTCCAAGATTGCATCACGCCGATCATGGAAAGCATATACCCTAAAAACATACTTCCTGAATCCCCCATAAAAATCTTAGCATTAGGATAGTTGTTTGGTAAGAACCCAAACAATACAGCGGCTAACACTAAACTGATTAATGCTACTTCTTCATTGTGGAAATAGATAATGGAAAGTACACCAAATGATAATGAGGCAATTGCAGCTGATCCAGGGGATAAGCCATTCATATTATCTACAAGATTCAAAGCATTAATTACACCAATAATCCAAAAGAAAGTGAAAAGGTGGCTTACTACTGGTGGTAAGAAAGATACTGATCCAACAATAAAAATAGCAATGGAAGATGCTAATAATTGGAAAAATAACTTCACTTTTGGTTCCATAGCTTTTGATTTATCATCATAAGCTCCTGTGAAGAAGATAATCAAAGAACCTGAATATAACCACAAGGTTTTTTGTTCAAAAGCTTCCATTCCGTACATGTAAAAAATACTACCTATAGCTGTGATAACGGTAAGTGTACTAGATACGTATGAAATTTTGATTTTGTCTCGGAATAAAAAACTAACGCTTAAAAGGGTGCCAACAGTGACAGGTACTGACCACCAAATTGGCAAAATCTCTATAATAGTAGAGACAATAATAAAGGAGATCATAATACCTATGCCTCCCATTAGAGCGGTAGTTTTGGTGTGGAAACGATCAGCTCTAGGTTTGTCAACTATATTAAACTTTACAGCTTGTTTAATAAGCGCCCTAGTGATTAAAAAAGATATAACTGCACCTAAAATTAGGCTAAGCAATAATGTTAATTGATTCATAAGTTAACTCTTTGTACGTTTCGGTTAGGTCTTGTACTAATCGATCAAAACTATACTTCTTGTAAGTTTTGTCTTGATGTTCTGTTACAAAACGATGGTTATTGTCTTCGGAATGTAAAATATCAAGTGATGCTGAAGCCATCGCTTCGTCATCGTTTGTGCGAACAAGATAATTTTGACCAAATTCTGTAAATAAATCAGGTACTCCGCCGACTGCAGTAGAAACAACAGATGTGCCACTTGTCATGGCTTCAATAATTGAAACAGGTGATCCTTCATTATTTGAAGTTAGCAAAACTAAATCCAAACTCGCATAAATATCCGGTAAATTCTTCAAAAAGCCGGTGAAAGTGATAAAATTTGAAGCATTATTCACTTTACAGTAAGATTCGAGGTGAGTTCTGTCCTCTCCGTCACCTACCATAAAGAAGTGAGTATTAGTGTCTTTTTCATGAATTAATGAAGCGACTCTAATAAACATTTCGAGATTCTTTATTTGTGTAAAACGTGCAACAATGCCAATAAGTTTCTTGTTTTTCGGTATTGAATAAGTTTCATGTAAAAAATCTTTATTTTTATTTATATAGAATTTCTTCAGGTCAAGACCTAAAGGAATCATACTATGTTGTTCTTTTTTTCCGATTCCAAATCCTAAAATTTCCTCTTGTTGCTTGTTTGTTATAGTGACAATTCTATCAGTACTTTTAGCAAGGCTTCGCTCTATGAAAAGAAATAATTTTGTCTTTAGAGGAGAAAAATATCCATGGAAAACATGCCCATGAAATGTATGAACCGTTTTGGTTTTTGAATTGGAAATAATGTTATAGAGCAATGCAGCACCTCTGCCTATAAATCCTGCTTTTGCGGTATGTGTGTGTACAACATCTGGTTTGTACTTCAACATGACCTTTAAGATCTGGAAAAGTGCCTTGAGATCATTTTTTAACGATAATTCTCGTTGCAATTCGTGTATGTAGTTTACATCAACTCCTCTTTCAGAAGCCAAGTAAGACATATCTCCTTCATTGCTAGGTACGGGGCCAGCATACAATTTCGATTCGAATTCTTCGTTTTGTAATTGATCAGTGAGTAAAACAGTGTGAATCGCAGGGCCGCCGACATTAAGTCTAGCAATTATTCTAAGAATTTTTGTTTTTTTCATCAATGAAATGAAAGATAAGCTACTTAAGGTGTTAAAAAAAGATATGGGACTCTAGGTATGTTGTAGGTGATTACCTAATAAAACAGAGTAAAAACTTCAAACTTTTAATAATCACCGCACAAATATATGTATAAAAATTCCAAAAAATGTGAAAATCAAGAATTAAAGCTTGTCTTTTTTAGTTTTAGAAAAATGAAAAGTGCAATCTTGCTTTGATACATTTCAAAAAGCATATACTTTTACCGAGTATTAGGTCAAAGTTAGTCTATTTCTATTTATTGAGGGAATTTTTTGTGTGCATTAATGTAAATTTTTAAGATGAGAAAACTATTTGTAAGTTTACACTAGCATGCCTCATAGAAAATTGTATGAAAATAGAGATTTTACTTTTGATGAGGTACTTAATGCTTTTTAGCTATTTAAAATAGATCGTAAAAATGACAAATAACATTACAAAATCATTTTCATTCTTTTTCTCCGGTGCTATTGCATTGTTTTTTGTGTCTTGTGGCATGCAAGAAGAAAATGATCAACTAAAAGCTACAAATGCAAAACTTCAGGAAGATTTGGCTAGAGCTGAAGCTGCAGCTCAGACTTTAGATGAAGTAGGTGCATTGATTGACTCTATTGATGTGTCAAGAAACCTTTTGTATGTTGATATGGAAAGAGGTATTTCTGGTAAAACATATGAAGAAAAAATTCGTGCGATTGATGCTTATATGAAAGAATCTGAAAATCGTATGGAGCAAATGGAAGCGAGCTTAGCTAAAGCAAATACTAAAAATAGTGCTTACGCGAATACTATTAGAAAGTTAAGACAACAATTAGATCAGAAAACACAAGAAATCTCTGATTTAAAACAGCAAGTTGATAAATACAGAACAGAAAATAAGGCGTTAATTAAGACGGTTGACCTTCAGGCAAAAGAGCTTTCTGATAAAGAGATTCAAATTCAAAAGAAAAAAGAAGAGTTGTCTTTACTAGAAAATAGAATACAAGAATTAATGGTTCAGGCGAAAAAGACTGAAGCTGATGCATTTTATGCTCAAGCTGAAGCTTTAGAAGAAGCTGCCAAAAGAACAAAATTGGCTCCTAAGAAAAAGAAAGCAACTTATGCAGAGGCATTAGAGTTGTATAAAAAATCTTTTGAAGCGGGCCGTAAGGATGCTTATGATAAGGTACAAGAATTGTCAGAAAAAATTGACTAATTCAGTATTGAAAGAAATATAAGAGAAAGCAGGTAGCGAAAGTTGCCTGCTTTTTTTGTTAATGAAGTTGTGCATGCTGTTTCGTAAGATTGCATTCCTTAATTTTGTGGAATCTTTTTCTTAAAAATAAAGAACAGACATTAAATGAAAAAAGTATCTCAATATGTTGTCTCTTCGAACGTTGCTTTCGATGATGAGAATTTTAAGGCGTTTATTACCAAAAAAGAAGGCCTGAATGATGCAGAAAATGTAGTGGTTCGGATGACAAGACGATCTATTGATGCTCGAAAAAAGAAGGTGAAGGTAAATGTAGAGGCTGAAATTTTTGTGGATGAAAAGCCTACATTAAATATCACTTACAAAAAAGAGTACCCTAATGTGGCAGATGCCAAAAGAGTAGTGATTGTAGGGGCAGGACCAGCAGGTTTATTTGCAGCATTAAGGTTGATCGAATTAGGGATCAAGCCAGTTGTCATTGAAAGAGGAAATGATGTGCAGAAACGAAGAAAGGACCTAGCCAATATCAATAAAAAGAATATTGTCAATGCAGATTCTAACTATTGTTTCGGTGAAGGTGGAGCAGGTACTTATTCTGATGGTAAATTATATACACGCTCTAAGAAAAGAGGTGATTTCAGAAGAATTTGCGAGATTTTTGTCGCTCACTCTGCTTCAGAAAAAATTCTTGTAGACGCTCATCCGCATATTGGTACTAATAAATTACCGAAAGTAATTCAAGAAATGAGAGAAAGTATCTTGAATGCAGGTGGAGAAGTACACTTTGAAACTCGGGTAGAAGATTTTATCCTTGAAAGAGATGAAATCAAAGGTGTAATGACACAAAATGGGAATCAAATTACGGGTGAAGCAGTATTATTAGCGACGGGTCATTCTGCTCGTGATATTTTTAGGTTACTAGATCAAAAGGAAATAGAAATTGAGCGTAAACCTTTTGCTTTAGGCGTTCGAATTGAACACCCGCAAGGTTTAATCGATAAAATTCAATATCACTTGAATAATCGAGATAGAGGTGAATATTTACCAGCAGCGGCTTATTCATTGGTTTCACAAGTGGGTTATAAAGGGCAGAAGAAAGGCGTTTTTTCTTTTTGTATGTGTCCCGGTGGTTTTATAGTCCCTTCTGCGACAGCCGAAGGCGAGGTAGTTGTGAATGGTATGTCTCCTTCTCGAAGAGATTCTAAATTTTCGAACTCAGGTATTGTAGTGAGTGTAGACGATGAGGATTTTTCAGATTACATTCAGAAATATGGGAACCTTGCGGCTATGGAATTCCAAGCTGCAGTGGAAAAAAGAGCTTGTGAGGTAGCGGGTGGTACTCAAGTTGCACCGGCGCAACGAGTAGCTGATTTTGTACATGGTAAAATTTCTTCAAGCCTTAATGAAACATCTTACCAACCTGGTTTGTTATCAGTTGACATGAGGGAAGTCTTACCGGAAGCGATTGCTCATAGATTGAAATTTGGTTTCAAAGATTTTGGTAAAAAAATGAAGGGGTATATGACCAATGAAGCTCAAATTGTTGGGGTGGAAAGTAGAACTTCTTCACCGGTGAGAATTCCAAGAGAGAAAGAGTCTTGTGAGCACGTGGCATTAAAGAGACTTTTCCCATGTGGAGAAGGAGCTGGATATGCTGGAGGTATTGCATCAGCAGCTATGGATGGTGAGCTATGTGCCAATAGAATAGCAGAATTATATTGTGGCGTAAAAGACGCATCATTAAAATAAAGATAGATGAAATCTAAAATTGCAGATATCCGTAAGGACTATTCCCAAAAAGATTTAGATGAAAAAGACGTTTTAGAAAATCCAATTCAACAATTTGAAATTTGGTTAGAGGAGGCAATCAATGCTGAAGTACATGAGCCTACAGCTATGAATGTTGCTTCAGTGAATAATGAAGGTCGAATTTCTTCAAGAATTGTTTTATTAAAAGGAGTAGAGGAGAACGCCTTTGTTTTCTATACAAATTACGAAAGTAATAAAGGACAATCTCTTCAAGCGTCTAAAAGAGCAGCATTAAACTTTTTTTGGCCTGAATTGGAAAGACAGGTTTGTATAGAAGGTACTGTAGAAAAAGTGAGTGAAGAAACTTCTGATACCTATTTTGAAAGCAGACCTTATAAAAGCAAAGTAGGTGCTTGGGCTTCTGAACAGAGTAGTGTTATCTCTTCCAAAAATGTAATAGTTACTCGATTTGCTAAATATGCAGCGAAATTTATCACAAAAGTTCCTCGTCCACCACATTGGGGTGGATTTGCTATTACTCCAACAAGAATAGAGTTTTGGCAGGGGAGACCTTCAAGATTGCACGATAGAATCGAATATTTGAAAGATGATCAGGGAAACTGGGGTAAAAATAGACTTGCACCTTAGTTTTTTCTTCATAAATAATTCAAAAAGGCTTAATCACAAGTTGTGGTTAAGCCTTTTTTATTGCTAAAACATAAATATCGACCTTTAAGTTGAAAAATGAACCAAATAAATGATAAATGTGTTTTTATTTAGGTTTCAAGGGTTTTATTTCATCTGTTCATGTGTAAAATATGATTAAAAGCAGATAATTAGGTGTTATTTTAATGCTTAATTGTTTAAAAAATGTCGTAAAGATTTGTATTAATCATTATGAATTATATAAATTTGTACCATCGGAAATAAAAAAATACTCACACTCACCTATATTTATTATGATTTCTATTAAAAAGGTAGGCCTTAAAGGTCTAGGTTTATTACTGTCCGCATTTTTAGTGCCTTCACTAACATTTGCTCAGGAAGCAACAATTGATTCAGGAGATACGGCATGGATGCTTGTCGCTACAGCATTAGTAATGTTGATGACTCCTGCAGGTCTAACTTTATTCTACGGTGGTTTAGCTCAACGTAAAACAGTATTGAATACTATTGGTATGAGTTACACTGCATTCTGTACTGGTACGCTAGTATGGGTAATCATTGGCTATAGTTTAGCATTCGGAGAAGGAAACGCTTACATTGGTGATTTTACTTCTTTCTTATTAGCTGACGTCAAAATCACTGACGTGGCAGGAACAATTCCAAGAATCTTATTTATTATGTTCCAAGGTACATTTGCAGCCATTGCAGTTGCACTTGTAAGTGGATCAATCATTGAACGTGTAAAATATTCTACATGGATGATCTTCTCAGCATTATGGGTTGCATTAGTTTACTCTCCAATTGCCCACTGGGTATGGGGCGGTGGTTTCCTAAGCAACGATGGTGAATTAGATTTTGCAGGTGGTACAGTTATCCATATTAATGCAGGTATTTCAGGTTTAGTTTTAGCCTTAATGCTTGGTAACAGAATTTCTCACCGTGATGAGCAATCAGAGAAACCTTCATCAATCAAATTAATGGTACTTGGTAGTGCTTTATTGTGGTTCGGTTGGTTCGGTTTCAACGGTGGTAGCCAGTTAGCAGCTGATTTTGTAGCAGCTAATGCAATGTTAGTAACAAACGTAGCAGCAGCAGCAGGTGGTATGGCTTGGTTATTAATCGAGTGGATGACTGAAGAAAGAAAACCTACCTTATTAGGTTCAGCATCAGGTGTAATCTCTGGTTTGGTTGGTATCACTCCAGCGTCAGGATTTGTAGATGTATCAGGTGCTTTAGCTATCGGTTTGATTTCAGGTGTAGTTGGTTTTTATGGTGTAGTGAAATTAAAGAAAGCTTTAGGATACGATGATACGCTTGATGTATTTGGTATTCATGGTTTAGTAGGTATTGTAGGTGCAATTTTAACAGGTGTATTTGCTAACCCTGAAGTAAACGGTGCAGCAGGTTTATTATATGGTAACCCTGGTCAGGTTTTAGTTCAATTAAAAGCAGTTGTAGTTACTATTGTATTTGCAGGTGTAGCTTCAGCAATCCTTTTCAAATTGAGTACTTTACTTACAGCAGGTGGTAGAATTGATGCTCACACTGAGTCAGAAGGACTTGATGAGTCATACCACGGAGAGAAATCTTTCGACTCTATGTAATAAAAAAATATATCCTTAAGGAAGAAAAAGAGGTATTGCGTCATGTAATACCTCTTTTTTTTATATTTTTAACTTCTAACAATACTTATATATTTTTTACATCTATGTACCAAGTACATGAGATGATTACTGTTCACATTAATTTTTTATACGTTGAGACTAGCTTCTATAGATATTGGCTCTAATGCCATACGATTCCAGATTGTAACAACACACATTGATAAAGCAGATGAAGTTGCTTTTAAGAAAATAGAATATATGCGTTTTCCCCTCAGACTTGGGAAGGATGTATTTAAAAGTGGAAAAATATTACGACCAACCGAAGAGAAATTAGTAAAACTGATGAAGGTTTTTTCTACTTTACTCGATCTGTATGATGTCAAAGATTACATCGCTTGTGCCACTTCTGCAATGCGAGAAGCAGAAAATGGTAAGGAGATCGTAGATAGAATATATTATAAGGAAGGTCTTAAAATCGATATAATAAGAGGTACAACAGAAGCAGAAATGATTGCTTTGACTTTGGACCCTTATATTCCTATGGGTAATGTAGTACACATTGATGTTGGAGGAGGAAGTACTGAGTTAAATATCTACCGTCATAAGACGAAAGTGGCTTCGAGGTCCTTCCGAATGGGTAGTGTCAGAAGATTAAGTGGAGAAGATTTGGAAGCAATGTTTGATCAAATTAGACATTGGTACAAACAAGAATCCTCTCCTTACATCAGAGAAGGTGAGGAGGTTGTCGCAATTGGTACTGGTGGTAATATCAACAAGCTATTTAATCTCTCTAAGCAAAAGAAAAGTGATGATAAAACTACTTTCTTGGCAGAGTTGAAAAAAATCAGCAATTGGTTGCAGGAGTTCACTTATGAAGAAAGGGTAAGTAAATTGAGGTTGAATGAAGATAGGGCAGATGTGATTATTCCTGCTTCTAACATATACATGACTTGTATGGAAATCGTAGGAGCTGAAAATATCATTGTGCCAGGGGTAGGTTTAAAAGACGGTATTTTGCACTACCTAGTAAAGCATAGAGATTATCATTTTTAAAGTTGTTATAAGAAGGTGAAAATTAAAAATTCATCTGTCAGGTTCTTGATTTCTACAAAGTATTCTAATTCATTAATTGGAATACTTTTTTGTTTAATGCTCAAATAGATTATTAGATGTATATCATAGGACAATTTTTATAAACGATTATTGGGTAGTTATTTTTTTTGAGATCTTTCTTTATTCGTTTTAAATTAATGTAAGTACTTTCGAATTAGCTATTGTCTCAACCCGTTTGCAATGAAAATGAAATCCTATTTTTATATCTCATTACTAGCCATTTTTTTTAGTTGTTCTCATGAAAGACTTACAGAATATACAGCCTTGGATGTTCGTCAAAAGGTAGATGTTGAAGTAGAACAATTAAAAAACTTTATTCATCCTTTTAATAGTATTACTCAAATCGATCATTCACGATTGGCGAAAGATGCGGGTGTTTATACACCTCCTTCTGTTGTGACCATTTTTTCAGATAAAAAAATTAATGCTCAATTATTACAAAGAGATCAGTTAATAGGCGTAGATCTACCATTCAAAGTTTTGTTATATTCAGAGCCTGATACTCAAAAAGTAACATTAGCCTATACTTCAGCGGAATTTATCCAAAGAAGGCATGCACTGTCAGGTGAAGATGTAAAGGAATTCCAAAACGAATTAGGTCAAGTAATCAAAAACTTTCCGGAAACCATTTATGCTAAAGATTTTTCCTCTAAAGTTGAAGAGGATTATGGGTTGATTGTCCACCAATCTACAAAACCTTTTAAGCAGACGATTGTTGATTTAAAGTCAGCTATTCTTTCTCAAGGTGATACTCAAATGTTTGCTGATATTGATTTTCAAAAAGAGTCGAAAGAAGTAGGTGTAGATATTCCACCAACGTACTTAATATTGTTTGGAGGTCCAGCACCAGGAGGAAAGGCCATGAAAAATACACCTAGAATAGGATTAGATGCGTTTTGTCAAAAATTATTGGTTTTTGAAAAGGAAAATGGAGATGTTTTTATTGCATACAATGATATAGAAGCATTTTCAGACCTTTATTATGATACTAAAACATTTCCTCAAATGATTATCAATTATAGATTAGGAACTACTTTAGGAGGTGCCGTAGAATGATGCTGATGATTGAGAGGGGATTGGAATTGATGAAATATGGTAACTACTAAAAAACTATTTCTCTTACTATTATTCTTATTGCTGATTTCAATTGTGTATGGTCAGAGTAAGGCAAAAAAAGATAAACATCCTTTTTATTTTGAGTTGAATGTCGATGAGGATCTTTTTCTTTTAAAAAGTACGGATCAATTTTATTCTTTTGGCACTGGAATACATTTCGGTTGGGCAGGGCTTGATAATAATTTTACCAACACAATTTTACCAAAACTTCCCAACAGTCATCAATTATTTAAATTGGGTATAGTGCATAAAATGTACACTCCTCGTGACATACATCGAATGGACGTAGACTCTACTGATATTCCTTATTGTGGAGAAACTTATCTTTCATTGACGCATTTCTCATTAAACCCTTCTCAAGGGTTGATATTAATGACAAAACTTGACGTGGGAGTAGTGGGTGAAATATCGGGAGGTAATAGCTTTCAAAATGGTTTCCATTCAGCAATTGGCAATACTGAGGTGGCAGGTTGGGATAATCAGATTGGGAATGGGTTATATTTGAATTATACCGCCACTTTAATGCATAACCTTATTTCTTCCTTTTCATTTGCAGAAGCTTTTGTAGGAGCAAGAGGCACTGTAGGCACAATGGATATATCTTTTGAGGGTTTTATCTATTTGAGAGTGGGGCTGTTTAACGACTTTTTTATTCAAGGGGAAAGGCCTTATACACCAAAAGCCAATGTTTCCCCTTTTTATAATCTTCAAGATAAACCTTTTACTAGAATGAAATTTCCTAGTGCAATGTGGTCCGAAGATCCTAATTTGAGAGAAAAAGCAACAACATCATGGCTTTCAAGAAACTTTAAGCCTTTACAAATTTATTTGAAATTTATAAGCGGAGGTATTTTCAATGCTTATGATGGACAAATGCAAGGAAGTCTTATTCCCTTTGAGTCGTCTCACTATACAATTGCAGCCGATTTGATACCAAACTGGCAACATCGGCTTTCTGCAGGAATTGTATTTTCATATAAGTTCGGAAATTTAGAGTACAACTGGGATAGAATTACTTTTGAACCTGAAGATAAATTTCCGCCTTATTATCCAAAATGGGGTAGGTTTAACCTGAAATTAAATCTTTAAAAGTGTATTATACCAATTCGAATTCTTGTTCCAATCTGCTATAATCGATGCGAACAGGTTTGTTATGATCATTTAAAGCAACAAAAATAAATACGCTTTCCATTACTTTTTCTCTGGAGTCAGAATACATATCTTCGGAATACATTTCTAGAATTACTCGTAATTTTATTGGATCTGCTTTTTCTACTTTACCAATCACTTCTACGATACTATTAGGTGAAATTGATTTCAAAAATTTAATATCCTCTGTTTTTAAGGTAAACATTTTTTGTCGTGTGAACCTTGTTGCAGTGATATATGCTACTTCATCCATCCATTTCATGGCTTCTCCTCCAAATAAAGTGTTGTTTGCATTTAATGTATTTGGAAATATAGCTCTACACTGTCTAGTAACTGTTTTTCTTATTCTTTCTTCCATAACTCTCTTGAACAAATTGCTTGGGAAGTTATGGAGATTTTAATGGAAAGTAAATTAATAATGAATGTATATTCAAAATAATTACGAAGGCTAAACTTAATGTCCTGATCTTAATGAGTTCTATTTTGTATGGTATATTAAATGATAAATTACTTTTTCCCGAAAAAGAGCCTAACAATAAAATAAAAACTCACTAGACAGATACCTAAAATAATTAAAGCGTTACCTATACTTAAATAATCACAAAGTACTCCAAAAGTAAATGAAAGTAACGCAGTAGAAACAGTTAGTACAAATGAATCTACAGACAATACCGTTGTGAGCATTTCTGTAGGACTGTCATCTGCTATATAACTTGTTAGAATTGGTTTTCTCAAGCTGTCAGTGATGTAGACTAGGGTGAAAATAAAAATAGCGATTAAAGTTAGATTGGCTTCATACAAAACCCCAGCAAATACACCAAGTAACAAACCTATGATAAGGGTATAGGTAATAAATCTTTCTTGATGAGGTATTTTCTTCTTAACAGATTTAGAAATAACAGCAGCTCTGGAGGTCATCATATATATACCAAAATACAGCACTCCTACTACTAGTCCTACTTTTTGCTTATCATCATCAATAAAACCTAAAAAGGGTAAAGTTAAAGCAAAAGTAGCCATCATTGGTTGGATAAAATCTTTAGAGGCTCCCAAAAAAGAAGATAAAATTGTAGCATTTGTAATGACTTTGATTAATTGCTTTTGTTTTAAGACGAGCCAAAGCTGCTTGATAAAATTGATTTGTGCCTTTTTCTTCTTCTTTTTACCACCTTCATCTAAGTATTTCGGATAGGAAAGTAAATTGAAGAAGTTGATAATATAAGGTATGACTGAATAGAGGAATATACTTTTAAACTCACCACTGAATAATACTAGAAAACCAGCAATAAGAGAAGAGATAGCACTGCCAAATTGGGCCCAAGCTCTTGTGTTGGCAAAGTAATCAGTTTTTAAACTCATCCATCCTTGTTTTTCTAGATAACTAACAATAATGGCTTTGTGAGATCCACTTCTTAATGTTTCAGCCAAACCAAAAATAGAGAAAGCGGTAATTAGTAAATAAAAATTTGTGGAATAATAAATAGAGATAAAAGCGATAATATAAGCAAAGAAAGAAACCGCAAGCGACAATTTTCTTCCCAATAGGTCAGCAAGTATACCCGTAGGAATTTCTAAAAAGAAGGCCACTAACTTTCGAATGGCATACAGTGTGCCGATTTGAGTATATGAGACTTCCATTTCTGAAAGATAAATGATCATAAAAGGATCGAAAAACCTTAAATTTTTTAGAAACCCATACATACTGAAACGCCAGTACATTGTGTTTTTTTGAATCGATGCTGGGATTGTCATATTGCTATTGAATTGGTTTTGTTAAAGCGTATTATGAATCAACATGAAGGTTGATACCTTGTTTTTTATTTATTCTTCTGAAAAGGCACGAATTTAAATTGAAAAAGAATGAGAATGATGAAGGTTTGTATTAAGGTTTTGTTTCATTTTACTAAATGACTACTTTTTTAGAGGGAAGTTTTACCCAACTTTTTTGTTCATTTTCTACTTCAATGGACAAAATGTATGTGCCATGGTGAATATTTTGAGTAGAGATATCCATGATTTCACTTGGTTTTTTACTCCATCTTTTGATTGTTTTTCCATTGAGGTTCATCAATGAGATCAAGCACCTTCTAAAGCGGATTTCATCAAATTCTAAAATTACCTGTTGACTATTTGGGCTAGGATAGACCTTGATGTTAGTTTTACTTATAATTTCTTCAATATTGATAACTTTAATTTGCTTTTGGGCAGACTTTACTCTGGTATTGATATAGTCTTTAATACCATATTCTACATGTCCCCCAATTGGCTGGTTAAAGGCACAGTCAAAATCGTCAATTGTCCAACCATAACTAGCGGTATAGAATATATCAAATTTTAGGAAAGGTTTTAATAAACGATGTTGTGATAAAAAATAGGGATCGAGTATTTCGTTATTAAAACGATGAGTAATCAAATAGGAAATGTATTTATTGTATTCGTTTTTGTACTTTGGAATACATAAAATTTTACTGATCAAAGGTCTTGCTTCAATGGTGTGATACCAATCATTCAAATCTTTGGTGGCCCAATCATAACCTATCCAATCTATACCAAAAGAGTTGTCCAAATTATAAGGGATATAATTCCAACGTTTCAGATCTTCTTCCCAATAGAGATAGAAATTATTTTTATTGTAAGAGTAATTGTCCCAATGCCCCGTTAGATGCTCAATAGCAACAGTTTTAATAAACAGATCAATGTTGAAATGAGTTTCTATATAATTGATAAACTGATCTTCCCTTAAAATATTAACGCTATCCAAAAATGAAGAAAGTAGTTCCCTTCCTTTGGTTTCATTATTCTCAATTTGATAAATTTCCTTATTACAATAAATATTAGGATCATTGATCAAATTTGCACCGTAGTTTCCCTTTACCAAAATGCCATTTTTGGAACAAAACCTTGAGTGTAAAAAGGTATTTTCTATTTCTTCTGTATTAAGATAAAGTCCAAAATAAACATCATTAATATATAGTGTAACATGACTAGAACGAGCAGCCGGAATGTCTTCATCTCTCAAAAGTTTTAGGATAGCTTTTTCTCTTGAAAGCGTAGGGTCATTTTTTTGAGCTTTGAGATTCAATTGAGCGACATGCTGAAAAGTCCTCTTATGATCGAGATGATTAAAAACAATCTGAAAAGACTTTTTTGCTGCATATCTTGAGGTAGTACCCGTTAAACGTACTCCTACATTTTGTAAGGAATCAGTGAAATGTGAGTTTGAAAAACGAAAAGTACATTCTTTAAATTGAGTGCTTTCTTCATTACCAGATCTTAATAAGAATTCAAGATCCCAGATGTTCATTTGTAAATCCACACGGCTAACTTCACCTTCAGGAAACAAAATTCCATCAGAAGGGTTAACACTCTGAGCAAGTGTTATAGTATATGAAATTAAAAGACTTATTGTCATTAAAATTTCTTTCATTATTAACAGTAAGTTTATTTCGTAAATAAAGTTAACTATATTTGCCGTGTTATTACAGGGAAGTAGCGGGCTTAATTTACCACTTCTTCTTTTAACCTGCAATACACATTGTTAAATACCACAACACAACCATAGTCGATGAAGATTGATTTAAACAACTTCGAGAGATTTGAGGCAAGGCATAATGCGCCCAACCATACTCAAATCGAAGAGATGTTAAAAGCATTAGGGGTATCAGATATTGATGAGTTGATTGCTCAGACTGTCCCTGAAAAGATCCGCCTAAAAAAGGCTTTAAACCTTCCTGCACCACTTACTGAGTATCAATTCCTTCGTCAGTTCAAAGAAGTTGCTCAGAAGAACAAAGTTTATCGTTCTTATATTGGTATGGGGTATTACAACACGATTACTCCTCCAGTAATCTTACGTAATATTATGGAAAATCCAGGTTGGTATACTGCTTACACGCCTTACCAAGCTGAAATTGCCCAAGGACGTTTAGAAATGCTTTTAAACTTCCAAACCATGGTCACTGACCTTACTGGTATGGAATTAGCCAATGCATCTTTATTGGATGAAGCGACTGCAGCAGGTGAAGTAGTTCACATGTTCCATGGCGCTAGAAAAGGTGCGAAGAAAAAACAAGCCAACAAATTCTTTGCTGCACAAACTTGCCACCCGCAAACTTTAGATCTTTTAAAAACACGTTGTACTCCAATTGGCGTAGAGTTAGTCATTGGTGATGTAGCTGAATTAGACGTTACTGATCCTACTTTGTTTGGTGTATTGGTACAATACCCAGATACTAACGGTGCAATCAGTGATTATACTGATTTCATTGCGGCAGCTCATGAAAACGGTGTTTTAGTGGCTATGGCTTCAGACCTTTTAGCACTAACTATGTTAAAAGAGCCAGGTAAAATGGATGCAGATGCTGTAGTAGGTTCTGCTCAACGTTTCGGTGTTCCTATGGGATACGGTGGACCTCACGCTGGTTTCTTAGCAACTAGAGATGCTTACAAACGTCAGATTCCAGGACGTATTATCGGTGTTTCTAAAGATAAGGACGGTAATGAAGCGTACCGTATGGCTTTACAGACTCGTGAGCAACACATTAAACGTGAGCGTGCAACATCTAACATTTGTACAGCACAAGTATTGTTAGGTGTAATGGCCGCTGCTTATGCAATTTACCACGGTCCTGAAGGTTTGAAAACAATTGCTCACCGTACGCATGGTATGGCCAACCTTTTAGTAAAAGGAGTGGAGCAATTAGGTCTTGAAGTAGAAAGCAAAGACTACTTCGATACTATTAAGATTAAAACAACGCCTCTACAAGCAAAAGCAATTCGTCTTTTAGCTGAAGAAAGAATGGCTAACTTCCGTTATTTCGAAGACGGATCGATTGGTCTTTCAATGAATCAGTCAACAGATGTTTCTCACATCGAGGATATTATTAATATCTTCCAAGATGCATTGAGCTTAAATGTAGCAGTAGATGTTCAGGCGTTAGCCAATGATATTGTAGTTGCAGTTCCTTCTGCTTTACAACGTGAATCTGAGTTCTTAACACATCCAGTATTCAGCCAATACCACGCTGAACATGAAATGTTACGTTACTTGAAGCGTTTAGAGAATAAGGATCTTTCATTAGTACACTCTATGATCTCATTAGGATCATGTACTATGAAGTTGAATGCAACAGCAGAAATGATTCCTGTAACTTGGCCAGAATTCGGTCAGTTGCACCCATTCGCTCCTAAAGAGCAAGCTCAAGGTTACCAAGAAATCTTCAAAGACTTGGAAGCTTGGTTATGTGAGATTACTGGTTTTGATGCAATGTCATTACAGCCAAACTCTGGTGCAAATGGTGAATACGCAGGATTATTGACGATCCGTGCTTACCACGAAGCACAAGGTGAAGGCCATAGAAATATTGCTATTATTCCTTCATCAGCTCACGGTACTAACCCAGCATCAGCAGTGATGGCAGGGATGAAAGTAGTAATCGTGAAATGTGATGAGGCAGGTAACATTGATGTAGAAGACTTAAAGGCTAAAGTAGAGCAACACTCTGAAAACCTTTCTTCATTGATGATCACTTACCCTTCAACACACGGTGTATTTGAAGAGTCAGTAATTGAAATCTGTCAAATTATCCATGACAATGGTGGTCGTGTATATATGGATGGTGCCAACATGAACGCTCAAGTAGGATTAACTTCTCCTGCTAATATTGGAGCAGACGTTTGTCACTTGAACTTACACAAAACATTCTGTATCCCTCACGGTGGTGGTGGACCAGGTGTTGGACCAATCGGTGTGGTAGCAGATCTTGCTCCATACTTACCAGGTCACGCTGTAATTGACAACAATGTAGGTGAAAATGCAGCTTCAGCAGTTTCAGCAGCACCTTGGGGTTCTGCTAGTATTCTACCAATCTCTTATGCTTACATCCGTATGATGGGTGCTGAGGGATTAACAAATGCTACAAAAATTGCTATCTTGAATGCAAACTACATGCAGTCGAGATTGAAGAAGCATTATCCAGTATTATATGTTGGTGCCAACGGACGTAACGCTCACGAGATGATCGTAGATTGCCGTCAGTTCAAACCAGCAGGTATTGAAGTGGAAGACATCGCAAAACGTTTAATGGACTATGGTTATCATGCTCCAACGGTTTCTTTCCCAGTACCAGGCACTTTGATGATCGAGCCTACAGAATCA
Organism: Flammeovirga sp. OC4; assembly: GCF_000812565.1. Lineage (GTDB taxonomy): Bacteria > Bacteroidota > Bacteroidia > Cytophagales > Flammeovirgaceae > Flammeovirga. The sequence goes on along the minus strand of NZ_JTAM01000005.1, from coordinate 188,126 downwards.
GAAAGCAAAGCAGAGTTAGACCAATTCTGTGATGCAATGATCGCAATCCGTCAGGAGATCCAAGAGGTGATCGACGGTAAAGCGGATGCAGTTGAGAACGTATTGAAAAACGCTCCACATACACAAGCTATGACCATTACAGGAGAGTGGACACTTCCTTATTCAAGAGAGAAGGCCGTTTATCCTCTTCCTTATGTTCAAGCTAACAAGTTCTGGCCTACAGTACGTCGTATTGACAGTGCTTTCGGAGATAGAAACTTAATCTGCGCTTGTATTCCAGTAAGTGATTACGAAGAAGCAGAAGCTTAAATTTAAAATATAATTTAAAGTACCTTTTTAGACACCAAAAATCCCTTCCTACTTTAAGTTTGGAAGGGATTTTTACTTTATAGAAATGAGGGATTAACCTATTATTATACTATGTTCTTTTCCTTCTTTCTCATATTTAATCACCATTGATCTCTCAATTAAATCAGACTTTTTAGGTAGATATTTCTCTGCTGTTGCATATAGCAAATGCCCAAACCATCTTTCCTCATATCCATTATTTCTCCTTTTGCCAGAACTGGTTTTCGTAAAGATTTCTTTCATTCTATCAAAAACAATATCCAAAGGAGAATTGACTAACTTTTCTGGTAGTGGAACATTCTGATCAAAATAAGTATTAAGAATTTTGAAAGAGAGGAGAGTGGCCTCATATCTGTCAAAGAAACTGTCAGGTTTATTTCTACTGATAAATCGGTCTTTGTTTTTCCAGGTTCTATTGTCCTTTTTGTAATAAGGTGAATTCAGGAGGGAATCAGTGGATTGCTTTTGTACCATTTTGGATAAGACCGGTCCATAAAAGGCTTTTCGATTATCTGAGTAATTACTCTTTTCCACTTTTTTGGTAGGAAGTACGGCGACAGCCAGGGACTTTGAGAAGTCTTCAATTGTCACCTTTTGTCCTAAAGCGAGAAGTAAATCTTTTAATACAATAGGCGGAACATGGAAAATGGTTTCTATTTTATAATAGCTAGAAGCATTGATTTCATTCCAGATGGTATCAATGATCAATGGGTATTCTTCTTCTTCAATAATTCCCCAAATCACGGATGAGAATAGATAACGTTGGATGCCTTTCTGATCCTTATCCTGTACTCTTTTATCTTCAAAGGTGTTTTGTAATGTGAGTGTATAATCTAAGTCATCGTAGCTCAAATTTTCCTTTGGTGTAGGAGTTTCAATATCCATGATAAGCTGAAAGGAAGCATTTCTATTTCCAGTAAGATCTGAGCTAATACTTTTCTCTAAACCATATACTACTTCTCGCTCAATAATATCTCGGCCATGTTTAAGGTCAATGAATGTTTCATTATGGGATACCTTACGTCCAACACTCCAATTTCCTAGTTTGATGCCCACTGATAAAGATTGACTAATTTCCAATCCTTTACCCGACATATAATGATTGACCTTAATACTCTTCTCCTGGATCAAACCAGAAATATCTAATTTCAATAAAGAAGAAATATGTTTTGAAAGAATATCACTAGAAACATAAGCATCTAGCATACTGCTTTCCATTACGGATTTTCTGTAAGAATATTCTAGTCCTAGCTCCAACTTCGCTTTTAGAAGAAGCATCACTTTTTCTTTTGCTTTCTGTACCTTTTCTTCATAGTCATCCAAGAAGTCTAAAACTTCCTCGATGGGTGTTAATGCTGGAATATCAATTTTTTGAAGAATGGCTTGTACATAAACATCTTCGGTATTGTTTTGTATTTTCTCTTTTACCTTATCAATAGAGTCACCTAGATAATCTATGATATAGTCGTCAATGATTGATTCAATTTTTTCGATTGATTTGGGAGCAAGTGAAATACCAACAGAGGCTGATAATCCAATTCCTTTTGTACTTTTCTTCTGCTTGTTTAATGTAATATGAAACGTATCATCAGTTTTTCGAATAAAACAGTTAAATGCATCTTTTTTAGAGAATGAAAAACCAATAGTAGAAGAAGCTCCCACGTTAAATGCATTGGATTGTCCGCAACTTGTTAGTGCAAAAACAGGTGCTAAAATAGAAGATAATACTTCAACAAGATCAATTGATAAAGCACCTTTAAATTCACCATTTAATGAGAAACCAACCCCTTCATGTTCTTCAAAAGAATTCCAGAAGTTACTGTTTTTGCATTCAGTGAAAATTTCTTTTAAACTATGTACCTCATTAGCAATAGTCTCCACAGTACTTTTATGATTTGGATGAACTTTACACCAATTGATTGTAATATCTTGTTTGCCCTCAACTTCCAATGAAAAGTATTTTGATGCAGATGAATTGGCATTTCCTTTTAAATGCCCTTCAATTAAGTATTCAATAATGGCATGGTTGGAAATAAGTTTTTTGTAGGGGTGATCATTGGTTAAAATAACATTGTCATTTTCCTCAAAATCATCACTACTATTAAAAACGCTGATTCTAAAACTACTATTAGTATTCAAATCAATAAATAGATTGTCATCAAATACGGGTAGGTTTTTCTTGTATGGAGCTTCAAACAGTTGATTATTGACTACTTCAAATTCTACATCGCTAAGTGGAGTAGTCATTGATTGTATTGTATTGGTGATTTTAGGGAGATAGCTTAATAAGTTCATAATTAGCTTTTAATATCAATATAAAAAAATAGAGTAAGCACATACTGTTTCAGTGCTTATCAATATTATGAAATATAAAATCGAAGAACAAATCTATAGTCCTTTCTACACAATGGCACCACGTACTATTTAGAGCTGAAGCGTTGTTTAGGTTTTAAAAGAGAGAATTTTGAAAGAAATGTCTTAAACCTACTACCGTTCTTAGAAGTAAGATTAATCGACTTCTAGTTGTTTTTTATAAATGTAAAGTAATTTACTAGTTGCTTTAATTGACCTGTTTTAGGGTCTTTTTTTGATTTAAATTGTATTTTTCCAAGAACATGATTTGAATATTTCTTTATTTTGAAAACAAAATCAAACCACGCCGTACAGATACTACAAATTAACCCCAATAACTATACGCTATGAAAAATTTAAAAAACCTAATTTTAATTTTTATTTCATCTATTTTTATCATTTCATGTACAACAGAAGAAAACGAAGTTACTCCAGAAACATTTAATAATGGATCCGTTGATTTAACACAAAATGAGCACTTTGATGCAACTTGGAATATCACTACAGGTGGAGAAATATCAAGTATGGCATTTACAAGTGAAGGTTTAGCAACAATACAAGGAACAGCATCCAATGCTAGAACTTTAGTAGAAGAAAAAGATCTATTGTTTTATGGTGAATATACAGTTGAATCTGATACAATTATTGATCTGGAAGGATATGGAACCGTTAAATTGTTGAATATTGATGGTGAGATTCAAATTGAATTAATCAAAGAAGATAATCCAGAGCAAAAAATAAATATGTCGGTTGAAGTCGATAAGCAAGAATTTTCAGAAAGAACCGCTTTTTTAGCAAATGTATGGAAAGATGCAGCAGATGACTTCTATGTATTTTTTACCAAAGATGGAGCGATTATTAGTTCTGATGGTAATGGTATTTGGGAGTGGACTGATGATACAGAGGAAACAATTAAAGCAAAAATCACAGATGATATTTTCCAGATAAATCTATTAACCCTTACTGAAGAAAGTATAGATCTTACATTAAGTTTTGATGTGGAAGGAGTGACTTACACGGATACTATTAACCTCGTTCGAGCTGACTATGAGGAATTAATGGATCATGTTGGAAGAGAATATAAGAAAGATGATGACGAGGAATACAATGTGCCTAGCTTTATCGCCGGTAAAGGTAGTGTAAGTATTGATGGAGAAGAATTATTCAAAATTGTGGGCGCTGCAGGTAGACAAAATGAAGTTTTTGATAACGATTCATCAGGAAGATTCTTTGACTTGGTATTTATGGAAGATGTAAAAGTCTTAGAGAAATTAGACGAATATGAGGGAGATGAATTTATCGGTAATATGCTTTCAGTTGGGATAACAACTTCTGCAGATGATCCTAAAAAGTTAATTGGTAATTATTCATCAGGTGGTGAGTGGGAAGAAGCTACCTCTGCTTCTGATTATGGAGTACAGTTTGCTGGTCTTACAACAATGATCAATGATGAGTTTACACTGTACTTAAAAGATCATGGTGATGGTCTTTCGGTTGAGAGTTTTACCGTCAAAGAAGGAAAAGATAGGACTTTTGTAATTGATGCAAAGTTTAATATTCATAAAGTCACAACAGACCATGAAGAAGTAGGGGAGAAGGCCACTGTCAGTTTTCACTACGAAGGAAAGTTATTCTTTATCTCTGACGATATTTAAATCTATGCTATAAAAAACTCCCTACATGATGAAGTATCGTGTAGGGAGTTTTCCGTATATAATTCAAATCAAAATTTGTATTTTCTATTATCTGTTTCTTCCGTATTGTTCATGTGAACTCACCCAATCCGATGAAGAAATGGCCGATGCTAAAGAAATTTCACCTGCTAATACAACCGCTGCTACAATTTCAGCGAATTTATGTGCTTTTCCTTTACCGTAGCAATCCAACAGTTGAAGGCTTTCCTTTTGAGTACCAATACCTGTTCCTCCACCATATGTGGCTATAATCAAGGAAGGAATGGTAATGGAAAGGTATAAATCGCCTTTATTTGTCAGTTCGGTATAAATAATACCTGCACTAGATTCAGATACATTGGCAACATCTTGACCAGTGGCTATAAACATTGCTGTAATGCCATTTGGAGAATGTAGCCCGGTATTGTTTACACCAGATAAGAAAGAGCCAATAGCTGCAATTCTAGAGTGATGATCTAATTGTTCCGGATCAACTCTCATATATTGTTGTAAAACCTCCTTCTTTAATGTAACCTCTGCTGTTACTCTCTTACCACGAGTTCTCATAATATTTATCTGAGAAGCTTTTTTGTCCGTGGCGAAATTAGATTCTAAGAAGAAATTTTGAATACCTGAATATTGATCCAAAATCCAACTACAAGCGGCAAAAGTAGCTCTGCCAACCATATTTTGTCCAGCAGCATCACCTGTCTTGAAATTAAATCGTAAGAAGGCAAACTTATTGGATAAGAAATGATCAATATACACTAAGTCAGCAATAGAAGATGTGCTTTCTGCTTCTGCTTTGATTTTATTGAAATTCAATTTGATCCATGCAACAAAATCTCTAGCTCCTCTAGCATCAATAAATTCAAAAACCGGTGCACGTTGCATGGCATCGTCAACTACTGAAACCTTTATGCCTCCACACATATTAGCGACTTTCATTCCTCTATTATAAGAGGCAACAAGAGTACCTTCTGTAGTAGCCATTGGTATCATAAACTCACCAATAGCATGTTCACCGTTTACTTTAATTGGCCCAGCAAACCCCATTGGGATTTGTGCAACACCTGTAAAGTGCTCTATATTGCCTCCTAATTCATGCGGATCAATAGAATACTTTCCAATGTGATCGATTTTAGCACCTGTAAATTCTTCTACAAACTCTTGTCTTTTTTTAATAATGGGGTCGCCATAATCATCCATTTCATCTCTTGGGATCTTGATTTCAGTGTCTTTTTTCAGTGTGATAGCATCAGTGACCGAAAATTTAAGCGATCCAAACGGAGAAGCTTTCACGGAAATCTCTACTTCATGTTTTTCTATCGCTAGTGGAGGATGATCCAATACCTCAATTTTAATCACTGCCCTTAGAGGAAAATCAAATCGGTTTTTAGAATTAATGTTGGTTGCTTTTACATCTTGTGCATTTGAAGTGTGTAACACAATTTTTTCATTACTGACTTCGTGTCCATCAATTTTAATATGGAGAAGTTCTTTTATTTCAGCGTCTTTGAGTCTATTTTTGATCGAAAACTCAATTCCACGTTCAGTGTTGTTAAGGCTGCCACGTGTGTATAGTTGCTTCAACAGCATACTTGGGATAAACATAGTTTATTTGGTTTTGCAGTGTGTAATAATAAAGTTTATCATTAAACGATATTAGACCGTATTGTATAAGCAATTTAATAATATATATATAAAATGAAGCTTTTAATTTTAAATGGCCCCAATTTAAACCTGCTAGGTAAAAGAGAGCCAACGATTTACGGAAATACAAGTTTTGAAGAATATTTTGAGCAGCTTCAAGCTACCTTACCTGAAGTTGAAATGGAATATCGTCAAAGTAATCATGAAGGAACGTTGGTTGATATCATTCACGAAGTAGGGTTCAGTTATGACGGAATCGTCTTAAATGCAGGGGCTTATACTCATACTTCAGTAGCGATTGCTGATGCGATTGCTGGAGTAGAAACACCTGTAATTGAGGTGCATATCTCTAATGTACATGCTAGAGAAGCATTCAGACATAAAAGTTACATGGCAAAAAATTGTGTAGGGACAATTGCAGGGTTAGGCTTAAAAGGCTATGAATTAGCCGCTAGATATTTTGTTGAGAAATAGAAAATAAGCCAAAATAAATGAATGATTATTCTCTTATTCGCTTTTAAGAGGTTCTTTAGAATTTGTATAATCTTGAACTTTCTGAAGTAGGTTGTCTTTTTTAAACGGTTTCGAGATATAATCATTCATCCCCGCTTTTTTACATCTTTCAAATTCTCCTTTTAGTGCAGATGCAGTCATTGCGATAATTGGGATATCTCTTTTGGCTGCAGGGAATGAACTTCTGATTTCTTTTGTAGCTGAATATCCATCCATTTCTGGCATGTGAACATCCATTAAAATTAGATCATAATCTGTCTCGCTCAATTTTTCTAAGGCAATTTTTCCATTTTCAGCTAAATCTGAAACGTAGCCCCACTTTTTCAAAAGGCGAAGTACAAGCATTTGATTTACTTCATTATCTTCAACAAGTAATATCTTCTTACTTGATGGTTCTTCCTTTATTTTTGTAGTGTTCTTTTGAAGAGAAGCGGCATTAGCAACCTCCTTTACAGTAGCTGTGTATTTTTTAAAGGTGATTTCAAAGTAGAAGGTACTTCCTAAATCTACCGTACTTTCTATATACATTTGACCTCCTTGAAGTTCTACTAGTTGTTTTGAGATACTAAGTCCCAAACCTGTTCCACCAAACTTACGAGTTGTTTCATTTGATGCCTGAGTGAAACTATTAAAAATGTGATCTATTTTATCTTTCTCAATACCAATTCCTGTATCTTTTACAGAGAATTGTAGTGTTACTTTTTTATCGTTTTCAAATTTATTTCTTACCGAAATAATAATACTTCCATCAAAAGTGAATTTAACCGCATTTGAGTAAAGGTTAATCAAAACCTGTTTCAATCTAACAGGGTCTCCAACTATTTTTTCTGGAACTTTTTTAGAAATATCAAGAATTGTATTTAATCCCTTTTGGTTGGTTTGGATAGAAAAAGCATCTATAATAGAAGATGTGACTTCTTTGACGTCAATGACTTGTTCCTCAAAAGAAAGTTTACCAGACTCAATTTTAGAAATATCTAATATGTCATTGATGACGACCAATAGGTGAGAAGCCGAACTTTTTAATACTTTAAGCAAGTGTTTTTGTTCCTCATTGAGTTTTGTATCCTGTAATAAATCTGTCATTCCCATCACACCATTAATTGGAGTTCTGATTTCATGAGACATATTGGCGAGAAACTCTTGCTTTGCTTTTGCAGAACTTTCAGCGACTTCTTTTGCATGAATTAACGATTCATTCTGTAATTCAATCTTTGAAAGCATACCATTAAAAGCATCAATCAATAATCCAATTTCATCATCTCTACGGTCTTTAATTCTAATAGAATAATCTTTCTTCTTAGAGATAATGTTAGCTATTCGCTCAAGTTCGAGAATTGGTTTTGATATACTTCTTTGTAGAGGAACTGAAAGTGTTGATACGAATATTAAAACGGATCCAACAATTAGGAAAAACATAAAAAAGTATGTTGTAATACGTTCTCTAATTGATGTCAAATCAGACCTGAGATAAACGGTATTTATTCTTCCGTTTTCATCAAAAGTACTAACATAGATATCTAAGTAATTTTCTAAAAGAGCAAAAGTAGTATTGTTTTGTGAGAAACTAGGGATAAATTCAGCATGAGAAATTTGCCAATCCTTATCTAAAATAACTTTATCATACAGCTCATTGTTTTTATCCTTAGCTTGTAAGAGTGCAGTTTTACTATAGATTGCAAATAACCGTTGTTCTTTATCAAAGATCACTCCTGTTACAATTTGTGTATTATTATTGAGGAGTTCATTTAAATTTCGTTGTGCGGGAGTAAACTGCTGTAGTTCAACAGAGGCATCATTGTTATCACCAATTAGTTTGGCTAACTGTTTGGTCTCTTTAATGAAGTTTTCTTTATACTGTTGAAAATCGTAAGCACAAAAAAGAATCGTTGAGAATGAGGAAGCGATTAAACTTACAAACATGATAATACCTATCAGTTTATACCTCAAAGATTGGGATAATATTTTTTTAATTTGGGTCATAAGGGATGATGTCACTTGCAAGATTTAGGAGCTTCACATCAATTGTTAATTGTGCTTTATTGGCGGAAACAATGTTTAGAGTATATAGCCCATTAGGAGTTAAATTGATAATACCCCCATTTTTACAAAAGTTAGGGATATTGTCTCCTATTGTCAATACAAAAGAGTTGTTTCTACTATAAATTTCTTGAAGAAATGTCTTCACTTCTTCTTCCTTAAACCCTTGAGCCATAAAAACAATGTGAGACCCCTTTAGCTCTCTAATCGTTTTAGCTCTTCTTATTTCCCAAGCTCGTCCGTTGACATATCTGTTTCTAAACATATTGTCAATCACATCACCAAAAGGATCGTCTCCTAATATACCAAGTACAAGCTTGTCACCTTCCGTAAATGCTTTAGAAGGCCAATTGACATATTTTGCAAAAGTATTGATGATACCAGCCTTTCTTTCATATTCATCGAATTGAGCTCTACTTTCTTGTTGAAAAACAAGAATGAAGAGCACTGCAATAACAGGTACTAATTGAAGTGGTGATATGTTTAGAAAAGGTTTTTTCAAAACTTATTTGATTATTATAGATAATTTCAGACAACCGATGTCATCTGAACTCATTTTAGGTTTTTCAACGACTTTAACTTTCCATTGTTCTACACCTTTAGATGCAAGGTAATTGTTGATGGAATTGATTCTCATCTGAGTTAAAGTGTCAGTTTCTTTAATTTCGTGATTCTCATTTTCCTGAGAAAAATGAATGATTTCCAGCCTTAAATCACTCCTTGGTTTTATGAATGAAGCGATGTCGTTTAGTGTTTTCTGATCTTCTCTAGAGATGTCAAATTCGTTTTCTACGAAATAATACCTCTGATCTAATATGCTATTATTTTCTTTGGAAAGACGTACTACTTTATCACCTGTATCACCTCTCATACTATCTAGGGAAGTTAATAGATCTGGATTCGCTTCATTAAATGCTCTTTCAATCAGATCCAATAAAGGAGTGTAATAAGGGTCAGGACTACCTTTTGCTTGTTGAGAAATGACAGGGTCCAATGCCGGATCATCCAAAGCATTTAAGGATGCTAAGCCGTCCTTATCTGTTCGATCAACAATCATATCCATCAACATCAATAGGGCGTCGTATCGAGCATCTGCGATGTCTTCTTTCTTATCTTTTATCTGATCAAAAGTGGTAACTTCAAATTGAGATTCTTCAGGTATGATATCATACCCAACCGTTTTGTTCAGAACCACAATGTCTTTCATTTTGAAAGTCTTGATCAATTGATATCTATAAGTATCCTTCGGTAAATCAATTTTGATGTTGTATAACTCTAACTCATTATGAGTAACCGTAATTGTATAATTCTTTCCAGGTAAGAGGATCATGAAAAACTTACCCGTAGTAGGATCAGGGTCATAAACATATTTCTTATAAGTTATATTGTCCTGATCCTTTACCGTAAGGCTAATTGGTATTTTTTGACCATTTTTCTCTACTTCAATATTTCCTGTTACAATAGCTCTTTTCATTTTATGAACAGGCTTGAATATTGAATAGATGTCAAATCCACCTATTGCATCTTTATTTTGCCTATTAGATGAAAAGTAGGAATATCTTTTACTAGGAATTTGAGAGAATTGTAATTCATCATATGGAGAATTTATCGTTACTCCTAAGTTTTGAGGAGTTGACCAAGTAGCACCTTCTTTTACGGATGTGACTAAATCAAAATCACCGATCGAAAGTGTACCATTTGTAGAATAATAAAGGGTTTTATTATCGTTATGTACAAATGGGTAGATTTCGTCATATTCACTATTAATCGTTGGTCCTAGATTAATTGGTTTAGACCAATCATCTTTACCAATTTTAATGGATTTATAAAGGTCAAAACCTCCTTGTCCTCCAGGCCTATCACTAGAAAAGTAAATTGTAGTTCCGTTATTAGCTAGGAAGGCTCCTTTTTCATTATATTCTGAATTGATTTTGTCATTCAGCTTTTTAGGTCTTAACCATCTTCCCTTTTTGACTTTTGTTTCATAGATGTTTCCTTTGCCAATAGGATCGGTAAGGTATTCAATGTACAAAAGCATATAAGACCCGTCTTGTATATAAAGCGGGTAAATATCTCTAAAGTCTTCGTTAAATTGAGGGTAGGGGTGATGAAACTGAATTCCCTTTCGGTAAGAGAGGTAAATGTCATCATCGTTACTTTGTAGTTTTTCGGGAAGGAAGCGATACTGATCTCCATATACATAATTGAAGCTATCTCTTTGTCTTTTCGAACTGAAAATTAAGAAATTATCCAATTTAGAAATGATTGGAGATTTTTCATCATAAGACGTATTTATGGGAATTTCCATGACTTGTGATGACGTAGTATTGGCTGTTGCTACTTTTTTTGAAAGGTTAATAGCATTTTCGCATTGTTCAATTCTTAACCTTGCATCTTTAAAAACGGATTGTTCAACAGCTTGTTCGTAAGCTTCTAGGTATTCATTATAATAGTTGATTGCTTCAATATAGTTCTCTTTATAGTGAAGTAACCTCGCATAATAATAGTACTTTTCCGCAGGAATGTCGGAACACGAATGTTCTATTAAGTATTTAAAATAAGGTTCAGCACCAGCCTTCGAAAATGGAGACTGATAAATACAAATTCCTATTTTATACTTAATAGAACATGAAGTGATATCTTTGACGGCAATTTTCTCGTATAACGCCAAAGCTTCATAATATTGACCTTCTTCAAAAAGTTTATCAGCATTTTCAATACTTACATTTTGTGCAATTACTGAACGTGATAAAATGAGAAGGAGAATAAAAACTATATAGTGCTTTCTTGAATTCAGAAGTTCGATTGTTTAAATAGAACCATTTGGATTTGTTCTTATCAATAAGATACCAAAGTTATTTTGGTCACTTGTTTGCTTTGATCCAACTATGATCAGATCTTGATTAGCAGCTTCAAGAACATCATAACCTCTTTGTTCTTTTACACCCCCAATAGATTTTTCCCATAGTTTATTACCATTAGCGTCCAGTTTTACAAGCAATGTATTAAAACCGTCCAAACTAGTATTATCTCCATATTCATCAGGAACCCATACTTCAGTATAACCTACGACTGCAAAACCACCATCGCTAGTTACTGTAATACCATTACCTTCGTCGTAGCTAAGGCCTCCGAAAGATTTATGCCATTGTTGCACTCCGCTAGCATCTGTTTTTACTACCCAGCAGTCTAAACTTGCTTCCGCAAAAGTATAGGAGTAACCCACGATGGCAAAACCACCATCAGGAGTTTGGACAAACTGATTCGCTTTTTCAGTGTCACCACCACCATATGTTTTTTCCCATTTTAATGTTCCATCTAACCCGATGTTAAACATCCAAATGTCCCACTTTCCTTTTCCTGATGATTCAGTGTTTCCAATGATTGTATAACCACCTTCAGAAATAGCGATATCAACGGCTTCATCATTTTTAGCTCCACCGTAAGTTTTTTTCCATTCTTCGGTACCGTTTTCATCAATTTTTAGGACGAAAGCATCGCCGCTAGGATCTTCACTATCTAAAGTGATAATCTTACCTCCAATGATGTAACCACCATCTTCAGTGGCTTTTATACACGTTCCCTCTTCAATGGAAACTTGGTCGCCATAAGTATGTCTCCAAACCAATTTACCTCTAGCATCAACTTTCACCACCCAAGTATCTTTGATGTCTACACTAAATCCATAAGAATCTGAACTTCCTACAGTAATGTAACCACCATCTTTAGTTTGGATGATATCATATACTTCTTCTGTTTCAGTATCTCCAAATTTAAAATTCCATATGACATTTCCTCCATCATCCACTTTCCACAAACTCATGTCCATATTACCACTTGTCCCAATAGAACGTCCAGCGATAACATATCCATTGTCATGAGCTTTTACAATTGCTCTTCCAATATCATACTTTCCGCCACCAAGCACCTTGTTAAAACTCGATAGAATTCTTGTAGGTGGGGTAGTTGAGAATCCAAAACTTGAGGTTAATAAACCAATAAGTAGTAGTATAAAAAAGTTTCTTTTCATTCTAGATTATTTAGGTCTTTTGAAGACATCTCATCTTTACAACGACCAAAATTAAGTTTTATTCTATTAAACCATTTTTACGTAACTTCCTAAGAAGGTAATGGTGTCAGGGTATACTCTTATAACTTCCTGAATTTTACTTTCTTCATAGTGACCATCAAAATCAATCAAGAACCAATATTTGAAATTATCTTTTTCTTTGGCAGGTCTACTTTCAATCTTAGTAAGGTTAATATCACGTTGTCTAAATTCTTCCAAGAAGTTTGCCAAATCTCCAGGGTGATTGCCAATTTTTGCAAGAATAGAGGTTTTGTCCTTTCCAGATTTTTGATTTACAAGATCTTTGGCAAGAATCAAGAATCTAGTAGTGTTGTCTTGACTGTCTTCTATGTTGTTGTAAATGATAGGCAATTTATAAAGTTTTGCTGCAATTTGTGAACAGATAGCAGCAGCACCTTCCTCTTCCAATGCTAGTTTAGCAGCTTTAGAAGTTGACGCTACTTGAATAAGGCGAATGTCCTCATCGAAATAATCTTCAATAAACTGTCTACACTGTCTAAACGCAATATCTTTAGAATATATTTTCTTAATCTTAGATAAATCATCTGTTTTTGATGCCAAAGTGAAATTTACAGATAACGGCAATTCGGCTACGATCTTCACATTACGATAGCAAAGTTGATCGATTGTTTCAGCTACAGTTCCTTCTTGATTGTTTTCAATTGGAACTACACCAAAACGTACCCTTCCTGTTTCAACATTATCAAAAACAGATTTTATAGTTTTTAAGGAAATGTATTCACTCATTGCACCAAATCTGCTTTCTGCAGCTTGGTGTGTATAACTTCCTTCAGGTCCTAAAAATGCTACTTTCTCTGGTAGTTCAATATTTCTACTTACTGCAAAAACTTCTAAAAAGATAGCTTCAATTGCGGCATGATTTAATGTGCCTTCGTCTGCTTTTGAGATAGAGTGTAATCGATCAATGATTGATTTTTCTCTTTCAGGTCTATAAATAGCCGTTTTCTCGTGTTTTTTTAACTCTCCGACTTGTTTTACGACATTCATTCTTTCGTTTAACAAACGAAGAATTTGATTGTCTATAGCATCTATTTGATTTCTTAACGACAGTAAGTCCATCTTAACCGCACCTTTAGTGAAAATAAAATATGAATTAAAGTGGTGATAAATTACAATTACTCACTCACTTCATAATAGTTACATCCTACAAAACTATAAAAAAAAAGCAAAAAAAAGGGCAGAAGTCAATGTCTTCTGCCCTGATTGTATTTTTTTATGTTTTATCTCTTGAATCCAAGTACTGCAGCACCACAATAACTCTTAGAATCTTTAAAAGTAAAACTTAAATAATAGATTCCTGTTGAAGTACATTTGTAAGTCCAAGTACCTAAGAAACGGTTATTGTAAAAACTAGAAATGATTCTACGTCTTTTGGCATTGTATAATGTACTGATTAAACCTTGCGCACCACCATCTTTACCTGAGATAGTAATTTGGTAGCTTGTGTCTTTTGCTAATACACAAGTATACTCAATTTTACGTCTAGTACCATTTCTACCATCAATTCTGTAACTTTTTGAGAATTGGAAACCTGGGTTTAATTCCTTCATACTTTTTGTTACATAAAGTTCTGCGTTACATTGCGCTGAAGCTTCATTGAATGCAAAAAGAGCGAAGATTAATGAGAATGCTAAGAATATCTTTTTCATTGTTCTGTATTTTTTCACTTAAGAAGTAATCCTATTATCTAATTACCTTGTTACGGATAGATTTCAATAAACTTGTGATTTTTTGGATATCACCGTCAGTTACATGGACTACACTTCTAGTACCATCTGTAACAACAAGTACGCCATCAATTTCTTCCATAGTAGGTTCTCCTACGATTACCTCCACTTCAATTTGATCATAAATCTCTTGTAAAGCAGTGAGGTCATTAATCAAGTCCTCAAAACCTGGGCTTGATTTATATATATCTAAAACTAGAAGTAATTGATCTAAAACAATTTTTTGATCACCAATTTTATCTTTTAAAAGATCATTTGGTTCACGTGCATTTACCATTGCAGTAAGGTAAACTGCCTCAATCCAACCACCTGTTAAAATCAGAGCACTAACATTCTCTCTTTTTCTTTCAGCAAGGTTGTTATTAATTTTTTCAAAGTTTAAAGTAGTAGTTTGAATAAGTTCATCTAATCTATTTGAACTTTCTGCTAACTCTTTAATTGTTTCGTAGTCAAAAAATGCTCCAATTCCTAAACCGTCAGCAAGATCTTTTACTGAGTTTAAGAAGCTAATTGCATCCTGATTTTTTCCATAAATGTTCGCAAAGCCAAGGTCAGTACCGTAAATTCCTAGGTTTAATGCTTTTTGAAAAGTAGTGTTATATCTTGAAACAGCGTCAGGCGTATTCAAATCGCTTTTATTGTAAACTGTTCCATTCTCTTTAATTAGAACTGAAATTTCAAGAGGAGAAGGGATAGATTCTAAAACCTCACCTACTGGTAATATCTCTTGTTCAATGTGAGAAGGGTATACCCCGATGTTTGTATTTTTTACCTTTTCACTAGGTAATTCTCCAGCTTGAGCGAACGAGGAAGCTAAGAGTACCGATGCGGCTAATGTATTAAGATATTTGGTTTTCATCTTATTCTGGTTTTCTAAGATAGTTGCTATCCAAAATATAAGAGGATAATTAACAGTTGTGTTTATGCTTCTTTAGAGACAATCTTTGTAAAAATTACTTCAACCCCTTCAATCAGTTTCTTTAATAATTCAAAATAAAGAGTGAAGTACAAAAGAATAGACATCATCCAAATCCACAGTACATTAAATGTAAATGTGTCAATATATGTGCCAAAAAATTTCTTTGCAGGGGCAAAAAGGTGAGTTCTATAATCCAAAACTCCAGCAGTATTCTCTTTAATAAAGAAAATTGGATCTATAAGTTGCACAATTCTATTATGATCAACAACAGTTCTATTAAGAACAGTTTTGTTTTTCACGAAAGTTTCTAGTTGATCATTGTAATATTTATCTTTTGATTCCGATAAATTGAATTCTTCACCTAATTCCTTCTTCATTTCATAGATCTTAGCATCTCTTTGTTCTTCTGCTTTGATCAAGAAGTCATTATAGAAAATAGACGATTCATAAAGAATTTTTCTGAACTGATTGCCTTCACTAGAAGTGATCTTTCCATCTTCTATGAAAGACATTACAGTTGCTTTTTTCTCCTTATTTGTCGTGAAGAATAAGTCAGAATTAATTTCATTGGTTAATGTAAGAATGTCATCGGCTAATATTTTAGCAGTACTATCATTCGTATTCTTACTATTTAACTGAGCATTATAAAGAATTTCTTCCATTCTTGGTTCCCAATATGCACTCTTGTAGTTACTTTGACTTAATTGCATATCAACTTCAAAGAACGGTTTCTCATATCTATTGTTTTTAAATTGCTCAACAGATAAACCTTCATAAGCCCATCTAGAGGCCATAATATCAGCAATTAGGGGTGTTTTACCATGTTCACTGATGGTGTTATTTAATTTGCTAAAATCAAATATTAAGCCACTCAAAATCATTTGAGGAATCAGTAGAATTGGAATTAATATATATACCGTAATTGCTGAATTGAATGCAGAAGAAATGTTCAAACCGATCAAATTGGCATGACAAGAAACAGTAAATAGTATTAACCAATACTGATATGTCAAATCAGGAATCTCCAATAAGGTGTTGCCAATAAGTACAAAAGTGAATGTTTGTACAGCGGAGAACCCAAATAATATGATCAACTTAGAGAACAGATAACTAGATCGGCTGAGGTTTAGGAAGGACTCCCTTTTCTTGATCTTCCTGTCTTTAATAATCTCCTCGGCACTGACTGTCATACCCATAAACAACGCTACCAAAATAGCAATTAGGATATAGGCAGGGACATTTTCATTATGTCTAAATACATAATCTGAGTCATTATCTTTGATGTAATAAATAACCCAAGAAAGTAAAATAGCTAAGAAAGGTGCCTCTAATAAGTTGATAAGTAAATACTGTTTGTTACTAAATTTCGCTAAGAAATCACGAATCGTAAAAATGACAGTTTGTTTTATCTTAGAAGGAATCCTTAAGGTCTTAGGAGGATCAATATGTACTTCTTCAACTTCTTGTTTTTGGAATGTTTCTGAATATACTTTATACCAATCCTGAGGAGTAGCTTTCCTTTTGTTAGTGAACTCACCATATTCATCTACAACTTGAGCTTCAATGATGTTGAAGAGTTGTTCGGGGTTCACATTACCACAAGTGTTACATTGCCCTTGGTCACTATCCACTTGTCCTGCAGCACTCTTAAAGTGTGTTATGGCCTCAATTGGATTACCATAGAATACCGGATATCCACCTGTGTCTAACAGCCACATCTTATCAAACATCTTATAGATATCAGATGAAGGTTGGTGGATTACCACAAATATCAATTTACCTTTTAGTGATAATTCCTTTAAAAGGTCAATCACATTTTCAGAATCTCTAGAAGATAAACCTGAAGTAGGCTCATCCACAAACATCACTGCTGGCTCACGAATAAGCTCTAAAGCAATGTTTAGACGTTTACGCTGACCACCAGAAATCTTTTTGTTTAGAACATTACCTACTACTAAGTGTGCAATTCTATCTAAACCTAAACTAAGTAGTACTTCGTTTACCTTGTCTGTTAGCTCCGCTTCGTTCATGTCTTTAAAACAAAGTTTTGCGTTATAGTAAAGGTTTTGGAATACTGTTAATTCTTCAATTAGAAGATCGTCTTGAGCAATGTAACCAATGACGCCTTCAATTTTATCTTTTTCTTTATGCAGGTTGTACCCATTGATTCTTACTTCACCATTGGATGGAGTCTCCAATCCAGCAAGTACATTAAGAAGGGTTGTTTTACCTGCACCAGAGGCTCCCATAATTCCAACAAGCTGACCGGTGTTTTCACCAAAGTTAATATCGCGAAGACCAACTTGTCCATTAGGGAATTTATATTCTAAGTTCTCAACAATGAAAGAGATGTTACCACCAATTTCATCAGAGTTGTATTTGTTGACTAAATCACTGTAGTATAGTGGAGCTCCTTTAGGAGTCTTGAAAATACTACCAGGAGAAAATAAATGAACCGTATTTGATGCTACAGGTTGACCATTTAAGTAAATAGTATCTTTACCTGTATATTTTGTGAAGTATAAAGCAACACTCTTTAGTCGGATGAAAATGATTTCACCATCTAAAAGTCCAGAATCAATAAATTTGATTTTACTTCCTTCAGGAGGCATTTCGTCATCGAAAATAAGAATGTCTTCATTATCAATTTTTGAAGAGTGTGTTTCAATGACAAAACGTTCTAATAATTTGTATTCAGGAGAAGGGATATTAAATACATCAGCTACTGTGTGTATAATATCCATTCTTTGTGGGGTAAATGATTTATCTGAGGCCACAAGTTCCAATAGCTTCACCATTACGATGATTTTCTGCTTTTGGTCAAGTGTCTTATTGATTTTTCTACAAAGAGAAAGTGTTCTTACCGAGTTTCTCACCGATACAGCATCAGATACTGTGTCGTCAGCATTTTCGCCTCTTGCAGCTCTCTTTTTTGCAGCTTTTGCTTTTCTTTTTGCAATACGATCTTCTTCATCTTTGATAAGTTGATCGTATAGCTCAATATATTCTTCAACAGAACGTTTCTCAAGTTCTTGGTTCAAGAAGTTGATAACAAAATTTCTTTCTGTTTCAGTTAACCCTTCATCTTGTGTAGAGATGATAGCAAAAAGTTGCGTAAGTGCTTTTAATATTTCTTCACTCATAGATTGCCGACAATAGTTCGGAAATTCAATTCAAAACAAAAAATAATATATACTCCATTGAGTATACATCTAATTAATGCAATTATGCTATTAAATATTGCATCAAAAACCGTTATTTATTAGATAAATATAAAAAACACTTGGTTTTAAAGGAAAAGCCAAGTGTTTTTTATTGAGAAAAGATACATATTAGTATGTTTCGAATTCAAATTCAAGTTCTACTAATTCTTCAAACTCTTCTCCAGCCTCTTGCATATCTTCATCATCTTCGTGATAGTACCATACAATTGTAGTACCCACTATCTCTTCTAATGCTGACAGAACATCTAGTATTAATTTAGATGAAGCTGTATTAAAATATTCAAGTTTAAATAAAAACTTTGTTGAGCTATTTGCATTTTCAGCATACTCTTCTATCCATTTTAGGATAGGAGCAAAGAATTCTGCTGAGTCTTCTGGAAGGGATCTACCCGAAATTTCGAATAGTTCGTTGTCTTTGTCCAAGATGACTTTTGGCGTATCCTCTGTTCCTGCAAGATTAAGGACTTTCATGTAAAGTTATTTTAGATTTCTTGGAATTGTCGTTTTAAGAGAAAAAAATGTGAACTCATCATTGATGGGTTCAAAATCAAAACGTAGTTTCTCGCCTGATTTTCTAGCCATATCAATAAAGCCAAGACCCGCGCCTCCTTTGGCAGAGATCTTACCATTCTTAATAATGTCTTTATATAAATCTTTGAGACCGTCTTTGTCGAGGTCATTAATTCTTTCTAATCTTTGAGCAATGTCTCTGACATTCTTAGAAAGTATTGGGTTGCCTGATGTGATAAAATAAGAGTTGTCTTCTTTTCCAATCATAAAGACAGCACTATTTTTTTTGTCAGATGTTTTCTCCATTGGGACGGCATACTTACTGATGTTCTGCAAGCACTCTACCATAACATTAAAGACCTTTCTTTTGATCTTAGACTGTTCACCATATGAATCCATGTTTCTTTCCGCCATGGATAATACAGATTTGGTTATATCTTGCGTAATCTCTCCTTCATAAACGAGTATGAGATCTTTGTCAAGCATTGTCCTGTGAAGTTCGTAGATGTATTTCATATGTCCGAACAGAATTTTTTAACCAACTTAATAATTGTTGGAGCTTTATTCTTACGAATAATAGATTTAGACGTAAAAAAAATATTTTCAAATATAACTAAACGTAGGAAACTAACAAGTTTTTCTTTGCTAAAATCTTATCCCTATCATTATAACGTCATCAGTTTGCTTTGCATTGCCTTTCCAATCAACAAATGTTTGATGAAGAGTATGCGCAATTTCTTCCATGTTTGAATGATCAGAGTTGGAAATCACCTCACGTATTCTTTTAGCACCGAACTTTCGGTTCTCTGGACCTCCAAATTGATCAGGATAGCCATCAGAGAATAAGAAGATTTCATCTCCTTCTTCTAACTGAATTTCGTGAGTTGTAAAGTTTGTTCTTGTTTTGTATTCCCCTCCAACAGGGAATTTATTTCCTTTAACCTGAATGAAATCTTTTGTTTCAGTCTTAAATAAGAATAGCGGTCTATGTGCACCTGCGTATTCAATTCTTTTAGCGTTAATATCTATCTTTGCAATTGCAATATCCATACCATCTCTAGTACTACTATTAGAGTCTTGTCTTAGCGTTTTTGTAACTCCTTGATGCAGTAAGTCTAATATTTCGCCAGGAGCAATTTGATGGTTGTTTTGTACAATGTCATTAAGGATGAAATAACCAATTAATGAGATTAAAGCACCTGGTACACCGTGTCCTGTACAATCTACAGCTGCGATATAAATGTCATTGTCTTTTTTGAAATACCAAGGGAAATCGCCACTGACTACATCTCTAGGTTTGTAGAGGATAAAGCAATCATTGAGATCTCTTTTAATAATTTCCGTTTCTGGAATGATTGCACCCTGAATTCGCTTGGCATAATTAATACTCTCCGTGATTTTTTTGTTTTTAAGCAAGATTTCAAGCTCTGATTTCTTACGTTCAGTAATATCATGCGAGACAAATAAAGCACTTTCGAATTCATTATCTTCAGTGAATTCTGGTATTGCAGTAACCGTCATAAAACGGTTGCCACTTGCAGTAGGGAATTCAACCTCCCGAGTAGATTTTTCTTTCTTCGAAGACACTTCAATAAGCATATCTTTCCATTCAGAAATAATATGTTCTGGTAATGCAGTGTTTTCAATCTTCTGATTTAAGAATAAATCGGCTGATAGGCCTGTAAGCTCTTCAATAATTGGGTTGGTGTAGAAGATTAGACCTTCTTTATTTAATCGTTGAATTAAGTCGAGAGAGTTCTCAGATAATGCTTGCATTTGTGTACGCATACGTTTCTCTGTCTCTGCTCTTCTTCTTTCAGTGATGTCTTGTGCATTGATTACAATACCTTCGATAGCAGGATCTTTTGTGAGGTTAATACCCGTAGCTTCTAGCCAAATGTACCTTCCGTCTTGAAGTTTGTATCGGTATTGTGCACTTAAAGTTTCTTCGTTCTTCGACTTCGATAATGAGGTAATGAAATCTCTAACTTCATCTACACTATCCTTATGTAAGTTGTCTAAGTAAGAAAGGTTAATTAAATCTGCCGGTTTGTACCCTAAGATATGTTTCGAAGAAGGACTGACGAATTTAATTTTTGCGTTTTCATCAAAAATTGTAATTACCTCAGATGCATTCTCTAATAAGGATTGTAATCTATTTTGAGATCGTTTTACCTCTTCAACTTGTTCCTCTAGACGGTGATTGGTTCTTTGTAATTCTTCTTGAGTAGCTTCCATCTCTTCTGCATTCTGGCGAAGAATTTCTTGCTGGACAGAAAGTTCAGAACTCATCTGTTGAGACTCCTTCAGAAGTTTTACTGTTCTCTCGTTAATTTTGATATTAAAAATTGTACGAGCTATAATTTGTGAGATTTCTTTTACGAAATCTAACTTCATCGTTGAGAAATTGTCTAGAGAGGCGAATTCTAAAATACCAAATACTTTATCATTCGCGATAAGAGGCATAATTAGAATTGACTTAGGTTTTTGCTCACCTAATAAACCTGATGTAATCGATAAATAACTACTAGGAATCTCGGTTCTTAAGATCATTTCCATCTCAATTGCAGCTTGTCCAACTAAACCTTCTGCAAATTTAAATTTCTTTTGGAGGAAACGTCTTTTATTATAGGCATAGGTGCTTATTAGCCTAATTTCTTGTTCTTCTAATGGAAGTTCATCAGTCACACCTTCTACAACATAAAAGGCACCTTGGACTGCGTCAATTTTTTCAGTAGTAAAAGCAATAACTTCATTACCTAGTTCGACCAGGTCATTGTGATTGCGAAGAATTTGACCGATTTCTGCTTCACCAGTAATAATCCAGTTACGTTCAGAATCTCTTTTTTCAGCTCTTTGAATACTATCCCTCATGCCAATTAAGGCATTACCTAGTGTATCATCATCACTAAGTGATGTATAAGAAGCGTCGTAATTTCCTTCACCAATTTGTTCTGAGAAGTTTGCAGTTCTCTTCATACCGTTTACCACTTCTTGTACGGCCATAGACATTTCGCCAATCTCATCTTTATGAATAAGGTTTACTACTTCATGAGGAAGGATACCTTTTGCAATGAGGTTTAGCCTGTTTTTTAGAGTGATAATTGGGTTTGTAAGGTATTTAGAGAAAATGACAGCAATCATCATAGAAATGAAGATGATCACAATTGCGGTGTAAAAGAAGGTTCTTATTAGACCGTTTAAGCCGCTTTTAATTTCGTCGTAGTCTATTTTCACAACTAAACCCCAATTGGTGGTTGGGATGTAGTTCCAATAGGAAATGGTCTTTTCACCTCTCCAGTCAATATCATAACTAAAATCTTTGGAGTCACCTTTTGCCGCTTTTTGAATAGCAATATTAGAAGGATCACCAAGACTAATTACTTCAGTTAATAAGTTTGAACTGCCTTTTAATGGAGATATAATGGTAACATTGCTTGATTGATTGTCTGATAATCTAGAAAGTAATATTTCACCAGTATCGCCAAGTCCTGTCCTATTTTCAACTATTGGATATATGTTTTTCTGGAGGCTGTAAAGAATAATCACATGCCCTAATTCCCCAAATCTTGATTTCATTCTTGGAGAGACAACATAAATGTGAGCACCCTTTTCAGTATTAAAAGGTTCAGAAAAATAGGTTTTGGTTTTCGCTTTCTTAATGATTTTTTCAAACTTCTTGTTTCTGTCACCTACAATTACAGACGCTGGGAAAGTGTAACTAGTATAAAGAACATTTCCTTTGTTATCTGTAATGATGATGTTCGAATAACCATTCACAATTTGTTTTGGGAATAGTTCATTATCAAGTTTTCTTTTTATTTCGTAGTAGGTAGAATCTTTATACGATCTTGATTTTGATTGAAAGAGGTACTTTAACTTTGTAGCGTTATTTACAATTAAAGCAGACTTTGCCATATATTTCAAGTTTTGTTCGATGTACTTGAATTTTTGGTCAATTTGTTCTGCTTTCAGTGTACTGATAACATCAAAAGTTTGAGAGAACCTTCTTTCAACTGAATTTTCAGTCTGAAAATAAGAGAGGGAACTAATAGTTACTACAGTAATGGTTACAACGAGTAACATTATAATAGTAATTTTAGTACGTATCTTTAAGTCTTGGAAAAACATATATATAAAGTCCTACTGTTTATATCAATATTTTTAACTTTCAGTAAACCAAATGGTTACTTTGTCTAGAATTTCACGATCCTCAGGAGTGAAATTTTTGAAAGAGGCAAGTTCAACTACTCCCAATAAATTAGATTCGGCATCTAAGATTGGAGCAATCATTAGTGAATTTGGTGTTGAATCACCTAATCCGGATACCACTTTTATGTAGTTTTCTGGAATTGTATTCGAAATGATAGAAGATCTAGTCGATGCAACCTGACCAGGAAGACCTTCTCCAAATTCAAATGCCAATGTCTGTGATTCTGGTAAGTAAAAAGAAAAACCTTTAGAAAAGGAAATCATATTCTTTCCATCAATGACAGTTGTTTTATAGTAAATACCTGTACTGACTTGGAATTCGCGACAAATTGAATTTAATAGTATTTGTTCTTTATCATCACCATCATCTATGTTGAGAATAGAAGCTTGAATATTCTTTTTGATGAGTTGACCTCTTTCTCTAAATGTATCTTTTGTTTCTTCTTCTCTTTTTTGGCTTTCCTTAGAAAAGTACTTTGGAACATAAATGATATGGTCCTCTGGATCTTTCATTAATTCGGAAATTAACCTAAATAAAAGGAATATTAGTATTGCAAAAGTAAAACCTAGCGTATAAAAAGTTGGAGTGCTTAAATCCATTATCTGAAGATAGGTCTTATCATCTTTCCTCTCTAAAGCACTCAATATTTCTTCAGGTAGGTTGTATAATCTAGAGGTAGAAAAGAAGGACAAGAATAGGAAAATTACACCTAATATAATATTAAAAACCTGGCGACTGCTGAATATGAGATAAAGTAATATTATGACAAATACTAAATCGATATACCCTAAAGTCAATAGGTATTTTTCTCTATTGTATTCCCCGTTTCCTAAGATCAAAGTTTTTACACTTCCCGGAAATTGATTTTCAAATATTAAAATCATCGAGAAAATAAACACAAAAATTGAAGCTACAACGATCGCAGGAACTTTGTATACCGTATGAATATTCTTCTCTCTAATATTTGTTCTTTTCTGTGTTGTTTTCAAAATACTAATTAGTTTGCTTGAAAAAGTTTCACAAGTCTTAATAAGTAACGCTTATTTTTGGTAAGCCTTGTATAAATCTAGTAGAAAATTTGTAATTTTTTCAGCTTCAAGGCAAAAATCTATTTCAGTTACTTGCTTTGCAGACAAAGGCATGGTATTCATCATGCTTTCTTCAGGGTCCTGAATTATGGTTACACCACCTTTATCTTTGATGGCTTTCATACCTAAAGCTCCATCTTTGTTAGCTCCTGAAAATAAGATTCCAATAAGTTTTTCTTTATAAACATAAGCTGCACTTTTAAAAGTTAGATCAATGGCTGGTCTTGAATTGTTTACTAGACCTTCAGTGGATAAAGACATAGTATTTCCTAGTTCAATGCATAAATGATAATTAGCAGGAGCTAGGTAAACCATGCCAGGCCTAACTATTTCTTTATCTAAAGGCTCAAGAATAGGCTTTGAACTCTTTATAGATAAAGCCTCTATAAAACCATGCCTAACATGCTTTAATCTATGAAGACAAAGAAAAATTGGTATAGGAAAGTCCTTTGGTAAATCCGCGAGCAATTTTGTAATAGGTTTAAAACTGCCGGCTGAACCTCCAATTACTATTCCTTTATATTTATTATGAAAAAATGAAGAATTCATTGAGTAGCGTGTGGAAGTTAATCTTTGATCTTCTTATAAATCTTTTCTTCGTTGTTAACTACAACGAATTTATTGGCAATATCACACCAAATCAAAGATTCTTTTGATCCAATTGCAAGATTTCCATATTTAAAAAGACTACCATGTAGTTTTTTAAGTACTTCGTTTTGTAAAGTTTGGTTGAAATAAATCATTACGTTTCTGCATAAAATTAAATCAAACTTAGAGAAAGGATTGCCTTTCACTAAATCTTGAACACGGAATGATACTCTTTCAATTAGTTCAGGTTTGATATAGAAAAAACCTTCATCTTCTACAAAGTAGCTAAGGAAATCATTTTTTCCACCATAGCGCTCGTAGTTTTGTTTGTTGAGCTCCATGTTTTTGGCAGAAAATGAAGCTTTTTTAGCCTTATTAATAATGGACTGATCGATATCAGTAGCTACAATTGTAGCACTTTCAAGGCAATCTAACTCCTTCAAAAGGATACACATTGAAATGACTTCTTCGCCTGATGAACATCCTGCATGCCATATACTGATTTTGCGATGTTCCTTTATTACATCAGGAATAATTTCATCTCTAAGGCTGCTCCAAAAAGTAGGGTCACGGAACATCTCTGTAACGTTGACGGTGATTTCAGAAACAAATTCTTGGAAGAAAGATGGATTGTTTTTAAATTTTTTGATTAGTGCTTCGACAGATGTGAATTTATACAGTTCGATTACTCTTCGTACTCTTCGGGTAAAGGAAGACATTGCATAATTTTTGAAATCGTAATCAAAATTATCATCTATATATTGGGTTAATCTTCTTAATTCTGCTATTTCAATATCACGTTGCATATTTTGCTTAAAAAATGATGACAGTTTTTTTGACAGCCAAAATTATGAAAAAATTATGGTTATCGTGAGTGTAAGGTATGAAAAAATCCTTTCCTCATGATTTTGTGATAATGAGAAAAGGATTTTATAGTATGGTTATATGAAATTATCGCCTCGAGTTTACAATCTGAGGGCATTCTGAATGCATATCCATAATTTCATATTTCTTTCTTTCCTTGTTGAAGTAGTTCGCACTCGCAGAATTAGTCGGAGCACATGAATAGATCAAAGCACCTAAAGTAAGTAATGCGATTGATGATAAGATTCTTTTTTTAATATTTTTCATTGTAGCTGTTGGCTAATATGGATACTCATTTGATGTCAATAATGACTGCTTAGCAATCCAAGATACAAAATGTATGCCTAAATACTACATTATTATTTTCTTTTTCTTCTTTTGCTTAAAGAATGCTTGAATAGCTCCTGCAATTTTGTGTGTTTCAACGAGAAATCCATCATGCCCATATAATGATGAAATTTCTTCATATGTGACATTAGGAATGTGTTGTGTAATGAAACGTTGTTCAGAAACTGGGAAAAGCACATCTGAAGTAATACCGATAACTTGTGTGTAGGCTTTTATAGTACTCAAAGCGTCTTCGATTGACTTTCTTCCTCTACCTAAATTGTGGGAATCCATGGTGTTAGAAAGTGTCCAATATGAATATGCATTGAATCTACTCAGAAGCTTTTTACCTTGGTATTCTTGATAAGATGAAGCCTTAAAGTTGTTCGTGACTGACTCAGAATCCTCGCTTTGTGTTTTCTCGTACGTGCTGTAATTTCTGTAAGAAAGCATTGCAATGGATCTTGCAGCAATCAAACCTCTACTTCCAGCATGTGGGTCTTCTTGTCCCCATGTTGGGTCTGCTTGGATAGCTAACCTTTGTGATTCATTAAAGGCGACTCCCCAAGGAGAATGTTTCGCATTTGTTGCACAAATTATAAGGTTTTCCATTAAGTCAGGTTGAGAGACTGCCCATTCTAATGCTTGTTGACCACCTAATGAACCACCAATGAGGGTATTGATTCTTTCAATCTTTAGCTCCTTTCTCAGTAAATCAAGAGATTTTACAATGTCACGTATTGTAATCGAAGGGAAGGAATTATAGTAAGGTTTGTTGGTGTCAGGGTTTATCGATAGTGGTCCTGTTGAACCATAACATGACCCAATCACATTGGCACATATAATAAAATGTTCCTTTGGATTGAAGATAGAATTATCACCAAACAGTCCATTCCACCAATCTGAAACTTCAGCATTTCCTGTAAGTGCATGACAAACCCATATGACATTTGATTGGTCATCATTGAGTTGACCCATAGTTTGATAGGCGAGTGTTAAGTCATTTAATTCTCCTCCTAATTCGAGCTCGAATTTTTTATTATATGTGAAAAAATGCTCTTGCATTACCTTCTTTTCTTTTTTATTAAAATAAGAAATGGAGAGTAGGAGAGTGTAGGATGACCTTCAGTAGCGTAATTACAGTGGATATAATTGAGCAGAATGTATTTGTATTGACTTTCAGACGTCTAAATATTCTATCGTTTATATGTCCTAATAATTAGGCTAGGATGTAGCACCTTATCAATAATAGATGGTTGCTAGAGGGTCGTTGAGCCTAGTCTCTTACCTCTTCTTTATAAACACTTACGTCTTACTATCAGATGTAAATGGTATGCAGGTTCAAAATAAGTCGACAATTTATAAAAAAACAAACCTTCATCTCTAAAATTGATAGAAATGAAGGTTTTTGTGTGATATTTTTAAAATTTTACAATTCTATGATGATTCCGATAGAAGGTTGAACAATTCCGTTCGTAGTTTCTATATATTTCGGAACGTATCGAGAAGGGTCGTTAGGGTCCACCATTGGAGTACCATCAGCATTCAATTCTGTGGTAAGAATTGGTTGTCCTTTTGCTTTGTATCCATATAAATTCTGGATGTCTAAATAGAAGTTTAAACTCCATTTGTCAAAGTAATAATATTTATCGACTCTTACATCTAATTGGTGAGTTGGATCTAAACGTAATGTATTGACTTGTGAGTAATCCCTCACACCTCTTTTCTCATTGTCCCAAACTTCTCTTCGCATAGACGCTTCTTCATCATAAGGGGTGTAAGGTGTTCCTCCTGAGAATAACCATCTTGCTCCGATTTCCCAGTTTTTACCTAATTTCTTTCCTCCCGTCAAACTTACAATATTTCTACTGTCCCAAGATGAAGGAGCATATACATCAGGATTTGCATTCGTGAACTCAGACATTACAAATGTGTAAGCAAAAATACCATAGAATCCTTTAAAGAACTTCTGTTGAGCCATAAATTCAATACCTCTAGAACGACCTTTAGAGGTGCTTGTCACTTCTTCACTACCAATCACACCAAAGTCAGCTCCTAAATTGGCTAATGAGATTTGATTGTTGACAGAGTAAGGGTATTGATCGTATACCTTTTCAAATGCTTCTAAAGTAAACTTGACGTTTTTCTCTGGAATCTTATACTCAAATCCACCTACTAATTGTTTGTTTCTGATGTATAATAAATTGTTTTGTTTGTTGATAAAGTCTTCTCCTTCTTTATAACCCAACGTAGTGTAGGTTGGAAGTTGGTAGTAAATACCTGTATTGAAGTTTAAGCTCCATCTAGGTGTGAATTGGTAAGATGCAGAAAATCTAGGTGAGAATTGATCCAATAAATTTGACATGGAACTAGAGTAGTCATTAGCGTCAACTCTTGCACCTAACGAAAGCGTTAGTTGATCTTGTATTAACTTCTTACTAACAGTTGCAAAACCACCCCATTTATTTAAACTTAAATCAGATTTGAAATTAATAGTCTCTAGATCACCTGAAGAGAAATCATAAAGAGTCTGTTCTGTTCTGTTGTTATAAATTGCATATTCATAATTCAAGCCATAACTGAATGTCCAACCTGAATTAGTGAATGTTACACCTTCTGCTCTAAACTTATTCTCTATTTCTTGCGATTTGTAATCGTAAATTCTTGGTTGACTTGTGTCGTTGTCAGGGTGTTTGTATTGAGCATTATTCAACATGTTTCTTGAAGCCACAAAAGTGAATGTTGAATTGTCTCTGAAGTGTTCATACTTAGCACCAATAGTATAATTCCATTGTGATTGTTCGGGAGTGTTATTCAAAGTATAAAGATTTTGCTCGTAATCCTCGTCAGTAGGGTCACCCGGAGAATCTGCTAGTTTGAATTGGTCAATGGCTCCAAGACCTATTATTGAGATTTGATTTCTTTGGTTTAGCTTATACTTATATTTTAACTGAAAATCGTTGTAGGTAGGTAAGAAAGGTAAGCCAAGAACACTGAAAAGTGCTTGTAAATAAGATTGACGGGCAGAAACCACAATTGATGATTTTTCTGTAACAGGGCCTTCGAATGTTAATCCGATATCAGAGGTGCCTATAATAACATTTGTAGTATGTTGATCAGTACGACCGTCTTTTTGCGTAAATTCCATTACTGATGATAAGGCATTTCCTCTTCCTGCAGGAAAAGCCCCTGAATAAAATTCAACGTCTTTAATGAAATCAACGTTGATCATGCCCACTGGGCCACCTGAAGCACCTTGAGTTGCAAAGTGGTTGATATTGGGTATTTCAATTCCATCGAGGTAGAACCTATTCTCGTTAGGTGCACCACCTCTAATTAAAATGTCATTTCTGAAAGAAGCGGTGGAAGCAACCCCAGGCAAGGATTGTAATACTCTTGAAATATCCCTATTAGCTCCAGGAGCTCTTTTGACTTCTGTAACTCCGATTCTTTGTACAGAAACAGGGGATTCGTCTGATTTGTAAAAACCATTTGCAACAACTTCTACTTCGTTTAGTTCTTGTGTAGAAGGTGTTAGTTTAAAATCTACAACAGCTGGTCGTGAATTTGATACTTCTACTTCTACTGACTCTGGCCCATAACCAACGTAGTTTACTACTAAATTATACAAGCCAGGTTGTAAATTTTTGATTTCAAATGAACCGTCTTCTTTAGTTGTTGCGCCAGTTGTAGTACCTTGTATTACGACAGTAGCATAGGGGACAGTTTGGTTGTTAGATTTTTCGCTTACCGTACCTCTTATGATTCCCTTTTGGGCAAATGCACTAGAGGAGATAATAAAAATTGAAAAAATAAGGTGTAAGTATTTCATAATTGTAATTTGTCTAAGTATATCGCTTAAACAGTGAAATAGGTTAATTGTTTAGAATATTTGTTAGATTTTATGGTGCAAAGTAAAGTGTAAAAGTTAACATTTGAAAAGAAAAATCACATCTTAAAAGGGTGTTATAAAGTTTACGTTGTGAATTGAAGTGTAATTGCTTTGCAATTAAGGATTTGCAAATGTTAATAAATTGTTAAATATTATTAAGTATGAATATAGAAGATTTTAGAGATTATTGTTTGAACAAGAAAGCAGTCACAGAAGAGTTTCCTTTTGATGAAAAAACATTAGTGTTTAAGGTGGCAGGAAAAATGTTTGCGTTGACGGATGTTGACAATTTTGAAAGTTTTAATGTGAAGTGTGACCCGGAATTGGCACTGGAAATGAGAGATAGATATAATGCCGTAAAAGCAGGTTACCATATGAATAAAAAACACTGGAATACCATTACTGTTTTTGGAGATTTACCAGAAGCTGAAATGTATAAATCTATTGATCACTCTTATGATTTGGTCTATAATAAATTACCTAAGAAAATCAGGGCAGAAATAGAGAATGAAAGCTGAAAAATGTTCAATAAGTATAAAAAATGAGTCTTTTTTTTATGAAAATTACAATAAATACCTAAAATATATTCAAATGTCATTATAAAATAATACTTTTGAATAGCGGTTGTAACTAAAAGACAAATGAACATGGCGAATAAGAGATTTTTTGTAATTGATTTTGATAGTACATTCACAAAAGTAGAAGCACTTGATGTATTGAGTGATATACTTTACGAGGGTACTGACAAAAAGGAAGAAATTGGAAGTAAGATCAAAGAACTTACAGACCAAGCAATGGCTGGTGAGTTGTCTTTTAGAGAAGCTTTAGAACAACGATTGGCCTTATTGGATGCAACAAAGAAAGATGTAGATCAACTTTCATCGGAACTTAAAAAATTAGTATCAGAGTCGGTAAAGAGAAATAAAGAATTCTTTGCAAAGGAGAAGGATAACGTATTGATCGTTTCTTCCGGATTCAAAGATTTTATCACTCCAGTTGTAGCTGATTTCGGTATTAAGGAAGAAAATATTTATGCCAACACTTTCACTTACAATGAGAAAGATGAAGTGACTGGTTTTGATGCTTCCAACCCATTATCTGAACATAAAGGTAAAGTAAAACTGATGGAAGAACTGTCGTTGGATGGCGATGTTCTTGTAATTGGTGATGGTTATACTGATTATGAAATTAGAGAAGCAGGTTTGGCTAAGACATTCTATGCTTTCACTGAAAATATTAAAAGAGAAAAAGTACTTGCTAAAGCTGATATTGAAGCAAGTAGTTTTGATGAAATACTATATTCAATTAAACATCCTATGGCGACTTCATTTCCAAAGAGTAAAATAAAAGTATTATTACTCGAAAATATCCATAAAGATGCAAAGCAGAAGTTAGAAGATGAGGGCTACCAAGTAGAATTATTGGGTGGTGCTTTAGATGAAGACGAACTTTGTGAAAAAATCAAAGGTGTTCATATTTTAGGTATCCGTTCTAAAACGATGTTAACACGTAAAGTTGTTGAGGCAGCTGATCGTTTAATGTTGGTGGGTGCTTTCTGTATCGGTACCAATCAAATCGATCTTCAAGCATGTACTGATCACGGTGTAAGTGTTTTCAATGCACCTTACAGTAACACGCGT
Source organism: Flammeovirga sp. OC4 (assembly GCF_000812565.1). Lineage (GTDB taxonomy): Bacteria > Bacteroidota > Bacteroidia > Cytophagales > Flammeovirgaceae > Flammeovirga. The sequence goes on along the minus strand of NZ_JTAM01000005.1, from coordinate 156,444 downwards.
TCAGTAGTAGAAATGGCTATTGGTGAGATTATCTTATTGATGCGTCAGATCCCAAGAAGAATGCGTCAAATGGACAGAGGTGAGTGGAGCAAATCTGCAAACGGAAGTTTTGAGGTAAGAGGTAAGAAATTAGGTATTATTGGATATGGTAATATCGGATCTCAATTATCTATTCTTGCAGAGATGTTGGGTATGGATGTGTATTACTATGATGTAGTAGAAAAACTAGCATTGGGTAATGCTACTAAATTGAATTCATTGGACGAGTTGTTAGCTACATGTGATGTGATTTCACTTCACGTAGACGGTCGTGCTGAAAATAAAGGATACTTCACAGGTGAGCACATTGCTAAGATGAAGAAAGGAGCAATCCTTGTAAACTTAGCAAGAGGTCCAGTTGTTGAATTAGAAGCATTGCAACAAGCATTGCAAAGTGGTCACCTATCAGGTGCAGCGATCGACGTATTTCCTGTAGAGCCAAAAAACAATAATGATACTTTTGATGCTCCATTAAAAGATGTGGATAACTTAATCCTAACACCACACATTGGTGGATCAACATTGGAGGCACAAGAAAATATTGCAGATTTTGTTCCTGGTAAAATGATTGAATATGTAAATACAGGTAGTTCATTTAACAGTGTGAACTTCCCGAATGTTCAATTGCCTCGTTTGGAGAACGGACACCGTATGTTGCATATCCACAAAAACGTTTCAGGTATCTTGGCAAAAATGAACAACGTGTTTGCAAAACATGGATGTAACATTTTAGGTCAGTACTTAAAAACGAATGAAGATATTGGTTATGTAATTACAGATATTGATCAAACGTACCAACCAGAATTATTGGAAGATTTAAGATCAATTGATAATACAATTAAGTTTAGAACTTTATATTAATCATCATTTGATTAGAAATACAGAAAGGGCTTATGGTTTTCGTATCATAAGCCTTTTTTTGTTATGGTTCCTCGTTTATGGTGGTCATGGTTTGAAATAAAAGAAGCGGTTATCTCAACAACGAGATAACCGCTTCTGTATTTTTAAGCTTTATACCTTTTATAAAGGTTGTAGGCTATTTATTTCTTTGTTGTAAATAAAGTTGGCTTGATTACTAAGCCCATCCAACCCCAGTTGTTGAATTTTTCGTGGTCACCACCTGCGTTAGCAGCTGTAGCATATTGCATTGATTCTGTAGCAAACATACCTGACCAACCACCTTGAATAGTGATGTACTTGTTGAATTTATGATTGATGATTAAATCAAATTCAGTACCTAGGTTACTTTTATAAGTAGTGCCAGTGCTGCTGTCTCCAAGTTGAGCTGCAGACATAAATTGGTGTAATCTACCATAGAAGTTCCATTGGTCATTTGCTTTATAAGTAGCACCAATGTAAATATCAGTTAAACCACCAGCTGGGTTTCTGCCACCAACATAGAAGTAATCCATGTGACCATTGAATTTGTGGTTAGTACCAAAATAAGGGTTGAATGAATTGTTTTGATCAGCGTCAGCATCATAGGCAGTACCTGAAAGAATTTCAGCACCTAAAATTAAACCTACTTTGTCTGATGGTTTGAATAATAATTCAAGTAAAGCATTGTATGCACCAATTGTTTTCTCTGCTCCTGCAACACCAGTTTTACCAAACTGATAATATACTGAAGCATTTAAACCAAACTTACCAGGTCTCCATTCACCATGAGCCCCTAATGTTTGTTGATAAACTGTTTCGTAATCTGTTCTAGCAGGATTGTTGATCGTTGGATCAAATTGTTCAAGCCCTAAGTTCATAAATAAAGCAGATAGCTTAAAGTCCTCAAATTTCTTATTGAACCATAAGTATTGCATATTCTTGTAACTATTGTTTGTGCCAGGAACTAAAGGAGTGTAGAAATTAGTTTCTCCAACAGTTGCTACTGCGAAACCTACATGTAGTTTGAAGCTCTTTTCATACTTTAAAACTACAGCATCATGGCTTCTCGCTTGTTGAGCCCAATCTACAGAACCAAAGATTCTGTGATCATCATATACTAATTCTTGACGACCTACTTTGGCTGAGAATTCTTCAGTGAAAAATAACTCACCATACATTTCATGTACATGTAAGTTACCGTTGTCTTTGTTAGCGAAGTGATTTACTTCTCCCCATGTTCTAACATCCTGTATTGAAACACCCATTTTGAACTTCTCACTTTTATCAGTGAATAAAAAGCGTAGTCTTGCTCTTTGAGATACAAAATCGGTAGGACGGTCCAAGTTACTATTTGATGGTCTTAGCTGACCAAAACCATTTCTATGTTCATAACGAGGTTTCAGTTGGGCATCAATCGTAAAGTCTTGACCCAGAGCGAAGTTACTAAACAGCAAAAGGATTGTTGCAGGTAGTAGTAATTTTCTTAACATACTATAAAATTAGTTAGATTAATATTGATGAAGCTAAAATATCTTAAAAAAAATTTGGGAACAATTTTCTGCGAAAAATGTTTTGCAAATAATCAATAATGTTAGAAAGGTATGACTTCCATCATATTTTTATGAGAAATTGTGTCACAAATTTACATCATAACTCTAAAATTGTTAATTTCTATTAAGGAATAAGACACATATAAATAAAGTCAAATACTTATTGTCAATGGGGAAACAAAACGACAAAGAGAATCTGAATCTATCTAGGAGAGATTTTCTAAAACTAACTGGAGGTACGGTTGCTGTAGGCGGTGCTGCTTTAAGTGGTTGGGGTCTCACAGAATTAATAGTTGATGAAGGACCAGTGAAATCATGGCACAAATCAGTTTGTAGATATTGTGGTACAGGCTGTGGTGTAATGCTAGGTATGAACAAAGACAAATTAGTTCGAGTACGTGGAGATCAAGAAGCCCACAACAAAGGCGTAATCTGTATCAAGGGTTCTATGTTGGATTCATTAATGAAGGATCCGGGTAGACTTAAAACTCCAAAAATTAAAAAAGACGGGAAGTTTGTAGAAGCTTCATGGGAGGAAGCAATGAGTTTGATGACTTCGAAGTTTAAAGAGGCTTTGCAAGATCATGGACCTGAAAGCATCGGCTTCTATGGCTCTGGTCAACTATTAATCGAAGAGTCTTATACAGCCAACAAACTATTTAAAGCAGGCTTCAAAACAAATAATGTGGATGGGAATCCTCGTTTGTGTATGGCGTCAGCTGCTGTAGGGTATACTCAGACTTTTGGTAAAGATGAACCTCCTGGGGCTTATGATGATATAGACCATGCAGAAACATTCTTCTTGATTGGCTCTAATGCTTATGAATGTCACCCGCCATTATGGGAAAGAATCATGATGCGTAAAAAGGCCAACAAGAATGTAAAAATCATTGTAGTTGATCCAAGAAAGACAAAAACAGCCGAGCATGCAGATATTTACTTGCCAGTATTGCCAGGTAAAGATATGTTGTTATTGAACTCTATGTGTTCAGTAATGTCAGAGTTGGAGTTGCTAGATGATGATTTTGTCTCTAAGTATGTTAGTTTCAATGACGGAAAACAAAAAATATCTTTAGAAGAATATAAAGAGTTCTTAAAAGATTATCGTCCTGAAAAAGTAGCAGATGAGTTAGGGATTACTCCAAGAGAAATCCGAGAGGTGGCCTATCAGTTTGCAAGTTCAAAAGCAACGATGTCTTTATGGACAATGGGTATTAATCAGAGAGTACAAGGTGTATTCTTAAATAATACGTTGAACTCGTTGCACTTAATTACAGGTCAGATTTGTCGTCCTGGTGCTACTCCTCTTTCATTGACAGGTCAATCGAATGCTTGTGGTGGTGTGAGAGATACAGGTTCTTTAGCTCACTTATTACCAAATGGTAGAATGGTAGCGAATGCCACACATCGTAAGGAAATGGAAGGTTTGTGGAAAGTTCCAGAAGGTACTATTTCACCAAAGCCTGGTAGACATGCCTTAGCTATGTTTGATGGTATGGTAAAAGGCGATGTGAAAGCAGCGTTGATCATGTGTACAAACCCAGCACAAAGTTTACCGAACAACCGTTATTACAGAGAAGGTATGGAAAAAGCTTTCTTAGTTGTATCGGAAGTGTTCGGAGATACAGAAACTGCAAAATTTGCTGACATTCTTTTACCTGCTGCATTATACATTGAAAAAGAAGGTGTATACGGTCAAACGGAAAGAAGATATCAAATCATTGAGAAATTGAGAGAGCCTGTAGGTGAAGCTCGTTCTGATTTTGATATTATAGTAGACTTTGCTAATAGAATGGGGCAGGGTAAACTGATTACCTATAAAACTCCTAATGAATGTTGGGATGAATATAGAAATATTTCAAAAGCAAGTAAATACGATTTCAGTGGTATCACTTATGATCGTTTAAAGAAGGAGAGAGGTATTCAATGGCCTTGTCCTACGGAAGACCATCCAGGTACCGTGAGAAGATATATTAAAGGAGATCCATTTGCAGATAAACATGTGAATTCAAATCATAAGGTTCATTTTTATGGAAAACCTGATGGTAGAGCAGTTGTTTTTGCGAGACCTTATAAAGCAGGTAATGAAGATGTATCTGCGGATAAACCTTTATTCTTGACGACTGGCCGTGTAATTTCACAATGGCATACAGGAACAATGACTTATAGAATCTCTGAATTGAATCATTCAGCAGGTCCTGGTCGTTTTGTTTTCCATCCTCAAGATGCAGGATTGAACAATGTCAAAAAAGGAGATACAATCGAAGTGGAAAGTAGTCGTGGAAAAATGCAAGGTATTGTAGATATTTCAGATCATGAAACTCCAGGTGTTGTATTCGGAGCCTTCTATGATGCGAAGTTTCTTGTTAACAATGTTGTGTCGGATGATCATGACCCAATTTCAAAGGAACCTGACTACAAGGTGACTGCAATTAAAGTAAAAAAGGTATAACAAATTAACTTCTTAAGATTTATGGAAACAATATTAGATGTATTGGCAATATTTGTGCTTATCGTAGAAGTTATATTGCTGTATCAATTAAGAGCAAACAGGCATGAGTTAAGTGCTAAAGTAAGGTCGATGGTGCTTTTTGGGATTATTGTATTCCCATTACTAGCCTTATTATTAGGTAATTACCATGTTTTTGTGTCGTCAAAAGAGTCTACAACGTGCCAAAGCTGTCACGTAATGTCTCCAATGGCAAATGATATGATGTTTGATTCACATTCTCAAACATTAGCAGCTAGACATTACCAAAATGGATGGATTGCCGAGCATGAGTGTTATAGCTGTCACGCGGATTATGGTTTTCAAGGAACTATGAAAGCGAAGTTAGATGGTTACCGTCACTTGATGAGATATGTAACGAAGACTTATACAGAACCTATTCGTTACAGAGGTGAATTTAATTCAATGAACTGTTATGGGTGTCACCAGGGATCAAGAACTTTTGAAGCGGTTGATGAACATGCTCCAGTTGTTGAGAATTTAATGGGTGATGATCCTTCAATTTCTTGTTTAAATTGTCACGGAAGAGCTCACCCGGAACCTTCGAAAAGAACTCCTGGTAGCAAAGAGTATAAATGGCTTTCAGATCCAAAAGTGAAGGAAGTTGTCAATGCTCAAGAAGTTAAAGATTACATTAATACACTTGCTGCTTCAGCAGAACAATCAAAATAACATGAGAAAAGTATTTATAGAAAGTATGTTGGTGATTGTTGGTTTAGCAATCTCTATTCCCTACATCATTTTTCCGAACCCTTATCTAATGTTCTTATTTGTATTTGTTGCTCAACCTTGTATTGGAGTGGCAGTCGCATTAGTACTATGGGAAGTCTACAAAGATTTGACGAGTAAAGATATTTTATAGAAATATTTCGGCTAATCTTTTTAAATATTAGGTCTTGTATTCCGTTATTTAGAATACAAGACCTTTTTATTTATTAAATTGCACATTCATTTTACAACAAATACAATCACGTGTTAACAGATAAGTTTCAAAGACAAATCAAATATTTAAGATTAGCAGTCACAGATAGATGCAATCTAAGATGTACTTATTGTATGCCTGAACATATGAAATTCGTTCAGAAAGATAAGCTATTGTCTTTTGAAGAAATGTTGAGACTGGTAAGTCTTCTTGCAAAACATGGTGTAGAAAAAGTAAGAATCACTGGAGGGGAGCCTTTTGTAAGGAAAGGCTTGATTAATTTTCTGAGAGAAATAGTGAAGATAGAAGGGATAAAGAAAGTGGCAATTACTACAAATGGAGTTTTGCTAGATGAGTACTTAGATGAACTTCATGAAATAGGAATAAAAGATATTAATCTAAGTCTTGATGCGACAACCAAAGAAAAATTCTTTGAAATAACTCGTAGAGATGATTTTGATAAAGTAATGTCCTCTCTTAAAATGATGGTTTTGAAAGGGTTTAAAGTCAAGGTGAACATGGTGGTCATGGAAGGTAAGAATACCGAAGAGATTATTCCATTAGCTAAGTTTGCTGAAATTTACCCAATTCAGATCCGTTTTATTGAGGAGATGCCATTTAACGGTAAAGGAAAGGAAGTTTCTAAAAGCTGGAATTACATAGATATTGAAAATGAACTACAAAAAGAGTTCAATGATTTAAAGGAACTTGAGGGTTCGTCAACAGCCAAAGTATATCATTCAAAGAAATTAATAGGTTCATTAGGCATTATTCCTGCTTTTACGAGAACTTTTTGTGGAACTTGTGATCGTTTAAGAATAACTTCTTTGGGACAATTGAGGAATTGTTTATACTCTCAAAAAGGAATGGATCTTAAAGCAATAATAAGAGAGGGGTGCTCGGATGACGAACTTATTCAAAAGGTTCAAGAGCACTTGTTGTTGAAAAAGGCTTCAGGTTTTGATGAAGAAAAGAATCATAATAAGGATTTGGACTCCATGTCTTTAATTGGGGGATAAAAAAAGAGGTAATTTAAATTACCTCTTTTTTTTATGCTTTATTGAACTTCGTAAACACCATAAAATTTGATGCCTCTAGTTCTAGCGTTGGAAGCACGTTGAGCTTCAAAAGGATCATCACCCATTCTGTATGATCTACAAGTTCCTCCAAGAACTTCAATTTCCTGACCAAATGGGCCATTAAACCACGCACCATCACCAGCTCCAGCTTCAGAGTCATCTTCAAAAGCTTGTACAATATATTTCCCAGGAGATAATTGAGCAGTGAAAATACTACTCATTGTTGTTCCACCACAAGCAGGGTTGTTTGCTGCTTGAATTAAAACTCCTCTAGTGATTTCAGTTGAGGTTTTACTGTCAAAAATTACAATAGTAATCGCTTGGTCCCCTAAGAAACCAGAGTTGCTATCTGCCCAAAATGAAATGTCTCCAGGAATGATTTCTTCTTCTCCGTCACTACTACATGAGATAATAAATAAAGGAATTGAGATGAACAGTATGAGTTTAGAAATTAATTTTAACATGATGAATTATTCTAAATGATTAAATTTGTACTAATTGGATGATTAGTTATTTGAATTATTAAATAAATAATGATTAAGACAAAAATAATAATCGTTTAATAAAACTGACAATTAAAGTATTTAATCGGACAAGAAAAATGACTAACAGTGCAAAATATTTTGATGAGATTGTTCAATCTAGGCGATCAGTGCGTATTTATGATCAAGAATCAGATTTTGATCATAACGCAGTACAAAGAAGTCTTGAAAGAGCAACTCTATCCCCAAACAGCTCTAATATGCAAATGTGGGAGTTCTACAGAATTACTTCTGAGGACTTAAAAAAGGAAGTAGCGGAAAATTGTATGCGTCAAAAGGCAGCAACAACTGCTAGAGAATTGGTATTATTTGTTGTTAGACCAAAGCTATGGAAAGAAAGAGCTGCTTTCAACCTTGAAAAAATGAAGGCTTCTTTTCCAGAAGATATGCCACAAAAAGACAAAGACAGAGCTTTGAGTTATTATGAGAAGTTGGTCCCTATCTTGTATAACAACGATAATTTTGGTGGATTAAAAAGCTTTTTCAAAAAAGTATATGCATGGTACGTTGGGTTTAAAAAGCCCATGTACAGACAGGTGACCAAAACGGACGTTCGCATCACATTGCATAAGAGTGTGTCATTGGCGGCAATGACTTTCATGTATAGTATGAAAGCAGAAGGGTATGATACTTGTCCAATGGAAGGATTTGATAGTAAAAGAATCAAGAAGCTTTTAGATCTTCCAAAAGATGCAGAAATCAGTATGGTGATTGGTTGTGGAGCCGCCGCTGAAGGTGGTATTTACAATGAAAGAACTAGGGTTTCGAAGGAAAAAGTAATTTTTGAAAAATAGGATTATTCAATAATATTATAGAAAGAGCTATCATTATTTTAGGAAGCTATTATGATTGATATTAAACTAAAAATATCACTCTAATAGCTTTTTAATGAAATATTGATAGCTCTTCTTTTATTCCGTTATAACTTCTTCTTCGATCAAGCCTAAGTATTTTACAGTCAGATTGCTGTTTTTGTGTGATGGATGGAATAAAGTTTTCAGATTTATCGTTTGTCCATCGTTATTTAGTAAGATTCTAAATAAGGCTTGCTCATTGGGGTTTTCTTCCTTTACCCATAAGTATTTGTAGTCTTTTAGATCAATAGGATCATCATCAACTGTATTAATATAGGCTACTTCTGAAATTAGAACTTCTTTGTTATAAAAATCCCAAGTGATAAGATGTGGGTTCTTTAATTGTTTACTTACGACCTTGATAAAGTGTAAGTTAGAGACCTTTGCAACGTCTTTTCTGTGACTGATTTGTTCCCAAATTGCGGAAATTTCGGTATTATTCACGGTATTAAAAAATTGTTGTTCGAACTTTGTTTTTGTTTTATAACGTTTCAATATACAATATATGATATAATAGTCATTTTAAATAATTTGTTAATTCCTAAAAAGATATTCATTGTTATTCAGGATTTTTTGAAAATTTGACGAAAATCACTAGCCAATTAAGTTTCAAAGCAGATATGAATTTATTAAGTTTGCACATAAAAATATAGGAGCGTTTACTCTGTCACTCGATAATATCCGATGTCTAATAACGTGAAATTAAAAAAAGGGTTTGATATCAAACTAGTAGGCGAGGCTGCAGAAAGCATCGCTAAGAATATTGATACACCCACAACATTTGCCATTAAACCAGAGGACTTCCCTGGGATGATTCGTCCTAAGGCTGTGGTTAAAGTAGGCGAGAAAGTAAAGGCAGGTGACCCAATCTTGATAGATGGGAAATTAGAAGAAGTTAAATATACATCACCTGTAAGCGGCGAAATCGTTGAAATCCAACGTGGAGAACGCCGTAAGTTACTTGCAGTCGTAGTGAAAGCTGACGCGCAAGTTGAATACAAAGAGTTCCCAGTGAAACCTATCGATCAGGTTAGCAAAGAAGAAGCACAAGCTATTCTTCTTGAAAGTGGGGTGTGGCCGCAATTAGTGCGTCGTCCATATGCTATTGTTGCTAATCCTTCAGATACACCGAGAGCTTTATTTGTTTCTGCATTTGATAGCCATCCTTTGGCACCAAATTATGAGTTTACTTTAAAAGGTCAAGAAAGCTTTATTCAAGCAGGTATTGATGTATTGAAAAAGTTTGCTCCTAAGGTGTACCTTGGATTAAGTGGTTCAAAATCTTCTGCATTGTTTGATGGTCTTGCAGGCGTTGAGAAAAACAAATTCTCAGGTCCTCACCCAGCAGGTAACGTAGGTGTACAAATTCACCACACTGCACCTGTTACAAGTGCTAATGATGTAGTTTGGACTATTTCTCCAGAAGGTTTAGCTCAAGTAGGTAAACTTTTCAAAGAAGGTAAATATGATGCCAAAAGAATCATTGCAGTAGCTGGTCCTAAAGTAGATAAGCCAGAGTATGTTGAAACATATGCAGGTGTAAACTTAGAGACAATCTCAGCAGCGAAAATCAAAGGTGATAATGTTCGTGTAGTTTCAGGAAACGTTTTAACAGGTTATGCTGTTGGTAAAAACGGGTTCTTGGGTTATTATTCTAACATGGTTACTGCCCTTGAGGAAGGAAACAAAGCACGTTTCTTCTTATCAGATGGGTGGTTAGCACCAATCACAAGCCGTTTAAGCTTCCACAAAGCGTTCGGTTTATTAGGTAGCACTTCTAAGAAGTATGCACTTGATACTAACACAAACGGTCAAGACAGACCATTTGCTGTAACAGGTAGCTTCGAAAAAGTAGTACCTATGGATATTTATCCAATGTACTTGTTAAAAGCTATCCTTGCTTATGATTATGAGAATATGGAGGCATTAGGAATCTATGAAGTAGCAGAAGAGGATTTAGCTCTTTGTGAATTCATTGACGTTTCTAAGCACGATATTCAAAAGATTGTACGTCAAGGTTTAGATACAATGCGTTTGGATTAATTTGGTGTACTATTAAAAATTAGTTTAATATCTTATAAGACATGAAATTCATTCACGATCTCATAGAAAAACAAAAGCCTATGTTCGAAAAAGGTGGTAAGCTGGAGAAGCTTTACTATGTTTTCGAAGCAGGTGAAACGTTTATGTTCACTCCTCCGGATGTGACTAAAGCGAAAGGTGTTCAGGTACGTGATGCAGTAGATTTAAAGCGTGTGATGATGACTGTAGTTATCGCACTTCTTCCTGCTATCATTTTCGGTTTATGGAACGTAGGTTACCAACACCACATTGCAACTGGTGAAGCTGCATCAGTTGGAGAGCAATTCTTAATTGGTTTACAATTATCGTTACCAATTATCATCGTTTCTTATGCAGCGGGTGGTACTGTAGAGGCCGCTTTCGCCGTATTTAGAAATCACCCTATCACAGAGGGTTTCTTAGTAACAGGTATCCTTATTCCATTAGTATTACCAGCAACTATTCCATTATGGCAAGTTGGTTTGGCTTCAGCTTTTGCTGTATTAGTAGCTAAAGAGGTATTCGGTGGTGTAGGTATGAATATTTTGAACGTAGCATTAACTGCTCGTGCATTCTTATACTTCGCTTATCCAGCAGCGATTTCAGGTGATAAAGTTTGGACATACCTTGGTGAAGGAACATCTACTGTAGATGGTTTCACTGGTGCTACATTCTTAGGTTTAGCTGTTGAGGCTCAAAACCAAGGTGTTGCTGTTGCAGACTTTGTTGGTAAAACAGCTCACTGGGCTTCAGATCCAATGAGCTTATTTATCGGTACGATCCCAGGTTCAATTGGTGAAACTTCTGCTTTAATGTGTTTGATTGGTGCTTTAGTATTAATCTGGACAAAAGTAGCTGATTACAGAATCATCATTTCTGGTATCTTAGGTGCATTAGCAATGGGTGTTTTATTAAACGTTCTTGCTCCAGAAGGTGCTACTTACTTACAAATGCCAGCTTACTACCACTTAATTATTGGTGGTTTCGCTTTCGGTATTGTGTTTATGGCGACAGACCCAGTTTCTGCTTCGCAAACAAACTCAGGTAAGTGGATTTACGGTGCGTTAATTGGTGTAATGACGGTAATTATCCGTGTGTTAAACCCAGCGTATCCTGAGGGAATCATGTTAGCTATTCTTCTTATGAACGTATTAGCTCCATTGATCGACCATTATGTAGTAAATGCAAACAAAAAACGAAGATTAAAACGTGCAACAGTCTAACGGTTATGTCATCGGTTTTGCGGTAGCAATGACAGTTATCCTAGGTGGTATCTTGTCGTTTACTGCAGTTTCTCTTAATGAGAGACAAAAGGAAGAAGTAGCTTTGGATACTAAAAAGCAGATTATGCTTTCAGTACTTCCAGAAATGAGCGAATCTCCAAAGTCAGAAATTGCTAAAGTATATGATAGTCGTATCCAAGTTGTTGGTATCGATGGTCAAGCAATTGACGCTGCTGTTCTTGAGAAATTAGATATTTCTAAAGAGTGGAAAAAATTAAAGAAAAACCAACCTGCAATTTTACCTATTTACAAATTCATGAGTAAAGATGGTAGTAGTGTAGAAAGTTATATCTTACCTATGTATGGTTATGGTCTTTGGAATGACATCTGGGGTTACTTTGCCTTAGAGTCTGACATGAACACTGTAAAAGGTGTGGTATTCTCTCACAAAGGTGAAACTCCTGGTTTAGGAGCTAGAATTGGTGATAAAGAGGTACAAGACCGATATATTGGTAAAAAGATCTTTGTTAATGGTGAGTTAAAGCCTACTTTCATGGTAAAAGGTGAAGGTAAAACAGGTTTACCTGATTATGAGGTAGACGGTTTATCTGGTGCAACTCTTACTGCAATTGGTCTTAATGAAATGGTTGATAGATACTTGAATCAATATAAACCATTCTTGGAAAAAGGTGCTTCTGCGGTTTCAATGGCCCAGTAGTTCGCAATTTGTTCACTATTGAATATAACAAAAAACGAAAAAAATGAGCACAGAAACTGTAGCAGCAAAAAAGTCAGAAGCTTTATTCTCGAAGAGAAGAAAAGCAATCGTGACTGATCCTTTGGACGATGATAACCCAGTAACTGTACAAGTATTGGGTATCTGTTCTGCCTTAGCGGTAACTTCAAAGTTAGAGCCAACATTGGTAATGTCAATTGCGGTAACATTCGTAATTATCTTCTCTAACTTAATCGTATCGCTTTTACGTAATGCAATTCCTCAACGTATCCGTATCATCGTGCAGTTGGGTATTGTAGCATCACTTGTAATTATTGTAGACCAAGTATTGAAAGCTTACCTTTATGATGTATCAAAAGTAGTAGGTGTATATGTAGGTCTAATCATTACAAACTGTATTGTAATGGGACGTCTTGAAGCATTCGCAATGGCCAACAAGCCTTACGATTCAATTCTTGATGGTCTTGGTTCTTCATTCGGATACGCATGGGTAATCTTGGTTGTAGCTTTCTTTAGAGAGTTATTCGGATCAGGTACTTTATTTGATATCCGCGTTTTACCAGAAGCTTATGTAAACAATGGTTTAATGACATCTCCAGTAGGTGCATTCATCATCATTGGTATAATCATCTGGGTACAACGTGCAAGAAACGGTTACGTAGAAGAGGCTTAGAACATTCATCTTAAAAAAACGATCACAAAATGGATTTATTAAATCTTGCAATTAAGTCGATCTTTATCGACAACATGGTGTTCGCCTACTTCTTAGGAATGTGTTCTTATTTGGCCGTATCTAAGAAAGTCGACACAGCATTAGGTCTTGGTTTAGCGGTAACGTTCGTATTGACGATTACTGTACCACTAAACTGGTTAGTATATAACTATATCTTAAAAGAAGGAGCATTAACTTGGTTAGGCGAGCAATATGCGGGCGTAAGCTTAGACTTCTTAACATATATTCTTTTCATCGCTGTTGTAGCATCTACAGTACAGTTGGTGGAAATGATTATTGAGAAATTCTCACCATCACTTTATGGTTCATTGGGTATTTTCCTTCCTTTGATTGCAGTAAACTGTTCAATCTTAGGTGCAGCATTCTTTATGGTGCCAAGAGAGTACTCTATCGTTGAAGCAGGTGTTTATGGTTTCTCATCAGGTATCGGTTGGTTAATCGCGATCATCGCGTTAGCAGCTATCCGTGAGAAGATGAAATATTCAAATGTACCAGCTCCTTTAAGAGGATTAGGTATCACTTTCATCATCACTGGTTTGATGGGATTGGCATTTATGTCATTCATGGGTATTGCTTTATAAGATATATAGAAATATCACCAAAAGGCATATTCTTCGGAGTATGCCTTTTTTTATGCTTTGAAAATTAGGTAAATATTAGCACTTTCGAATTATGAAAATATTGCTATTTGGTATCACTAAGGATATTATAGGAAGTTCAACGCTTGATTTTTCAATAGATCAAACGGATTTGACTTCCGAATCACTTTTAGGTATTCTAAAAGAAAAGTACCCTGAATTAAGTAAGCTGAGGTCTATTGCTTTAGCAGTGAATGGAGAGCATGCAAATGGTACAGAAGTAATTTCTGACAGAGATGAAGTTGCTCTTATACCTCCTATGAGTGGAGGATGATTTTTTTTGAATGACCTTAAGATCTAATTATGATTGCCTTACAAGAGACAAAAGAGATAAACACTGCTTCAATTATAGATAGTGTAAAATCAGACTATTGCGGTGCAATAGATGTATTTATTGGTACTGTAAGAGATAATTTAGTAGGAAAGAAAGTGACTAAGTTATTTTTTGAAGCTTATGAAACAATGGCAGTATCTGAATTACAGAAAATAGCGGATACAGTAAAAGAGAAGTTTAAAGCAGATAAAGTAAGTATTGTTCATGCTGTAGGTGATTGTGAAGTAGGGGAGATTGCGGTAGTGATTGCCGTTTCTACTCCACACCGAAAAGCCAGTTTTGAAGCCTGCGAGTATGCGATTGATACTTTAAAAGAAACTGTTCCTATTTGGAAAAGAGAATATTTTGAAGATGGTTCTCATTGGGTTTTTTCTCACCCATAAAAAAATCCTCAATTCTAAGTATAAAAGAATTGAGGATTTTATTTTTATATAAAAGTGGGATTATAAGAAAGCGTAGCGTTCTACATCTTCTTTTGTAATCTCATTAGGACTCATGATCGTAAGTCTTTCAACAACGTTTCTAAGTTCTCTAATATTACCAGTCCACTCAGGTTCTTTCATTTTCTCCAAGGCTTCCTCAGTAATCTTCGTTTGAGGTTTTCCATATTCTCCAGCAATATCTTTTAAGAACTTCTGAATTAATAAAGGAATGTCACCTTTTCTATCCGCTAAAGAAGGAACTTTAATAACGATAACACTCAAACGGTGGTAAAGGTCTTCTCTGAAATCACCTGACTTGATCATGGCTTTTAAGTCTTTGTTTGTTGCAGCAACAACTCTCACATTGACTTTGATTTCTTTATCACCACCCACTCTAGTGATTCTATTTTCTTGCAAAGCTCTAAGCACCTTTGCTTGAGCAGAAAGACTCATATCACCGATCTCATCCAAGAAAAGAGTACCTTCGTTGGCTTGTTCAAATTTACCGATACGTTGTTTGTGTGCCGAAGTAAATGACCCTTTTTCATGACCAAATAATTCACTTTCAATTAATTCCGAAGGAATCGCAGCACAGTTTACTTCTACAAGAGATTGTTTCGAACGAGGGCTTTTACCGTGAATCCATCTTGCGACTAATTCTTTACCAGCACCATTTGGTCCTGTTACTAAAACTCTTGCTTCCGTTGGAGCAACTTTTTCGATAGTTTCTTTCATGTGAACCACCGCTTCAGATTCTCCAATAATATCGTACTTCTTAGCAACTTGCTTTTTCAATACTTTAGTTTGTTGAACTAAAGATGACTTGTCTAAGGCATTTCTAATCGCTAATAAAAGTCTATTTAAATCTGGTGGCTTAGAAATAAAATCAAAGGCACCTTTTTTTGTAGCGTCTACAGCAATATCAATATTTGCATGTGCAGAAATCATAATGAATTGAGGAGCTTTCCCCATTTCCATTGCCTTTTGAAGTACTTCAATACCATCTTTTTTAGGCATTTTTACATCACATAAAGCAACGTCATAGTTATTAACGACTAATTTTTCAAGAGCTTCTTCTCCATCCTTAGCTTCGTCAATATCGTAGTTTTCGAATTCTAATATTTCTCTTAGGGTATAACGAATACTCTGTTCGTCATCTATGATTAGAATTTTTTTTCCCATGATAGTTTTACTTAAATAAAAAATATATGCTCTTAAATTTCAGGGCAAATATAAATTGTGTTTTAACTTTTGGAATCCTATTTTTCTTAGACTTTGGTATGGCCTAATATTAAAATAGTGACTTAAAATTAATAGTTTGATGTGTGTATTAGTACTTTTTTACCAGTTTACATCAACACAATATTCGTTACCCTCACAACTTCCAAATTCAAAATCCATTTCAGATTCTTCAAAGTGTTTTGTAAGGACTTCCATTAGTTTAGCCGATTCCATTAATTGTAGCTCTTTTTTTCCATTAGGAGATAAAATAGCAACTTCAAGACTTTGAGAAGAGATATTCTTTTGAAAATGTAGACATTGTTTTTCGAGATCTTCTTTTAAGGATACTAAATCTGCACCGTAAGCATTGAAATTTCTTCTCATTTCTATTCGAATTAATAAAAAATAACTTCTAATTTATTCAGATTTCAAATATACATTATCTATGACTGACTGAAGTTTAAAATATGAAAAAAAATAACTTTTAACTTAATTATTTAGTAGCTTGTAGAGACAATAAAAGCACACTTTAAACCATTAGGTCTATTTTGAATTGAATGGGTTAATACGAATTAACTACTTATAATCACTATCTTATGAATAAATCTTATAAAAAGCTATTGCACCTATATTCCAGAGCTGGTTTTGGAATAAACCGTAAAAGAGCTGACGAACTACTCCAAAAAAAAGATATTGTATCACCTCTTTTGGATCTATCAGAATTAAAACCTTTAGAGATAGATATTCCTCCTATAGAAGAGGTAATGCCTGCTTATTCTACAATGAAAATGATGTCTAAAGAAGACAGGCAAGAATCTAGAAAAATGAGTAGAGAATATACTCAAGAAGTGTTGCTTGACTGGATTGATCAAATGCAGTCAGGTGAATGTGATTTGGCCGAAAAGATGGCTTTGTTCTGGCATGGTCATTTTGCATGTAGAATTCAAGACCCATACATCGCACTTCAATATACCGATGCTTTACGACTAAAAGGCTTGGGTGATTTCAAATCTTTATTACTAGAGGTTTCAAAGTCAAGAGCAATGATTGATTATCTTCATTTGAAACAAAACAAGAAGAAGAGTCCAAATGAGGATTTTGCAAGAGAATTGTGTGAGCTATTCACTTTAGGGAGAGATAATGGCTATACAGAAGAAGATGTTAAAGAAATAGCCCGATGTTTTACAGGTTGGTTTTCTAATCAAAAGCTTGAGTTTGTTGTTTTGGCAAAAAGGCATGATAAAGGAGAAAAAACAGTTTTTGGTAAAACCGGTAATTTCAATGGCGAAGAGGTGATTGACTTCATTTTAGAGAAAAAAGAGTGTGCCTATTTTATCTCATCTAAGATATACAGATACTTCGTTAATCCGGTTCCGGATGAGAAGCGAGTAAGAGAAGTAGCTGAAAGAATGTATTCTTATGACTATGATATTGGAAAAACGATGGCTTACATCTTCAATTCTTCATGGTTTTATCAAGACAAAAATATAGGAGTCAAAATCAAGAGTCCTATTGAGTTAATGGTCACTTTGAAGAAACAATTTGATTTGACTCCTAAAAATCAGAAATCATGGATGATCATTCAGCGTAACTTAGATCAGGTACTTTATAATCCTCCTAACGTTGCGGGGTGGCCTGGAGATAAGAGTTGGATTGATGCTTCCAGATTAGCACAACGCCTAAGGTTACCTTCGGTACTTTTGAATAATGGTCAGATACCATTGGCTTACAAAGAAGATTATGACAAAGACCCAATGGAAAATAAAAGAAGAACGAAACAGTATCGAAAGTTCCAATGTGATATTGATTGGAGAAATATTGAAAAACTCCATTATACAGATAAAAAATGCTCTTTAGTCGAATTAATGATTAGAGGAGAACTTTCTGAAGAAGGGCAAAAGTACCTCTCAGAAAATCAATTGACAGATTTTAAAGATCAAATGATACAAATTCTGTCCTTACCTGAATATCAACTTTGTTAATTATTACGACTATGAAAAGAAGAGATTTTATCAAAAATGCCTCGTTTTTAACGGCAGGAACCATGTTTACTCCACTTTTTTTACAACAAACTCTTGGGAAGAACACGGATCCATTCGAAGGGAAAAGAGTAGTGATCATTCAGTTTTCTGGAGGAAATGATGGCTTAAATACTATTGTACCTTACTTGGATGATTTATACCATAAAGCAAGACCAACTTTATCTTTTAAAGAATCTGAAGTTTTTAAATTGGACAATGATTTAGGGATAAATGGGAACATGAAAGGTATTGCTGAACTATATGATAAAGGGTATGTGTCAGTAATCAATAATGTGGGTTATCCTAATCCCAATCGTTCTCATTTTAGAAGTATGGATATCTGGCATACAGCTTCTGATAGTAATGAGTATATACAAACGGGTTGGCTTGGTAGATATTTAGACTCTTACTGTAAAAGTGTTGATGCAGTAATTGAGTACGACAATACACTTTCATTAGCATTAAAAGGGGCGAATATGAAAGGAGTGGCAGTAGATCAACCTTATACTTTTTATAATAGTCTAAAAGTAGACCAATTTGATAAACTAGCAAAGGGGGCGGCAAGCAAAGAGACTTTGGATGAAAATAATAAAGGTTACCTCTATAAAACGCTTGCTGAAGCAAGTCAGTCTGCTGAATATATCTATGAAAAAAGCAGGATCTATAAGTCGGATGTACATTTTCCAAATTCTTATTTAGGAAAAAGCTTAAAGAGTATTTCTGAACTCATTAAATCAGGAATTCATACGAAAGTCTTTTATGCCACAATAGGAGGTTTTGATACACATGTTAATCAAAAAAATTCCCAAAATCGACTTCTCAGAGATTACTCTGATTCAGTAGCAGCTTTTGTAAAAGAACTTGAAAAAAGTGGGAATTTCGATGATACAATTATCATGACTTTTTCAGAATTTGGAAGACGAGTGGCTCAAAATGCTTCACAAGGAACTGATCATGGAGCCGCTAATAATGTATTTTTAATTGGCAAAAATTTGAAATCAAAAGGGATTGTAAATGAAAATCCTGACCTATCTAATTTGCATCAAGGTGATCTAATTTATTCTGTTGATTTTAGAAGCATTTATGCAGACCTTTTGGATAATTGGTTGAATGTTAGTAGTTCGGAAATTTTGTCAAAAAAGATTAATACTTTGAGGTTGGTTTAAGTGATTTATTGTTCATTTATGAAAATATTAGTTATTTGTAAAACATTTGCTAACAGCTATGATTCAAAATATGAATTTCAAAAAACAATATTACATATCGCTTTTAGTCTTGGTATTTCTTTCCATTTTTGGTTGTGATGATGTCACAAAAGTGAATGTTGAGAAAGATTTATCAACAGCAATTGAATTCAATGAATCCACTTTTGTGCCGGATGTTAAAAAACGATTTGGCAATGACGTTGTATCTGTTGATGAGATTAAAATCAATAGTGATGCAGACGGTATTCTTCTAGAAGGAAAAGTAAAGCTTGAGTCTGGAAAAACAGAAGTCAGAACAGTGACACTTTCTAATAAAGAAATGGAGAAAATTGTTAAGAGCTTTACCAAGGAAGTAACCTTAGATTTCAACTTGAATATTGAAGAGGAAGTTGATATCAATATAACGCAATCTGATTCATCACGTAACAAGGTCATTAAAATAAAAAAAACGGGTGAAACGGCGGAGGAAAAACATGATCAACTTTTTAAATCTGAGATAGAAAAAGCAGTTGCAGACGAACACAACAGAAAGGTGAAAAATATTAATTCGATGAATGTTTCTATTGATGACGATAAGACGTATATAGAAGCAGATGTTACACTTGAAAATGGAGAAACTTTAAAGCAAGTGATCGAAAGAAATTCTGATGATGAGTTTAAGATGCAAGAAGGCAACAATGAAATCAAAATTAAAATGATTGAAATCGAAGAGAAATAATCATTTAAAAGATAAAATGAAGAGGTGGTTTTCATGACAATTGAAAGCCACCTTTTTTTGTGTGAATTTTTGAATAATGCAACACAATAAACTTTTATCCCCCTAATAAGTTTAATTGTGCCATAGAATTGACTACTTTTATAAAAAAAAGAATTAACAGAATAATAAGATCCTATGTTTAGAAAGATACAATCAAGTATATTTTCTTATTTTTTTACAATAGTAGTTCTAGCCCTTTTTGTATTAGTTGTTGTTGTAAATAGTATTTTAACTCGTTTTGAAAATAAAGCCGTAGAGGAGAGGTTGGAAGATGTAACGCTTGCTATAGCTGATTACCTTGAGAAAACAATCAGTAGTGAAGTGAAAACAGCGTATTTACTTTCTGAGACACTACCTACTGATAATATTGATGAAATAGAACAACGTTTTTCGGATTATTCTGATAAAAAGCGATCAAAAAAAGAATGGGAAAAAATCAAATCATCTTCATTCTATAAACAATCAAATAACGATTCATTACAATCGATCATTCAGTATGAGCTGAATAAAGCTTCAGAACAAAAGAAAAAGAATCTTACCGAATTGGTAAAACAACTGCATCATTTTCAAAAAATCGCTGCTGTAGAAGAGGTTATTTTATTGAATAAGGAGAGAATTATTGCGTCATCTAACAGAAAAGAATTGATAGGTAAACCTACGAATGGAGCAGGTTTAGAAGCGTTGAATTTAAACAGTCATATCAAGCTGTTGGATAACAAAAACTATCAATGGATTGATTTAGTAACTTATTTGAATGTAGGTAAAAGAGTGTTTTTACTATCAAAGATTCCTAATACAGGTTCAAAAGAGCATTTTCTACTTTATGTTTATGATGCAAATCAATGGAACCTTAACGCCCAATTAAGTAATGTTGAAGCATCAGAAACCGTAGATATTTACCTTATTGGCAAAGACGGTAAATTAAGAACTTCTATTAGGTCATTTAATCAAAACCCTAGCGAAGTACTTTTAAGGCTTTCACAACAAGGGGTTGCTGAAAGCGAATTGGGAAAGGCAAAGAAAAGCAATTCAATTATTGGTCTATTACAAGTAGCTGAAGATATTACAACAGCGAGTAATAACAATATTATAAGTTTATCCGAAGGTGTTTCTGTCAATGGTATGAATGCAATATTTATGACACATTGGTTGAAAAGTGAGGGCATTGATTGGAGAGTAGTAGTTGAATGGGGAAAAGATGAAGCCTTTGCACAATGGTATAAGGTAAGATTTTACCTAAATGCTTTATTGTTAGTGATTGGAGTCTTCTTTTTGTTGGGTGTAATTTACGGCGGTAGAAAATTAGCAAGACCTATTTATGCCCTAAAAAATGCTTTAGATGATTTAGCAGACCAGCCTTTGACGTTTAATTATATGAATTTTTCAGAGAAGGGGATTTCTAATGATATGCTTCAAAAAATGGATGTTATTGGAAGTGAAGTGAAAAGATTGCATAAGTTGCAAAGAGAAATGGAAAAGAAGCTTTCGGAAAGCTCTGATATAGTGAGTCAACAGCATAAGAAAAATGAAACTCTTTCTTCAAGAGAAAAGAACTTAATTTCTGATAA
This sequence comes from Flammeovirga sp. OC4, assembly GCF_000812565.1. GTDB lineage: Bacteria > Bacteroidota > Bacteroidia > Cytophagales > Flammeovirgaceae > Flammeovirga. The sequence continues at coordinate 135,151 of NZ_JTAM01000005.1, read as the reverse complement.
TCAAAAGTTGACACATCAGATAAAAGATTTAGAACTAGAAATAGATACTCACTATAAAGCGGTAAAGAAGATTTTGAAGTTAGGAATGTACGATAGCAGTCTTTATCATTTGTCGCTTGAAAATCATTTCCATATTCATAAGGCAAAAGAAGAAATTTCAGGTGATTTTATCTGTACTTATGAAAGAGATAGTAGAGTTTTCTTTTTCTTAGGAGATACCGGTAAGAACAGTATACAAGCTGCATTGAGTAGAATGGTCATTACTTCAATCATCAATGAAGTAGTAAATGTAAAGCGTTTGGCTTCTGCGAGTCGAATTCTTGAAGCAATCAATAAAAGCTTGTTTGAGCTTACAAAATCAGAAGACCTTATCTTCAATGATGGTTTAAAGCTTTCGGTTTGTGTTTGGGATCGACAAAAACAAATGGTAGAATTCTCTGGGTTGAATCAATCTGTATTTGTAATTCGTGATGAGAACTTTGAAGAATTAATCGGGGATGAGTTGACGAATAATGCTAGCTCTTCAGAAAGTCAATTTATAGCAAATACACATTATATTCCATTAAACAGAGTCAAGAATGTTGAGCTTTACTTGTTCTCAGATGGAGTAATTCATCAAAATAACAGCGAACAAGCTTCATTTACTCAGAAAAGACTCAAAGAGTTATTGATTGATGTTCATGCTGAGGAATTAAACATTCAGAAAGAATATATAGAAAAGACATTTATAGAATGGAAGGGCGATCATCCACAAAATGATGACGCTTCAATTTTAGGGATCAAACTAATTTAAATTTTCCCGACTGATAAATAGAAGGTATAGATCAATTGGTAATCTCCAAACATGATCTATATCTTCTATTTTCTTTTGCAAAGCCTTGAAATTGGTAATGGTAAGAATATTAATTATCTTGGAATAAAGTAGACTAACTTAAGATTATGAATAATGGAAGTTTAAGAGGCCGAATTCTTACTGTGTTTATCTCCTTTTCAGTATTATTTAGCTGCATATCATTTATTACTTATAAATATATTCATAGAAGTGAAGAACTCGATCAAGTGAAAGCATGGTTAATGCACTTGGAGGTTAGTGTTTTGGATTTGATAAAAAGAGATGCTACTGATATTTCAAACGACCTTTCTTCAAACTATTACAATGAATCATCATTAAATGATTTTATTAATAAAAGGAGTAATAGAGTACATCTTGTATCGGTAAGTATTGATAAGTTGCTTAATCATGAACAAATAAAAGATTGGGAATTAGAACCGCATTTGATGTTTATTGATAGCTTAATTGATCGATATAATGATCAAGTAGTTAATCTAATGCAGGCCAAAAAAGATTTAGGCTCTGATACAACCGGTTTGTACGGTAAAATGTATCAGAATGCTACCATCTTAAGTCAGCTTAATAACATAGAACACATGAGGTTGTTCGATCAAATGCAACTGAATGGAATGAAATACTTATTGGACCCAAAGACATCTTTTGTTTTAGAGATCAATAAGTCTGCCGGGCAGTTACAGCAAGAACTTGAAATGTACCCTTCCAAAAATAAGTTTCTGATAGAGGCCGTAGATGATTACCTCTCGGCCTATAATGAGATTGTATTGATCTATTACAAGTTAGGGAAAAGCAATAATGAAGGTCTAAAAGGAAAGTTAAATAGTACGGCTTCCTATATAGAATCAGAATTTGATTCTTTAGGGACAGAAGTATCTCGCCGATTTATCTCTTTAATGTGGAAAGTCAAACTTTCTTATTTACTGGTGTCTTTAGCCGCTGTTTTATTTACAGTTATCATTGGATATTATACCGCTTCACGCGTTTCAATGCCAATTACTGTATTACAGGATAAGACGAGAAGAATTATTGAAAATGGTTATGTGGCGAAGGGAGATGATGTTGACTTTAAAGAATTAAACAAACCAACTAGAGAAGTTGCAGCATTGGCTGATTCGTTTCAGGAAATGTATGAGATGATCCAAAACCAGTTTGCAGAACTGGAACAGGGAAATCGAAAATTAAAAAGTTCCAAGAAAAAATTAATGGAGAGCAATAGAGTGAAAGATCAATTCTTCTCCATTATTTCTCATGACTTGAAAGGGCCTATCAATACTCAGATTGGTTTCTTAAAGTTATTAATGGAAAGGTCTAATGCCTTTTCTCCTGATGAGATTCAAAGTCTTTCCAAAGACATGTTGAACTCTATGAAAAACATGATGGCTTTGATGGAAAATTTACTTTCGTGGTCTAGGTCTGCTTCTGATGCTATAAAGTTTGATATACAGAAGTTCAATATTACACAAATCATCAATAGAAATGTTAGTTTATTACAGCCTAATGCTATTGAGAAAAACATTAAGCTGCTTTCTGAGGTAGATGGGGATTTTTATGTTGAAGTTGATAAAAACAGCATTGATTGTGTAATTAGAAATCTACTTTCCAATGCATTGAAATTTACATCTGCAAATGGAAAAGGAATTATTAGTATTTCGGTCATGGAACGTGGAGGGAAGTTAGAGGTGACGATCACTGATAATGGGATTGGAATGTCTGGAGTAGAGTTGAAAAAACTGATTGATCCAATGGTACAGTTTTCTAAGAAAGGAACTGCAAGAGAAAAGGGAGTGGGATTAGGAATGATTCTAGTACAAGATTTTGTAAAAAGGAATAATGCGAAACTCTTTATCGATTCACAAGAGGGAGTAGGAACAAGGTGTACCGTTTTATTTGATCTAATAGCCGAAGAAGAAAATACAACTATAAAGCAAGAGCAGCTATCCTAAGGATGCTGCTCTTTTGATTCTATCATTGATCGCTCTACCCAAACTTTCTTCTGGCATCCATTCGCCAAGAATATATTGAGGACCGAGTTGATCGATTTCTCTTAAATACTTAAATAAGTTTTGTGCAGCTTCTTTCAAATCACCATCCTCTGAAAGCACAAATTGTTTTTCTTCTGGAAGTTCATCAAACTTTGTTTTTAAAGAAAGCGTGACAACATCTTTTCCATCATGCTCTTTTAATAGTGTTTTGATGTCACCTAATAAAAGAGTAGCATTTGGAGCATAGTGTCTGTGGAGCATTCCTGGTGCTTTAGGTTGAGAAGAGGATTGTGCATTGACTTTTACAGGTCCAATCACCTTTTCTATTTCTTCAACCGGAATACCACCTTTTCTGTAAATTGTCGGTTCACCATTTGGAAAACCAACGATGGTAGACTCTACACCTACATTACAAGCGCCTCCATCTAAAATATAAGGAATCAAATCTCCCAAACCATCTTGCACATGTTGTGCAGTAGTGGGACTAATATACCCAAACTTGTTGGCACTTGGTGCAGCAACAGGAAAATCTAATGACGCAAGAAGCGACAAAGTAAGTTCATGATTAGGAACACGAACGGCTACAGTATCCAATCCACTTGTAATAAGATCGTGAATTTGATCGGACTTCGGTAAAACCATTGTCAAAGAGCCAGGCCAAAAAGCTGCTGCTAGTTTTTCAGCTTGGGGAGGCAATTCTGAAATATAAGGTTTTAGACGTTCTAATGAATTACTATGTACAATGAGTGGATCAAAACTAGGACGTTCTTTTGCTTCAAAAATCATAGAAGCCGCCTTCTGATCTAACGCATTTCCTGCAAGTCCATACACCGTTTCCGTAGGCAACCCAATAAGTTGACCACTGTCTAATACCTCTTTTGCCTTCTCTATGGAATGATCAATTAAAGCCATTTTTATTTTTCTTTCTCTTTTTCAACTTCTTCAAACCCTACAAGAACCTCCTGCATTTCAAATCCAGTATATTCTTTCACCCCTTTGATAAGGTACATCAATGCGCCCATCATCACAATGGTAGAAGGAATAGCAATGACTACCCAGCTCCATGCTGTCATTTGTCCAAGTTCTTTTGTAAACTCAACAGTATCGGAATCACTTTTTACAATCACTTTTGCTAAAATATAGTTCAATGCAGATGATAAAAAGAACGATCCCGCCAACATGAAAGAAGTATTTTTTAAACGCTTTTCGAAAAGCTCACGAGTATTTCTAAACTTTAATTGGGTTTCAATTTTTTTGACATCCAAGAAGTTTTCATTGTAAAGTAACTTCTCCACCAAAGGGTACTTTGTAAAAGTAGAGATGAAAACGATCACACCGATAACACCTGGAATCATTGCCTCTTTAATTGCAATATAGTCAGCTGGTAAATGCAGCAATTTAATTCCTCCCGTTAGGGCCACATTGATTAAACCTAACACAGCTATGATACTAATATCTTTACGAACGATAAAGTCATAAATACCATATACAAGAGGAAAAGCGATGGCAATAAGGACTGAGTATAAATCGCCTAAGTATTCAGGGTCACTCAATTTGCTCATCACAAATGAAGGAATAACGATATTCAGTAATAAACTTACTACGGGGGATTCCTTTTTCTTTTGTTTTTTTTCTAATTGCATTTTTTTGAGGTATGAAGTTTGTTCACTTCTTTATATTGTAATAAAATCTCACAAAGATACAGAATAAAAAAACCATTGAAAATACGCATTGTGAATAGACGTCAAATTTTATTTTTTTTCATCCTATTTTTTAGTTCAATAGGTATTCAAGCTCAATCAGAATTTCCTCCATCTTTTGATTTGGAAGGAGATGAGCGTTTTCCAAGTATAACTTCAGATGGGAAGGTGCTCCTTTTTGCACGAGAAAGCAAAGAAGGTTTTACCTTTCATTTGTCCAATAAGATTGATGGTAAGTTTATGCCTCCAACTACTTTAATGCTTCCAAAAGATCTACCTTATCCAACTGGCCCGATGATCAGTTATGATGGACGTTGGATTTACTTTTCAGCTAAAGGAGAAACATCAGGTAGTGATATTTATCGTATGAAGAGATGGGGACGCCGACTGGGAAAACCTGAGAAAATTGAAGGAAAAGTAAATACAAGCGGTTATGAAATGTACCCATCCTTAACAAAGGATGGAAAAGGACTTTATTTTTCTCGTTTGGATGATGTTTCTGATCCCATGGATTTGAAATATGCTATTTACTATTCTGAATTGGACCGTGATGGAAAATGGGGAGAGCCTGTAAAGTTACCGGAAGGAGTGAATTTGTATAGTGAGAAAGAACCAAAAATACTTCCTGATAGCAAAACTTTAATGTTCACTTCAAAGATTAGTGATGAGAGTTTTGATTATGATGTAATGATGGCTAGAAAAAATGATGACGGTACTTGGTCAGACCCTGAACCAGTTTTGTCTATCAACCAAAGTAAATTGAATCACCCTCCTTGTATTGATGGAGTGAGTCAGAAAGCGTATTTTTCTAAAGAAGGGAAGTTGATGGAAATTCCTTTAAATAAAGTAATAGAGACTACTACGGAAGTGAAGAAGGAAGTTGCTTTGAGTAGAAATACAGATACTTCAACACAAAGTGATCAATCTGAGAAAAAAGAAGCTTCACCTGCTAAGAAGCCTTCTACTGTATCTTCGTTTTCTGACTTAGGTTTTGATATTAAAGATTACGTACCAGAACCTAAATACAAAGCAATTATCATAGGTATCAATACTTACAATGATGGTAAAATTGCCAGTTTGGATAATCCTGAAAAAGATGCTTCTTCTTTACAAGAAATTTTGACGACATATTACTCATTCGGAAAAGAGGATGTGAAACTATTACTTAGCCCTACAAGGGAAAACCTTATTGAAACATTTGATGCCATGATGGAGGAGTCTTCAGAGAACGATCATATCTTGATTTTTTATGCAGGACATGGACATTGGGATCAAAGACGTAAGGCAGGGTATTGGTTGCCTTCAGATGCAAAAGCAAAAAGCACTGCCAATTGGGTGAGAAATTCGACAATAAAAGAATATGTCGCTTCTTTTAAAGCAAAGCACGTATTATTAATTTCTGATGCTTGTTTCTCCGGTTCTATCTTCAAAACTAGAGCAGCTTTTGATGGAGCTGATAAATCAGTTAAAGCTTTAGAGGAACTGCCATCAAGAAAAGCAATGACATCGGGTACATTAAAGGAAGTACCTGATGAAAGTGTATTTGTGAAATATTTACAGAAACGTTTGGTCAGCAATCAGGAAAAATTTATCAGTGCAAGATCATTATTTGATAGCTTTAGAGTTGCAGTGATGAACAACAGTGAAAATGTGCCTCAGTTTGGTGTAATCAATCAAACTGGCGATGAAGGAGGTGGATTTATCTTTATCAGAAAATAATCAAGTGTATGGAAGTAACATTCCATTGTTGACTTTTATAAAACATCACTTTGAGTATAAATTCTTGAACAAAGAAAACTAAAAAAGAACCGATCTGAATGAAAATTTAAATTCATTTAGTATCGGTTCTTTTTTTTTATTACATTTAAAAATGAATAATCACTCTTTTAATACACTAATTAAAACTTAACTTATGACTGATTCTCAACAAAATTTTATTGAAGGCGTTTGGTTAACTGGCCTTAAAGATGCACATGTTGCTATTGAAGTAGATGACAACGGAAAAGCACAAGGTAGAATTGTTTGGATGGAAAGAGATAAGGAAGAAGATGGAGGTCCAAGAATTGATAAGCTAAACCCAGATTCTTCTTTGAGAGAACGATTATTAGAAGATATGTATATCTTAATTGATTTTGAATACAAAGGCAATGGAACGTGGGAAAATGGGTCTGTTTATGATCCAGATTCGGGAAAAACGTATAGTGGAAGTATTCAGAGTACCGGGCCAAACGTATTAAAAATGAGAGGTTATGTTGGTATCAAACTTTTTGGTAGAACAGAACTTTGGACAAGAGTCAACGATTAATTTTTTATATAAACCGATGATTTGAAGAAATCAGGTGCATTAATCAGATTTATTTTGTTCTAATAATAGATCTATTGATCTTCTAATATTTTCATTTTATCAACATAAACAACACTTTATACACTATGGCATCAGATGCTTTTAAAGACGCGCAAGTAAGAGTCAATCAATTATCAGAAAGACCATCAAATGATGATCTATTGAAGTTGTATGCTTTTTTTAAGCAGGCAACAGAAGGAGATGTGAATACAGAAAGACCTGGAGGTTTCGATTTTAAAGGAAATGCGAAATGGGATGCATGGAAAAAAATTGAAGGAACTTCAGCAGAAGACGCTGAATCGAAATACATCACATTGGTTAATCAATTGGAAGGTTAAGCTTTTAATGTTTAACTAAAAGATAAGTAACAAAAAAAAGTGAAGCCTTAAAACTTCACTTTTTTTGTTATGAAAGAAAAATCAACAATTAAGCAATCATACCGCTACCTTTTGAAGGACTTTTGGCAAAGCTTAATCCAGATTTCATCATGCTATTTCCACGGTCAGCAACTCTCTTATCTGCTGGACCTTCTTTATTTACTATTTCTTGGATGACCTCTCTTTCATCAATCAATGCCAATTGTTCATAAGAAACATAACCTCTTTTTCGTGCTATTGAATTGATGGCGTCGGAGAACATTTGTCCAGTTTTTACAATCCATTTATTTACGGTCATGTCAATTGCAAATCCCAATCCCATTGCAGAATTGATAAAATCGGTCAATGGTACTGTACTTGATCTAAAACCACTCGTTTGAATATTGAGTTTGATACCCAGAGCAGGTTTAGCATAAGCTTTGACTGATTGCTCAATTTGTGCTTTGATCAAATCCGGGTGGAAAGCCGCTCTGATAAACGGTCCATAAAGCTGATGGTCACCACGAAGTGCTTTTTCAGCCTCAATTCCTTTTAGAGTACCACGGTTAGGAAATTGAATAATTAATTCTCCTTGATGAATATCGTTGTTCCTAGTAGTATAAGTCACATCAATACCTGCTGCTTGGAAAATGGATTTAAAAAGTGCAGGTTGACTTACCTTCATTCGGGCAATAACAGGAGCTAAACCTCTTCCTCCTCCAGCAAATTGAATAAAACCATAAGAGAAAAAGGCTTTATCATAACTGTTGATCGCATCAAAGTTACCTTCATGACTTGAAACAACTTGCATCGCTTGTGCTAAAGTCGTAGAAAGGCCCACATCGGTATAAACTTTTAAAGGTACATTTGAAGGCAATGATTTACCGACATAACCCACTCCATCATAATACTGATTATACCCACTTCTTACAAAATTGGTAAATTCAGCTACTTCTGTATTTCCTGTAATCGGATGAGGGAATTGTAATCTGAATTTCGTAAACTCTCTTAAGAATTTAAACGTAATATCGTTCGGTTGAATTTCACCATATTTAAATACATTGGTCCCCATCATTTGAGCCCTTGTTGGAGATTCTACCCACCAATTCAATCGATATTTATTTTGCAGATTTTTGATAGCTGCAAGCGTTTTTGGAATACCATTGCCAGGTACTACACCTCCAGACCTTTGAGCGATAGCATGAGCATTTTCGTTATGAATACTTGACAAACTGCCTAATTGTACCAAACGTTGCTGAACTTTCTGAACATCATCTGGTGACATCCTGTAGTTACTACCAATAGGTCCTCTTAAACCACTCGTGAACACGCCTTTTCCATCCACTTTACTCAGTTGGTAAATACTACGCCCTTGTTGGTTTTTGATGTTATTTGAACCTTGAGAAGGCGTTTGTGTTGAAGAAGATGGGATCATCAATTGTTGTCCAACATAAATTCTACCTTGAGGTAGTTTATTTGCCGCCACTAAAGCTTGGGGAGTAATATTGAACTTCTTGGCAATTTTAGAAATGTAATCACCGGATTGAACAGTATAAACCCTAAAGTTGTTGGTTGGGGCAGGGGGAGTTGGTGTAGGACGAACCGGGGGTGGGGGTGTTATCGGACTAACAGGTTTAGCTGTAGATTTAGCCGGTATTTTTAAGGGTTGGCCAATATAAATTGTTGCATCAATAGCCATATTATTAGCCGCTAGAATTTCTGCAGGGCTACATCCATATTTTCGCCCAATGGCATATAATGATTCACCTCTTTGAACGGTATGTGTTTTACTACTTTCATTTGGAGTAGGAGTTGTCACTTCTGGAGCTACTTTCGGAACACCTTTTACTTTTAATTCCTGCCCAATATAAATAGGGGTGCTCCCATCTAGCCCGTTTAATGCCAATATTTGCTGAGGACTTAGTCCTACTTTTCTAGAAATCTGATATAATGTATCACCTTGTTGTACAGTGTATACAATTTTATCTTGCGGAGTTGAAGTACTTTTTACAGTGGTGGTAGATGTAGCAGGTGCAGGCTTTGGGGTAGCACTAGGTATTTTTAGTGTTTGCCCAATATAAATAGGAGCATTATTACCTAATCCGTTTTCCTCTAAAATAGCTTGAGGTGTTGTACTATATTTTCTTGAAATAGCGTACAGTGATTCCCCTGCTGAAACCGTATGCGTTTTTTGATTAGATTGACTACCTGTAGTAGATGTCGTTGGGGTAGGAGTAATAGTACTACTACTTGTATTAGAACTATCTTTTGATGGGATCTTCAATACTTGTCCAATATATAGACCGTCTGAAGGGCTCAATCCATTAAGAGCCAAAATTTCAGAAGGAGTTACGCCATTTTTTCTTCCAATAGCATACAATGAATCTCCTTTTACTACAGTGTAGGTACTTGTATTTGTTGTACTTGAATTTGTAGAAGGAGGTGTATTACTACTCGTTTTGGCTACAATAATTTCTTGACCAATTTGTAAAGGAGGTGCACTTGACCATCCATTTAAAGCTAATATTTCTTGGGTTGATATATTATTCTTTCTTGAAATACCATATAAAGTATCTCCTGCAACTACAGTATATTTCATAAAAACAATATGTTTTGGCGTATTTTTTTGCTTATGCTTGATAAGGCACATTGATACTATAAGATGTAATGTAATGTTTTAGAAATCTTATACTTAAGTTTTTTTATTGAATTTTAGCCAATAATCAAGATATTAAAAATTATGTTTCCAATAAGCCCTGATTAAAAAACTTACATAAGTATTATTCTTCCATTAAAAATTCATACATTGTTTAAACAAACACTTATAATATCCATTTTTTACTCAATTTAATCAACATAATTTTGATTCGGTAGAAAATGGAACAGTTTAATACGGTAATTATGAAATACATTTTCATTTTTTATTTTTTATTAGGTTTCGTTTTAACTTCTCACGCCCAAAGCGACAAAAAACTCCAAAAACTTTTAAACAAAGGGAAGTATGATAAAGTGATGAAGCAGGGGATGAAAGCGCATCAAAAACTCTATAATGAAGCCTATCCGTCTAAATATATGAGTTGGGCATGCTGGTTTAAGGCACAAGCTTTTCCAAAATTTTCTGACACCCAATGGAAATATTTAAAACGATCAGTAGAACATTATGTGAGGTATGAGAAACTGAAATCTTCCTCAGATAAACCGTTAGCTACTTTAGAAAATAAACTCACCTTATTTCTAACAGAATTCGGAAAAAAAGCATTAGAAGATCAGAATGATGTACGTTTGGGAGAGATTAATCAGCTCAGTGAAAATGTTTTTGTTTTGGAGATTGATGAAACTGCTACTGCAGTAAAAATAGTATCGGTAAAAGAGGATAAAGAATTGTTTTCACCTTTTTCGTTTACTTACAAAGAAGGTGGTTATGAGACCTTTTTCAAGGCAGAGAATATTAATATTCCGCCTTACTTAATAGCAAAAAAAGCGGATGACTATATAGGAGTTCCTTATAAATATGCGAAAGAAAATCCTTATGAAGGATTTGACTGCTCAGGATTTGTATTATATGTCTATAAGCAATTTGGAGTTGAATTTCCACACAATACTAAGAGAATCGCAATGCTGGGTAAAACAATCACCTTAGAAAATGTACAGGAAGGTGACATTGTTTGCTTCGGTTCAAATGATTCTAATGATTATGCTTCGATATCTCATTTAGGGATGATTTATAAAATTGAAAAGGATCAAGTAAAAATGATACATTGTGGTACAAGTACAGGTGTTATTGTAGCTCCTTTAACAGATGGGTATTGGGAATCGAGACCTTATTTCATCAAAAGACTTTTAACTTTAGAGCAAGAACGATTATTGAAATAAAAATAAAAGCCCATCATTTAATGATGAGCTTTTAATAAAATTACTGTGTGTTTTCTTTTGAGGACTAACCCTCATTCAAAGTGCTTACGAAAATAATATCATAAGATCTAACCAATCAATAATTAAAGTATTATCAAGTAACGAAAAAATAAGAGTATTAAATTTTTATTTGTAATACTAATACAAATTAATTGATTAATAGGTCGTAAAATCTTCTTTTAGGCAATGGAGAAGGTGTGTTTTACACCCTCCCATTGCAAGCAGTAAAAGTGATAGTATACAATAATAAGATAATAGTAAAATTGGGGTAAAAAATGAGTCACCATTAGACATCTGTCTATCCGATGTAAATTTCTTGTAAATGGGTTGGGATTTATAAAATCAGTTATTCTAGGTGCTAATCAGTGTGAAATCTCTAGTGATAATAACTGTTAATTGATGTGTTGTGGTTTAATGAACGGAGTGGTTGAAAAAAGGTTGTAAATATTTTCAAATCTATGTTTTTCGATAGCCTTAATCATGTCAAAAAGTGTTTTTGGGAGGTTGATTTACCCTGTTTTAGTATAATTATTTCAAGATAAATATTTAAATATTCCAATAAATTGCATTTTATAAATGAATAATATAAATTTTTAAAGAAAATGGATTTTTTTGAAAACTATGTGCTGAAACACTGATAATAAAAAATTATTCGAGTTGTATTTAACATAATTTATCAATGAAAACGAATGAAGCCAGGAATCAAAAACAGATATTCTTGTTACCTTTAATTATTCTTTCAAGATCAAACTATGCAAAAATGAAACAACTACTAAAAACAGCTTTACTATTTTTATTATTGAGCCCTGTATATGGTCAAAAAAGCGTTGACATTCCTCAAACGAAGGTTGTCGAGGTTTTTATGGATAAATTACCCTCAAAGTTAGAAGCGTTTAATTTAAAAGACCTTCGATCATCAGATGATGCTTTTAATGTTAGAATTTGGCAACAACATAGCATTTTTACTCTTAATGATACTCAAACATCATCTTCTGAATACAAATTACATACGACCAGTGATAGCCCTGTATATACTACTACGGCTTTTTCAGATGAAATGACTGCAGATCTAATAGACTTTTTTAAACCTTCTGAGATGATGCAATTACAAAATGATAATACTAGAGGAATTGATGGAAGCTTTGTATACATTGAAATCGCTACAAAAGAGAAATACAAAGTGGTAAGCTATTGGTCTCCAAATGCATCAAGAAATAAAGATTGTAAAGCGGTGGTAGCCCTGTTAGATAATTTATATTCTAAGGTTAATTATGATGATCTAGTGCATACTTTTTTAAATTCACTGGCCCCAGGTAGGTACAAATGGGGAATGTCAACTCTTCGAATCGATCGTTTTTTAGGTGATGATATCGAAAAAACAGACTTTTACAATAGAGTAGAGGGAGATATCAAAGAACAGTTGAGTGTTAGCAGTACAACAAACAGATGGGAATACCCACTAGTGATGATCAATGGAGAGTTGTCTAAAATAGCAGATTTGAATCAGTACTCTCTCAAAGAGGTGAAGAAGTTTGATGTTATGAAATCGAATGCAGGTTTACAGGCTATTTATGGCACATCTGCAAAACACGGAGTTGTGATCTTAGACACGATCTAAAGATGAAGTGGATTCTGCTTTTTAGCTTAATGGTAATCAGCTACCACAAAGTAGAAGCTCAAAATATTGATTTTAATAAAAAAGTGACGGTTGATGACCGTTTTTCTGGGAACTATATTTTACAAAATACCTGGAATCAAAAAATAGCTTGGGGTTGTGGGGTTTACCTTGATAGTGTGATTATCCACTCTTGCAAGGAACCTCAAACCGTGGTCGTTTTAGTTGACGATGACAATACAGAAAGCAATAAAAGTGATCATTCTGAAGAGGAGTATTACATTGAAAAAGTGACGAACTTCAATTTCTCAGAAGAGTCCTTTCAAATAGATATCGATAAAATTTCCAATTGTTGTCAATACTTTCTTATCGATTACACGATTATAAATGAACAAACTTTAGATTTAATTTCCCAGAGTTATGGTACAGATTGCTCTTGTGATTGTAAATTCAAGATGTCATTTTATTTCAAAATTTCTGATGCTGAAAAAATGAATAAACTTAAGCATATCACAATCAACGGAAAGAGAAATTATAAAATAATGAACTGACAAAAATTTAGACTAATATATGGTCTCTGATCAGTAGAATAATTTATTTAATAGAGGGGTTTGCATTCAATAAGGTAGGTCATAAAGATTTTGACAATCAGTTGATTCTTATTACATTCAATGAAGACAACACAACACTGCGATCAAGTATAATATTGATCTTAAGCCAATTTTTTATTTAACTTACTATTTTAATGCAAACCTTAATCGATTACTTTTCTACGATGCCTTCTTTTCATCGCTCTATTTTATTGGTGGGTGGAATTATGTTCTTTTGGGTCATAGAAGGCTTTCAGCCATTATTCCAGTTTAGAGGACACAACAAATGGAAGCATGCATTAACTAATCTATTTTTTACTCTTACAACAGCAGTGATCAATTTGTCATTAGCATTTGTAATGGTCAAAGTTTCTGACTGGACTTTAGCTCATAATTTTGGTTATATGCAATGGATGTCTGATTTTCCGTTACCTATTGTATTGATTACAGGCTTGGCTTTAATGGATTTGATCAGTGCTTATAGTATTCATTATTTGAATCATAAAATTAAATGGTTCTGGCTTTTTCATTTGATTCATCACACTGATACACATGTGGACACTACAACAGCAAACCGGCATCACCCAGGAGAAAGTGTCTTAAGGTTATTAGCAACAATACTAGGAGTTTTATTCATTGGAGCCCCTATTTGGATGATTTTCTTGTACCAGTCACTTTCAGTGATGCTTTCCCAGTTCAATCATGCCAATATTGTGATACCTAAAAAGTTAGATAGGGTATTGAGTTGGGTGATAGTGACACCCAATATGCATCATGTTCATCATCATTACCAGCAGCCCCTTACCGATACAAATTACGGTAACATCTTTTCCACTTGGGATAGAGTTTTTGGAACTTATGCTGAAGCGGATAATAATACCTTAGTGTATGGCGTTGATACGCACATGAAGCCAGAAGAAAATAGCATGATTGCTAACCTTCTCAAAATTCCATTTCAGACGTATAGAGACAATAAGAAGAGGAATGAAAATAATGAATGGGATAATACTTGATGACGTAACTATCGATTATTTTTCTTGTAAATCATAGATTCCATTTCTACAGCTTCTAAGAAATCTTTCCACTGTTCTTCTTTCTTTTCTAAATCAACATTCAAGGAAATAAGGTGTTCTTCAATTGTTTTTTTCAACACAAAAGAAGTATCATTCAAATACATTGCATGATTTCTATAATCGATGTTATAGATCAACAGAATATTTTCGGTAATGTCTTTCTTGTCCTGAAAGTCAAAACCAACAGTATAACTAGAAATAATATCATTCAAAGAGATGGTCAATTGTGCGTCATACTCTTTTGAAATAATTTTCTGTATACTTTCAATATGATTGGCATAAGTCATATTAAAAATGGGTTAAAAGGTCTTTTATTTAATTTGGCATGAATAGTTCTGATTTTGCTTTAATTCAAAGATACTAGAGGAATATCATATGAAACAATGAAGTTTACTAAAGAATAACAATCTTTTAGTGAAGAGATTTTAATAACAATATACATTTTGTATTCCTTAAGTATTTAATTAGAAAATAGAGTGAAATTTATAGTTAATTAGATTTCAATCGGTTGCGTATTGAAAGCAAAAAAGAGCCAACGAAGGCTCTTTCTTGTATAATTTGTTATGAGTTCTTCTTTACAAACTTACTAAGAATGACGATGTGTTGACCATTTACCCTTCCTTCTATGTGTTCAGGGTTGTCATGTACTAAAGTAATATTTCTAACAGCAGTTCCTCTTTTCGCAGTGAAGTTAGCACCTTTCACATTAAGGTCTTTAGTCAAAACCACACTATCTCCATTAGAAAGAATAGCACCATTACTGTCTTTATGAATCACTTTATCACTTTCATCAATACCTTCTCCTGTTGCTTCCGCCCATGTTTGAGTATCTTCATCAAGGTAAAGCATATCAAGTAAATCTTGTGGCCAGCCTTCACTTTTTAAACGAGAAAGCATTCTCCAGGCTAATACTTGAACGGCAGCATTTTCATTCCACATACTGTCATTTAAGCATCTCCAGTGATTAACATCCATTTTTTCTTTATCATTAATTTGTTCTTGACATGTAGAACAAATGTAGGCATGATCACCACTGTCTGATGAATTTTTCGGTTCAACTAAAAAAGGAGATACATGTTCCGTAGATCCACATAGTTCACAAACACCATTACTTCTTTTCTGAAGTTCTTTTTCTAAACTCATTTTAGGATATATATTTTAAATCTTGCTTAGCTTCATAAAACATATCAAAATTGCTGAAAAAATAAGGGATATGATAATTCATAAAGGAATATTAATGGAATGCCACTATTTTTTATTTCGAGTATTCAATTTTAATAACACAATTTTAAATGAAATTCCATCAAAAATTCCCTTTCAAGGAAGTAAGAGTTAGTAATTTTAGGTTCGCATGATATAAAAAATCTAGATGATGAATAATAATAATACCAAGGTACTTGAAGGTAGTGTATTGAATGTATTCTTGTCGTTTTCAATACCCACCGTATTGGGAATGTTGGCAGTGACGTCAGCGGGGATAATTGATGGAATGTTTGTAGGAAATTATGTTGGAGCAGAAGCATTGGCTGCCATTTCTTTATGTTCTCCAATCTACTCTTTGCTATTCGGGCTTCCGATACTTTTTTCGGTTGGAGGCGAGGTGTTTTGTGGTAAATTTATAGGTGAGGGGAAGCTTGAAAAAGCCCGAATTATTTTTACAAATATCTTTGTTATTATAGCTGTAATCAGCTTTATATTGACTTTTTTAGGCCTTTTTTTTATTGAAGAAATTGCTGATTTTTTAGGAGCAGATCATACTATTAAGCCATTAGTTGTTACATATCTGTATATTATTATCAGTATGTCTCCTGTATTATCATGTTATGCGTTAACGTATTTTACACGGGTAGATGGAAAGCCTAATTTGAGCTTTATCTCTTTACTTTTAGTGGCCCTGATTAATACAATCTTGGATTATGTATTTATCGTTCAATTGAATTGGGGAGTAAAAGGTGCAGCTTTGGGAACTTCATTATCCTATTTTGTATTGCCAATATTATTAATTCCGCCATTCATAAAAGGAAATGGAAACTTGAAGTTTAGGTTTAAGAAGTTGGAATGGAAGATGTTGAGTGCAATTTCCTATAATGGTTCCTCTGAGTTTTTGAGTGAATTGTCTGGTGGTTTTTTATTTTACCTTATCAATCTTCAAATGATAAAATACTATGGGAATGAAGGTGTAGCAGCTTATGCTATTGTAGGCTACTTGATGTATTTTATGATAATGCTCAGTTATGGTATGTCAGATGCATTGAAGTCTATAGTGAGTGTAAATTTTGGAGCTCAATTGATGGATAGAGTGAAGCGTTTCTTAAAAATAGCTTTAGTGACGGCTGTAGTATTAGGTGGATGTCTTGCTTTGACAACGACCTTATTTGTAGATCAATTTATAGATTTGTTTTTAGAAAATGACAGTCCATCAACAAAAGTTTTAACAAGTCAGTTTATATTATCTTCGGCACCAATAGTAGTGATTTTAGGTGTGAATATCCTACTTTCAGCATTTTTTACGTCATTACACCATCCCAAGCCTTCATTAATTATTTCGTTACTGAGAACATTAATTTTACCAGTGGGATTAATTCTCCTTTTAACTCATTTTTATGGAGGTGAAGGTATTATCAATGCGATAGTACTGTCAGAAGTATTTACGCTATGTGTTTCCGGCTTTTTGTATTGGAAACATTTAAGACGATTATAAAAATGAAGTCTTCAAACCTAAAGTTGAAGTCTTCATACATTGTAAACTAAGTTTTCGATTATTTATGGCATTTAGGAATCATTGGATTTCTTATGATTTATAGAACATAAATGCTGCTAAAGCTTAAAATTCACTCAGTGGGTTTTCTACTCTTTTAGTTTGGTAGATCTAACCCCTTCAAAGCCTTGACTTTTGTGCTTCGTTTTTGTGTTAAGACAAAAATGAAGAAGAAGGAAACATGAGAGTAGTTCCTATAAAAGCTTGTAGAAATACCGATTGTAAAATAACAAAAACTTAGTTTACAGTATATTTCATTTTCTACTTATTCAAAAGGGTTAGAATGATTTGGATTATTGATGAATTCTTCATCTGTTAGTAAATGAAGAAAAGCAATAATGGCTTCTTTTTCCTTTTGAGTAAGGTGTAGTTTTATAGGATCACCAGGGAAAATGGGTTCATTACTAGCCTCTTGGATCAAAGGGTCAAGTGTTCGACTTTTCTTTACATGTTCATCATAATGTTCCAACACTTCTTCTAAAGTATTGAATCTTCCATCATGCATATAAGGGGCAGTAAGGGCAATATTACGCAGAGTGGGGGCTTTGAATTTCCCTTTGTCAAACTGATTTTCTGTAACGCCCATCAAACCCTCTTTCAAGTTGGTATCATCGTCTAGTCCATTATTATGGAATCCTCTGAAACTGACAGGGTCACCTGATGTAAGTACCCCAAGGTGGCAATCACCGCAATTACCTCCACGGATTTCGCCAGCAATAGGATGAGTAAGGAACAGGTCCATTCCTAGTTTCTCCTGTTCAGTTGGAGTGTAAGTTCCTTTGACTATTTGATCGTACTTTGAATTAGAAGAAATCAATGTTCTTTCGAATTGAGCAATTGCTTTCCCTACTTTTTCTGCAGTAATTTCAGAACTTCCAAATGCAAGATTAAACATTGGAGGATATTTCTCGTCTTGTGATAGTCTTTCAACTACTTCTGCTAACGTCATATCCATTTCCAAAGGGTTCTCAATTGGATCTAGTGCTTGACTTTCTATACTAGGAGCACGACCGTCCCAAAAGAATTTTCCGGTCCACATCAAGTTGACAGTAGACATACTACTGAAGTCGCCTGTTCTGCCATGAATACCTTCTGCTTTCGCTTTACCATCCGTAAAGGCCAATTGCTGTTGGTGGCAGGTACCACAAGATGTAGAATAATCCCTTGATAATTGAGGGTCGTAAAAAAGCATTCTCCCCAACTCAACTCCTTTGACAGTCATTGGGTTATCTTCTGGTAAAACATATTGCTTACCAAAATGTGCTGGGATATCTAAAACATAAGGTGGGTTGTTGATTGGTTCTGACTCCTCACAACTGGATAATAGTGATAAAAGCAACGATAAAAAGATGAATTTTCTAGATTGCATGTTACTTTGGTTTGCTATGAAAATACAATTTTTTTATGAATAATAAAATTGTTTAGGAATGCTGTTATCACAACCATGTTGCATTATGTTAATTATTTAAAAGATATTGGAAAGCTGTATTGTCTGTTGTAAACTTGCAACCAAATATATATAAACATCAAGACACCTTTTCTTAAGAAGAGGTACCAACCGAGCATGCAAAAGCCACGGTGGTAAAATAGATGTGGTCTGATTCACGACAAAAAAACAGAATCCCCCCTCTTAATTAAAGCTTGATGTTTGTACTGTTCAACATTATAAACATTAAAAAAATGCTAGAAAAATCACCTTTCGACTTAACTTTAAAAGAGTGTTATGATATTTTGAAGGATAAATTTGTAACGAATCCTTCAGAGGTGAAATATAGAAATCTAACCATGCTACAAGCGGAAAGACTTTTAGGATTAAGAAATACAAATGATCATTCAAGCCCTAAACTTTATGGTCATCACTTATTAGTGAAGATAGAAGAAAGGTTAAGTTAGAGCTTTTTTAAAGTAGTGATTGGGTAGCCACACAATAAGTGTAGTACCTTGATCTACTCTAGAAATAATCGAAAGGTGACCTCTTAATCTTTTGATGGCTTGATCCACAATATAAAGCCCAATACCAGAACCTACATATTCAGTATGTGCTCTAAAAAACATTTCTGTTACTCTGTGGACGTATTCTTGTGGAATGCCAATCCCGTTGTCTTCAAAGATGATACAGGTGTCATTTTCTTCCACATTAATGGAAATGTTTAAGAGGTTTTTCTCATTGAAGCGGTTTCTACTTCTGAATTGGAAAGCGTTATGAATGATATTTTGAACAATAGAAGTGACTTTTTTAATGTCACTCACAAAAGGGAAATTTTGATGTGATGTAATCGTAACCTCAAGTTTTTGGTCTAGTGCATCTGAGGTAGATTGGATTGTATCTTTTATTAATTGTTCGATGGCAATGGTTACATTATCATTCGGTTTTCTTGCAATTCTAGCAAATTCCAAGATTTCACTGATAAAGTTGTCCATTTTTTCTAAGCTTTTTTGCTGAAGCTTTAATTGGTTTTTTACTTCTTCAATTTTGTGCTCTTGTTGGCTGACAAAAACGAGTCCTAGAGCAGAGGCAAGAGGGGCTCTTAAATCATGGGAGATATGATAGATCAACGCATCAAGTTCATTATTGGATTTTTGTAGCAAAAGTTGAGTATGCCTAAGACGGTCCTGTTGTTTCTTCAAGATGGATTCTTGTCGAAAACGGTCGGAGATATCTTTTCCTATAATTTTAAAACTTCTGGTAGAGGACTGATAAATTACTTTAATCAGTAAAGTAAATATCCGATGTTTATCTCTTTTGAATCTAATTTTCTCAGACTGAGTCGTCATGGTGGATTTAGCTTTCAAAATTAGCTTTTCAAGTAACTCGTAATCATTCCCAAAGACATAATCCATGATATGCTCTTTAGATCTTCCGAGTTTTTCTTCCCATGCTACATTACCTCTTTGAATGTTCCATAACCCATCTAAATGAATCATTAAATCAAATGACTCTTGAAAACTAGTATCGTCAAGGTTTTGTGAATTTGTTGAATCGTCAATCTGTCTGATTAATAATTTGTAAGTATCAATAAGGGGTTGTAAATGCAATGCAAAATCGTCATCAAACTTCTCTTTTTTATCGCAAAGTCCAATGACTCCAATAAGTTCTTTATCAATGTGTATGGGGATCAACAAATAAGATGACCAAGGAAGTCCTCTTATAATTCGATCATCATCGTAATGTAAAATAGGGTGTACTAGGTGTTCTGTATATTTTAAAAAATAATGTGCTTTCGATACTTCTTCAAATGGTAATGTGTTTTCTAATATGGCCTTATTAAAGATATTAAAACTATCAAAACTTACTTTTTTTTCCATCAAATACTTATAGTTCTTTATACCGTCTTGATGGTCAAGCAGGCCTATAAATCCATATTTACAATTGGATGCTTTAGTTAAATTTTCTATACTTTTTTGGAGTATTTTTAATGGTTTTTGATCGGATAATAAATGATTGTTGACTTCAGCTATAAGCCGAAGTATCATACTATCCAAGTGGGAATATTGGGGCATTACATTAACGAATTTATTGTTGATGCTTATAGAACACCAAAATTTAAGAAGAAGTTGTTTTTGCTTTATCTTAGACTTTTTTTGAATGTAATATTTGAAGTAGAGTAGTAGGTTTAGAAAAGGTGAATGATCACTATTTGAAAAAATACATACAATTCTGAATTGACCTATTTTTATTGATTATCCTTCTTTGGGTGTGTTGAGTACTATGGGTTAGTATTTTTTTTATATTCTTAAAAATAGAAATAATGCCTTCAATCCGTTTGCTTACAGAAGTAAGAAAATGGAATAAATAATGAATGAAACCTCAAAATAGAAAAAGAGAATTGAAAAGTCACCAACATTATTTTGTGGATCTTCCCAATTCTCCTTTGAATTATAACTGGAATGTAAGTCTTTTTATTAATTTCTAATTCTTACATTACGAGGTCTATTTGTTCCTTTTTGTCCCTTTCTTTCACTAGCTCTTTCCGCTCTTTTAAAGCGAACCTCTTCAGAATCTTCCTGAGCTGATTTACTCACACTCAGAATAATTCCAACAGTCATACCTGTAAAAAGCAATGATGTACCACCCATACTGACAAGCGGAAGCGGTAAACCAGTTAAAGGTAATAAACCGACCACAACGCCCATATGTACAAACGCCTGCAGAATAAGACTAAAGGTGAGTCCTGCGGCTAAGAGTCCACCAAACGCTTTCTGGCTATTGGCGACAATGGTTATACCCCGGTACAGTAGTGTCAGGTACAAACCAATAATGACCAAGGCTCCGATCAAGCCATATTCTTCTACAATGATGGCAAAAACAAAATCGGAATAAGAGTGAGGTAAGAAGTTTCTTTGTGTACTGTCACCAATTCCCTTGCCCCAGAAACCACCTGTTGAGATAGCAATATAGGATTGTTCTGCTTGGTAAGGAAGTTCCGCTTCACTCATAAAAGAGGATAAACGACTTACAGCAGTGCCGCCTCTTTGACCAAATTGATAAACGAATAAGCCTGCCATCGCCCCAATCACAATCAGCATCAAAAGGTATTTTATAGGTACTCTACCAATAAACAATTGAAGCATGATAGTAAGGAAAAGGAGGGAGGCTGTTGAAATATCAGAAACTCCGATTAAACCGCAGATAATTCCTGTCCATATCAAAAGTGGAACAATGGCCTTATTGAATTCACCAATATCTCTTTGGCGTTTCCAAAGCATGGCCGCCATATTGGTAATCAACGCCAATCGTGCTAAATCCGAAGGCTGGAAAGTGAAGTTGATCAAAGGAATATTGATCCATCTTGAGGCACTGTTGATTTCAGACCCAAATAACCAAGTGAAAATCAGAAGTGGAATAGATAATAAAAGGGCATATCTTGAAAGCCTTGAATAATACACATAATCAATTCTATGGCAGATAAATGCACCTATCAACCCAATAAAAACCAAAGTGGAATGACGAAGCAGATAGTGTTCATTATCGCCTCCGGCCTGCATATAGGCAAGCGATCCCGTAGCACTATAAACGACAAGTACTGAGAACATGGATAATGTAATCATCACCGCCCATATTACGCTATCTCCTTCAAGTTTCTTTAAGATTTTTTCCATCCTCTTATTTCTTTATAATTCTTTTACTTCCTGAATAAATTCATCTCCTCTCGCCATATAATTTTTGAATAAATCAAAACTTGCACAAGCTGGAGACAGAAGTATAATATCTTGATCAGAAGCATGTTTTTTGGCCAATTGAATGGCTTCTTTCATGCTTTGTGTTTCTTCCATTGGAATGATTTCAGAGAAATTCTTTTTCAATTTCTCATTATCTACACCCAAACAAACTAATGCCTTTACGTTTTCTTTTACAATATCAATCAAAGGAGTGTAATCATTCCCTTTATCCGTACCGCCAGCAATCCAAATAATAGGCTTTTTGAAGCTTTGTAAAGCAAATAATGCGGCTTCAACATTAGTAGCTTTTGAATCATTGACATAAGTAATGCCGTCAAGCACTGCTACCTCTTGTAAACGGTGAGGTTCTCCTACAAAAGAAGGCAATGCTTTCTGAATTGCTTCAGCTGAAATCCCTGCATAAAGAGCACTCAAAATGGCAGCACTCATGTTCCAAGCATTGTGAGGTCCTTTTAAAGGTAAATTCTTGAAAGTATAAGTATTTCCATTAAAAGGAATAGCTAAAGTTTCACCCTTCAAAAAGTCATTTGTAAAAGGAACCGCTTGAGGAACTATTGTTTTTGAAGCAACAGCCTCACGCGTCACTTTATCATCCTCTCCGTAAATGAAAATATCCTCCTCGGTTAAGTTTTCAATGATTCTGAATTTTGAATCAGCATATTTCTCAATACTGTATTCATAGCGATCCAGATGATCAGGAGTGATATTCAAAATCAGTGAAATGTTGGGATGGAAGGTTTCAATATCATCCAATTGGAAACTACTAATTTCCAACACATACCAATCGTATTCCTTTTCTAAAACCTCTTTCGCGAAGCTAATACCAATATTGCCAGCCAATCCAGCGTTGATACCCGATTGAGTCAGTAAATGATGGATCAACTTTGTAGTCGTAGTTTTACCATTCGTACCAGTAATCGCAATAATTTTTGCATTAGTATACAAAGAAGCAAATTCTATTTCAGAGTAAATCTTACTGCCGTTTTGTTTCAGCTGTTGAATGATCGGTACAGTATCAGGAATACCCGGCGATTTCACTACAATAGCAGCGTCTTTTGGTGCTACGTCATGACTGCCTTCTTCAAAAGGAATCTGTTCTGCTTCCAATACATCTTTTTGTTCCTGAGGAATCATTCCATAGTCAGAAACAAAAACTTCATACCCTTTCGCTTTAGCTAATCGAGCGGCTCCAATTCCACTTTCTCCAGCTCCTAATACTAATAATGTTGCCATACAAATTATCTGATTTTAAGCGTAAGGATTGTAGTGATTGCAAAAAGGATACTGATAATCCAGAAACGTGTAACAATTTTCGGTTCAGGAATATCTTTCTTTTGATAATGATGGTGTAACGGTGCCATTAAAAAGACCCTTCGACCTTCTCCATATTTCTTTTTGGTGTATTTGAAATAGAAAACTTGAATAATTACAGACAGGTTTTCGATTAAGAAAACACCACATAATAATGGAATCATCAACTCTTTTCTCAATACAATCGCTAAAGAGGCAATGACACCACCTAAGGCCAAACTACCTGTGTCACCCATAAAAACTTGAGCAGGGAAGGTATTGTACCATAAGAAACCAACACACGCACCCACTAATGCAGTGGCGAAAATGGAAATTTCACCAGAGTTAGGAATGTACATGATGTTCAAGTAGTTCGAGAAAATAATGTTACCAGAAAGGTAGGCAAATATGGCGAGGGCCGTAGCAATAATCGCTGAGGTTCCTGCCGCTAAACCATCTAAACCATCAGTGATATTGGCACCATTTGAAACGGCTGTAATGATAAAAATGACCAACAAAACATAAGCGATGTGTGAAATGGATTCGCTATGTAATAGTTGGGAATAATTTAATGTATTGTGTTTTAAGAAAGGAACTGTAGTTTCAAGCGACTGCACATCTTGGTAATCAACTCCTTCTTGTAATTTCACGATAGGTTTAGATTTATCAAGGTTTTCAGAGAATTGACGCACTTTTACATCAGAATTACTCACTAATGTAATGCCGACAATCAAGCCTAATCCTACTTGACCAATAATCTTGAACTTACCACTTAAACCGTCTTTGTTTTTCTTTACTCTTTTTAAATAATCATCTAAAAAGCCAATAGCTCCTGTCCATAAAATAGTGGTTAAAAGCAACTGAATATAGACGTTGGTTAAATCTGCAACTAATAAAACAGGGAATACTACAGCGCCAATAATAATGATACCACCCATTGTAGGTGTTCCTTGCTTTTCCATTTGTCCCGCTAATCCAAGATTACGGACAATCTCTCCCATCTGTAATTTTTGTAATTTTTGGATGATCGGTTTACCAAAAATACCAATATATGCCATCGATAAGATTGTCGCTATCATTGCTCTGAAAGTAATGTACCTAAAGAGACCGGCGCCCATCATATCGTATTTATCATGTAGAAATTCGAATAAGTGATATAACATGTTCTATTTTTTTTACCGCACTAATTATTTTTTTAAAGCGAGGAACAATTCCTCTTTGTCGTCAAAGTGATGTCTCACACCATTGACTTCCTGATAAGTTTCATGCCCTTTTCCAGCCACCAAAATAATGTCTCTTGGTTCGGCCATCTCAACGGCTTTTGCAATAGCTTCTTTTCTATCGACAACAACAGATGTTCTTTTGGCTTGAGTAGGAGAGATACCTTCTTCCATCTGTTCTAGTATTTCTTCAGGATCTTCCGTTCTTGGATTATCAGACGTAAGAAACACTAGGTCGCTTAACATTGCTGCAGTTTTTGCCATAACAGGACGCTTTGCCGCATCACGGTCACCACCACAACCTACAACGGTAATGATTCTTTCTCCTTCTTCTCTGATATCGCGAATGGTTTCCAATACATTTTCTAAAGCATCGGGTGTATGAGCGTAATCAATGATACCTCTGATATTATTTTTAGAAACAATTTGCTCAAAACGACCTCTGGCTGGGCGTAACTCAGACAGTGCTTGTAAGGTTGTCATTTCATCTTCACCCAAACATGAAGCTGTAGCAAATGCCGAAAGTACATTGTAAGCATTAAAAGAACCAATTAACTGGAACCACGCTTCTTGACCATTAACTTCCATCTGAATTCCTTCAAATGTGTTATCAATCAGTTTGCCTTTATAATTGGCCATAGTGTGCAAAGCGTAAGTGTAATGTTTTCCTTTGCAGTTCTGCAACATTACATTACCTCTTTTGTCATCGATATTCACTAATGCAAAAGCACTTTTAGGAAGTGTATCAAACAGCCTTTTCTTGGCATTGATATACTCTTTCATAGTGCCATGATAGTCAAGGTGATCATGACTGATATTACTGAAAATGGCACCAGTAAGGTCTATACCATTCAATCTGCCCTGCACAATAGCATGTGAACTTGCCTCCATAAAGCAGTAAGAACAGTTTTTCTTTACCATTTCATGCAGTAAGTACTGTAAAGTGACGGGATCAGGCGTGGTCAGCTTTGTGGGAATAATTTCCTCATTAATTTTATTTTCAATAGTAGTCAAAGCCCCCGTATTGTAGCCTAGCTTCATAAATAAGTTTTGAAGCAAAGTCACAACCGTGGTCTTGCCATTAGTACCAGTAATGGCCACTACTTTAATTTTCTCTGATGGGTTATCATAGTAATTGGAGGCCAATAAGCCTACACTCTGCGCAGTACTATTTACTTTGATATAGTTGATTCCTTCATGTAATTCCTCCGGAATGTCTTCGATTAATACAGTTTTGGCTCCAAGGTCAATTGCTTTGGGGATAAATTGATGTGCATCCATAACGTTACCTTTAATGGCTACGAAAAGATTTCCATCTTGCAATTTTCTTGAATCCAGTTCAATACCTGTTACCTCTTGGTTTAAATCGCCTTGTACAAGGTCATATTCTATCCCTTTTAGTAATTCCGATATTTTTTTAATTCTCTTCAATTTAAGTTTGATTTATTGTAGTTTGAGATAGACGTTCGTTCTACTATTTATTCTTCCGCCCGGTGTGATGGACTGCTGTACCACACGGCCATTTCCAGAAGAGTGTACTGTAGCACCTTCCGTTTCTATAAGATACATGGCATCTCTCAATGTCATACCTCTTACATCAGGCATTCTTCCTTTCCTGACCGTAGCATTGACCCAGGCAATAGTATCACCCTGGACTTTTGTTTTTACCCACTGCGATGTATTTTCTGATACTTGTTGAATATCAAAAGCATCTGACAGTAGTAATAAATCGTTATAATTTCCTGCTTTTATATATGGAAAAGCCTTTGCGTTTTCGTTGTCTACAAAATGAATATCTCTTTCTGTTGTTCTTGCATAAACCACTTCAGCAATGTCTAAGAAAACTGGGGCACAAACATCACCACCATATCTTTTGGCACCCTTCGGTTCATCAATGGCTACAATCATAGAATATCTTGGAGCATCGGCAGGGAAGTAACCTACAAATGAAGTGAAGTAGTTTTTGGTGTAAGCACCTTGTTTTACTTTTTGAGTAGTACCTGTTTTACCAGCAATTTCAAATTCTGTTGTATTGATTTTTCTTGCTGTACCACTTTCAACAACCTTTTTCAGCATCCCTTGCATTGCTTTTAGAGATCTATCAGAACTGATTTTTTTATTAAGTGTTCTAACACCATATTCAGCAACTACATCATTTCCTCTCAATACTCTTTTTACAATTCTTGGTGCTACCATTTTTCCATCATTGGCAATGGCATTATAGAAAGTAAGCATTTGAAGTGGTGAAGTTTCTACTTCGTATCCAATCGAAATCCAAGGAAGAGAACAGCCTGACCAATTAGGGTCGCCAGGACGGTTGATATTTGGTTTTCCTTCACCTTCCATTTGGAAACCAATGGTAGAGGTTAAGTTAAAGCGGTCCAAGTAATGCATAAAGCGGTCTGGATCTTCTCTGAAATACTTGAAAACCAATTTAGAAATACCAATGTTGGATGACTTTTCAATCACCTCTTCCACTGAAAGCATACCGAAACCATTATAGTGAGCATCGGTCATGATACATTCATCATAGAACATATATTTACCATCCCCGGTATTGACAGAATCATCTAAATTAAGATCAAATTCCTCTAGTAATGCTAACATGGAAGCACTCTTGAAAGTAGAACCGGGTTCCATTACACCTTGAATAGCATAGTTGAAATCTTCTACGTATTCACCTTTAGAGTTTTTACCAAGGTTGACGATGGCTTTGATTTCTCCCGTTTTAACCTCCATCAACAATACCGTACCGAAGTTCGCTTCATTATCGATCAATGCCTTTTCAAGTACTTTATGAGCGTGTTCCTCAATATCCATGTTGATGGTGGTTTGAATATCCAAACCATTTTCAGCTCTGACTTGTGCACCATCATCAAGCGGTTTCCATTGGTTGCCAGACACTCTTTGGAACAAAGCTTCACCATCAGTACCAGCTAAATCCTTATTGAAACTAAATTCAAGGCCTCTACCTGTAAATTGTGCTTTTTCATCTTTACTGATAAATCCGATAGTTCTTCGGCCTAACTCTTCAAAAGGTCTGAATCGTTTTTCGTATTTCGTGAAAATTAAACCACCCGTATGTCTTCCCTGACGGAAAATAGGCCAGTTATCAATATGTTTTTTATCCTGATGCTTCACCAGTTTATGGCTAAGGATCAAGTATCTTCTTTTCTTCCTTCTTGCTTTTCTTAATAAGCTATCATACTCAGCAGCACTTTTTTCTTTGAAATACCTTGATAGCAAATAGCTCAAAGAATCAATGCCATTATTGAAAATGCTATCGTTGGAGACACAAGGGTCAAAAGCAAGTTTGTAGAAAGGAATAGAAGTAGCCATTAAGCTACCATCATCAGCAAGGATATTACCCCTTGTGGCATCCACTCGTCTTACTTTTACTCTGTTCGCTTTGCCAGCTTTTTCCCATTTGTCTTTTTCAACAAACTGTAAATCTGAAATACGCACAAGAATTGCAGCGGCCATGACCACAATCAATAAAAATGCAAACCTTACACGTAGTAATATGGAATTTCTAATTCCCATCTATATAAAAAATTAATGATCTTCTAAATCAGATACTGAAATTACAATCGGAGCCTTTTCCATAGGCACCAACCCCAAAGGAGCTACTCTTTCTTCAATTTTGGAACGCTTACTTTCATTGATAAAATCATATTTAAGCGTACTGTATTCTACTCTTAGTTTTTCAACAGACTTCTCCAGTTTGTTGATTCTTAAATGTGACTTTTCAGCTTGAAATCCATTAGCGATATAAAGAATTCCCAAGAACGTTACGAAAAGAATTTTCTGAATATATCTGCTATTCTCATCATCATTTGTACTGGAAATAAATTTTAATTTAGACAGCTTTTTTACCCATTTTGAATTGGAAACTTTAGGAGCATGCTGGGGCTTATTTTCAGGAATTTCTTTATAAGTATTTGCTCTCATGGAATAATAAAAAATGTATGTAGTATCTAAAGTTTCAAATTTGCTAAAAATCTATTGCTTTCTATAACCTAAGTGAGAAAAATAGGGAAAAAGTACCAAAAAAAAGGCTTTGTTTTAAAAATAAACCAGAAATGTGTTCTCAACCTTAAAAAGGCTATAGGATAGAGAAAGAAGATTCTCCTAAAAGCTCACCATCACAGTATAAATTCACACTGTAATCTCCCCTATTGAGTAGGTTTTCAGACTCATAAATCAGTTCCACAT
Organism: Flammeovirga sp. OC4; assembly: GCF_000812565.1. Lineage (GTDB taxonomy): Bacteria > Bacteroidota > Bacteroidia > Cytophagales > Flammeovirgaceae > Flammeovirga. The sequence continues at coordinate 106,065 of NZ_JTAM01000005.1, read as the reverse complement.
TTTGCAAGTCATTTTGATAAGAAAGCGTTTTTTTACAAGTGTAAAAACGGTTTTCATCAGATCCTTTTAATCTAAAGAACTTGATTTGATTATCGGGGTTGTAAATAGTAGCACCCTCTTCATCAATTAAGCAGAGGAATATATCTTTATTTTCTTCTTGGATTAAATTATTAGGTGAAAGTTTAAAACGGATAGCGACTTGTGAAGTGCTTTTTCTCTTAAATGATATACCTTCTTTTAATCGGTGCTTCTTACTACCTCCCCAAATTGTGATATTGTATGCTCTTAATGCTTTTGCATCATCAATGATTTTTTCAAGTTCACCTTGGTGTTCTTGTAACGAATCAATTTGTGTTGTTAAAGTATTTTTTTGTTGAACGAGGTATTGATTTTCTGAAGTCAAAGAGTCATTAACATCTTTGAGAGAAGTAATTTGTAAATCCCTTCTTTTCAAAATACCTTCATAAACACTGACCTTACTTTTAATTTGGTTATAGCGGTTCTCTTCGATTAGCTGTATGGATCTAAGCTCTTTTTTCTCCATTTCAAGAGAATTTTTTATACGAGTAAGAGAGTCAATATCCTCGTTCATAAGATCAAGAATTTGAATCTGTTTATTCAACTCTGTTGAAATAGAATCCAATTTTGTATAGGTCAAAACGAGCTCCACATTTTTACTTTGGACTCGATCTTGAAGATGTGAAGTATTATCAGACCTTAAGTACAGTTGCAAAAGATTCAGTAGTAAAAGTGTAATAACTAACCCTACAAGTATTTTCCTTCGTTTGCTAACTTTATTTAAAAAAATCTTTTCAGTCATTCTGCTTTTGTAAGTTGTCCCACAAAATAATACATCTCAAGCTTTTTTTAAAAACGAAAAAGGATACTTTTCTGTAAAATCTTACAATTCCCACCCAAAACCAAAAGAATATTGGTAATCGACTTCTTTACCTGCTTCTGCTGGCTGACTATCGTAGTTCATATTGTAACCTGCTTTAACATAAAAATCATAAGGAAGGTCATATTTTACATTTGCTCCAACATCAGCACGCCAACGATCTCCACCACTTAATGTTCTTGAACCTCTGGCGTTGGTATTAAAGGATAGGTCACCCGTGTCAAATAAGTTGATTTCTGTACCAATGTACCATTCAGCACTATTGTTGGAAGGTTTGGTGAAGGGATCTCCGTTTTCATCTGTTGTCTGACTAAATGTTTCATTCAAGAACGATGCTCCGGTAGAGAAACCCCAATACGCTGCATTGGTATGGATAATGTATTTACCAATACCCAATGAAGTAGTGGTACGTAGTTGTATGGATTGTTCAGTATTGGTAAGGTATCTGAAGTCGGCCGTTCCATAAAAACCATAAGGCAGGAAATAATTTCCCGTAAGCGTACCGTCATTTCTTTCGATAGCGTCCACATTGTCTTGTGTTGACCGTAGGCTATTTAAACTAAGCGAGAGTGCCCACCTTTTGGTATTGTAACCTATAAAAGCAGAACCGTTAAGTTGTGAGAGGTTATTCGCTTTTGCATAACTATAACCGAGGTCTATACTGGCCGAAAGTTTACTTAAGAATGTTTTTTCTACTGACTTTAGATAAACAATATCATTCGGATCGACATCAAGAGTGCCTTCTTCATCGGAAACAATCTGGAAAGATTCGGGGTCATTCGATACTATCTTACCGCTGACCCTTTTTCCATTCGAAAGGGTGACCATAAAGTCTGTATTACAAACCATGCTTTGTATACCTTCCCATTCTATTTTAAAGTTAGAATCTGAATAATCGGTTTCAATTTCAATGACACCTCTATCCATGCTTTTTATTTCACCAACAATAATGTCTCCATTGATCATGACTAATGAGTCCATTTGTGCAAATGAAAACAGAGGGACAAAGCAGAATAATAATAGTATGAATTTTCTCATTTTTAGTATTGAGTAGTTAAATTATAGGGTTGTAAGTGTTAATGTCAATGGGTTGATCAAACTGTTTAATAATAATGTTTGATTATTTGATTAAAATTTAAAAACATTTTTTCTGAAATAAAATAGAATTGCAAACTATTTGAAGTGTTGAGAATAAGTAACTTCACTATAAACTCTTACTTTCTTAAATTAAATTCGTTTTCTGTAATACTCTATTTCTACTAACTTCGTGTAAACTTTATCAAAACGATTGTTCAAAAGGTTATGCAGTTAGAGACTTCCGTTATCATATTACTCATTATTGTATTTTTTTTAGGCTTAATGATTGGGGCCTGCTTTGTGTATTTTTATTACCGTCAAAAATACGCAAATGAGGAAGCTAGATTTAGATTAGAGGTAAAGGAACGTCTAAAGCTCAATCAAAATCAAGAACAATTGAAGGCCGAATTGGAGCAATTAAAGACCAAAAATAATCAGCTTTCAGTTGAAATTAATACTTCTAAAGTTAGAGTGGAAGAGAAGTCCACTAAATTAGTGGAAGTTCAAGGCCAATTGAAAGACCTCAGAACGAGTTATGATCTAGTTGTAAGCACAGATGCTAAAAATAAAGGTACACTAGAAGTGGTTCAACAAGGGAAATTAGAGTTGGAAAATTTAAATTTGACCTTGAGTGAAGAGAACTCAACTCTTAAAAATGATGTAGCTGTATTACAAGAGAAGCTTACTTTCTTGGAAGAAAAATTAGGGAAGCAAAATCACGAAGTACAACAACTTAATCAACATTTCAAGAAGGAATTTGAAAACCTTGCCCAACGTATTTTTGAAGAAAACACCCATAAATTCACTCAACAAAATAGAAGTAACCTAGATTTGGTACTGAACCCTTTTAAGGATCAAATTGAAAACTTTAGGAAAAAGATTGAGGACAGTTATGGTAAAGAATCCAATGAACGCTCTTCTTTAAGAACGGAATTGAAGATGTTGAGAGAATTGAATAATCAAATTTCCCAGGATGCTCAAAACTTAACGAAAGCCTTAAAAGGAGATACCAAAACACAAGGGGATTGGGGGGAAATGATCTTGGACTCTGTATTAAGAAAATCAGGACTAAGAGAAGGGCATGAGTACCTCGTTCAGCCAACTTACAGAACAGAAGAGGGAGATTTACAGAAGCCTGATGTTATCATCAATTACCCTGAAGGAAAGCAAATTATAGTCGATTCAAAGGTATCTTTAAATGCTTACGAACGTTTTATAAACGCTGAAGATAAGATAGAGCAACAGCACGAAATACAATTACATATACGTGCTCTGAAAAGCCATATTGATGAGCTGGCAAAGCGTAATTACCAACAATTAGAGGGAATTCAAACATTGGATTATGTCATGATGTTTATCCCAATCGAACCTGCGTTTTTGGTGGCATTACAAGAAGATGACGCACTTTGGGATTATGCTTATCATAAAAAAGTAGTGATCGTTGGTCCAACCACTTTAATGGCGACGCTTAAAGTGATAGAAGAACTTTGGAGAAATGAGCATCAACAAAAAAATATTGAAGATATCATCAAACATGCGACTAGAATTTATGATAAAGCAAGAGGTTTTGTAGAAACGATGTTGGATCTTCAAAAGAAAATTAATGCCACAAAAGGGGATGTAGATAAAGCTGTTGGGCAACTTTCAGAAGGGAAAGGAAACTTTATTTCTTTAGTGAATGATATGAAGAAAAAAGGGAATTTAAATCCTAAGAAGAGTTTGCCGGAAGGGTTGAGTGAGTAATTATTCTTCCTTTTCTAATTTAATTTTCAATCATGGGTGTATTTTCAATTCATTACGATATTGGATATTCTTGAAACAAAAACGACTGAACAATTATCTGTTCAGTCGTTTTTTATTTTTAGAACAACTTCAAAGAATCTCTTCCTTCATCGTTGTTGTCATCTTTCTTTTCAGAAGGCTTACTGTTTTGATCCGAAGTATCAACCGGGTCATCCGCAGAAAGTAATTTGGCATCTGTTACTTTATCGTAAGGGAGTTTATTACCTAGTGCTTTCCAGCCTTTCACTTCTACAAACTCTTTCAAGTTCACTTTTGTTTTCTCTCGTTTTCTACCGTTAGTGTATTTCAATTCTACATCAGGAGAAAGTTGAGTAGTGACTAGAAGTAATCTTGAAGCATTGGCTTCGTTGATAAACTTAAAGCGTTTGTTCATGGTAGACGTTTCGATATGGAAACGCTTGATATAATATTGTCTATTATTAGTATCATAATGAACAGCAGAAATGGCTTTGTATGGAAGGAATTTCTCAATCAATACTACCTTCTTGGCCTCATAACGATTCGTCACTTCAAAGTTGGTTAACTCGTACTCACCGTCTTCATAGAAAACAATGATACGATCTTCATCTTTGAATTTACCTAAGTACTTACCGTTTTCGTCTTTATTTAATACGCCAACAGCATCATCGTACCAAAGGTCAATGGCAGGAAGAGTAGATACACCTTCACGTTTCAATGTGACTCTTCTTACAGGATATTTCGTTAAGATATTACCTTGAGAGCTTCTGCCTTTAATCTCCAAATCAGCAAAATCATATTCAAACGATTTTACTTTTGCAGAACAGTTAGGTGATAATGAAACGCCTACAATTTCTGCCTCACCGTTAGGGTTGGAGGTAAAGTAAGTCACTTTCGACTTAGGTGTACCCTTTGTAACATTGTATTCTTTGTCTCTTGTAAAACTCGGTACTTGGAAACGTTTTACTCTTGTAATGCCTGTCGCACCATCAAGGTAGATGGCATTATATACCTTTCTTTCGTCACCTTTTACATAGACTTCCGCATGAATAATGTTTTTACCCACAAATTTCTTCTCTCCGATTTTTGTGATCACATATTCACCCGTATTTCTAAATACAATAATATTATCAATATCAGAACAGTCCATCACTTCCTCTACACCATCTTGACGTTTGAGGTTGTAACCGATAAATCCTTCTTTCTTATTGACATAAAGTTTGGCATTGTTGGCCGCTACTTTAGAAGCTTGGATCGTATCAAAAGTTGTCAATTCAGTACAACGCTCATGATCCTTTCCGTATTTTTTAAGAAGATTAGTGAAGTATGAAATAGCAAACTCAATGATATGCTCAAGGTTGTATTCTACTTCTTTTAATTCATCTAATAAGTTTTTTAATAGCTCATCCGCCTTGAACGTATCAAACTTAGAGATTCTCTTAATTTTGATTTCAGTCAAACGAATAATATCATCTTGAGTGATTTCTCTATAGAAGCTTGGTTTGTAAGGGTTCAAACCTGTATCAATTGTTTCTAAAACCGCTTCCCAAGTTTCACACTCTTCAATATCTCTGTAGATTCTATTTTCAATAAAGATTTTCTCTAATGAACTGAATAGAATTTTCTCCTGTAATTCCCCTTTCTTGATCTTTAGCTCTGCTTCAAGAAGGTTTACAGTATGATCCGTATCGTTTTTAAGAATTTCTTCCACTCCCATAAATACAGGAGTCTCATCCACAATCACACATGAGTTGGGAGAAATAGAAACTTCACAATCTGTAAAGGCATAAAGTGCGGCAATTGTTACGTCTGGAGACTGGCCATTTGCCAATTGTACCTCGATTTCCACTTCCTGAGCAGTGTTGTCGATTACTTTCTTGATTTTGATTTTTCCTTGATCATTGGCTTTAATGATGGAATCAATCAAACTTGAAGTCGTACAAGTAAACGGAATCTCTTTGATCAATAACGTCTTACTATCCGGTGACTCAATTCTTGCTCTCAAACGAACTTTACCACCTTTCAGACCATTATTATAGTTGGAACAATCTGCCAAACCACCCGTAGGGAAATCAGGAACAAGGTTGACTTTCTTACCTTTCAGGATGTCAATAGAACCTTTAATCAGTTCCTTGACGTTGTGAGGCATAATCTTCGTTGCCAAACCCACCGCAATACCTTCAACACCTTGAGCCAGTAATAATGGGAATTTAACAGGAAGGTTAATTGGTTCTTTCTTTCTACCATCATAAGAAAGTTGCCAATCCGTTGTTTTGGGATTGAAAACTACCTCTAAAGCAAATTTAGAAAGCCTTGCTTCAATATATCTTGGTGCCGCTGCACTGTCACCTGTTCTGATGTCACCCCAGTTACCTTGTGTTTCGATAAGGAGTTCTTTTTGTCCCAAGTGTACAATGGCATCACCAATAGAAGCATCACCGTGAGGGTGATACTGCATGGTAGAACCAATGATATTTGCCACCTTATTGAACCTGCCATCGTCCAATTCTTTCATAGCATGAAGAATTCTTCTCTGTACAGGTTTTAGCCCATCATAAATACTAGGTACCGCTCTCTCTAGGATTACATAAGATGCATAATCCAAGAACCAGTTTTGGTACATACCATCAATGTGAACTACTTTATTGCCATTATTATCTGAACTATTTGTTGATTGCTCGTTTTCCACGTTCCTTCTTAAAGTAAATTGCCGTCAAAAAAATTGCGAATGTCACAAAAATATAGAAATGTCAGAATCATACAAATGAATTTTATCGAAAGGTGTGAAAATGACGACTATATTTTCTTGATGCGTAAAAAAATAACATTAATTATAAAATAAGCACCATTGTTCAATATAGTAGAATATTTTGTTTATTAATGATACATTTTAAAGCGGGATGTGTTTTTTCTTTGATCAATTCCCCTTTTTAAAGTGTTGTACCTATGCTAAAACTTTCTACTTCCCCTTTAAAAGGTTATAAGTATTCACAAAAAAATCCTTTTTAATTTAGATTTAATCTAATTAATCATTTATATTGCAGCTGTTAAGTAGAATTAATCTAAATAAATTAAACTATGATTCAACAAGATCCTATTTTTTTATCTACAACAAGTAAGCAGTTACTTGATATGCTTTCAGTAGAAGGAGACGAATTGAGTTCAGAGGTTACTTGTAAGAAAAAGAACTGCTGTAAGAAATATAAACGAAAAGGGAAGCATTGTAAGAAATGTCCAAAAATTTAGTTCCTTAGTTTAATTTTTACACAATTAAAATCTCTCTATTCCCAAAGTTTCATTAACTTTACGCCGTTAAAAATACCGTAGATTTAATGAAAATGCTTACACAAGAGCTTAAAGATAGAGCAGATCAGTTGGGTTTTATCGATGTGATGGACAATAACCCCACCGATCTTAAGGCTGAAATTACACGTTTGAAAGAAGAAAAAAACGCTGTTTTTTTGGCACATTATTATCAAGATGCTGAGATTCAAGATTTGGCAGATTTTGTTGGGGACAGTTTAGCACTAGCACAAAAAGCAGCGGATACAGACGCTGATATTATTTTATTTGCAGGCGTGCACTTTATGGCTGAAACAGCAAAAATCATCAATCCAAATAAGAAGGTGATTTTACCTGACTTTAAAGCAGGTTGTTCATTAGCGGAAGCTGCACCAGCAGAAGAATTTGGTGATTTTGTAAAGAAACACCCTGATCATACCGTTGTTACTTATATCAACTCCTCAGCAGAAGTAAAAGCTTACACTGACATTACAGTTACTTCTACAAATGCACTAAAAATCATCAATAGTCTTCCAGAAGACGAAAAAATTATCTTCGCACCAGACCGTAACCTTGGTAAATATATCATGAAAGAAACTGGTCGTGATATGTTATTATGGGACGGAGCATGTGTGGTACACGAGGCATTTGCATTAGAGAAAATACTTGATTTACATAAGGAATATCCTCATGCAAAAATCATTGCTCACCCAGAATCAGAAATGCCTTTATTAAAAGTAGCTTCCTTCGTTGGTTCAACAGCTGCGTTGTTGAAGTATGTGCAAAATGATGAAGCAGATGCTTATATTGTAGCTACTGAAGCAGGAATTTTACATAAAATGAGAGAAGCTGTTCCTCATAAAAACTTAATTCCAGCCCCTTCAAAAGAAGATAATACTTGTGCTTGTTCTGAGTGCCATTTCATGAAAATGAATACTTTAGAAAAAGTATACAATTGTTTACAATATGAATATCCAGAAGTTGATGTTCCAGAAGACATCCGACTTAAAGCAATAGGCTCAATCGAGAGAATGTTTGAGTTATCATAAACCTTGATTAAAGCTGTTTGTTATAAGTAGTGAAGTATATTTTTACTTCTACTTTAATAAACAGCTTTAATTTTTTTAATACAGTCCATGAAGAAAGTTGATTTTCTAATCGTGGGTTCTGGTATTGCAGGTCTCAGCTACGCTTTGAAACTGTGCGAACACTTTCAAAGTAAAAATCATCACCCAAAGATTTGCTTGATCACAAAAGATGATCCTTTTGAAAGTAATACCAGATATGCACAAGGAGGAATCGCTGCTGTAATTGATGCAGACGATTCTTACGAGAAACACATCAAAGATACATTAGTAGCCGGTTCACATATCAATAATGAAGAGGTAGTGAAGTTGGTCGTTGAAAATGGTCCTGACAGAATCAGAGAACTTATTAATTGGGGGACTCAATTTGATAAGTCTGAAGATGGTGAATACAATCTAGCCAAAGAAGGAGGTCATTCAGATCACCGTATTCTACATTTCAAAGATGTAACAGGGCAAGAGATTCAAAGAGCATTGTTGAACGCAATTAAGAGCTACGATAATGTAGAGATTTTGCAGGAATATTATGCAGTGGACCTGATTACTCAACATCATCTCGGTGAAGATGTAACAAGGTATAGAAAGGATACACAATGCTATGGGATTTATGCTCTCAATAAAACATCTGGTGAAGTTGAAACAATTCTTTCTAAAGTAACTCTTTTAGCGACCGGTGGTATTGGACAAGTATATAATACAACGACCAATCCAAGTGTTGCGACAGGTGATGGTATTGCAATGACCTACAGAGCAAAAGGGGAAGTAAATCATATGGAGTTTGTACAATTCCATCCTACAGCTTTGTATCAAAGAGGCCATGAAGGAAATGCTTTCTTAATTACGGAAGCAATGAGGGGAGCAGGTGCAATACTCAGAAATAGTAAAGGGAAAGACTTTGTCAAAAAATATGATGAGCGTGGTTCTCTAGCCCCAAGGGATGTGGTGGCAAGAGCGATTGACTCGGAAATGAAGAAGGAAGGGAAAGATCATGTGTGGTTGGACGCTACCTTAATTGATGAAGAAGAACTCAAAGGGCATTTTCCTTCTATTTATAAGACTTGCTTGGATATGGGGATTGATATCACAAAAGATTTTATCCCTGTTGCACCCGCATCACATTATTTATGTGGTGGAATTGTAGTCAATACTAAAGCAGAAACAAGCATCAATAACTTATTAGCTTGTGGCGAATGTACTTGTACAGGTTTACATGGTGCAAATCGTCTAGCTTCAAATTCTTTATTGGAAGCAGCTGTTTATGCCCATGAAGCTTTTGAAACTGCAATTCAGCTGATCGATAAGACAGATTGGAAAAAAGGTATCCCCGAATGGAACAAAGATGGTACTACAGTACCAGAGGAAATGGTTTTGATTTCTCAATCCAGAAGTGATTTACAAAGAGTAATGTCCAATTATGTTGGAATTGTTAGATCTGACGAACGTCTCAAAAGGGCATTTACAAGAACTGGACTTATTTATGAGGAGACTGAAGCACTTTATAAAAAGACAGTCATTTCTCAACCTTTATGTGAGTTGAGGAATATGATTACCATTACTTACCTCATTATAACAGGAGCAAAAGGAAGGCATGAGAATATTGGTCTTCATTATTCTATAGATTATGAATAAAATGAAAAATCCACTCGCAATTATGTTGAGTGGATTTTTTGTTTTTAAGCTAAAAAATTAACAAATCAAGGAACTTTGTTTAACTAAACTTTGTTTTAACATTTCGTGTTGTTCTATTTTTTGAAATTTTTTTCAAGGGAGTAAATGTCTTATTTACCCTTATTTTGATATCAAAAACCCCGAAATTGAGGGTGTTGGATTCACGTTTGAGGTTATTTTGTTTAATAATTTTTGAATTTGTTTAAACAAAAAATAGTTACACAAAATTTATAAGTCTGAATTTTCAACCATAAAATCTTAAATGAGATGAAAACTTTAGATTTAGCAAAACTTTTATTCGTCCTCTCAATTCTATTTTCAATCACGTCATGTAACGAAGATGATGACACTCCGCCAATCACAAACCTTCCAACAAACACTATTGCCGATGTAGCGTCTTCTGCAAGTGATTACTCTACACTTGTAACCGCATTAGGTTCAGCAAACTTAGTAGGTACATTTGCAGATGCAACGAAAGAATACACAGTATTTGCACCAACAAACGCGGCCTTTACACAACTTTTAGCAGCTAACAACGGAATTTCTTCTTTCGATGATTTATCAGCAGAAGCACTTGATATTTTACTGAAGCATCACGTTGTCGAAGGAAAATTAATGTCTACAGACTTAAATAATGGAGACATGTTAACAACATTAGCAGGAACAAAACTTGAAGTTGAAATTTCAGGTGGTAACGTAATGGTTGGTGGTGCCAAAGTAGGATCACCAAATATTGAAGCCGATAATGGTGTAATTCATGGTATTGAGAGTGTAATCGTACCTTCTCAAGCATTGACTATTGCACAAGTCGCAATCAGCAATAACTTCACATCTTTAGTGGCGGCATTAGACAAAGCTAAACTAGTGGCTCCTTTTGCTACAGCTACAAATTCTCTTACAGTATTTGCACCAACAGATGCTGCTTTTACAGAAGCAGGTATCAATCTTGATGATTTTACAGAAGAAGAATTACAAAGAATCCTACAGCATCACGTAGTATCATCAAAAGTACTTTCTAGTGCCTTAGAAAACGGCAAAGTTGAAACATCAATCAACACAAGTCTTGAAGTAATGCTAGATGGTGAAATGGTGAAAATTGGTGATGCAATGGTAGAAATTGCTAATATTGAAGCAATCAATGGTGTTGTACATGTAATCGATAAAGTATTGACACCGTCTACAATCGTGGATGTGGCAATTACAGCGGGTGATTTTACTGAATTAATTGGAGCGTTAACTACTACTGAGTTATTATCTGACTTTAATGTAGATTTTGTTGATGGTGAGTTAGCAGAATATACGGTATTAGCACCAACTGATGCTGCTTTCGCAAAATTAGGTGACATTTCATTGACAAAAGAACAATTGGCAGCTATTCTAGCAAATCATGTGGTGCCAAATAAGGTATTATCAACAGACTTAAATGATGGTGATATGGTAGAAACACTTGGTGGTGCAATGTTGACGGTAAGCGTTGTAGATGGCGTAATCACTATTGGAGGTGCTACAGTCGCACAACCTAATGTTGGAGCTTCAAACGGTATCATTCACATTATTAATGAAGTAATTACAGATTAGGTAAATTTAAATTGAATAGAGTATTAGTTATTTTTTATGGACCACATCAATTCTGATGTGGTTCATTTTTTTATGAAAAAGTGTATATTGAAAATATTCATTCAATTCTAAATGCTATACAATGTACAAGAAACTAGTCTTACTCTCTTTTGTTTATCTATTATGTGCCTTTGATCGTGGCTCGGACGCTATTTTCACTTATACCAAAACTGGAGATCATGAGGCAATAGCCATTTTACCTGATGGTAAACACTTTATAGCTGGTAGTACTGGTTTTTTGGATCTTTGGAATGTAGAGACGGGTGAAAAAGTAAAAACGTTTACGAATTGGGGTAGTCATAAAGCGATAGCCGTTCTTCCAGATGGTAAACGTTTCATTGCTGGTAGTACTGGCTATTTAGATTTATGGGATATTGAGACGGGAGAGAAGTTGATGACTTACACAAAATCCGGTAGTCATGAAGCAATTGCTATTTTACCTGATGGTAAACGTTTTATTGCCGGTAGTACTGGCTATTTAGATTTATGGGATATTGAAACGGGAGAAAAGTTGTTGACCTATACAAAATCGGGAAGTCACAAAGCAATAGCCGTTTTACCTGATGGTAAACGTTTTGTAGCAGGCAGTACAGGTTATCTGGATTTATGGGACGTAGAGACAGGCGAGAAGTTGAAGACCTATACAAAGTCTGGCAATCATGAAGCTATTGTAGTTTTGCCTGATGGTGAACGTTTTATTGCCGGAAGTACCGGTTACTTGGATTTGTGGGATGTTGAAACGGGACAAAAGTTACTTTCATATACGGAAAGAGGAAGTCATAAAGCAATATCATTATTGCCCGATGGTGAGCGTTTTATTGCAAGTAGTACGGGTTATTTAGATTTATGGGATATTGAATCTGGGAAAAAAATACAATCTTATACACATTTTGGAAGTCATGAAGTGATAGCTGTTTTACCTGATGGAAAACAGTTTATTGCATCAAGCAATAGAAGGCTTGAGAAGTGGAATGTAGAATAAAAAGGACCTCATTAAAAAATAATCCACTCTTTATCATAATGTAAAGAGTGGATTATTCATTTATAATAAACAAGATGAGCCTAGCAAGTACTGTTCGGATTTTCAAAGTTGTTGCTTTCGTCTTCATCACGATCAGTCAGACACTTGAAGTCTTTTTCAATCAATAATTTCAATGAAGAACCATCTTCGTTATTCTGAACAGAAGAATAACCTACTTTACTTGTAGAATGCCACTCGTTGATTTGCTCAACATTAAGGTGGAACTGTAAGCGGTTATTTTCCATGTCAACACTCATCTCTCCTTGCTCTACAGATTTGACGCCATAAGCAAAAGAGGTTTTTCCTAATTGTGAAACAGTCCAAACTTCACCTTCATTATAAAGAGTATCAAGATCGACTTTATTCAATCTTAATCGGATGCTGTTGTCTAATAATCTTAATTTCATAATCTATTTTTTATAGAACCAAATTGGTAATTTTTCATCTTTAGAGAAATCACTTTTTTCTCCTGGTAATTCAAGGAAAGCATTGGCTTGTAATAGGCTCGTCATATCGCCTGATCCTCCACCTTTAATAGGTTGTGCCCAAAGTTTGCCGTCTTCATCATAATGGGCTTTAACTTGTAAGAAGAAGGAAAGTGGCTTCTTAAAAGTAAACTCATCCGCCAATGTAGCGTATTGTTGCACTAGAGGCGCACTAATACATTCTTGTTTGTATAACCAAGGCATCAAATACCTATTTGTACATAAATAAGTTGAGACAGGATTGCCCGGTAATGCAAAAATAGGTTGGTTTTTAGCTGTTACCCCAAACCAAAAAGGTTTTCCTGGTCTTTGTTTAACACCGTGAAACTTCTTGGAAACACCCAATTCCTCAAATACTTTTGGAAGATAATCAAACTTTCCTTTTGAAACGCCACCACTGAATACAAAAATATCATATTCTTCAAAAAGTGACTGTATCGCTTGTTTTAAACGCTCATAATCATCTTTAAGATGAAAGATTTTAGAATCTAATCCTTCTTCTTGTAATCGGCTTTGAATCGTAAAGCAATTTGACATTCTGATCTGATGAGGAGCAGGAGTGTCTTCAATATTTACTAATTCATCACCAGTGGCGATAATGGCCACTTTTGGTTTTGCGTATACCTTTACTTCATATTTACCAACCGTAGCTAATAATCCAATTTCAGCTGATGTAATAGGAGTACCACTTTCAAGTAGTAGATCACCTTCTTTTTGGTCATTTCCTTGTTTATGGATGTTGCCAAAAGACTGAATATTGTTGAAGTCTTCAACGATCATTGCGTCGCCTTCTTTTTGTGTCCACTCATAAGGGATTACTACATCTGCATTTTCAGGTAACATGGCACCTGTCATCACTTCCAAGCAATTTTCAGTGTCCTGAAGTGTCATTTGTGGACTTCCTGCAGCCTGAACACCTTCAATTTTAAACTGATGCTTTCCTTTTTCAATTGCATTATAATTAATGGCTATTCCATCCATAGCCACTCGGTTAAATGGAGGGAAATCACGATCTGCATGAATAGCTTCTGCCAATACTTTACCTATTGCTTCTGAAAGTGAAACCGTTATTACCTCTGTTTTTAAAGCGACCTGACTAATTATTTGGTCAACTTCTAATGGTTCTATCAATTGATTTTGCATAGTAGTTTGTTTCTTTAGAAATTGGACTTCGAAATTACTTATAGAAAGCTTAAGAATGAAAAAAGAAGAAGAAAAAAACAATACCTTGACCCATCTTGATGAGGAAGGAAACCCTTCTATGGTAGATGTGGGAGGTAAAAGTGTAACGAAAAGAATAGCGATTGCTCAAACTGTTATAAGCTTTCCAAAAGAAGTGGCACTTCAGATTCAAGGTCAAGATAATTCGACAAAGAAAGGGTCGATTTTTCAAACAGCGATGATTGCAGGTATCATGGGAACCAAAAAGACATCGGATTTAATTCCTCTTTGTCATCCACTCCCTTTGGATAAGTGTAACATAGAAATTGATTGGTCTTCCGAAACAGAAATTACTATTAAAAGTACAGCGTCTGTTACTTCAAAAACTGGGGTGGAAATGGAAGCCTTAACAGGTGCAAGCGTTGCAGCTTTAACGATTTATGATATGTGTAAGGCACTTTCGCATGATATTGTTATCAAAGAAACAAAGTTAATGCACAAAACAGGCGGTAAATCGGATTTTAATAGATAGATGAAACGTCAGAAAAAAGCCAAAATATCACAGAGAGAAATAGGGAATTATGGTGTCAATGAGATTGCCATAATGGGAGTAGATAGCAATGCTATTCGTGAGTTTGTCGTGCATATTTTCAGAGAGTTACCTTCACTAAAAGTAGGACTCTTAGATCAAAAGGTAGTCAAAGGGCAAGTACCTTTTATTAGTGGAGAAATCTTTGATAATAATGATCATACAGGGTTCAAAAGGTTTGATGTTTCTGTATCAACTCCTGCATTTGAATTGAGAACCTACTTCAGAGATTGTGCAATTACATTCGTCAATGGAAACTATTTTAAAGGTCAGCAGCAATTACTGTTTATTGATAATCGAAGTTCTTTAATCGAACAAGTTGAAGACATAAAAGATCCGATTGGCGTTGTATTTAAAGAAAGTAA
Source organism: Flammeovirga sp. OC4 (assembly GCF_000812565.1). Taxonomy (GTDB): domain Bacteria; phylum Bacteroidota; class Bacteroidia; order Cytophagales; family Flammeovirgaceae; genus Flammeovirga. Next base: position 91,056 of record NZ_JTAM01000005.1, on the reverse strand, counting down.
CCAAACTATTCCCAATGAGCTATTAACTGTTAAACCTGAGTTGGCTGATTTACCTACTTTTTTAGCATCAGATTTGGAAGGTATTACTTCATTTATTTTATCACATATTGAAGTTAAGCCTCAATTAAAAGGTTTGGTATTGGTGGGTGGTAAAAGTACTAGGATGGGTGAAGATAAAGCCATGTTAGATTACCATGGTCTACCTCAGTGGAAGTATTCTTATGATCTACTATCTCAATATTGTGAAGAGGTTTTTGTGTCTGTTGCTGATAAAAAAGACAAATATGCTGAGGTTGAACAGTTGGAGGATAAGTTTTTAGGGTTAGGACCTTTAGGCGGAATCTTATCTGCACTCCAAAGTGATCCTAATTCGGCTTGGTTGGTGGTTGCATGTGATTTACCATTATTGAGTGTCAATTCGATCAATCAATTAGTACAATCGAGGAACTCTCAGAAGTTGGCGACTACTTTTAAGAGTCCCACCATGAAGTTTCCAGAACCATTAATTTGTATTTGGGAACCGAAAGCCTACGGTAAATTATTAGAGTTTTTGAGTTGGGGATATTCCTCTCCATTAAAAACGTTAATGAATAATGATATTGAATTAGTCATTCCCACTTATGAAGAGGAGATGACCAATGCAAATACACCGGAAGAGTATCAACGATTGAAAGGTCTTTTATAAAAAAAATAACCCCATTCACCTTTTTTTGATAGTGAATGGGGTTGTTTTATGATTAGAATAAATCCCAATTTCCTTTCCCATAATACGTAGGAAGAACCGGATTGTGAACCGTATTGACTTCAACCTGACTACTGTCAAATTCAACAAGTCCTTTTCCAAAAGAAGTTATACTATTGAGTGATTCGTTATTTAACCAACGTGTTGGAATTTCTTCAATGTCAAGACCTCTTATTTTTTGTTTCATTTCAGTAGGACTTAATGTTTTTGTGCCCATTACCCATCCCCATTCACCGAGTGTTAATACTTGATTTCTCATAGGAATAGTGTTGAAGCCAGCTTCTTGCATTGTTTTTTCTATACAATAAAAAGCTTTTGTAGCATAATACGGACTTCCTGCTTGTGTTACAATTACGCCATTAGGTCTTAAATGATGCCAACACATTCTAAATGTTTCCATGGATTGCAGTCTGCCTAATTCAATAGATTTAGGATCTGGAAAATCCATTAATATTACATCAAAAAACTCTTCTGTTTTCTCTAGATAAGTAAAAGCGTCACCATTGATGACCTCTACTTTTGAGTTGTTAAGTGCATTTTTGTTGAGTTCAACAAAAATAGGGTGTTCCTGACCTAACCTTGTCATTCCTGGGTCAAGATCCACTAATGTGATTTTTTCTATAGAAGGATACTTGAGTGCTTCTCTAGCTAAACATCCATCTCCACCACCAAGGATTAATACTTTTTGTGGACGCCCATTCAAAGATAAGGCTGGAATAGCCATAGGTTCATGATAAAGCCATTCGTCAAAAGTACTTAACTGTAAATGTCCGTTGATATATAACCAATAGTCATTTTTCCACTTGGTAACGACTAAACGTTGATAAGAAGTTTGTTCTTGAAATACAACCTTGTCTTTATATAAATGCTGTTCTCCAAAATTAATAACTTCTTTAGCACTGAACATTCCTATGCCTATAACAATGAATAATGAAATGCTGCCAATCTTTAATTTTTTGACCCAATTCGGTGCTATAATATCATCTAATCTCCATAATAATAATATGGCTACACTAAGGTTCACAAAGCCAAGGACAAAAGGAGTATACGTTAATCCTAAGAAGGGAAGCCCTACAAAAGCAAAGAATAACCCTCCAAATAAACTACCGAAATAGTCTTTTTCCATTACTGAAGAAATATTAACTTTCAGAGTTTCAAAAGAATCATTAAGGCGTGTTGCCAATGGAATCTCTAAACCAATTAAAAAGCCAATACAAATACTGGTGAAGTAAATTAAAACACCATCAATGGGTAAAGGAAAAACATAGAGTTCTTGATTAAAACTCACGTAGGCCGAAATGCCGTAAGCTATGATGGAACTAAAGGAAACTAAAAAGGAAAGAATAAATTCAACTAAAATGAATTTTTCAATCAAATTCTTGTCTAAATATTTACTGTATCTACTTCCTAATCCCATTGCGAAAAGCATGAAGGATAGGGTTAATGTCCATTGTAAAACAGAGTTCCCTAAAAAGTAAGTGGCTAGCGTAGATAAGACATACTCTGCTACAATTCCTGATAAACCTGTAGCAAATAAAGCTAATTTTAAAGTGTTTGATTTAGATAAAAATGAAGTTTTCATTGTTTGTTTGAAACAAAAACCCTCAGTAGTATGAAATACTGAGGGCATTGAAAAATAGTAATTTAATATTTTTTATTTTCCTCCTGAAGAAGAAGATCTTGATCTTGATGAAGCACCGCTGCCGTATCTAGAAGATGTACTTTTGTAACCCGAAGATCTAGAACCTGCTGCAGAACGGGCAGGGGAACGGCTTACACTATTGTTGACAGTACTTTTAAAGCTACTACTTGTACTCATTCTTCTAGCAAAACTAGGATTAGATTTAGATACACCAGAGGAGTAAGTACCGTATCTTGGTGAACCTGAACTTCCTCCGTAGTAGTTTCTTCCTGAGCTGTAATGTCTTCTGTAATCGTAGTAACTAGATCTGTAAATTGGACCATAGTAACCCATTCCAAAAATGCTTCTTAACATGGCGTACCTTCCGTAAAACTCCCAAAAGCTTGTGCCTGTACTTGGGTTCGTTTTCCATTGACCATATTGAGAATTACCCACATAACCAGAGTAGCCAGGAGGTGAAACTTGCTTTGAAACTTTACCATCGATTTTCGAAGCGATTTCCATTCCGATGTCTCCTGAATGTAAATTGAAAAATGCTTCAGAAACAGGGTACCACTCAGTAGTTTTAGTCTGAGGGACACTATCTGCTCCCATAGTAATGATTTGATATTGATGACGATATTCATTAGCAGTAAACATATGTTCTTCTGCATCCATGTCGTGAAGTAAGATAGTGAAGTTTTTTACATCACTCATGTCAACGATGAATTGATCAACAGGTGTTTTTCTGAAGGTTTCTTGAGAAGAACAAGAAATCAAAAAAAGAAAAGATAGAAATACGAATATTCTTCTCATGTTTTTAGATGTTTGCACGTTATGATTGTAAATGTATATAAATAATGTAACGTAATCTGTGCTTAAAAAGATATTACTTGAGCTTAACTAGTCGGTAGGATATTGGTAAATGCATCAGGCGAATAAACTATGCCCTTTGACGCTTCAAATTCTTCATCTCCAAAACGCTCTAATGTGATTATATTTTTCTCTGTGTCGTCATAATATTCCCAACACATATATTCCAAACTGTCATCACCACTCGTTGTTTGAGTATTTCTCCAATAGCCTACACTCTTTGAATCTCTGTAGTACGTAATGCCTTCAAAGGTGATTTGCTTAGGTGGTTTACCTTTTTGTAGAATTCCATCTTCAACTTCTTCAGGAAGTTTACCCCACATGATTTTCTTGGAAACAGTACCTGTGATAAAATCATCTTCACCGATACTTAAGAATACGCTATCAGTGGCACTTTCAAGTTTGAATTCATAAGAGAAATCATTGTCTCCCCAGTCATACTCAAACTCTTCAGTAACTTCCCAAGTTTGAAGATCAAAATCGAGTACATATCCTTTACGTAAATCAGTAATTCCAATATTGGTAGGGTCGTAATGTGACTCCTCTTTCTTTTTCTTTTTGAAAAATCCGAATGGCATATCTTTTATATTTTATTTGACACTATCAAATATAATATAAAACTCAATGAATAGAGTGAGTTTGAAATATAAATTTCATTAAAAAGAGAGATATGAAAGAGTGGATTAGTCTGTTTCGATAATTGTGAATTTTTTACCTTCTTTAGCTAATTCTGTATTATCAAATTCAGTTCTAGACTCATCAAGAAGTACTTTGAGGTCGCCATATCGGGCTGAAAAGTGTCCGATTAATAACTTTCCCACTTTTGCTTCTCTAGCAATTTGACCAGCCTGTAAAGCCGTTGTATGAAATGTAGTGTTAGCTCTTTCTAAATGTCTGTGCATGAAAGTAGATTCATGATACAAGAGATCTACACCATATACTTTTGAGATAACACTGCGACTAAACTTAGTATCAGAACAAAATGCATACGATCTTGATTGACGAGGAGGGAGAGTCACATCTTGATATTGGATCGTTTCGCCTTGAAACTCTATGTTTTCTCCACGTTTCAATGCTCTAAAGGCATCAAAAGGAAGACCTGATGGTAATTTTTCTGGAATAATTCTATACTGTTTCTTTTTTTCCCTAAATAAAAAACCTGTACATGGTACTCGGTGGATTAACGGGATGGTTTCAACAGTAATATGATCGTTCTCAAAAATCACATCTGAAAACATAGTAGGGTTGTCATATAGACAAATTTTGTAATTAAGCTCGGTATTTGAATGCTTAAAACTAGCCAATAAAACCTCGTCTAAACCTCTTGGTCCATGGATATACAAAGGAGCTGTTCTACGTTGGATATTCATCGTAGAAAGTAACCCTGGTAAACCAAAGAAGTGATCACCATGAAGGTGACTGATAAAAATATGCTCAATTTTATGTAAGCTAATACCCATATCAATTAATTGATGTTGTGTAGCTTCTCCACAATCAATCAAAAACTGATGGTTACCTATACGTACATGTTGAGATGTCATGTGCCTGCCTTTCACAGGTACAGCAGCACTAGACCCTAAAATTGTGATTTCGAACGACAAGGGATAAGTTTGTTAGTAATAAATTATTAAGCTGTTAAACAATTGTATTGTAATCGTTCAAACCTTTTTCTGTAGTCCACTGAGAATTGGAATTTTATTGTTGTAATCATAGCTTCAACTCTTTGATAACTCTAAAAGATTTTCAATACTGTTTCTTTAACTGCTTAAAAAGCTCGAATTGCAAAAATTGCAATTCGAGCTTTATAAAAATAATACTATTTAATAATAAGGCTTAATTTTCTTCTTCGCCTTCAATATCTTTTTCGATTTCATGTAAAAATACAGAATCAATAGCCTCTTGTACTGTTGGTAAAAGGTTTAATACTGTCTCTAACTTAGAAATCTTGATTAATTTCATTACGTGCTCGTTCAAGCCTGCAAGAACTAGTCTACCGTTTACTTCACCTGCAAGACGGTTAGCCACTAAAATAGAGCTTAATCCTGATGAATCAACATATTTTACGCTTGATAAATCAATGATAAGGTTCTCAGTACCCGATTGGAACATTGTAACAATTTCCGCTTTTAATTGAGGTGCTTTTAGAGAATCTAATTTTTCTTCTTCAGGGATTAATACCGTATATTTCTCGCTCTTATTTACAGAAAATCTCATAATTTCTTTATATAATATCTATTTTAATAAAAAGCAATATACACACATTTATTTAGAGATCGTAAAATTATCCTAATTGTGTGCTTATTGAATTAAAAATTTCTTCATCACGATTCTCATAGGAAGTTTTTTCAAACTTTTCTCCTGTGATTTTTTCGTACAATTCAATATATCTATCAGAAACAGAATTTACAAACTCGTCACTCATATTTGGTTGAACTTGTCCATCTTTTCCTTGGAAATTATTTTCGATCAACCACTGTCTCACGAATTCCTTCGATAATTGTTTTTGAGGTTCGTTTGCTTCTTGACGATCAGCATAACCTTCTTTGTAAAAATACCTTGATGAATCTGGAGTATGTACTTCGTCAATCAAGTAAATCTCACCGTCATATTTTCCAAACTCATACTTTGTATCTACCAAAATTAGGCCTTGTTCGTCGGCAAACTCAGTTCCTTTTTGGAATAAAGCATAAGTATATTCTTCTAACCTTGTGTAATCTTCTTCTGAAACAATTCCTTGTGCTAAGATTTCTTCACGAGAGATGTCCTCATCATGCCCTTCTTTGGCTTTAGTAGAAGGTGTGATAATAGGAGTAGGGAGTTTATCGTTCTCCTTTAACCCTTCAGGAAGAGCTACGCCACAAAGCATTCTTTTTCCTGCTTTATACTCTCTCCATGCGTGACCTGCTAAATAGCCTCTAATAACCATCTCTACCTCAAAAGCGTCACACTTTTTACCGATGTGAACATTAGGGCTTGGTGCTGATTCTAGCCAGTTTGGAACAACGTCTGAAGTTAATTTCAGAAACTTTTCCGCGATTTGATTTAAAACTTGTCCTTTGTAAGGAATCGCTCGATCAAGTACAACATCAAATGCTGAAATTCGGTCGGTGGCAACGATAGCAATCTTATTTTCAAAGAAATACACATCTCTGACTTTGCCGTGGTAAACACCTGTGGCATTTTCGAAAGAAAAATTGGTGCTTTTAATTGCGTTCATAACTCTTTAAATGATGTACTTAATATTTGTATAATGTATAAATTTGCTGCAAACATACATAGTATAAATGTTTTATTGCAATTTTCTTTTCATCATTTTTTCACAAGATTTTCGTTTTGTCGTAAAACTATTGTGAAAATCAGTGGAATTACAAAATATAATATTTGAGGATTGTGACAATTTATAGAATTAATAGTGCTTATCCTTGAAATTCATATAAATATGTTCGTAATTTGGGAATAGGAAGTACTTGAACTTCACTATACCAAACAAAATACAAACTCACATCACAGGTTCCGCTACTGATCTTCAGCTTTCTGTACCTGTAGTACTATTATTATAAATATTCTCATGTTAGACTTAAACGAAAATATCCTTGATAAATTAGCTGGATTATATTCAGGTAAGCTATTCAAAGTTGTGGACGATTTTAAATACGAAATCGATGCACAAACATCAATAACAGTAGACAATAGCAACAACCTTCGCTTAGAAATTATTATGGATGGTTGCGAAAGTGGAGAAACGATGCCTTTAGCTATGAAAGAGGTTGATTCAGATATGTTTGAAGTTTGCTGTAATGATCAAGAAGAAAGTTTGGAAGGCAAAGTAGACTTGTTGAATAGAATGCTGAGCTTTAAAGTAGAAAGTCCTAGAAGTGGCGAAACAGAATTTGTAGGCTGCATCTAATTTCTAGAACTTTCTTTAATTTTTTATCTAGAGTAGATTAAATCTCTTGCGCTTATCATTGCTCCTTCTGAAGGTTGTGAGCCACCAATCATTTGTGCTATTTCCAAGACTCTTTCCTTTTCTGTAAGTGTCCTGATCTTACTGACAGTGGATTCACCAGAGTGATCTTTGTAAACATAATAATGTTGTTGTCCTAATGCTGCAATTTGCGGTAAGTGACTGATCGTAAATACTTGATGATTGTCGCTCATTTCTTCCATTATTTTACCCACTTTGATCGCAATCTCTCCTGAGATACCCGTATCAATTTCGTCAAAGAAAATAGTAGGTAATGATGTTTTGCTGGCTAATATGTATTTAATAGCAAGCATTAATCGAGAAAATTCACCACCGGAAGCAGCATCTCTCAATGGAAGTGGAGTTCTTCCTTTGTTGGCTGTAAATAAGATTTCAACTTCATCTATACCTGAGGCAGAAACTTCAGTTGTTTTTTGATCAATAAGAATTCGACCATTAGGCATTCCAAGATCATTCAATGCACTATTGAGTTCTTCAGTAAGTGGTACAATCACTTTTTTACGAGCTTCAGAAAGTGTCTCAGAAATTTCCATTAAAGTTTCATAAGCCACTTTCTTTTCCGTTTCAGCTTCAAGAAGTGCTTCATCAAAGCTTTCAACTTTATCTACTTTAATACGGATGTCCTCTCGTTTTTCAATCAATTCTTTTAGATCATTGACCCTATGTTTCTGTTGCAAACCATATACTTGATCTAAAATCTCTTTGATCTGGAAAATGCGCTCTTGATCGAAAAGTAAATCTGTTTCTTCTCCTTCAATCTCACTGATAATATCTCTAAGTTCGATATGACAACTGTCTAAACGATCTCTTAAGTTAGATAGTTTATCAGAGAAAGAAGACAGATTAGACATTTCTGTAATGGAAGTATAAATACTTGCGTCAGCAGAAAAATCAGATCTACTTAATGACTCTAACACTGTGTTTAAGGCAATTTTTATATTCTCAGCATTCTCTAAACGCTCTAGTTCTTTTTCGAGTTCTTCTTGATCAATATCATCTAGGTTTGCTTCGTCCAATTCATTCAATTGGAATTGATTAAATTCGAACTCTTCTTTTACTTGTTGATATTCTTCTAATAAATGTTGGTAAGCAAGTGCAGTTTTTCGAAACTCTTTGTAAGCCACAAATACATGTTCGACTTTTCCGTCTAATTTACCGTAGGAATCTACCAAGTTAAGTTGATAGATATTAGACCCTAACTGTAATGTGTCATGTTGAGAGTGGATGTCCATCAATCGTTCACTGATCTTACGCATTACTTCTAAACGTACAGGAGTGTCGTTGATAAAAGCTCTTGATTTCCCACTTGGGGTAATCTCTCGTCTTAATAAAGAAACCTCTTCGTAATCTAATTCAAGATCTTCAAATACATCATGTAGTTTGTAAGAAGAAACATCGAAAGTACCTTCAATAACACATTTAGTAGTTTGATCAAATAATGATTTTGTATCGGCTCTTCCTCCCTTTAACAATCCAAGTGCTCCAAGCATGATTGATTTACCCGCACCAGTTTCACCGGTGATAATATTCAGACCTTTGTCAGGAGTTATTTCTGTATGTTCAATTAAGGCGTAATTTTTAATCAGTAGATTCTTTAACATGACATTGTTATTTGATGGTCATCTATACCTTTACTACGTTTGTAATGCAATAGTAAACAAAAATGATAAGTATATCTAAATTACTTTGCCAAATTTACAAGAAATGTTTAAAAAATGAATAAAAAAATAATAGTAGCTTCTAAAAATCCTGTAAAAATTAATGCTGCGTTGTCAGGAATGCAGAAAATTTTACCAAATGTTCAATTTGATGTCATAGGTTGTGATGTGCCTTCAGGTGTATCTGATCAGCCGATGACAAGTCAAGAGACATGGGAAGGGGCTTTGAATCGAGCTAATAATGCTAAAAAAACGGAACCAAATGCGGATTATTGGGTAGGCATGGAAGGTGGTATCGATAAAGATGAAGACGGTAAGATGATCGCTTTTGCATGGATGTGTGTGTTGGATAAGGAGGGGAATATGGGGAAAGGACAGACAGGTATGTTTTATCTCCCGCCTAAAGTACAGAAGTTAGTAGAAGAAGGAGTGGAGTTAGGCCACGCCAATGATCAGGTATTTAATGAGGTAGGTTCTAAACAAAAAGGAGGAGCAGTAGGATCTCTTACTTTTGGAGCTTTAGGAAGAACGGAATATTACGTACAAGCAATGGTGTTGGCGATGATTCCTTTGGTCAACCCGAAACTATATTTGGTCGACTAAGTCATAAAATAGTCAATTTTAGTGAACAGCTTACTAAAGTACTGACATTAAAAATGTACTATAAAGCGAAAGGGTTAATAACATAGAGGACATGTTATTAACCCTTTTTCAATTGTTAAAGAGAGTGATAGGCTATTTAACCCATCAAAATATTGTCCAATTAACAAATAGATCCATTAAAAAACAAATATTAATTGTATTATTTACGTGATTAATAATATTATATTAATAATGTGTAATTCATTTTAGATTAAATACGGAATTAATTTTTTACCGCATTTTCAATTTTAAACTTTGCTTTTTTGCCTGCTTTCTCTAATCCAGATGGCTCAAATTGATTGTAGGCTAAGTAGCCAATGATACAAATTGCAGCTATGGCAATTAATTTGATAGCTGTTTTAGCAATTCGCCATACAATTAAAGCAATAGCGATAACTACAATTAGTAGTGTATATTTTTGTTCTTCTGATAATACAGCGAAAAATTCTTGAACTTGATCCATAAAAAATGAGCTGTTAAAAAATGTGACCTAATTATCTTCAATGATAGCTATTTTTTCTGATTCAATTCAACATAAATAAAAGAAATATTGCACACCATACTTAAAATCTTGTATTTATCTGTTAACTTAAATAGATAAGTACAAGAACTTATGTAAATTGCAATAAACTATATATAACCGGTATAAACTATAGGATTAGTATGTTATCCAAAAAGACAAAATATGCACTCAAAGCGTTACGCTTTTTGGCTTCAAAATATGGTGAGGGGCCTGTTTTGATCAGCGAAATTGCTGAGACAGAACATATCTCTCAAAAATTCTTAGAAAGTATATTGTTGGAGTTAAGAAAGGGGAGAGTTCTGAGTAGTAAAAAAGGAAAAGGTGGAGGATATTATTTGATCAAAGATCCAAACGAAGTGACACTTTGTGATATTCACCGAATGATCGAAGGACCTATTGCACCTTTGCCTTGTGTAAGCTTAAATTACTACGAACCTTGCGACGATTGCGATGACGAAGTGAGTTGTACCTTGAAAAAAGTAATGTGCGACGTGAGAGATGCTCAATTAGATATTTTGAAACAGAAATCATTGATAGATCTGATACCAGAGGGGGTTGAAGCTCCAAAATCAGATTTGATTGATGAATAATAAGTACCAAGACAAAATTATTTAATTCTAATTCTATTTATTGTTTTGCGATTACTTCCTTCAAAAAACGCTAAATAGAACCACTATTCATACGTTTTTTAGCGTTGTACTCACAAAAAATAAATAAGAATTAATTATAATCTATTTTTGACTTACTACTTACCAGAAGCCATTAATGAAAGTTAGTGGCTTTTTCATGTACAAAAAAAGCTACTCCATCATTTGATAGAGTAGCTTTTTTATTGGTAAAAACGATGGGATTATTCTTCCATTGCTTCCATTCTCTGTAATAATGGAGGGTGAGAATAATGCATCTTCACATAATTAGGATCAGGAGTTAAGTTACTCAATGAATCCACTGATAATTTCTTTAAGGCATCAATTAAAGCTTCGCTTGATGAAGTGTCTTTTGCATAAGCATCGGCTTCAAACTCATTCTTTCTTGAGAATGCATTCACGACTAAACCAGTAATCATTGAGATTGGACTGTAAAGCATTGAGAATGCAACTAAGTTCAATGGTGATAAGATTTGACGTTTCGTATTGAAAATGGCTTGCATTTTACTTGCTCCCATTGCTTCCGCTAATTCACTTGAGTTGATAAATAAGCTCAAAATGAATAATGTAATAAACATGTTTACAGCTGAAATTAAGAACATCTGTAACGTATGTTTTCTCTTATAATGACCTACCTCGTGTGCCAAAACAGCTACGATCTCGGCAGTTGATAATTTTTCAATTAATGTATCGTATAATACAATGTTTTTATTTCCTCCTAAACCGCTAAAAAATGCATTCGCTTTTGTCGATCTTTTAGAACCGTCCATTACCATTATTCTACCTAATGGGAAGTCAACGCCTTCAGCATATTTTTCAATGGCTGTTCTTAATTCTCCATCTTCCAAAGGAGTAATTTTATTGAACATTGGTAAGATCAAGTTGGCATAGAACATTGTTGCACCTAAAGCAAACAACATAAATACTACCCAAGCAATGATCCAATACGTATCAGGGAAATTAGAATAGAAAGCAACAAAGCCCCATAATAATAAACCACCGATCAGACCACCTAATGCATACCCTTTTACTTTGTCAAGAATATACGTTTTGGGTGTCATTTTATTAAAACCATACTTTTCTTCAATCTTAAAAGTATTGTGCAATTCAAAAGGAATTCCAATAAGGTCTGAAATCAATGAAATGATAGCAAAAAAGGCTAATACCTGCGTTACATTAGAATCAAAAGTATCTCTTGTAAACTTGTCAATCCACGCATATCCACCTCCAACAAGCAGAATTACGGTCAATAAATAACTGGCTGTACTGCTGTAAAAACCAAGTTTATCTTTTTCAACTTGATAGTCCTGCGATTTCTTATACTCATCACTGTCATATAAACCAGAAAGTTTGGCTGGCAACGTGGCACTCATGGCTTTTATATTCAAAGAACTTAAAACTCTTTCGAGAATAAATTCAGCCGTTAGAATACCTACGATTATATATAAAATTGTTTCTCCGTTCATGATTGTGTTAAAAAAATTCTTACAAATCTAATAATTCATGGGAAAGGATAGTAGTATTTGCAACGAAAATATAGAACTTGTAACGCAACTAGGAGTATTAAATTAATTGACGAAAAATGCAAAGGAGATATAATTGTTTAATTGTAGACGATGAACAACTCGCAAGAACCTTATTATCAGCCTATATTGAAAAAATCCCCCATTTAGAAGTCGTAGGCAGTTGTAAATCCCCTTTGGAAGCCATGAATTATTTAAGAGAAGGCAATGTAGATATCCTTTTTCTTGATATACAAATGCCTGAATTAAACGGTGTCGATTTTTTAAAAACGATTGCTCAACAACCTGCCGTGATCTTCACAACCGCTTATGCCGAATATGCTGTCACTTCTTATGAATTAGATGCAGTGGATTATTTGCTTAAGCCGTTTGGGTTTGATCGTTTTGTAAAGGCAGTCAATAAGGCCATTGAAAAAGTGGAGGCTAAAAATACACCTTCAGATAAAAAAGAAGCGGAAGAGGTACTTTATATAAAAGGGGATCAGAAAATATATAAAGTAGAGCCTTCGAGCATATTATATATTGAAGGTTTAAAGGAATATGTCTCTTATTTTATAGAAAACCAACAGCGAATTATTTCTCTTCATTCACTTACTAAACTTGAAAAAGAGTTAGCACAATATAATTTTATGAGAGTGCATCGCTCGTACATTGTCAACCTAAATCATGTGACCGCTTTTGAGCGACATGCACTTTGGATTGATAAAGAGGAAATTCCAATTGGAAAAACGTATAGAGATACTGTTAAAGAAAAACTCAACTGGTAAACTAAGCCTTCTAATAACTTTCAAAATCTAGAATTAATGTTCAAAATATATAGATCTTCAGCGGGAGCTGGAAAAACTTTTACGCTGGCAAAAGAATATATCAAAATTGTTCTTCAGATTCAACTTTTTGATGAAGAGTTCAATCCCAATTACTATCAGCATGTTTTGGCCGTGACTTTTACCAACTTGGCCACTTCAGAGATGAAGGATAGGATTCTAGAGCAATTAAAAACGTTTTCTCAAAAGCCCGACCCAAGTACGGAAGGGATGTTGGATGCCATTGTGAAAGATTATAAAGGAATGGACGAAAACATAGTGCTGAATAGGATCTATAGCCGTTCGAAGATTGTTCATCAAAGGATTCTTCATGGTTATTCTAACTTTTCGGTAAGTACAATTGATGCGTTTAGTCAGAAAATTGCTCAAGCCTTTAAGAGAGATCTTAATTTCCCATTCAATTATGAACTGGTTTTGAATGGTGATGAATTGATCGAAGATGCCACTTATATTTTGATGGATAAACTAGGTCAGCAAGAACATGAGAAACTGACGGAAGCTTTAGAAGTATTTTCGATCAAGAAAGCGGAAGAGGGGACAAGTTGGAATATTTTGCCTCAAATCAAACAGTTTGGTAGAGTATTGTTTGATGAGGACCAACGGAAGATTATTGAGAAACTAGGGGTCAACCCGACTACCAACAATAAAATGAGTATTGAGGATTATACTCAGTTGGCCAAGAAACTTCGAAAGGTAATTTATGAAGATCTTCAGCAGGAAAAAGATATAAAACTAGAAGACTTCAAAGAAGAGATGTCTGCCGTGGGAGTACCTTTGGAAAGTCTAGCTAGGTTTGTGGCGAGTTACGCAGGGAAGTTTGAAGGCAAAATTGGCGATAATGATGTGACGCCCAATACCACTGCTCAGAAAGTTTTTGACGGAACAGATGGAAGTGTATTGACAACGAAGGCCAATTACAAGAAAAGTCCTGCTCAGTTTGATCTTGCTTTGCCTATTTATCAAAATAGAATACAAGACCTGTTGGCGTTAGTACAAAAGGCAACGTTGATCAAAAATGTGTATGATAAAATCTATTTGATCATTACAGCCGAAGTGCTTAAAGAGGAAATGGGAGCGCTGAAAGAAGAGCAAGGTGTGGTCCACATTTCTGAGATTGGAGAGAATATCAATAAGATTGTAGAAAGCTCGCCGGTACCTTATTTATATGAGCGTTTGGGTGAGAGATACAGACATATTTTGATTGATGAATTTCAAGATACCTCCAAGACGCAGTGGCATAACTTGATTCCATTGGTAGCTCATGCGTTGTCGATGTATCAAGGAGAATGTTTAGTAGTAGGAGATGCGAAACAGTCTATTTATAGATGGAGGGGTGGAAAGCCGGAAATGTTGGTGGCATTACCATCACTGCCTACAGCTAAAGGAACCGCTTTGGAAGAGGAAGAATATACGCTTTCTGCAAGTGCTGATCCTCAGAACTTAGATACCAATTGGAGAAGTTACGAGAATGTGATCGACTTCAATAACTCTTTGTACAAGCATATCGATGAAGCTTACAAGAATGAATTATTGTCAAAGTTTTATCAAGATGTTTACCAGAAAAGCAATAAAAATAAAGGAGGTCAGGTAAGGGTCTCTGTTTGCCAAAAAGTAGGTGCGAAGGATACCGTATTAGAGCCTAACTTGGAGAAAATTGTCAATACCATCACGACGTTGGTGTCTGAGAATAAATTTCAATTGAAAGACATTGCCATTTTAGTGCGATTTAATAAAGACGGCTCTCAGATCGCTGAAAAATTGGTAAAAGAAGGTTTGGAGGTGATTTCAAGTGAATCCTTATTGGTGAATAGTGCTCCAAGCGTTCAGTTTTTGGTGCAAATGATCCGCCTTTTGGTGACACGAGCAGATAAAATTCTGTTTATGAATATTGCTCGCTTTTTAATGGGGCATTTTCAAGATATCAAAAATGAAAGATGGAAGACCGTCAATGCAGAACCTCAAACGGTAAAAGGAGATGAATATATCCGGTTAGGAGACAAAGTTGAGCAGTGTGAAAGCCATAAACAGTTTGAGTTGTTCCTTGAAAGTGAATTTGGAGTGCATCTCTCGATTTCAAATTTACGTCGAAAATCGCTTTATGATTTAATAGAGTTATTGATCAGAACATTCCAATTGAATCAAAGAGTAACAGAGCAATCCTATCAGGTGAAGTTCCTGGATTTTATTTTGGAGCATTCCGAAAAGAATGGCAACAGTGCTCAGGAGTTTTTGCAGAAATGGGAAATGAAAAAATCTATGCTTTCGATTTCTACACCAGAAAACACCAATGCTGTTAGAATTTTATCCATTCATAAATCAAAAGGTCTGGAATTTCCAGTGGTGATTTTACCTTTCGCAGATTGGTCGACGATTCCGAAGAAAGGAGAAAGTAAATGGTTTGATTGGGAAAATAACGATATTATTCCGGAGCTCAATGCAGTTCAGCTCAGTGTTAATTCTAAATTGGAGGGAACCCCTTTTGAGGAAGAATATCATGAAGAGTGTAATGATACGTACATTGATGCGATTAATATGCTCTATGTAGCAACGACCAGAGCAGAAAAGTACTTGCATATCATTTGTACAGAAGAAGCAAAAGTCAATAAGAAAGGAGAGAAATATGAAACCAAAGACACCGTTTCTGTTCCTATTTTAAATTATATCAAAAAGAACAACCCGACAGAACTTCCAACTGATGAAATTGATGATGTCTTGTTCAATGAATTTCAATTCTATGAAGGTATCACTGAAGGAAAAGGAGTGGAGGAAGAAGAAATTGATAAGCAGATCAATGATATTATTCATACCGATAATACCGATCAATTAAAACTAAAAAGCGGTACTTACGAACAAGGTGAACAAGAGGTATCTTTCTTAGACATTCTTGAGGCGCAAGAAAGTGGTATATTAGTTCATAAGGCTTTTGAAAAGATAAAATATAAGGACGATGTGCATGATGCGGTCCGAAATTTGGAGGTAAACGGTTTTATCTCATCCACCGAAAAAGGAGACTATATCCAAAAATTATTTGACGTGGTGCATCATCCAGAATTAGAAACCTATTTTGATGAAAAATCGGGTTATGAAGTTTTAAATGAATCAGAAATAGTAACCCCTTCCCGCTTTGAAATGCAACAAGTGACGGTAGACCGTCCAGACCGTTTGTTGATAAGAGGGCAAGAAGCTGTTATTCTGGATTATAAAACGGGTTCTTATGAAAAGGATCACGAACGACAAATTCAAAGATATGGTACGGAATTACAGAAGATGGGATATACGTCCATCACACTTAAATTAGTATATACAGAAAACTTATATATCAAAAACGTAACTCTTTAATAACAATGAAAAAAGTACTGACACTAACTGGTGTATTCTTATTGTTTGCCCTTTCAACTTTTGCTCAAAAAGGTCAGCAATTTCCAACAATGCAAGCTGAAACGTTGACAGATAAGACGATTACATTACCTTCGGCCGGCAAAGGAAAGGTGACATTAATAGGGGTATCTTATTCAAAGAAATCGCAAGCCAACTTAGAAACTTGGATGCAACCGATCTACGATGTATTTATCAACCCACCAAAATCAGATCTTTTTGGTTCAACTTCTTATGATGTAAATATGTATTTTGTGGCGTTGGCGAGAGGTATTGCTAAAACTGCAGAAAAGTCGATCAAGGGTTCAATGAAGAAGAAAATTGATAAGAAATTACAACCCAATATTGCGATTGTGATGGGAGAGGTAAAACAACATAAAAAGAAATTGAAATTAGGAGATAAAGAAGATCCCTATTTTTACATTTTATCTCCTGAAGGAAAAATATTACATATTACATATGGAAAATATTCTCCGAGTAAAATGTCTGCTATAGAATCTGCAGTAGAAGAATATATGGATTAAACTCCCATAAATTAATTCTAAAAGGTTGTTAAAGTTTTAAAAAACTTGCTTTACATCCAAAAAGTGTATTTAAAATAAAAAGCAGTTTTTTAGATTTGCGTTACTCATGGAAAATTATTTGTGGGTATAGTAAAATCACACTATAAAGTATGAAGAAGCTAGATAAGCTATTATTAAAAGCATACATAGGTCCATTTGCGTTAACATCGTCAATTGTACTATTTATTTTTTGGTCTCAATACATGATTTCCAAGTTTGTCTATTTCTTAGGAAAAGACTTGGGTTATGATGTTTATTTGGAATTGTTTTTCTGGTTTGCACTAGCTTTAGTACCAGTATCCCTTCCATTAGCTGTATTACTTGCTACACTGATGACTTATGGTAGTTTAGGTCAACATTCTGAATTAACAGCCATCAAAGGTGCAGGTATTTCTCTATTAAGAATTTTACGTCCAGTTTTTCTATTTACAGTAGTTGTAGTTTTAGTTCAATTGGTCTATAACGATACAGTAGTACCACATGCCAACTTGAAAGCGTATAGTTTACTTTATGATATCAAACAAACTAAACCAACAATCAATTTGAAAGAAGGAGCTTTCTATGATGGATTAGATGGTTATAGTATCAAAGTGGCTAAAAAAGACGAAGACGGTGAAGGAATTCATGATGTGATCATCTACAAGCATGAGGGGCACAGAGGTAACAAAGAAGTAATCTTGGCCAACCATGGTAAAATGCAATTGATCAATGATGATACTTTTATGATGCTTACTTTATTTGAAGGTAATGCTTACAGTGAGGTAGAAGATAAAAAGAGTAAGTCTGATGTTCAATATGTTCACTCTGAATTTGATTCTTCAATATTTTATTTCAGCATGGCATCATATGCTATGAATGAAACAAAAGAAGATCTTTTCATGGGGCATAATTTAATGAAAAATCGTACTCAATTATTGGAAGAGCAAGATTCATTGAATTTAGCAATGGCGAACTATAGTAATATGCTAGTGAAAAATGGCAATACTCAATTCTACTACCGCTATACTTCAAATAAAAAAGAGCATGATACTGAGAAAGTAACAACGAAGAAGTTTGATCCTGAAAAAACAGAGAATCAATTGAGAATTTATTCTTCAGCTTATAATAGTGCTTCAAGTTTCTATAACGTATTAAAATCAAATGCTTCTAGAAATAAGAATCAGATGAGAGAAGAAGTACGTTATACTTTAGATGTACAGAAGAAAATATCTACAGCAATTGCTATTTTAATGATGTTCCTTATCGGTGCACCATTAGGGGCAATTATCAAGAAAGGTGGTTTAGGTGTACCAGTTCTTGTTTCTGTATTCTTCTTTGTAGTGTATTATATCATTACAATTACTGGTGAGAAAATGGCAAAAGAGCTTGTGATTGATCCAGTATTAGGTGCTTGGTTGTCCAATATCTTCTTATTTGTGATGGGTATGTTCTTTACTTTCCAAGCGAAGAACGATGCTAAATTATTTGATACAGATTACTATGGTGTACTACTGAAAAGTCTTTTCAAAAAGAAGTAGTATTCGTCAGTTTAAAATACCAAAAACCCTATGTGTTTTTAGAATACATAGGGTTTTCTTTTTATATTCGTATGCTTTACGTTTTATAGTGTAAAGCGATTATTGTAGACTACCTCAGTAAGGTAGCAAAGAATGAAGATCTTAAGAAATGAAGAAAATCATAATCGCCTTGGATGGGCATGCAGGTTGTGGAAAAAGTACTACCGCTAAAGCAGTTGCAAAAGCTTTAGATTATATATTTATTGATACAGGGGCTATGTACAGAGCCGTAACGTATCATTTTCTTTCAAATGAGGTTGACTTTTCTGATCCAACAGAAGTGGACAAGGCTTTAGAGGCAATTTCGTTGAAGTTTGTACTTAACCCTGAAAGAGGAATTGGAGAAATCCATGTAAATGGTGTCAATGTTGAGCCATTTATCCGTAATATGGACATTACAAGTAGGGTGAGTGATGTGGCAAGCATTAAAGCTGTACGTGTATTTAATGTAGCAGAGCAGCAAAAAATGGGAGAAGAGAAAGGTATTGTAATGGATGGAAGAGATATTGGTACCGTTGTTTTCCCTGAGGCTGAATTGAAAGTATTCATGACCGCTGATGTGACAGTAAGAGCAAAGCGCCGATTAAAGGAAATGGAAGCCAAAGGTGTGGCAACTAACCTTGAAGACGTAGAAGCAGATATCCGAAATAGAGATAATTTGGATTCAACAAGAAAGGAAAGCCCTCTGAAAAAAGCGGATGACGCTATTGTAGTAGATACATCTGCATTGACCATTGAGCAACAAGTAGAAAGTATTTTAAAACTGGCAACGAAGAAAATCAACGCTTAGTTTTATATAAATTATAGAGAAGAGGTCAACTTTAATACGATTAGAGTTGACCTTTTTTGTGTATCAAAAATCATCTTCCATTGTCAATGAATGTATGTGAGTTGAATGATTCCATAATTTTCTATGTACATTTGCAAAAAAATAATAAAAGATACCACATTGGCAGATCAAGATTTCAAGATGACAGCCAAGACCTTTTTTGGCTTGGAAGAATTATTAAAAGAAGAACTTCTTGCAATTGGAGCGAGAAACGTAAAAGCGGTAAATAGAGCAGTGACTTTTGAGGGAGATAAAGAGATCCTTTACAAGGCTAATTTACATGTAAGAACCGCTTTGAAAATCTTACTTCCTATCAAAAACTTTAGAGCAAGGAATGAAGAGGATCTTTATGAGAAAACAAAAAAGGTCAATTGGGCAAAATACATAGATGTTGATGGTACTTTTGCGATTGACAGCACAGTTTGGTCAGATACTTTTACACACTCTAAGTATGTAGCTTTAAAAGTAAAAGATGCCATTGCCGATCATTTCTCTGAAGTATTTAGAAGAAGACCAAATGTCAATGTGCAATCTCCTGATGTGTTGGTGCATATCCATGTTTCTCAAAGAGAATGTATTTTATCTTTAGATAGTTCTGGAGAGTCATTACACCGCAGAGGTTATCGATCTGAGCAACGTCAAGCACCATTGAATGAGGTATTAGCGGCAGGGTTGATCATGCTGACAGGTTGGAAAGGTGAGAGACCATTCTTGGACCCAATGTGTGGTTCTGGTACTTTGTTGGTAGAGGCAGCTATGATTGCCAGCAACACCCCTCCAGGTTTGAAGAGAAAGTTTGCCTTCATGAATTGGAAGGATTATGATCGAAGATTATTCAACCAAATCTTCAGAGAGGCCAAAAGAAATAGAAAAGAAATTGAAGTACCTATTGTAGGTTCTGATATTGATAGAGCCGCCATTGATATTTCATATGCCAATGCTGAACGTTCTGGTTTAGACGAAGATCTTCGAATTTCTAAAAATAGTTTCTTTGACCGTAAACCTATCGGTGAAAATGGAATTATAGTTTGTAACCCTCCTTACGGTGAGCGTATCGGTAAAGATATTGAAGAGCTTTACAAAAAAATGGGTGACAAGTTGAAGCAAGACTTCAGTGGTTACGATGCTTGGATTTTTAGTGGTAATATGAAAGCCTTAAAATATGTAGGTTTAAGACCAAGCAAGAAAATCCAATTGTATAATGGTTCTATTGAATGTCGATTAGCCAAATATGAAATGTACAAAGGAGCAAAAGCATAATGCACTCCTTTTCAAAATAGATAAAACCTATTCATGAATTGTTATGGATAGGTTTTTTTGTTGAAAAAATATACTATTTTTTTGTCGACTCTTGAATTGTAATTGTCTTAGTCATAAGCCAATCTATTGTTTAATTAAATATTTAATAATGAAAAGAAGCAAACTTAACTTTCTTACTCTAATCATTTGTACATTTCTCATAGGATTTATGTCTTGTGATAAAGATGTAGACCCCTCAGTAAATAAAAAGTATTCTAATTATATCAATACAGAGGGTATTGAGGAATATGGAGAAATGTTTTTTTACTCAGATGGATCTTTCATGATTCATATGGAAACATTTGGAGGTACAGGTCTTGATCCTGCATTCAATTCGGTTGATTATATCACATTGAATACTACTGGTAGATATGAAGAAACGGATAGTAGTTATATTTTATTTTACGAACATGTAAAAGGTTATGGAGCTTCTATTATTTCCAATCCTAACTGCTATACAATCATTGGTAAAACTGAACAGGATGTACAGGAAACTTTAGAAATAGAAATGTCCGAACTTCAGACATGGAACGGTTTGGATAATGAGATCGACATTTGTATTGAGGATTAAGAAATACTAACCTCAAAAATAATAACTCCCTTCTGTTAGTAATATTACTGAGCAGAAGGGAGTTTTTTATAGGTTATTGACGAATTTGCCACTCTTTCATTAATCGACTAACTCTTCTTGTTTTACGCAGCTTTTAATCATATTTAGATACGCATCAATAGATTGGTCAACGATTTGAGCAATTTCATTGATTTCTTCTTCAGTAAATACATCTAGAATTTTTAAAGCATCTTTTGTATGATGCTCATCTTCTAAAACATGGACCTTCAAGAACGATAATTGATTTTCATTATAGGTCTCTTTAAGCATATTATACAATACCTTGCCTGTTGTTACTGCAAGGAATTCTAAGCCTAGTACCCACCCCATGATGGTGTAACTTCCTTTTAAAAACACCTTTGCATAAGGGGATTCATAAATTTCTTTAGTTTCATTTAACTCAGGAAAATCACTTAAGTTGAAACCTAGGTTTTTCAAATCATTCAAAGCTAACATCTCATGATGACTTTCTTCGCCTATATGATCAGTTAATCTGTCAAAAAAGTCATTTTGTTCAAAAGGTGTTTTTACCCCGGCATAGGCCAATAGGCGAGTGGAATATTGTACATAGTAGTAAATTTGAGCCATTACATTACCATAATATTTCTTGTCAGACCATGGTAGTTGATTTAGAAGAGTTGTAGCTTCTTTACATTTTAGTTCAATAACTTTTTCAATATTTTTCATTAGAATTACTTTTTGGTTAAATATTCTTCCATTTTTTTTAGGTCTATTTCCATCAAACTTAATGGAGTATCATTACCATAAAAATCTACGCCTGATACCATCTTATTTGAAATTATATTCACGTCGAACATCTTTCTATAAACTCTAGATTGAGGTGAGGTGGTGACGATATATGTATTTTTATGCCCTCTATTTAAAGCGTGTTGAACAACTTTTAGGATCAAGCTCTTATAAAGTATAAACCCACTAGAAAAGTTTCTATCAATAGCTACGCGCCATCCGTTACAAACAGGTGAGCTAGTTTTGTGAATTTTTGAGAACTCATCTGGAAATAACGGTTCATTAGGTAACTGAGAATTAGTATTACTTTGATCGTAAGTGACGGAAACAGTACCCACTATTTTTTCATTATGCTTTGCGACAAATATGCATGTGTTATCTAGTTGGTCAATTCGAATAGCACTTTGTATTTTTTTCTTACTGTTTTTGTTTGCTAAACCAGATTCTACATATTGTTTATAAACAAAATCATAGAGATCGCTTAATTGATTTTTGTTTAAAATATCAATAGATACATTTTGAGTCATTCTTGAGCTTTAAGTAGTTGGATGTTATAGTATAGTTTTTAAAAATTGCGCCAAAATAATTGGTATTACTTAATTAAAGGTAAGTGTTGAGTGTTATAGCCTTTAGGGTTATTGTTGCCATTAATAGAGAATAGCATACCAAATTTTCAAAATAAAAAAGGCATCCATCTTTAAATGATGAATGCCCATCTTCTTGTTTTCTACTTCCTTAACTGACCATTAATAACGATTTCTTTTTAATCGCTTCAACAGTTTCATTAAGAATCTTGAATGCATTGTTTGCCATAACGTTGTCACGGTCAAGTGTTGGGTTTACTTCTACCATTTCCCAACAAACCACTTTTTCGTTGCTTACAAGAATAGTATTTAAGTCCTTTGCTTCTTCAACAGTTAGTCCATGTTCAACAGGAGTTCCTGTACCACGGCTGATCGAAGGATCCATGCTATCTACATCAAATGAAATGTAAATCATATCGCAACCACTTAGTTTTTCAAGGGCATGTTCAGCAGCTGCTTGTGTACCCATTGCCCTTACTTCATCTACAGTGATATTGCGGATGTCATGCTTTTTCATGATTTCATTCTCAGGTCCTTCAGTATCTCTTACACCAATAAAAACTACATCTGAAGGATCAATTTTTGCAGAAGTGGTTCCAACTTTTTTAATGTCTTCCCAATACGCTACAGTTTCCTCAGAGGGGTTATTGACTGCATTTTCTTTATTGTCAATACCTGAAACCATTGCTAATGGCATGCCGTGCATATTTCCAGACGGAGTAGTGTAAGGAGAGTGGAAGTCTGCGTGAGCATCAATCCAAATGACGCCCAATTTCTGGTGAGGAAATGCTTTTTTGATGCCAGAAATCGTTCCTGCAGCCGTAGAGTGATCTCCTGCTAAAACAACTGGAGTTTCACCCGCTTTCAATGTGTCATAAGTGTTGTTACTCACTCTGTTCAACATTGTATATACACCATCGATGTGTTTTGCATCAGGGTAGTTGTTGTTGTTAAACAAGATATTATTGACGTCATCAATATTCTGTACCTTATGTTCCTTAAAGAATGTTGATTTTTGATCTAAACTAGCAACAATCAATGCATCAATTCCCATTCCTGCACCTCTTGTTCCTGCAGCAATTTCCGAACGAACTGTTAGTAACTTAATAGTTTCCATAAAATGTTAATGTAAAATATGTGGTATGTGTGTGTTATATATATGTCACCATTTATGGTCAATAATCCTGTATAGGAGATAGTATGTGGTAAGTGCTACGAATAGAAAACTATTGGTATACAGTCACAACATTTCCCTCGGAAATTAAACCGCAATCAAATTGGTGTAAGAAATTTTAAAAGAAGATCACTACCGTTGAATCAGGGTAGTGCGGGGGTATAGAATTATGAAAATGCCAACAACTGGGATGGATCAAAGGAAAGATCCTCCATTACATATAGGGTATATGTTTGTTGTGTTAAATACATTTTGGCAATAACTTTTTAAGTTTAATTCTACGCAATTATATGTTTAATATTTTTTATCTGCAAAAAAAACTTTCAATTTCATTAAAAATGATTCTTAAGAAGTTTCATAAAACAAGCGGTTTTATCGAGTGGATTACAAAAATAAAAAACTCATTATACAAAAGAGAAGGACCTTTCAGTATAATGAGTTTTTTATTTTTTGTAATATTTTGATTACTACGGCATTTTCACTACAAAAGCATCACTGAAGCCTAAGCTTCTGATTCTTAGTTTTAAAGATTGAGCGGTTTCCGTAGTTGGTACGTTTCCTACCGTATATTTATAGATCTTTTTATTATTTCTAATAATCTCATGTTCCTTAATCAAATGTCCTTGATTCAGTAGCTTCTGGAAATGAGGATTAGTGTTTGATACTTTTTTGTTAGTGGCTAAAATTTGAATGCTGTAATTATCGCCTTGAGGAACATCAGATTGTTGGTGGAAGCTTTGGAATCCTTGGAAAATCGCATTAGCAATTTCCTTTTGCCCTTTTTCAGAGTTGATGTACCTTCTTTCATAAGGATTCGATAGGAAACCACATTCAATCAATACAGAAGGCATACTTGTATTTTTTAAAACATACAAATTGTAACCTCTATCTTGTTTGTTCATCAGTCCTCTAGACTGAATTAAAGTTTTCTTTTCGATACTATTCAATAAAACTTTAGCAAGTGCAACACTCACCTGATCTTGATCCGTGTCAACATGAGCTTTAGCACCTACAATCCATTTGTTTGGATTTGAATTGCTATGGATACTCAAAAAGTAATCCGCTTGTGCCACTTCTGCAAAATCAACTCTGTCTTCTAAGCTGATGTATTTATCACTTGTACGAGTATAATACACCTGAATGTTAGGCATATATTGTCTCATCAATAAACCTACCTTTTTGGCGATTCTAAGGTTGAGCTCTTTCTCATGCATATAAGCACTAGAACCTCTTGGTTTTCCGGGGTCTTTGCCGCCGTGTCCGGGGTCAATTACCACCACATAAGTTTTTTTACTTTGGCCAACTACCTTCGTAGATGATCCAAATACAGTGAAAAAGAGTAAGGTGATAAAGACGGTTGTATATATTTTTTTGAGTGTTCCCATTATCTTGTTAAGGAGTTGGAATGTTGTGGGTTTGAATCAGATGATCTATGAAATTGTCGACACTTTCTGATACTACTTGATAGCAATTTTCAAATCCTGAAATACCTCCATAATAGGGGTCATCCACATCTTTATTCGAAGTTTGATTGTCGAAAGACCTTAGTTTTGAAACTTTGGATAATTGCACATCATCAGTTGCTAGTCGAGTAACGTTTGTATAATTACTGTCATCCATTACAATAACGTAGTCAAAGTGATCTAAATCTTCTGCTAAAAATTGTCGAGCAATAGAGGCTAATTCTACACCATGTTTCTGAGCTGTTGATCGCATACGAGAATCCGCTCTTTCTCCCGCATGACCAGCATATGTACCTGCTGAATCAATTTCAAAAAAGCTGTCTAATTTTCTCTCTGCTATTTTATGGTGCATTAAACCGTCAGCCAAAGGAGAACGACAAATATTACCAAGACAAACAAAAATTACTTTAACAGTAGACGTCATTCAAAAAATGTTTAAAAAAGTATTTATAATAAACGGTATGTAAAACTAATTAAAATTTATTTCAGTTAGATTTGATTATAAAATTTATTGAAATAAAATTGAGAAATGTAAGTATTAAGTTTAGGATAGAACACACATCTCTTAATAATTACAAATATTTGAAATTCTAGTCAAAAAAGTAAAGATTATTTATACAAAAATGTAATACAGGTGAATTTTGATTGTAATTTAAGTAAAAGTACCACTAAAATTGGCATCAAAATTTATCTGACTTTAGTAGGTAATACATTTTTTAAGCATTTATTGGAAGTAATTCTATTCTAAGGTTATTTTCACAAGTGCATTATTTACAATACAACAATGAAACAAATTTTACTAAAAGTGCTCTATTTCTTCTTATTTCTAATAGTTGCATCAGTAGTTTTCTTCTTTTGGGCTAAATCTCCAAACCTTGAGAAATCCGATTATGCAAAGGTGGTTCAATTTGAAAACTCTAAAACTGTTGAGGATGATTCCACTATCAGTATTATCTCTTACAATATTGGCTACTTGTCAGGAATGACAAACAATACATCTGTAAGGCCGACAGAGGAATTTTATCAAGGGAATATGGATAAAATTCTGAAAGATTTAAAGGTCTACAGACCAAGTATACTAGCATTGCAAGAAATAGATTATGGAGGGAAAAGATCTTATTATGTAAATCAGTTTGAGGTGATAGGAAAGGAATTAGGGTACCAAAATGGTGGAATGACGATTAATTGGGATAAGACTTATGTACCATTTCCTTATTTTCCACCTTCTGTTCATTTTGGTAAAATGTTGAGTGGTCAGGCTATTTTGTCTGATTATAAAATTAAGGAGCATGAAAGAGTAGAATTGTCGAGAGTAAGAAGTCATCCTTATTATTATTCTTCAATGTATCTGGACCGCCTTGCTGAAAGAATATTGGTGAATATTGGAGGACAGGATG
Organism: Flammeovirga sp. OC4; assembly: GCF_000812565.1. Classification (GTDB taxonomy): domain Bacteria; phylum Bacteroidota; class Bacteroidia; order Cytophagales; family Flammeovirgaceae; genus Flammeovirga. The sequence continues at coordinate 64,421 of NZ_JTAM01000005.1, read as the reverse complement.
TGATGGTTTTCAATGTGCATACAGAAGCTTTTGATGTGCCTACAAGAGAGTTGCATATCAGTTTTCTTAAAGATTGGTTTTTGAGAGTAGAAGAAAAAATGCCAGTAATTATGGTAGGAGACTTTAACAGTGATCCAACGTATAAGGAAAGAGGAGTTTTAGAGTTTTATAATGATGAAAGAATTGGAGCAATGTGCTCTAAAGAAGATTTATTAAAAGAAGGAACACTCACTTATCCTACAGATACAGCCATTGAACAACTGGATTTTGTCTTCTTTTCTAAAAAACATTTTGAGCTGATAGATTGGAAAGTACTTTCAGAATTTGGTCAAGTTTCGGATCACTTCCCAGTCTTTACAAAGCTGAAACTAAAAAAATAAAGATTTCACAAAAAGCATTCTGAAAAAGAGTGCTTTTTTTATTAGCTTTGTCAGCTTATGAAATATGCTGTAATTGATCTTGAGACAACAGGAGGGTCGGTAGCCCAAGGAGGAAGAATTATTGAGATAGCCATCATTGTTTTAGAGGATGGTGTTGAGATAGATCGCTTTGAGTCGTTTGTGAACCCTGAAATGAATATTCCACCTTTTATCCAAAATTTGACAGGGATAAAAAATGGAATGGTGAAGAATGCACCAAAGTTTTTTGAAATCGCCAAAAAGGTCGTTGAAATAACGAAAGATTGCTTGTTTGTAGCTCATAATGCGGACTTTGATTACAATTTTGTGAAAGATGAGTTCAAGTCATTAGGCTATAAGTATAGAAGGAATTCAGTGTGTACCGTTGAATTATCAAGGGTATTATTACCAGGGAAAAAGTCTTATAGTTTAGGAAAACTATGTGATGAAATTGGTATTCCTCATAACTCAAGGCATAGAGCAATTGGTGATACAGAAGCTACAGCTAAATTATTCCAATTATTATTAAAGCAGCCAAAAGCAGGTGAAGTAATTGAAGAAATGACCGATTATGATGTTTATTCTTCAAAGAAACATTACCAGCTTTCAAAAGATAAAATAGATAATCTACCTGACGAAACAGGAGTGTATTATCTCTACAATGCTGAAGAAGAATTAATCTACATCGGCAAAAGTAAAAATATACGAAAAAGAATCCTCCAGCATCTTTCAAATAAGAGCACTCCAAGGGCCATAAGAATGGCTGAAATGGTAAGAGATGTGAAAACTACGCTCACGGGCAGTGAATTAATTGCATTGTTATTGGAATCTGACGAAATTAAGAAACACCTTCCAAGGTTTAACAGAGCACAACGACGTGCGAAGACCTTCTTTGGTATTTATCAGTCTTATGATGATAATGGATATGTTAATTTCAGCATTGCTCCATTGTCTGAAGGTGATCATCCTGTCACTACAACTTTTTCAAGAAAAGAAGCGGAAAAGATTTTAGATAGGATGGTGGATAAGAATAATCTTTGTCAGAAACTGTCAGGTATTGACCATAGTGATAAAGCTTGTTTTAGGTATCATCTGAAAAATTGTAATGGTGCTTGTATAGGTGAAGAAAATCCCGAAGATTACAATAAAAGAGCATTACAAGCTTCAATGAGATTTAGCTACGGAGTTCCTAATATGTTCTTAATTGACAAAGGAAGAGAAGAAGATGAAAGAGCCGTTGTACAAATCGCAAAAGGGATTTACAGAGGTTTCGGTTACATCAAAATGAACGAAAACTACTCTCCAAAAGAACTCGAAAAGGTCATTACTCCTTATGATGACAACGCTGATGTAAATAAAATAATCCGTGGAATTCTTCGAAAGAAAAAAGGTATTGAAAGAAAGGTCTTTTATTAAACTATTGCTGACAATATGCACGTTCATTGCACTTCATTTTAATGCTGTTGCCAATAAAGGTGTACTGATGTTTAGTAATCAAAATATCGATCTCGGAGTTGTAAGTCATGAAGTCACTTACCATATTATTATCCCTTTTAAAAATATTGGAAAGCAAAGCGTTGAATTGTTGAAAATAGATACGGATTGTGGTTGTTCTGAGGCTTCTTTTTCAAAACAGATGATAGCCCCTGGAGATTCAGCAACAATTAGTGTTGATTTTAAACCTACAGAGGGAGAAACACCTTTTTATCGAAGCATTGTATTATTGACAAACGGTAAAATTGGTCAATATACTATTTCATTACAGGGGACAGTAGCGAATTCTAATCCAATAATCGCTACTAATAATGAGTATCATATTCCTTGGAAATCCGCAAAAAGTGCGATCCCGTTACTTTCAAAATATGCTTTAAGAGTGGAAGGGAAAAAAGGAGATGTTATCAACTATCCGTTGTATGTGACCAACCTTGGGCAGAAACCTTTAGTACTTCATCAATTTGACACAAAAGGAAAAGCAGAGACAATGCAGTACCCCCGAATGGTACAACAAGGAGAAATTTTGATGATTCCTCTTCAGATAAAGTTAACTGAAAGTGGAGTTTTTCGAGACTATTTCAAACTTATGACGGATGAGAAAAATATCCTGATCCGTTTACAGACTATTGTAAATTAAAAATGCCAATTGTTAAACCTCAAAAGTACAAACTGCCATTCTGGCAATTTAATGGACATCTACAGACCATTCTTCCCTCTATTCAAAGAAAAATAGAAGGTGTTTCTTATGATCGAGAACGAATTGAATTGGAAGATGGTGACTTCTTTGATTTTGATTGGTTGAGAAATGGTAATCAACGTTTGGTGATTGTTTTACATGGCCTGGAAGGTGGTGTTGATAGACATTATTGCAAAGGGATTGCAAAACTATTTTCAGAAAATCAATGGGATGTTTTAGGATGGAATTGTAGATCATGCAGTGGAGAAATCAATAGATTGCCAAGATTCTATCATCATGGAGATATCAAAGATGTAGAAGTAGTTTTATCAAGAATAGAAAAGTACAATTATAAAGAAATCGCTTTCGTAGGTTTTAGTATGGGAGGTGCCATTTCTTTAAATACTTTAGGTACACCGTCTTTGAAACTTGATAATGTAATTGGTGCAGTAGCAGTTTCAACTCCTATTGATTTAAAGACGTGCAGTGATGAATTAGAGAAAAGGTCGAAACGTTTTTATAATCAAAAATTTAATAAGAAGTTGAGTGCCAAAGTTATGGCCAAAACAAAAGTAATGGATGGGATTGACGACCACTTAATTCAAGACGGGAAGATCAAATCATTAAGGGATTTTGATCGTTATTATACCGCACCATTGCACGGATTCAAATCAGCAGACGACTTCTATTATCAAGCTAGTCCGCAAAGAAAAATAAATAATATCCAAAAGCCTGTTCTTCTTTTAAATGCATTAAATGACCCTTTTCTGACCAAAGAAAGTTACCCATTTGATCTTGCAAAAGAGAGTAAATACTTATATTTGGAGGCTCCAAAAAAAGGGGGGCATGTTGGCTTTTGCAGAGATAAAGAATACTACACTTATTCTGAGCAGAGAAGCTTAGAATTCCTAAACAATTGTTCAGCATTTTAGAATTAAAAGAAATGAGTATGATCAAGTCAAAAACAATACTTCGATTCCTAGTTTTATTCAACCTATCGTTTTTCATGTTTTCATGTCTTTCTAAAGAAGGTGCTAAATCTGATTTAGAAAAATCTTATTTACCAATGGCCAAGGGGAAACCTGGTGAAATGGTATTGGTGATGGATTCTGTACAATGGAAACCTCAAGACGGAGTAGGTGCTGATTTATACAAACTAGTGTTAGGAAAATCAAGAGGAGTATTGCCTCAGCCAGAACCTCAATTTACAGTAACACAAGTAATTCCTTCAGGGTTTACAAGTATTCTTAAGCAAGCTAGAAATGTATTGATCGTAACAACATTTGATCAAAATACGAGAGAAAGTGCCGTTTTAAGATCTTTTTTTGGGAAAGGTGTAATCGAGAAATTAAGAAAAGAGAAAGATAAATTTCATTTTATCAAATACGATGCGTGGGCACAAGGGCAAACAGTTGAACTTTTATTTGCGAAAGATGAAGCAACATTAAGAGAGGTTTTGAATGACCCCGAAAAACAAAGAGCAATTGCAGAACCTTTCCATGATTTAGAAACAAAGAATCTTCAAAAAGCCATCAATAAGACATATTCAAGAGTGACGGACAAGTTTTTAAGAAAGAACATGAACGTTTCTATGAAATTATTAGATGGTTATAAAGTCGCTCAAAATGATGATAACTTTTTATGGTTAAGACATCCAGAGCAAAGCTTTGATAAAAATATTTTCATTTCTAGAGTACCTTACACTGATCAAAAGCAATTTGACCCTGAGCAAATCATTATCGATAGAGATAGGTTGGCAAAGCAATATTTGTATGGTGACCCAAGTAACCAAAACTCTTTTGTAGTGACGGAGAAATTGGTACCAGTAGAGTCGCAAAACACAAAAGTAGACGGACGCTTGGCAATTGAGACAAGAGGGCTTTGGAAAACGAATAATATCACAATGGGGGGGCCTTTTGTGAGCTATACTTTTACAGATAAATCTGGAGCCTATTTATACTACGTGGAAGGCTTCATTTTTGCACCAGGAATGGATAAAAGAGAGCTTGTAAGAGAAATGGAAGCTCAATTAAAGACATTCAAGGAAATAGACTAGAGAAATTAAAGATGTATTACTATATTAGGGGGAAGTTAACGAAAAAACTTCCCACTTTCGCTGTGTTAGACGTACAAGGAATTGGGTACGAAATTCGTTGGCCATTAAATGCATTCAGTCTTTTGAATGAAGGAGAAGAATGTACTTTATATACTTATCTATATGTGAAAGAAGATGTCCAACAGTTGTATGGATTTGCGACTGAAAACGACAGAAGCTTGTTTTTATTATTGATAAGTGTTTCAGGTATAGGACCCTCCACTGGATTAGCGTTTTTATCTTCTCTGTCTTCATCTGAAATATGTTCTGCGATTATGCAGGAAGACTCGAAGACTATTCAAAGTGTAAAAGGCATTGGAGCCAAAACTGCACAAAGAGTAGTGATCGAGTTGAGAGATAAAATATCTAAGTTGCAGTATTCAGGAGAGTTGACGCAAACCACTGTTGCCGTAGCACCAGATAACGCTAAAGTGGATGAAGCTATGGACGCCCTTGTAGCCTTAGGTTTTACAAGAGCAGGAGCACAGAAATCGATCAAACTGATTATCAAGAAACATGGTTCAGATTTATCAGTTGAAAAATTAATAAAACTAGCTTTGAAAAATAATTAATCTCCTCAGCCTATAGATAAATTTTTTACTTTTTGAGCACCTTGCGTGTATTAAATTATCAACATAATCTGACCTCAATTTGTTTCGCTTTACAGTTGCAACTATTGTCAACGTACTGTTATATGTATTCTTTTTAAACGATGCGTATTCATCAACAGCATATCATAGTACAGCATACGAGGTTTTTCAGCAAGAGAAACCTCAGGAGATAAGACAAGAACAAGACACAAGTAAATATGTGCCTTCTAAGCCTTATGAAAAAGATAGGTTCGGGGATCCTATTGCCTCTCCTGAACGAAAATCTCCTCTGATTAGTACTAAGCCAAATACGGAAACGAGTATTAGTATTGATTCTGCAGGTAAAACCTACAATGTGAAGGAGACATTGAATGGTGATGTAGACTATAGAACCCCTTCTTACATTCATTATGATGCCTATAAAGATTACCTCTTTAGAAAGCAGATGGCTGAATATTATAATAGCCTTTCTGTAGCTCAAGATGGTAATGACGTTTTGCCCGGAATGGATGGAGGTCGTTTGATCCCTGAAATTGAATTGGGCAGAGCTGCCGATTTCTTGTTTGGAGGTAGTACGCTTGATTTTGAGTTGAATGGTAATGCTATGTTGGATTTTGGCTTTCTTTTCCAAAGAGTTGATAATCCACAAGTTCCTGTAACACAACAACGAAATGGAGGTTTCAATTTCGATCAACAAGTAGGATTAGGTATGGTTGGTAAGATTGGAGATAAGTTAGAGCTATCGGCTAATTTCGATACCAAAAGTACATTCCAATTTGATCAACAATATAATATGAGCTACACGGCCTATGATTATGATATCATTCAAGATATTCAAGTAGGTAACGTAAGTTTTAATGTTCGAAATTCATTGATTTCAGGTGCTCAAAACTTATTTGGTGTATATTCTAGATTGCGTTTTGGTAATCTATACGTAAGTAGTGTTTTCTCTTCACAAAGAGGTTCACAAGAAACAATTACGATCAAAAATGGCGGTCAGAATAGAGAATTTGAATTTAGAGCCGATACTTACGATAATAACCGACATTTCTTCATAGGACATTTCTTCAGAGGTAAGTATGAAGAGTCTTTAAAAGCCACTCCCAATATTATTTCTGGTGTAGTTGTAACTAGAATGAAGGTTTATGTTACGAATAGAAGTAACGACACCGAAACACAAAGAAACTTAGTTGGTTTAATGGATTTGGGTGAAGCCGTTCCATACAATCCAGCTTGGGTAGATATCAATAATAATAATTCTGCCGCTGATAATAATGCCAACCTATTATATAAACAGTTAAGAAACCTTAACCGTCAGTCTGATGCAATAAAAGGTCAACTTGAGGGGATAGGATTAGAAAATGGTTCCGAATTTGAAATTTTACGTAGTGCCAGAGAGTTATCTCCCACTGAATTCCAATACAATCAACAATTAGGTTATGTCTCTTTATCTTCTCCATTGAGAAATGACGAAGTTCTAGCCATCGCTTTTGAATACACCTTTAATGGAGTGAAGTATAAGGTGGGTGAATTGAATGAAGACTTAGCGAACCTTTCTCAAGATGAAGTAATGTTCATGAAGCTATTAAGTCCTTCCACGATCATTACAAAAGCACCTGATCTTTATAACCCAGGTCAAGAAGTTGTATTCCCAATGTGGGACTTAATGATGAAGAATATCTATTCTTTACAAACATCAGGAATACAAAAAGAGGACTTCCAATTTAGAATTATCTATAGAGATGATGCAACGGGTGTTGACAACCCAAGTATTCAAGAAGGGGCAATTGCAGGTGTTCCATTGATCGAAGTGACAGGTTTAGATCGTTTGAATATGAACTTAGAACTTCAAAAGGATGGTAACTTTGACTTTGTGGAAGGAGTGACTGTAGATTCTAAAAATGGACGGATTATTTTCCCTGTATTAGAACCTTTTGGCTCGACGATAGAAACAAGCTTACAAAACGATCCCGTTACTATTCAAGACAAATACGTGTTCAATGACCTCTATGAAAGGACACAGGCTGATGCCGTATTGAATACAAGGCAGAACAAATACTTCATGTTGGGTAGTTACAAAGGAGGTTCATCTAATGAGATATTACTTCCGGGAATTAATATTGCAGAAAACTCTGTAGTCATTACTTCAGGTGGAGTTACCTTGACAGAAGGAGTACAATATACAGTAGATTATCAATTTGGTAGAGTGACCATTTTGGATCAAGGTGTATTGACTTCAGGTAAAGATATCCGAATTACTTACGAGAGAGCAGACCTTTTTAACTTCCAGACAAAAACGTTGGCAGGGGTGGATTTAGAATATCACTTTAATGAAGATTTCATTATTTCTGGTACGTTAATGCACCTTTCAGAAAAACCCTTGATCTCTCGTGTCAATGTGGGAAGTGAACCCATTAAGAATACCATGTGGGGTCTTACTTTGGATTATACTACAGAATCAAGATTACTGACGAAGTTAGTAGATGGTATTCCAGGTTTAGACACAAAAGAAAGATCGAGTTTCTCTTTTAAAGGAGAGTTTGCCCAATTGATTCCAGGCACCCCATCCTTAATCGGAACAGATGGTACAGGTTATATTGATGACTTTGAAGGAGCAGAGGTGCCATATGATTTAGGATTAAACCCAACGTCTTGGGCACATGGTAGTACTCCACTGAAAATATTGAAAGACCAAGGCTTGGAGGATAATCCACCGATGACGCCTCAAGATTCATTGAAATACAATGACAGAAGAGCATTATTATCTTGGTATAATATTGATAACGTATTTTATTATACATCAGGAAATACAAGTAGACCTTCCAATATTTCAGATGAAGATATGCAAAACCATTATGTGAGACTTATCCCATATAATGAGGTATTTAAAAACCGTCAAGCCAATCAAATCAATACCAATGAGGTAACATTTGACCTTGCTTATTATCCAACAGAAAAAGGGCCTTACAACTACAATACAGATCTCAATGCAGATGGTACGCTTAAAGATCCAACCAAAAATTTTGGTGCAATTACGAAAGCTATTACCACTGATGTAGATTTTGATAACTTGAATGTTCAGTATTTGGAGTTCTGGATGATGGACCCTTTCATTCAAGGACAAAATGCGTTGGTAGAAGGTCAAAATAACAATACGGGTGGTAAACTATACATTGATTTAGGTAGCGTTTCTGAAGATGTAGTTCCTGATGGAAGACATTTCTTTGAAAATGGAATGACGACAAACAAAAGTCTACTGAACGAATCAGTTTGGGGTTACTCGCCTACCACACAATTTGTCAATAATGTGTTTAATACAGCAGTTCCAAGAGCAGCACAAGATGTTGGTTATGATGGTTTGACGAGTGAAGAGGAAGCTGATTTCTTTAGAACAAATTTTATTGATAAATTACCAAGTGTATTATCGTCAGAGGCTAGGGCTGCTATTCTTGCCGATCCATCAAGTGATGACTTTAGATACTATTTGGGTGGAGACTTAGATGCACAAGATTTAAAAGTATTAGAGCGTTATAAACGTTTTAATGGGCCAGACGGTAACTCTCCAGAAAATTCAGGAGGGACATCTTTTACACCTTCAAATACCAACTACCCTAATAATGAAGATTTAAATGGAGACAATACTCTGAATGAACTAAACGCTTACTACGAGTACGAGTTTGAAATGCGTCCAAATCAATTATCCAACAACCCGTATATCGTCGACAGAGTAACATCAGAAGCTCCAGATTCAAGAGAATTAGTAACATGGTACCAAGTTCGAATTCCTATTCGTAATGAAGATAATTATGAGAAGTTCGGTAGTATAGACAATTTCAAATCAATCAAATTCATTCGTTTATTTATGACAGATTGGGAGCAGCCTGTTGTATTAAGAATGTTGAATTTCCAATTGGTAGGTGCACAATGGAGACCTTACACATTGAATATTGATGAGGAAGGCGCTACTCCAGCTACTGCAACTGTAAACATTTCATCGGTAAACATTGAGCAAAATGGTGTTACAGATGAAAGTGGTAAAATTCCTTATGTATTACCTCCAGGTTTTGAAAGAGACTATGATGCAACATCAACGGTTTCAAGAAGAATTAACGAACAATCGCTTCAAGTCTGTATCGATGATTTGAGAGATGATGAAGGTGTGGCGGTCTTTAAAAACTTTAGCTTGGACCTTGTCAATTATAAAAGAATTAAAATGGAGCTCCATGCTCAATCTGATAATGCGAAAGATGAAGATTTGAGAGCATTCTTAAGAGTGGGTACTGATTTGGTAGATAATTACTATGAAATTGAAGTTCCTTTACACATCACACCAAGGTATACTACTACCCAAGAGGCGATTTGGCCTAGGGAAAATGAGATTGATATTGCACTAGAGGAACTTTATAGATTAAAATCTGAAAGAAATAAGAGTGGTGTAAAAAGGAATGAAATATACCCCACAAATCTGACTGAACCTAACATTAGAAATTATAGAGTAAGAGTGATAGGTAACCCGGATTTAAGTGCAGTTCAGACGGCAATGATTGGTGTCAGAAATCCTGAAACTACAGACGCCAGCCCTTACAATGTATGTATTTGGGCCAATGAGTTAAGGGCTACCGAATATAGTACTTTCTCTGCTTGGGCAGCAAATGCTTCAGTGGATGCAACGTTGGCGGACTTTATGAATATTAAAGCCAATACAAGATACAGTACTGTCGGTTTTGGTGGAATTCAAGATAAAATTGGCGATCGCCAAAGAGAGAGCAATCTTGAATTTGGTATCTCAACGAATATTAACTTAGAAAAAATATTCCTGAACCGTGTAGGTCTATCGATCCCGATTTATATGAGTTATGATCGAAAGGGATCCAATCCTTATTTTGACCCGTTAGACCCAGATACGCCTTTAGATATCTCTCAGGGTAGTTTTGAAACGGCAGCAGAAGGAGCATATTACGCTGATCAGGTAAGGTACCTAGAGGTGTCTAGAAGTATTAATATTTCTAACTTGAGTAAAGTTAAGATGAACCCAGAGGCAAAAAGTTACCCTTGGGATATTGAAAACTTAAGCTTAAGTGGCGGGTACTCTGATTCCAAAATGAGGGATAAAAATACGGAAGCTAGAGATTACACCCAATGGCAGTTAGGGGCTGCTTATTCTTATCAGTCACCACTCAAAAACTGGGAGCCATTTAAAAATAACGAAATGGGTGAATGGGGTGCATTGGTGAAAGATTTTAATATTATGCCAATTCCAAACTCATATTCAGTAAGAGGTAATCTAAACCGTACTTATCGCTATACGCAATTTAGAACACTGAATGATGATGGTCAATTTACCACTGAAGGTATTTTACCTACTTACGAAAAGCAGTTCCTCTTTGATAGAGGGTATAACTTAGGTTGGAATTTTGCTAAAAGTTTGAAATTGGATTATAATGCTACAGCAAATGCATTGGTTGATGAACCTGAAGGGGCCATTGATACGGATGTGAAACGAGATTCGATTATTAATAATTTATTGGATTTCGGACGTATGAAACAATTCAATCAGACCATTGCAGGTACTTACAATATTCCGATCAATAAAATTCCAGCATTAGATTTTATTGGAGCCAACGCACGTTATACAGCAAATACGAATTGGACGGCAGGAACTTTAGGTATTGCAGATACCTTGGGTAACGTAATTTCAAACAGACAAGATATTGCCTTTAACTCCAAACTTGACCTTAATAGTATTTATAAGAAAATAGGTTATGTAAATCACTTGGAAAATGGTGTTTCCTCTCGTTCAAGAAGCAGATCGAGGTCCAGAAATTCATCAGGAGCAAGGAAGAAGAAAGATAACACCCGATTGGCTTATGAGAAAATTAGGTTGAAAGATAAGCTCAAAAAACTAAGAGCAAAACAAAAGGAGTTAAGAACGGAAGAGGCTGATAAGAAAAAAGCCGAAAAAGAGAAGTTAGAAGGGAAGATTGCGAAGCTTAAAACAAAAATTGAGAAGTATAAAGCCAAAGAGAAAGATATTGCTCCATTGGAATTGAAAATAGAAGAATATACGACTCAAATTGCAGCACTTTCAGAAAAGAAAGAAACGGATACCGTCGAGGAAGAAAAAAAGAATTCGAAGTTGGCAAAACTTGATGCTGAAATCAAAGAATACGAACAAGAACTTTTAGCCGTCAACAAACAGCTGAAAGAAAGAGAAACACCAAGGAAATCTGCCGGAGAAAGTATAGGAGATGCTGGTATACGTTTGGCAACAATGGTAAAAGATGTTGACCTGACGTATTCAGAAAATAACTCTACAATTCTTCCAGGTTATATGCCACAGGCAAAATACTTAGGTTTTGATGAGAACTTTGGAGCTCCAGGTTTAGGCTTCATTTTGGGTAGTCAAGATCCTAATATTCGTTTTGATGCAGCAAAAAGTGGATGGCTTACATCAAGTTTATATCTCAATCAACAGTTTACGCAAGTAAAACAAGAAAAGTATCAAGTAAGAGCAAACCTTGAGCCTTTCAAGGATTTGAAAATCACTTTAACGAGTGAGCATAATACAACACAATCGTATACTGAGGTTTTCCGAATTACAGAAGCGGCGAATGATTATGAATCACTTTCACCTCAAAGAACCGGTACTTTTGGTATGAGTTTCTTCAGTTTACCAACTGCGTTTAGTGCACCTGATGGAAACAATCAATCTGCAATTTTTGATCAATTCGTAGCCAATAGAGAGGTGGTGAAAAACAGATTGAACTCTATGAGAACTCAGTCGCAAGAAGAGTATGTCAACAATGATCAGGATGTTTTAATTCCGGCTTTCATTGCGGCTTATACCGGTCAAGATGTAAATAATGTTGGTTTAACAGCTTTTCCGAGTTCATTCCCTATTCCAAACTGGGATATTCGTTATACAGGTTTGTCCAACATTAAGGGATTAAATGATGTGTTTAAGACGATCACGTTATCGCATAGTTATAAATCAAATTATACGGTAGGTAGTTATAACTCTTCATTACTTTATGGAGCAACGGAGATTGGACCTGACAAAGGAATCAATGATACTCCAAGTGCCAAAGATGACGGTCAAGGAAATATCGTTCCTGTTTATGTTATAAACCAAGTAAATATTGAAGAACGTTTTGGACCTTTGATTGGTATCAACATCAAACTGATGAATGATTTGCAAATCAAATTTGATTATAATAAAGGTAGACTGTTAGCATTAAACTTATCCAATGCTCAGGTAACAGAACAGCTGAATAATGATTTTACAGTAGATGTCGGTTATACTAAATCGGGAATGAAACTTCCATTTAGATCAAAAGGTAGAACAAGAGTATTGAAAAACGATATCACTTTTAGACTTGCTTTCTCTATTCGTGATAACCAAACGACTCAATACAGAATTGATGAAGACAATGTAGTTACTGCAGGTAATATGAACTTGGCATTAAGACCTACAATCAACTATATGTTGAATGACAGAGCAAGTTTACAATGTTACTTTGATAGAACAATCAACGACCCGAAAGTCTCTAATGCTTTTAGAAGAACATCTACAGCATTTGGTTTCCAATTTAAATACTCATTGACACAATAAGGAGTATTTAAAATAATCATAAGACAAGGATTAAGATTTTTATCGAATGCAGGTTATTTTGAGTATACCTAATGCACTGTCAACTAAGTTTTTGAATATTTTAGAGATCAGGAGATTTCTGCGGATCTCTAGGATACGAATGATGCTATCGCATAACATTTGCACCAGTGGATCTACTACCATTTTATTTTAGTTGCATTTTCATTGGCCTTGACTTCTTTGTTCTCATAAGAGAAATGAAGAAGAAGGAAGTTTGAAAGTTGACGATAATTTAGTTTAAAATGAGTCATCTCTTTAATTGCAATGGCAAAAAAAGGATGACTCATTTTTTATCTTAAGTACATTGTAAACTAAGTTTACGTTAATATTTAATCAACATTTCTACACACATTTATAGGCTCTACTTTCAAGCTTCTTTCTTCTTCATTTTTCCATTGATGAAAAACGAAGCAAAAAATCTAGGCTTATAAGTCAAAAGCTAAATTCCATTTCTCTCGCCTAAATGATTTTAAACTCGCTAAAGCTCAAACAGCAAAATCATTTTTAACGGCTCAATACATGGAATTCTGAACGCTTTTCCCTTCAAGGCCGAGGAAAGTACTGCCAAACGAATTGGGTAGAATGCCACTGGCGCGAATGTTAAGCGTTAGCGGCATTCGTGTCCTACAGATCAACAGAAATCTCCTGATTTCTAAAAATCATAAATATTCGAAAACTTAGTTGACAATGTATTAAGTACTAAGGCCAAATAATTAAGAGTTAATTGTCATTTACTTTTGTGTATAGTTTTTACAGACAAATAATAGCAAATTATAAATTACCTCTTAAAGCCTGTTCTCTTTCAATAGCTTCAAACAAAGCCTTGAAATTACCTTTACCAAATGATTTAGCACCTTTCCGTTGAATGATTTCAAAGAAAAGAGTGGGACGATCTTCTACAGGTTTAGTGAAAATTTGTAACAAATAACCTTCCTCATCTCTATCGACAAGAATATTGAGTGCTTTGAGTTGATCTATTTCTTCATCAATATCGCCTACACGATCTCTCAAGTCATCGTAATAATTATCAGGGACATAAAGAAATTCTATACCTCTGTTTCTTAATTCTTGTACCGTATAGCAGATGTCGTCTGTCGCAACTGCAATGTGTTGTACTCCGGCACCGTTGTAAAAATCTAAGTACTCTTCAATTTGTGATTTCTTTTTCCCTTCTGCAGGTTCGTTGATTGGGAATTTTACATACCCATTTCCATTGGAGACCACTTTGGACATTAGTGCTGTGTAATCCGTAGAGATGTCATTATCATCAAAAGTCAATAGCAACTTAAAGCCCATCACTTCTTCATAAAAACTGACCCATTTATCCATCTCACCCAAATCAACATTCCCTACACAGTGATCTACATACTTAAGACCTACTGCTTTTGTTGGAAAATTAGCTTGACGAGCTTCAAATTTAGGGAGGAAAGTGCCCTTATAGTTTTTTCGTTCGACAAAAGTGTGGACGGTATCTCCGTAAGTTTTTATAGTGGCCATGACGACTTCTCCACTTTCATCAGACATCACCCTTGGGGTATGAACAGGTATTGCTCCTCTTTTTACAGTTTCTTCAAAAGACTTTCGGGCATCATCAACCCAGAGTGCAAGTACTTTTACACCATCGCCATGTTTATGAACATGATCGGAAATTTCAGAATTCGAAGAAAGCGAAGTTGTAAATACAAAACGAAGCTTACCTTGTTGCAAGACGTAACTGCTACGATCTCTCACTCCAGTTTCAGGCCCAGAGTAAGCAAGGAGTTCAAAGCCGAAAGCAGCTTGGTAAAAATAAGCAGCTTGTTTTGCATTTCCGACATAGAATTCGATGTGATCGGTACCGTTGATAGGGAGGAAATCTACCTCTTCCATCTGTTTTGTACTAGATGTTAGCATGTGAGTAATAATTAAATGGTTTATGATTTATATGTGTTTGAGTGTTTTACTTTTATGTGTTTACAAAAGTATAGAGCCAAAAAAAAGCCTTTGTATTCCTATAACAAATGAAATGCATGATCAGAAATCATGTCTTTCAACATGGAAAACAAAGGCTTTTATATATTTAGTGTTGTCTCATAGATGAGATAATATCTTTCTTTAGTAATGTGTTTTTATATACGTGAAATAAATATACTTAGTTTAATTGATCTTTTAAAATTCTGAACTCCACAATTGGTGAAATTCTTTCATATAAGATGTTGTATACAGCCCTAGTTATAGGCATTTCATTTTCTATTTCGAGACGTTTGGCGATCTCAAAGATACTGTTTACAGCATAGTATCCTTCAGCAACCATTTGCATCTCCAATTGGGCAGCTTTTACAGAATAACCATGGCCAATCATATTACCAAAAGTTCTATTTCTACTGAATTGTGAATATGAAGTGACCAACATATCGCCCAAATAGGCAGTACCTAGTAAGTTACGTTTAATGTGGTAAGCTGCTTTTAAGAAATATTGAACTTCTTGCATAGCGTTTGATACTAGAACAGCTTGAAAGTTATCGCCATATCCCAACCCATGTGCAATACCACAAGAGATAGCAACAATATTTTTCATAACTGCGGAGTACTCCACTCCATAAATATCTCTGATGGAAGTGGTTTTGATATATCGATTACTCATTGCTTCAGAGAGTGCAGTACCAAACCTTTTACTTCCTGATGCAATTGTCAAATAAGCCTGTTTTTCCATGGCTACTTCCTCTGCGTGACAAGGACCTCCAATTACAGCGACTTTTTTATGATGCACATTGAAGTTCTTTTCAATATGTTCAGTGACCAATATATGTTTTTCAGGAATAAGACCTTTAATGGCAGAAATTACAAATTTATCTTTGAAATCTTCCGGTGTTAAATCTTTGATTGCATCTAAAACGAATGCTGCAGGAACCGCTAATAAGATGGCATTTGCACCTCTAATAGCATCTTTTATATTACTAAATGGTTTTACTGTTTCATTTGAAATTTTAGCCGAGGGTAAATATCTAGGGTTTGAATGATATTGTTTGATGTGATTGATATCATCTTGATTTCTAATCCACCAATGTAATTTAGTCAATCCTCCATCTGATAAAATTTTTACTAATGCAGTCGCCCAACTTCCACCGCCTATCACTGCAATTGTAGAGATGTCGGGTATCTCTTGTTGATTATCAGTGTTTTGTATATTTTGAATTTCTTTTGCCACTCTATTATAAGGTAAATTTTATGTAAAGGTAATAAATACACTTTAGAATGATGGTCATTTCACAGTACAATAATGCCTATTTAATTTCTGCTTTACAATTGATTTAGTATCAGATTTAAATAATTGTTTGAAAATAGTGATACGAATTTCATTTTAAACTTTGAATTATTTTGTCAATAATTAAAAATGTATGTTAATTTGTTTAATTATTTCAATTAACTATAGATTTAATTCAATTTTTTGTAATTTTGAAGTTATTACTATCTGAAACAAATCTGATATGAAAGATATACAATCATTAGAAAGCTGGTCTGTAGTAAAAAATGGCGGTCCAATCGCCATTGCAGGTCCATGTAGTGCAGAGTCTGAGGAGCAGTTAATGGATACTTGCCGTCAGATTACTGAAGAGATAGGTATCACGTTATTAAGAGCGGGTATCTGGAAACCAAGAACTAGACCAGGATCTTTTGAAGGTATTGGTGAGGAAGGTTTGAAGTGGTTTGCAAATGTGAAGAAAGAATTGAATATGCCTATCACTACTGAAGTGGCTAATGCTCAACACGTTGAGTTAGCATTGAAGTATGGTGTAGACGTTCTTTGGATTGGTGCTCGTAGTACTGTAAACCCATTCACTATCCAAGAGATTGCAGATGCATTGAAAGGTGTGAAAGACGTTCCTGTAATGATCAAGAACCCGATCAACCCTGATGTAGCACTTTGGAAAGGAGCTATCGAAAGAATTTATGGTGCTGGCGTTCGTCAAATCGCTGGTATTCACCGTGGTTTCTCTTCTTTTGAGAAAACACAATATAGAAACGTTCCAATGTGGAAATTAGCAATCGCTCTTAAAACTGAGCTTCCTAATTTACCATTGATCTGTGACCCATCTCATATTGGTGGTACACGTGACCTTATCTATCCAGTATCTCAAAAAGCAATCGACTTAGACTTCGACGGTTTAATGATCGAAACGCACAGAGATCCAGATAATGCTTGGTCGGATGCTTCACAACAAGTTACTCCTAAGCGTTTAGCTGAAATCCTTAATGAAGTAAACATTAAGAAGAGCACTACTGACGCTGAGGAAGTAAATTCTAAATTAGATACTCTTCGTGGTAAAATTGACCGTTTAGATAACGAGTTATTAGAAGTGTTATCTCAAAGAATGAACGTTGTTGGTGAGATTGGAGACTATAAGAGAGAAAACAACTTGACTGTATTCCAAGCAGGTCGTTGGATCGATATCTTCCAAAATCGTCCAGAGCAAGCTGCTAAGTTAGGATTAAGCAAAGCGTTTATGGAGCAATTATTCAAATTGGTTCACGACGAGTCTATCCGTCTTCAAACTGCAGTTGTAAATACAGAAAAAGCATAAGTGGAATCTGTATTTGAAGAATATTAAAGGCGGTGCACTATGGTGTTGCCGCCTTATTTTTTTGATCTAAGTACTGGAAAAAAAAGTTATGGAACTTTTTTTAGGGAAGAGGGAAGATAAATGGTCCGTGTTGTGGTCCATGAGGACGTTTTACTAAAACGTCCCTACAATCTACTTTAAATTTTTGGTAGGATATCATCTATGATGGATACCGTTGTAGGGATGTTGCATTGCAACGTCCACTGAACCAGCATAAAAACACTTTGAGAACCATATTCCTTCATTCTTAATTAAAAACATCTTTTTCCATGTACTTAAAGTATAGGTACTTTGAAAATTTGGGTAGTTACCCTAGAAATTATTTGAAGACACTTGGTTGCTTTGTATTCACAGCCTAGATTTTTTTTGCTTCGTTTTTTCATCAATGGAAAAAATGAAGAACACACATGGAAAATAGAGTGAAGCTTCGATTTTCTTCTAATCTTTTTAAAAGGAGTAGATCATCTAACCAACCAAATTTTCAGAGAGCCAAAGTATAATAGATATAAAATAAAAAAACTATGAGTATCAATAAGGTATCTATTTTAAAATCTGTTGATCAAAATACTTTTGAGGGATTAAAGGGGTACACTAACCTTGCAGTCATTGTGGATGAAAACACAAAAAGAGACTGTTATCCTATAGTCAAAGAACTATTACCAGAGCATTTACTGATTGAAGTAGTAAGTGGAGAGGAAAATAAAAACTTAGAAACTTGTCAACATATCTGGCAAGAGCTAACGAATGCGGGTTTTGATAGAAAAGCAGCAGTTTTAGACCTTGGTGGTGGTGTAATTGGTGATATGGGAGGCTTTTGTGCTTCTACTTATAAAAGAGGAATCGACTTTTGGCAGATGCCTACCACTTTATTATCACAAGTTGATGCTAGTGTAGGAGGGAAGTTAGGGATTGATTTCGGAAAGTTGAAAAACCATATTGGTGTATTCAGAATTCCTGACATGGTGTTGGTATACCCTGAGTTTATCAAAACTTTACCTCAAAATGAATTGAGATCTGGTTTTGCAGAGGTGATCAAGCACTGTTTGATTGCAGATGCTGACCATTGGAAAACGGTTTCATCAAAACCATTGTCAGAACAGGATTTAGCGACAATCATTCCTCACTCTATCAATATTAAGGATGGTGTAGTAACATCTGACCCAACGGAAAAAGGATTAAGAAAGATCTTAAACTATGGTCATACTATAGGTCATGCTATTGAAAGCTACCTTTTAGATATTCCTGGAAGAAAACTATTACATGGTGAAGCAATTGCGATCGGTATGATTGCAGAAGCCTACCTTTCAGTGAAATTTACAGGTCTTCAAGAGGAAGAGTTGAAGCAAATTCAAGAATATATCTTATCTGTTTACGGTAAAGTTGAAATCTTGGATAGCGATTTAGAGCACTTGTATGCTTATCTTCTTCAAGACAAAAAGAACAGTGGGAAAAAATTAAGTTTCTCTTTACTTTCAAAAATAGGTGATTGTACTTTTGATCAATTTATCGAGTGGAATGAGATTGAAGAGGCCATAAAGTATTATATGAGTCTGTAAATAGAATTGAAACTTCATTTACATAGGAACCCTTCTAAAATGTATTTTTGGAGGGTTTTTTATTTTCTGATGATTGAAAAGGTTATTAAAACAAAACTATTTGCCAGTTGAGACTAGAACAGGGTGAATAATTTTTTTGATTAATCGATCAGCTTGTTCTTGATAATGGAAGTTCTTTAATTTCCATCCTCTATTTTTGGCTACCATTTCTAATAAACTGTGCTCTTCCTTAATGAAGTTGGTGACAGTGATAATCTGTATATTTTTATCCACACCATTTTCAGATAATTCTACAAAAAATGAATGCTTTTCATAAAGATTAAATGGGAATTTTAGGTCCTTACTATCGATCAATAAAATTTTTTTATTTTTCAATAGAGGAGCAATTTCTTTAATGGCATGTAATACATTTTCTCTGGAAGGTACTTTAGCTAGCTTCAAAGAAACGTAATTAGGTGTTGCAGAAATACTGTAATTCATATCTCTATATTTTCTTTGTTATACGTTGTTACACAAAGTTAAATAAAAAAACCATTTAAATGACGATGATTACCTATAAATGGTGACTTTCGTCAATTAAATGGTTTTACGCAGTTAAAAATATGAAATATTTACATCTGTACGTTTTCTAATACGTCAAAGGGGTCTGGAATTTCATCTGGATTTTCTCCAACACATGTTCTAACATCAATTTCGATCGATCTTGAAATAGTAGAAATAGGGACGTCGTTCGCTGAACCTTCAAATGGATTTTCACCTACGGTACCAATCCTTTCCATGGTGTGGAAAACCCAAGATACCATAGCAGCAAAAGGGATCCCCATCCATACCAGTAGCCCTCCAATAAAAGGGTGGATACCAATTAAACTTTCTCCAAGCTTTGCGAATTCGGGAACTAAGCCAAAAGGTAAAATGAAGATGAAAATCCATACAAAAAAGACATTTAAAGTGGCATACTGTCTAGGGTAGGGGAAATTTTTTATTCTTTCTGACTTTCCTTGTAGTGCCAATAATGTTCTTAAGATGTCTTCTAATCTTAGAAAAGAGAATTCCCATATTAATCCTTTCTCCTTCAGGGCTCTCAAATGATTTGACTGTAGCTTAATGATATGTGCAGATTTATTACCTCCAACATCCATTACTTTTTTGAGCTCATCCGGTTGTAGATAGTGAGCCAAAGCTTCTTCTTCAGGAATGACAAATTCAGGAGTATGGATCTTTTGAGCCCACTCTCTATTTGTAGGATGATCCATAAAACTTTCCCATGGCTTTTTTGCCCTCATGGCATAACGTAATGCTGTCAGCCAAGCCATATGTCGATGGACTAATATTCTTTTCTGCTTGGATAACTCTTCTTTGGATAGTTCTTGCCCTTCTTTTGCATATTCATTCGTCACCATATCTCCAACAAAAACAGCAAATGTTCTAGAATCATTCACAATGCCTCCCCATATTTTACGGCCTTCCCAGAGACGTCCATATACAGCGTTATTCCTAAAGCCAATTACAAAAGCCAGGGCAGTACCCACTAATGCAATAGGAGTCCAAGGCATGGCAATCCATTTTTGTTCTAGCACCTCATATATGAAAGTGACCGTGGTGGCTAGCATGACAAAAAATAATGTTTCCTTTCGTGTCCAGAGAAACATTTCAGATACTGAAAAGTATTTTTTAATGAGCATAGATTCTGAAAAATAAAGTTGTTAAGTCTCTATGAATCTAGTAATTAAAAAGGAATTATGAAAAGTTGTCTATCCTTTTCTGAAGTTCTTCATTGATCGCTAACCTCAATGCAACATGTTCTTTTTCCATGTTTTCTGGAAGCCATTTCTCAATCTTTTCAGTACCATCTTTCATGAAAAAGTAAATAGAAAGGCGATTATGTCCAGAAACCTTTACTTCAAAACGTAAAATGTCTTTGTAGTAGACTTCATTCGTTTTGAAACGCAGGTTAAATATTATTTTATCTTCCTCAAAACTAATAAATGAAAAGGGCCAAGCTTTTTTAGGTTTAAAAAGAAAAGTAGGGTGTAATAGAATAGGAATACTAGCAAGTGTAAATCCTATGGCATCTACTAACTCGATGCCTCCCCATCCAAAATGATAATACCCATAAGCCAATTGAGCAACTTCAATAGTTCCGACGACGGGAGAGACAATCTTAATAAACCAATGAATGAACGTGTTGGACTTCACTTCAAGTTGCCCAATAGCACTAAGAGGAATATAAATGTCTTTTTTCCTTTGGAAAGGTAGTAATAGTTTATGCTTCGTTTTTTGTAACATTAATTCTTTTATCTAGCTCATTAAATAAGGCGTCCAGCACCACTTTTTGTTCCTTTGGTAGAAAACTTTGAAACCACTTTATAGAAGTTTTTTCTCCATTTATCTGATAGATATGAAGGTAAGTTTGATTATAAGTATTGGTTTTAAATTCATAACTACGAATAGATTGAAGCTCAAATGTATATTTTTTGAAAAAACTCATTTTGATTTCTAAAACTTCTTGATCCAAATAGAAATATTGTTTCATCCAATGATCTTTCTGAGGAAGTTTATGTGCTAAATAAAACGAGGCAGGGACAATACTTAATTCTGCTGTATGTATGGAAAGTTCGAGTAGATCAATCATGTTGAAATAATGGTCAAATTGGAAACCACTACTATAAAATTGATAAAGAATATACAAGAGTTCAGAGCATCCTATTCCATAAGCAATTCCTGCAATCCATTTTTTGAGCTTTTTCGTTTTTTGTGTTTGCTTATGTTCAATATCAATACCTTCAGTTGGAGATATAGGTATGAGTATTTTTCCTTTTGATTTGTAATTGGCTAGTTCGCTTTTTTCTTTTTTTATAATCATGGTTCGATTTTAAAGTCAAATTCAAGAACTTCTTTGCTTTGATTATGCCGTTCTTAGCTTACAATGTAAATTAGAAAGTAATAGATTGTTTATTATTGATTCATATGCTATTATTTTTAGTTTGCTAATTATCTGCTATAAATCTAAGAAACTTTAAGGGAACTAAAAACAGGATTGTTATCAATGTTATTTGAAGTGTTTCTGTCAATTCTTTTTTGAATTAATTTCAATAAACCCTTTACAGCCCTCTCATCCTCTTGTTTTATTTCATGCCCTAATAGCCAAGGGATACGTGTTATTTCACCATCCTTATGAATAAAAGTAAGGAAACTTCTAGAAGACGTTTTATCTCTATCTTCAAAACGAATAACATCACTCAAATCAACTCTTCTACGGTTAAGTCCCGTTCTATTGACGATGAGTTCATTTCCATCAAAATAGATGAAGCTTTTGTACCAAGCAATTGGAGAATTAGTTAGGAACGGTTGGATGGCTAATAAAAAACTTACTTCTGCGAAGAACAAAAGGTCATCGAACCAGAAATTTTTTAAAAATGAAACAACGGTAAAGTTGGTAGAAAGTACTTCTTTAAGATAAAATAATGCATCAATTCCTAATGATAATGCACCAACATAAGCAAAAAATTGAGGAATGGTAATGCCTCCATAGTACTTCGGTTTTTTCACGATTCCATTGAAATCGAGGGGGATATAAACGTTTACACTAGACATAAAAAAATAGATAGTCAAAAAGATAGTATTTATTTACAAGTGGTTACACGTTAAAATCTTTTAATAGGTTGCATTTAAAATGTTAATCTTGTGAGAATAATGATAAATATTATTGCTATTATCTATTTTCTGAACAAGGATAGTTGTTTTTATTGGTGTAAATACTTGCTGTTTTTTAGTTTTAAATGCGTTGTTTGTATAGTGTTAAATAATTGATAATCAACTCTATAGGTTTTGTGATTAGTTAAATTGAGTGGAAGCCCCTATTTACAAAGTCTTAATATCTCCCTAAAATTGAAGTCATAAAGCAATTCAATTATTTAAACTACATCAAAGATGAAACGACTATTATGGTTTCCGTTGGTTGTCCTATTCTGTATAGGACAATTGGCGTATGCTACGGAGGAATCGGCTCCCACTGCATTTGTAGAGATTGGAGCAGGGCAAACACCTACTACTGATCCAATTTACTCCAGCTGGAAATATGCTTGGGGTAGTTTTTTATATAAAAGTGACGACTTAGGAGAAGCTAAAACGATCAGCAAAATTTCATTTTACGGATATAAGAATTTCGGTGGATGGGAAAAATCGTTTGCCAATCAACAGATTTATATCTCTTTAGTTAGTAGAGATGATGTGCCGTTATCGTATCCTGATTTGAATAATTATACAAAGGTATTTGACGGTACTGTAACGTACCCTCCTAATGGTGCAGATTGGATGGATATTGATATTGAGGACTTCGAATACGACGGAACAAGTGATATCATCATCCATTGGCAGAATCATTCGGGAGAGAGTTATGTTACTTCTGGATTATTTTATGGTACAGTCAATCAAGATCATCAAGCAGTAAGCGGTAGTGACAATAACTTCCCGACAGGGGTAGCAGGTTGGAGGCCTTTTAATAATGCTACGCCGAACATCAGATTTCATTATTTAGTGAGTAATGATACACCATGTACTCCTTTGGCTATATCACCTGAGAATAAGGATACTAAAGTAAAAGTAGATCAAGCTTTAGAGTTTAGCTTATGTAATTCAGATCGTTATGATTTCTATTTAGGTACTGAAGAAGACAATATGCAACTTATCGTTTCTGATCAAGCGATAACAGAAGATGGAACATACACTTATAATAGTCAGACATTATGGGAATCTAAAAAGACTTACTATTATAAGGTGGTTGCTAAAAAAGGAGATAAAGAGATCTCTTCTCCAATTATCTCATTTACAGCTCAAAAGTTTATTGAAGAGTACCCATTTATCGTTGATTTTGAAGATTTCTATATCAGTCAAATTACAGGCAATAGGATAAATAGAACTATTAATACCAACTTTCCTGATGACTCTGATTGGGAGTTCGATGAGTATTGGAGTACTGGTGATGTTGATGGTTTCCCAGAAGGAATTTACAAAGGTGAAATGACAGGTTACGTTTCTGCTTGGAGGACGGGTGATTATTCACTTATAACTCCGAGAATGAACCTGCCAGAAAACAGTGAGATCTCTTTTTATTGGAGAACGGGCTCAAACTCACCATCAAGTGGGACTTATCTGGAGATCTCTACAGATGGAAAGGAAACATGGTCTGAAGTAGCATCAATGATGCTTGAAGGAGATATGGAAGAGTATAAATACGAATCTTTCAGTCTAGGAGATTACTCTGGCGAAAATGTTTATATCCGTTTTAGATATCACGAAACTTCAAGCTGGAGCCCAAAATACTTCTGGATAGATGATATCGTTATCAAAGAACAAAAAATGGAGCCTGAGATTCAAATCGCTACAGATAATCTTACTTATGCTTCCGTTAGTGTTGGTAGTAAGATCAGTCAGTCAGTAACAGTGACCAATACAGGTAAGGCACCATTAATTATCAGAGGAGGTACTTCTACGGGACCGTTCTCAACAGATTATACTGGAACGATTGATATTGGGAAATCAGCGGATATCAAATTATATTTTGAACCTACTTCTGCGGGTGATTTCGAGAATGTATTCACTTTTGAATCGAATGCAACTTCTGGTACAAACGATATTACCTTAAAAGGCAATGCTTATCAACCGCTTACTGATTTCTTTGAGAATTTTGATAACAGCACTGAGATGCCGGCTAAATGGAGTCAAATCAGAAGTAGCTGGGACAATTACACAAGTGTACAAGTGATTGACGGTGCGCTTGAGTATTTTACAGGACCACATTGTGCTCGTTTGATGAACTTGAATGATTTTGAATCGAATGTCATTTTAGTTTCTCCAGGGGTGAAAAACTTTGATACCAACAGAATCGTTTTCCAAGCAAAAAAATCAAATGATGCATATGACTTGACTCTTGAAGTGGGTTTAATGACGGACCCAACAGATTCTTCTACTTTCGTATTGAAAGAAACATTTGAGTTGACAAGTGCATATAAACAATTCAATTTACTATTCAGTCACGCTGATAAAGGGCCTTACATTGCTTTCAGACATGGAGGAAGAGAACAAAAAGTAACCGCCGCTTTAATTGATGATATTTCTTGGGAAAAGATTTCAAACGGATTTCCTCTTGCAGCAGTTCCAGTATCGCCAGTCACAAACGCAGTGGATGTAGACATCATGAAAGGCTTGAAATTAGCATGGAATGATGGTGGTGGAGCCACTGAAGGATACAAAATCAATGTAGGGACAGATTATCCACCTACTAACATGATTGCTAATCAAGAAGTGGACTTAGAAACGGCCGAATTGAAATTAGAAAACTTAGAATATAACACCCAATACTATTGGCAAGTAGTGCCTTATAATAGTAATGGTGAACTGCCTAATGCTCCAGTATGGTCATTTACAACCATCCCCGATCCAACTGTTGAGACTCTCCCATATCTTGAAAATTTTGAGACAATGAAACAAGGAACGACAAAACCAATGGGTTGGTCAATAGACGATTTGAATCTTGACGGTAACGAATGGAAACAGATTACAGATGATGGATCAAATGATTTGGTGAAGGGTTCTGGGGCAATGCAGATTTCTGGTAAAAAAGATGATATTCTTTATTCGGTGCCTCTAGCTTTGGAGAAAGGTACAACTTATGATTTATCGTTTTCTATTAGAACGGAATTAGATGAACTAGAAGGAAAATGGCACACGGAAGAGTTAGAGGTGTACTTGGTAGAGGAGAATAAGAAAACTGCTTTGGGTGAAGAAGCGTTAGTGAAAACTTCTACCGTGGAAGATGCATGGAAAGATGTGAGTGTTACATTTGAGGCTCCAAAAACAAAATCAATGTTCCTTGCTTTTTATGCGAAGACTGAATCAGCTACGGGAGTACTTACATTAGATAATGTAGAGTTGGATATTGCGAAAGAAAACCCAATCACATTTACTTCTACACCTGTCGAAACAGGAGCGATTTATCATGATTACAGCTATGTAATTTCAGCTTCACATAAAGAAGAGAAAGCACTTGAATTCTCATTAGAAGATGCACCAGAATGGTTGTCAATTGAAGATCATGGTGACGGAACGGCGACTCTTTCAGGGAAGACAACTAAAAAAGGAACTTATTATGTAAGAGTAAACGCCACTTCAGGAGAGCAATCAGCTAGTCATCAGTTTAATTTAGAAATTGAAGATATTGATAATCCACTAGCTTTCACTTCAGTACCTGAATTATCAGTAAAAGTATATGGTACTTATGAATATGCGATTGAGGTAGATTGTGCAATTGATGAAGCAATTACTTTGGAGTTGGTACAAGGTCCTCAGTGGTTGTCATTAGAGGAAATGGAAGGAAAGTATACGCTCAGCGGTACGCCTGATGCTACTGGAAGTAATGTGGTGACATTGAAAGCCTCTGTTGCATCTTGGGAATTAAGTCAGTCGTATTCACTGAAAGTAGAAGATATTGACAACCCATTGATGTTTACTTCTGGAGACTCACTATTTGTGATGGAAGACGAAAGCTTCGAACACCAAGTAGCAGTTGAAGGATTGGAAGGATTGACGATCTCATTAGCATTAAAAGAAGCAATGGAAGGGGTAGAATTAATGGACAATAACGACGGAACGGCCACGCTGACAGGTAGCTTGATGGAAACTTCAACTGTTGTAGTTGTAGCTTCTCAATCGAATTGGAGCATCGAACAAGAAATTGTAGTCACGGTAGAAGAGAAGCAGGTGACGGATGCGTCTCTTGATATAAGCACGATTATGTTGTACCCGAATCCAATGACGGACCAATTTATTCTCAAAGGAGCTGAACAAATTGAAAGTGTTTATATCTACAGTTTAATCGGTGAAAAAGTAAAAGCTTACGAAGACTTATCTCAAGCCCCACAATTCCTGTTTAATGTATCTGACCTTGTAAAAGGATGGTATGTTGTTCAAGTGAATAGCGGAGGTGCTACGAAGACTTATAAGATTCAAAAACAGTAACTCATACTAACCATAATATAGGCTGTCAACTTCCAAACAAGTTGGCAGTCATTACCTTCCTATCTATAAATTTTATAATGAAAAAGAACTTTATTTTCCTTTTACTATTTTGTGTACTGGGGATGAACACCTACGTTGGTGCCCAAACAAAAAATAGTTTAGAAGAAGTAACTTATAATGGCGTTGCAGTGGAATTGCCTGAAAATGCCAATGCTTATTTTTCGAATAAAAGAACATCTCAAACTTCTGATCAATCCGCATACGTTATACTTCAGTTTTATCAAATTCCGAACAAAGAGAAACGTTCCAATTTGATGAACAATGGTGTTTTGCTCAACGATTATTTAGGAAATAATGCCTATTTAACGGAGATCAATTCATTGAACAGCAGTATTGATATTAGTACTATTCGATCTATAGTAAACCTTGTAGATGTACAGAAGTTAGATCCATTGTTGATGAAGTCAGAATTGCCAAAATATGCAATGTCGGGCAAGCACTCAATTGTATTGGATTTACTTTTCTTTTCTGGGGTGAATACTCAAAAAGTACAATCAGACTTAGAAACATTAGGTGCTGAGGCTATCACTTTTTCACCTTATTTCAATAAAGTAAGATGTCAAGTGCATATTGATCAACTAAAGGAAATCAATGCTTTTTCTTGGTTGAAGTATGCAGGACCAATCCCTCCAAAAGTGGAGAAAGACGATATTGTAGGGCAGAAAATGGTTGGTCAAGATGCCTTGATGGGCTATTTAGGAGCTGATCAGATGCTGACAGGAGAAGGTATTACTGTTGGTATTTGGGATCAAGATGTTGAACCTCACCTTGATTTCAATGGCAGAGTAACTTCACACGAATTAGAAGACCACCTTTTTGCTCATGGTAATCACGTGGCAGGGATTATGGCCGGCCGTGGTTTGGTAGACCCTATTGGTGTTGGTATTGCTCATAACGTAAAGATTGAATCTTGGAATTTCAATGTGGGTAGAAATGGCTTGACAACTGGTGAAGAAATGATGGGTGCCGCTTTAGAAAATGAAGTTTCTATTACTCAAAACTCATACGGTATTCCTCACCCCGGTGGTTTTTTATGGCCTTATATCAACAGTGATGCAGAATTGGATCAGGTGACTTGGGAACAACCGCATGTATTACATGTTTTTTCTTCTGGTAATTCAAGAGGTAATTTCCAATATGGAACAAGTTCTAAAACAGCAAAAAATATCCTGACAGTTGGAGCACTAACGCAAACAGGAGCAATGAGTAGTTTCTCAAGCTGGGGTCCTGTAGATGATGGCCGACATGGTCCGCACATTGCGGCAAAAGGTGTAGATGTTTATTCATGCTCATTTTTTAATGATTATGAGTTGATGGATGGTACATCTCAAGCGACTCCATTGGTGTCAGGTGTGGCCATTCAACTTTATGAATTATACAAAAAGGAAAATAGTGAGTTGCCTAGAGCTGATTTGATCAAAGGGGTGCTTTGTAATACAGCTACAGATTTAGGTGAAGCAGGACCGGACTTCGCTTATGGCTATGGTGAAATGAATGCTTTAAGAGCGGCGAAAGTGATTAAGAATAATCATTTTGCATCAGGTAATGTAGAGACAGGTGATCAAGAGACGTTCAAAATCTGGGTGCCAGAAGGGACAGGTCAGTTAAAAGTAATGCTTTCATGGAGTGATTACCCAAGCATTCCCTTCACACCCAATGCTTTGATTAATGATTTAGATTTAACGGTAGTACATAACGGAACAACAACTCTTCCTTTGGTTTTGGATGCTCAAAATCCATCACAATTAGCAACAAATAGTGAGGATCATTTAAACAATATTGAGCAAGTGGTGATTGACCTTCCTGAATCAGGTTACTATGAATTTGTGGTGAATGGTAATACAGTACCTCAAGGTCCTCAAAACTTTAGCATCACATGGGATTTTGTAGAAAAAGGAGTGACTTTATTATCACCAGTTGGAGGTGAATCTTACGTAGCGGAGAAGGAAATGATGATCTATTGGTCAGCTCCACAAAATAATACTGACGCGTTTGTTGTTCAAATCTCAGAAGACAGCGGAATGAATTATCAAACTGTTGCTGAATTGGCTCCTAGTGCTAGAAATTACACTTACGCTACTTCTTCAGAAGCAAAAGGTAATTTGAAAGTAAGAGTGATCAATGGTAAATATTTTGATGAAAGCACCACTGGGTTTAGTGTTATTGGTCGTCCTGAAATTGTAAGCAGTTCATCGGATGTGATGAGTTGGACAGGTGTTGTTGGGGCAACCTCTTATGAAGTAATGAGAATGGAAGAGGGAGAAATGAAAGTGATTGATGAAGTAACCACCACACAATTTTCACCTGAAGCAGGGCAGTATTGGTATGCCGTGAGAGCGGTCAATAAAGAGAAGAATATAGTAGGGGTACGATCGAAAGCGGTTGATTTGAGTGTAAAAGGAGCAATTAGTAATTTCCCTTTTGATGAAGGCTTTGATGATGGAGCTTCCAATTATTTAACCATTGAAAAATCAAAAGCGGGTAACGCAACGATCAACTACGATACTGAAGTGAACTCTCATTACTTGAAATTTGAAGGAGGACTTACAGGTGCCACTTTTTACGGTGATGGTTCTACGCAAGAGGTTTGGAACGCCAACCCGACATTTATTTCAACAGCGACGCTAAAAACCGAAATTCCTGATGGGATTAACTCATTATTATTCACTTTAGATGCCAAAATGGCTTACTCTGTTTCTAGAAACCAAAGTATTTTCAGAGTGTATGTCAACGGTCAGCCTGTTTCAGATATCAAAGGCCAAAGTTATTTCTTGGGCAGTGAAACAGCCCTTCTGAAAAGAGAAAAAATGTACTTTGACTTAACGGATTTTCTTGGCGAACCTATTCAGATCGAATTGAAAGCACTTTGCCGTTACCCATCAGGTGTTATCTCTTGGGCTATTGAAGGAGATCAGGTAGGTATTGATAATATTCACCTTTCTGAAAAAGCAGAATACGACGTAGCTTTATTGGAAATCGATCATCCTAATCATTCATTACGTTTAGAGGAAGCAGAGGTGAAATTTATGATTGCCAATATTGGATCAAAAAATCTAGAGACTTTTGATTTCTCTTATGAAGTCTACAAAAATGGCGTATTGAATCAAGAAGAAAAAGAAACATTCAGTACTGAATTACCAACTTTCAACACTAAAAACTACACGTTTGTTGCCTTAGGAGACTTCTCTGAAGAAGACGCTTTATATTATGTAAAAGGTAATGCAGAGCATGCTAACGACTCCAAACCTGAAAACAATACGCTTCAAGGAAGTGGATTCTATAATTTCGGTAACATCGTTCCAATGGCCGCTCATGATTACACACAAACAACGACTGTAAGTGATGATGTTGTTTTCACGGATGGCGGTACAAGAGTATTTAATTACCCTGATAACACAAGAAGTATCCACAACTTTGTTCCAGCTGATCCAACTAAAAAAGTAAAAGTTGAATTTACTTCTTTCCAATTGGAGGAAGGGTATGATTACTTGTATGTATTTGATGGAACAAATGCTAGAGGTGAACCAATTGCAGTCTTGAACGGTGCTTTAGACGATAATAATCAAACTACATTTACTTCAACAGTATTAGGCGGTGGATTAAGTTTCCTATTTTATTCTGATGAAGCAGTCAACGAAGAAGGTTGGGTGGCTACGGTATCTCAAGTAGATCACAGTGTTGATTTCGATGCTGGTGTTACTGCAATTCAGCACCCTGTTACTCATGTAGGCTTAACAGGTGCAGAAAGAGTATATGTAACAGTATCTAATTTTGGTAAAGAAGACATTTCATCTTTCAAAGTGGCTTATACCATTAATGACGGTACTCCAAGAATTCAAAATGTAAACCGTCTTCTGGAATCGGGGAGGTCTGTAGATATTGAATTTGATGAGCCGGATGTATTCAACACTTTTGGAATTCAATATGAAGTGAAGGCTTATACTATTTTGGAAAATGATGGAGTGGGAAGAAATGACACTTCAGTGGTAAGGTTTAAATCAGATTATGAACCAGCACTAGGATTTGGTGGAGTGTACATCACGAATGTAATGATGGGTGATATCAATCAAACCTCTGGCGATAATATGTATGAAGATTATTCAGGGCAGGAATTAACAATCAAATATGGTGAAACTGCGGAATTGATTGTAACGAAAAATGATGGTTCTGGTGCAGGTAAATATTGGATCGACTGGAATTTCAACGGAAAATTTGAAGAGGAAGAAGGTTTTGAGTTCGAACCCATCAATCCTCAGCAAATGAAAGGCGTTATTGATCCTCCTTATGATGTTGATCCAGGCAAAAAGAGATTGAGAATTCGTGTTTTATCATTTGGTGAAATGAATCCTGAAGGAATTGTTTTTACAGGAGAAGTGGAAGATTATTCCATTATTTTAGAAGGGCAAGCACCAAAGCATGATTTAGCTGTAAAAAGCATTGAGCTTGAAAAATACATCACACCGGATGCTTACGCGATTCCTGTCATGATTGAAAATAAAACACCTAACGCGGAATCATACCAATTGAAATTGATCGTAGATGGTGTTGAAAAAGAGGTGGTTGAAGTGAGTGATCATGAAGGTAAATCAATGAAGGAGGTTTTATTTTCTAGCATTGATTTAGTAGAAACAATTACTGAAATTAAAATTGAGTTAATATCTTCTACAGATGAAGTGATTGGCAACAATATTCTTCAGAAGACAATTAATGTGCAACCATTGAATACTGTTTTTGCTTATAATATTTTAGGTGCAGAAGGTGTTTATCCGGGACCGATCAGTTTCCATATGCAGAACATCAAACAGCCAAGAAATATCAAGCAGGTGAATGGATTTTATGTTTATGCGGGTACAATTGCCAAGAACAAATGGTACAACAGTTCAACGGGTGGAATGCTTTCTACAATTGATCCATTTACGGGTGAAATCAGCAATATTGGCTTCTCTGATATTGAGTTGAGAGATATGTGCTACAGCGAGCCGAAAGACAAACTTTACGGTATGGCGTATTATACACCTGAGATTTACAGTATCGATAGAGCAACGGGAGCATCTACTTTGGAAGGCACTTTAACGAATACATCCATCAAAACCATTACTTGTGATATCTCAGGAGTGCTGTATGGAATGGATCAACTTGGTAATATTTACATCATCAACGATGAAGATTGGACAACAACAAAAATCAGTTCATTACCAATTTTTACCGGAACTTCTCCACATCCACACCTTTTCTTTGATCATAATATTGGTAAAATGTATTTGGCATCAAGAGATAATCAGCTCACGACAGACTTCTATCAAATATGGGAAGTAGATCCTTGGTCTGGCTCTCTTAAAGAAGGCGTGATCAACGAAGGTTTGAGCAAAGCGATTGGTTTTTCTATGTTCTATGACAAAAAAACTGCAGAATCGTTACACAGTATTAATAGTGTAAAAATTCAAGGATTATCGACTTTCGGGACAATTGATGAGGAAAACAGAGAAATCAAATTGATTCCAGCAAAGCAAATGGATATTGCGGAGTTGACATTACAATTCTCCATTTCTCCAGGTGCTCAGTTATATTATAAAGGCAAACAAGTAGATTACACTTCGGTATTTGACCTCACAGCTCCAATTGTGGTAGAAGTACGATCATTTGATCAATCTAATGCGTCATTATGGTCTATAGAATGCTTGCCTCCATTGAATGATGAAGCAGAAATTACATCTTATGCGATCTCAAGCTTGTTGAATAATGATCTTGTAGCTGACATTGAAGGTGTTGTAACCACTGATGGAATTTCAATCGATGCGCATAAAGAAGACAATCTGACAAATGCATTGGTGTCCATCGAAAAAGCAAATAAGTCTATCATCTTAATGGGGTCAGATACTTTGATAACAGACGAGACGAAAGTGAATCACTCTGATGATTTTATGCTGAAGGTAGTTTCAGAAGATTTAAGTAAAACAAAGTACTATACAGTCACTACCGCGAGACAGCAAAACGATCAAGCGGAACTTCAATCTTTCACTCTCCTAGCAGGTTTAAATGATCACCTTGCAGAAGATATTGAAGCTGAAATCACTGATCAAGAGATTTTACTGGATGAGTCGCTGTTTGACATTGAAGGGAAGTTAGTCATCAGTTTCAAATTATCTACAGGAGCGGTGATGACTCAAAACCAATGGATTCAGACATCTGGCGTAGATAGTTTAGTATTGGAAGAAGGTTTAGAGTTTGAAGTTTTCTCAGAAGATAAATTAACAAAGGAAACTTATACTGTAAAAGTAAAAGAAAACACTGATCCAACATCTATCATTACTTTCTCTAAAGATGTGATTAATGTATTCCCTAATCCTACAGAAGGAGAGGTGAAAATCAAGCATCATGAGGCAGGGACTATTTTTATCATGGACATGAATGGTAAAAAAGTATTTGCTCAGGAATTAGGGGTAAGTCAAAATCAATTGAATTTAAGTCATCTATTATCCGGGATGTATATTGTCCGATTTGAAGGACAGACATCAGAGTTATGGTTGACAAAACTAATCATCAAATAGATTTGAATAGAGCGTGATTTAAAGTGGGCTACAATTTTGTAGCCCACTTTTTTATATTTTATCAGTTTCCATAAATTCTGCTAGTATTTTTCGTTGCTTTACTGCGAAAGTGAGTAATTGATTGTTACCAGTTACTTCCAGTTTTTTGCAGATATTATATCTATGATTCTCAATGGTCTTGATGCTTTTGAAAAGCTGATCAGCAATCTGAGGAGATGACTTGCCTTTTGAAATAAGTCCCAGTACTTCTAGCTCTGTTTTGGTTAATTGGGTGACTAAAAGCTTATTTTTTCGTATTCTATCAATTTTTTTTTGATTGATCTGAATGAATTGTTTAAATTTCTCACAAGTGAACTTTTCATTCTGTAATACAGCGTCTATACAGCTCCTTATTTCTTTCATCGCATTTTCCTTGAAGATATAACCGTCCACATCAAGGCTTAATGCTTCTTCAAAAGTAAACAGGTCACTATGACTTGTGATAAAAATAACTTTTGTACTAGGTGCTATAGATTTTATTTTCTTAACCATCTCAACACCATTCATTTTAGGCATTTCGATGTCGGCTATAATTAATTGAGGTGATAATGATACAGCTTTTTGATATCCGTCTTCACCGTCTTCTGCTTGACCAATGATTTGAGTATTAGGAATAACGTCAATAATTGGAATAAGAGCTGAGCGTACAATAGGGTGGTCGTCAACAAGTAAAATTGAATTGGTATTACACATTATAATTGCAAATTGTTAAGTTTATAATGTTATTTAGTTGAAAATTTTGAAATAATCAAATATTACAATATACATTTCCAGCTAATTTAAATCTTCTTTTTTATTCTATCTCATGATTAACAAACTACCATATATTCTTTCATCTCTAATAGTATTATTGATTACTAACGCTTACGCTGAAGAAACACCTAAGTTTTACAATGATTCTGCAGAAGATCTTTTTTATGATTCTCCTTTAGAAAGTTATAAAATGGCAGAGAAGGCTTTAATAATGGCGACTAATAAGTCATCCACGCATGAAATTGTACGTGCTTACGTTAACCTTTCAAGGTATTATACTTTTAAAGAAAACTATCAGAGATCATTGGATAGCCTCTATGTTGGGGTGGAATACATCAACGAAATTCCAAGAGAAACCGCAGAACAGCTTTTACTTTCCATAAGTCAAAATCACTTGATATTGCACAGTAATAACCTCACTTTTGATCAGTTTATCAATAGCAATGATGAGGAGGTTTTCTGGCGAAAAAATTATAATGTATTAATCAAACTATCAGCCTATTATTATAATAATTACAGTTATTTAAATGCCAATGATAACCTTCAAAAAGCATTGGTATTAGCTCAAAACTTAAACGACAGCAGTTGTATCGCAGAAGTGAATTATCAGATTGGAAGATTGGCCGTTGCAATTGAGAAATATGACCGTTCTTTGGTTTATTTTGATAAAGCACTTCCCTATACGATTGCATCAAAAGATTCACTGAGAGCGTCAAAAATCTATAGTTATATGGGAGAAAGTCAAATGCTTCTGAAAGAATACTCTACTGCCGATTCCCTATTTTTACTAGCATTATCTTTCTCGTCAAAAAGTACCAAAAACCATTATTTAGTGCTTAAAAACCTTGGTAAATTTAATTTTAACCAAGGGAAATATGCCGTCAGTAAATCTTATTATCTCCAAGCTTTGGGAAATATGGGAAACAATTATGATTCTGATAAAGCATTTATTTTCAATGAACTTGGTGATATCTCTCTTTTAGATCATCAATTGGCTGAAAGCAAAATGTATTACGATTCAGCTATTTGGTATTCCAAACGTTTCCAAGATTTTAAAAACTTAGAAGAAGCATTAGTAGGTTTATCAGAAGTGGCCGTAAAAAGAAAAGATTTCAAGTTATCTAACGAGTTATTGAGGGACTCAAAAATTGCCCAATCCAAAAGTACAGAACAGAAAGAAATGGAGGCGATTTCCTATTCCAATGCTTATTTTGATACTTATTTTAAAGAATTACAGATCATTGATTTACGACAAGATAAATACATTAAAGACCTTATTTTAGAACAAGAAAAAGAGAAAACCAGCCTCCTGATTGTTCTTTTAATTGTGGTGCTGTTGGGCGGTGTGCTTTTAGTATTATGGTTTATTCAAACTAGAAAAAATGCAAAACTTGAAAGAGAAAAAGCAAAGGTAGCAAGAGATCACAACGAAGAATTGATGATGATTAATAGTGTGTTGTCTCAATCTCAAAAAGAATTACTCAATGCCAATCAAATTAAAGACAGAATGTTTTCAGTGATAGGGCATGATGCAAAAGGCCCTTTAATTAGTGTAAGAAATCAAGTTTTTGGCTTGATTGGCAAGGTAGATAAGGAATCTACCGTGTATGAAGAATTAGTCAACTCTGAAATTCTAATTGATAACGTCATTCGATTAATCAATGACCTTCTGAATTGGGCCATGTTGCAAGACGAAAAGATAGAGTTAAATATAGAAAAAGTAGATTTTAAAGAGATTCTGGAAGCCAACTTAAGCTTATACCAGCAGGTCATCGATCGTAAAAAGATTGCCTTTGATATCGATTTACCTTCAAATACAATATTAGATACCGATTATCAATTGCTAAGTTTTAGTGTGAGAAACCTCTTGTCCAATGCTATGAAATATTCTCCAGAAGGAGGTGAAATAAAGATTTTATCTCAAAGAACTGAAAGCAGTTTTACCCTTTCAATAGCAGACCATGGCCCAGGTATCACAGAAGAAAAAATGGATTCAATATTTAGGATGCCTGAAAGTTTTGTTGCCCCAAGCCCAGATAGAGAAGGTTTAGGTTTTGGATTGCCAATGACTGCCAGATTTGTGAAATTATTGAAAGGAGAAATTTCATTAAAATCTGAATTAGAACAAGGGTCTACATTCTCTTTAGAAATTCCTTGTTTGAAATAACAGATGAGAAGTTGGTTGTATTGTAAACTAAGCTTTCATTATCTCGTTAATCGACATTTCTGCAAGCTTTTTATGTTCTACTTCCAAGCTTCTTTCTTCTTCATTTTTCCATTGATGAAAAACGAAGCAAAAAATCTAGGCTTAGAAGTCAAAAAGCTAAATTCCATTCCTTTCACCTAAATGATTTTAAACTCGCTAAAGCTCAAACAAGAAAATCATTTTTAACGGCTCACTCCATGAAATTCTTAACGCTTTTCCCTTCAAGGCCGGGGGATCACTACCAAACTAAAAATGGTAGAAAGCCCACTGGCGCGAATGTTAAGCGAAAGCTTCATTCGTGTCCTACAAATCACCAGAAATCTCCTGATTTCTAAATAGAATATATAACGAAAACTTAGTTTGCAATATGCCAACTCCCTTTGACTTCAAAGCCTTGAATTTTTTGCTTCAAGACAAAAATGAAGAAGAAGGAAGCTTGAAAGTGGTACCCTGAAGGTTTACACCACTCACTTTTAAAAGAAATAGATTCTATAAAAATCACTATTTCTTTGAATATTAATCCCTTCTTGTAAATAATATCGAAGATCATCAAAAGTTAGTTTCTGATTTAAAAACAAATTACGATATTTGCGTGATCTGTACCCTTGTGTACAGGCAAAGCAAAAAAAATTAGACAATTTCATTCTATAATCAATGGGATTTAAGGAATACAAAGGGCTTGATCTAGTTGCGGCGAATAAAGAAATTCGTCAATATTGGGAAGAGCAAAATATCTTCGATAAGTCTGTCTCTACAAGAGATGGCAATCCATCACATGTTTTCTATGAAGGACCTCCTTCAGCAAACGGTGCACCTGGTATTCACCACGTAATGGGCCGTGCTGTAAAAGATCTTTTCAATAGATACAAAACATTAAAAGGATTTCAAGTAAAGCGTAAAGCTGGATGGGATACTCACGGTTTACCGGTAGAGTTGAAAGTTGAAAAAGAGTTAGGCATTACAAAAGAGGATATTGGTACTAAGATTTCTGTTGATGATTACAATGCAGCTTGTAAGCAAACTGTAATGGAATTCAAATCACAATGGGATGAATTGACAAAGCAAATGGGGTATTGGGTGAATCTTGATGATCCGTATATCACATTTGACAAGAAGTACATGGAATCTCTATGGTACTTGTTGAAAGAATTATACAATAAAGACCTTCTTTACAAAGGCTATACAATCCAGCCTTACTCTCCAGCAGCAGGTACTGGTCTTTCTTCTCACGAATTAAACCAACCAGGTTGTTATAGAGATGTAACGGATACTACAATCACAGCACAATTTAAAGTAGAAAAAGACGACAAGTCTGCTGCTTTATATGAAAATGCTCACGGTGATGTGTATATCCTAGCTTGGACAACAACCCCTTGGACACTTTCTTCAAATGCTGCGCTAGCTGTAGGAGAGAAGATCGATTATGTAAAAGTAAAGACTTACAATGCGTATACACATGAGCCAATCACAGTGATCTTAGCCAAAGATCGTTTGAATGCTTATGTAACGAAGAAGCAATTGGATGCGGACTTCGATGCGTATGAAAAAGGTGCAAAATTAGTTCCTGCTCAAGTAGTAGGTGAATATAAAGGTGCTGAACTTGTGGGTGTAAAATACGAGCAATTATTACAGTTTGTAAAACCTGAAGGAAAAGCATTTGAAGTAATCCCTGGCGATTATGTAACTACTGAAGACGGTACTGGTATCGTTCACATCGCTCCAACTTTTGGTGCAGATGACCAGAGAGTAGCTAATCAAGCAGGTATTTCTCCAATCGTAGTATTTGACGAAAAAGGCAATCCACTTCCATTAGTTGACAAAACAGGTCGCTATGTAAAAGAAATGGGAGAGTTCGGTGAGCAATTCGTGAAAGCAGAATACGAAGAAGATGAAGTATCTGGTGCGAAGGATTACAAATCAATGGACGTTCGTTTAGCGATTAAATTAAAGACGGAAAACAGAGCGTTTTTAGTAGCTAAATATGTCCATAGTTACCCTCACTGTTGGAGAACTGATAAGCCAGTATTATACTATCCATTGGATTCATGGTTTATCCGTACTACTACAGTAAAAGATCGTTTGGTAGAATTAAACAAAACAATCAACTGGAAACCAAAAGCAACAGGTGAAGGACGTTTCGGAAACTGGTTAGAAAACCTAGTAGACTGGAACTTGTCTCGTTCACGTTATTGGGGTACACCTCTTCCTATATGGAGAACTGAAGACGGTAACGAAGAAATTTGTATCGGTTCAGTAGCAGAATTAGGAGAGCAAGTAAAGAAATCAGTAGCGGCAGGCGTAATGCCAAGAGATCCGAAGTACATCACTGACAGCGGTGAATTGACAGAGGAATTTGACTTACACCGTCCGTATGTAGATGATATTATCTTAGTGTCAGAAAGCGGTAAGCCGATGACTCGTGAGTTAGACCTTATCGACGTATGGTTTGATTCAGGGGCGATGCCTTATGCACAATGGCACTATCCATTTGAAAACAAAGAAGTATTTGACGGATCTTTCCCTGCAGACTTTATTGCTGAAGGTGTGGATCAAACACGTGGTTGGTTCTTTACATTGCATGCCATTGCAGGTATGACACAAGACAGCGTAGCGTTCAAAAACGTCATTTCAAATGGTCTTGTATTAGATAAGACAGGTACTAAAATGTCGAAGCGTTTAGGTAACGTGATCAACCCATTCGAAACAATGGACGAGCACGGTGCGGATGCTACACGTTGGTACATGATCTCTAATGCAAACCCATGGGATAACTTGAAGTTTGACTTAGAAGGTGTAAAAGAGACAAAACGTAAGTTCTTCGGAACGTTATACAACACGTATTCTTTCTTCTCATTATATGCTAACCTGGACAACTTCACGTATTCAGAAGCTGAAGTTCCTATGGAAGAGCGTCACGAGTCAGACCGTTGGATCTTATCACGTTTGAACACGTTGATCAAAGAAGTGGATGCCGCTTTAAATGATTACGAACCAACGAAAGCAGCAAGAGCCATCCAAACGTTTACAATCGAAGACATGTCGAACTGGTATGTAAGATTGAACCGTAAGCGTTTCTGGAAAGGTGAGTATGCTTCTGACAAGATCGCCGCTTATCAAACACTTTATACATGTTTGGAGACGATCTCAGTATTGATGTCGCCAATCGCTCCATTCTTCTCGGATCGTTTATTCCAAGACTTGAATGCAGCAACAGGTAAAGATCAAGCAGAGTCAGTTCACTTAGCCTTCTTCCCTAAAGTAAATGAAGAGTTAATCAACATCGACTTGGAAGAAAAAATGCACTTGGCGCAAGTAATTTCATCATTAACACACTCTATTCGTAAGAAAGAGAAGTTGAAAGTACGTCAGCCATTGCAACGTATCTTGATTCCAGATGTAAATGCTAAGGTAACTGCTCAAATCAAAGCTGTAGAAGGAGTAATTGCTCATGAGGTGAACATCAAAGAGATCGAGTTCTTGACAGAAGAGAACGAAGGTATGTTTGTGAAGCACATCAAACCAAACTTTGCTACATTGGGTAGAAAGTACGGTAAATTGATGAAAGGCATCGCCAAAACAGTAAACCAAATGTCTCAAGATGACATCAAAGCAATTGAATCAACAGGTTCTTACACATTTGATGTTGACGGAAACGAAGTAGTTCTTGGAATCGAGGATGTATTGATCACTTCGGATGATATCCCGGGTTGGTCAATGGCAAAAGACCAAGGCATTACAGTAGCATTAGATATCACTTTAACAGAAGAGTTGAAGAAAGAAGGTATCGCTCGTGATATTGTAAACCGTGTGCAAAACATCCGTAAAGACACTGGTTTAGAAGTACAAGACAAAATCAATATCGTTGCCGAAAAAGGTGATGAATTGGTAAACGGTGCTTTTGAATCATTCAAGGATTATATCTGCGAAGAAACACAAGCAGTTTCTCTATCAGTTGAAGACAGCGTTGCAGACGCAACAGTACTTGACCTTGATGGTGTAGAAGTAAAATTAAAAGTAAGCAAGTAATCTTAGCTTACATATTGATATTGAAGACGGGTAGCAGAGATGTTACCCGTTTTTTTGTACTTGTCAAAAAATCATGATACAAGTAATTTATTATACCATGTCGCAAGTGTTAAGCCGATAGGCGTCACTTGTGACTAACCATTGGCGAAGTCTCCTGACTTCGAAACACATATTTCAATTCAATATTTACAAAACAAATATGATATCGAGTTAAACTTAATATTTGTTTTTGATAGGTTTCGAAGTCGAGAGACTTCGCTAAAATACTATCACAAGTGACGCTGCCGCTTAACACTTGCGATATTTAGGGTAGTAGTTTCTTTCATAAATTAGCTGCCATTACAACCTGATTTTAACTGACATATTCGTTTGCCTTTGGGTGGGTTTGTGTAAGTGGTGACCTTACTTTTACATCTCTTATATGCAGGACAATTACTCGAAGAGTGATAAACACTACTTTTACCACATACATAATATTTTTTAGCTGAATAACTTGAGAAGACAAGAGTGATTGTAATTAAAGTGAAATACTTAAAAATATGTTTGCTCATAATTAATTGAATTGTTAAATATATAAAACTCAAATCTAATCTGTTAAATTATAAATTGCCAAATTATTTTACAGTAGATTTTACTTGCGATTTTTTTATTTATCTTTTGAAACAAAAGATAAAGTAACAAAAACTAACGATTCATGAGCAGAAACTATAAATTTTTCGATCAGACAGCATGCTATTTTGTAACGATGACGGTCGTTCATTGGATTGATGTATTTTCAAGAAAAGAATACAGAGATATTTTATTTGAAAGCCTTGAGTATTGTAAGAAGGAAAAAGGATTGATTGTCCATGCGTATGTAGTGATGAGTAATCATGTACATTTAGTTATTTCATCAGAAGGTAAAGTGAAACTAGAATCCATAGTTAGAGACTTGAAAAAGTTTACTTCTAAAAATATCATCAAATCAATTCAAGGGAATATTTCAGAAAGTAGAAGGGATTGGATGTTGTGGATGTTTGAAAGGACTGGGCAACGGAATAAAAACAATTTAAAATATCAATTCTGGCAACAACATAATCATCCAATTATTCTCAATAGTTCTGATATTTTAAATCAGAAAATTAATTACATACATCAAAACCCTGTAAGGAACGGTCTCGTAGTGGAGGAGGCTTCTGATTACCTCTATTCTAGTGCTCGAAATTATGAAGAGAAGAAGTATGTGATATTTGATGTTGAAATGATTTAGTATTTGGTGTGTTTCGAAGTCGGGAGACTTCGCCAATGTACAATCACAAGTGCCGCTGTCGCTTAACACTTGCGATATGGTTATTACAAATTGATCTAAAAGTCTACAGACTTTTTACAGTTGCTAGGTCCAAGTAACGCCTTTGGCTTAAGACTTGAACCAGTTAGGGTGTTACCTTTTCAAATTTAAAATTGAATTAGTACTTTGTTGTAAGTAAACTATTGTGACAATTAACAAACATAAAACATGGGTGCTTTAAAAATTCAATTAGCAAACGACAGTTCCATTTTACAAATCTTATGTTTTTCTTTCGTTATACCTATAGCCATTGGTTTTGGCGTTTTTTATTTTTTAAATAATATTGTTGTAAGTGTAATATTAGGATTTGTCTCTTACGGCATCTCTCTATTTATCGCCATTAAATTGATAAATAAAAGCTCAAGGAAATATATTTTTGAAGTGAGGGATGGGGCAATTTTTCATAATGAAAGAAAAGTTGTTGATTTGATAGATATTGAAGACTTAGCGTATGATTTTTCAACAGCCAATGCTGCCGGCGGAGCATCCTTCTATAGAAATAGGAATTTCAGGTTTTTAATAGTAAAACCTATAAATGGTTTACCAAGAAGATTAAATCTATCTTCGACTTCAGCAGATGTAAATGATATAATAAGGAGAATTAAAAAAGAGATTGTAGAGTTGAAGAAAGAACAGATCTAATAATCAACTTTGTTATAATTACAATTGTTAGATTTAACACTTATGCTATAGTAATAGCTCTCAAACTCCATATTTTGATTCCTGCATCTTCGAAGTAACCCTACTCATATTGCAATTAAAGTTTTTTAGTCGTAAATTATATGTCCCATTTAATAAACCGATTAACGATATGGAACTAAAAACAACTTTAATAGATGCGTTAGAAATCGCATTAATAGAAGATCAAAACAAGGAAAATAGAAAAGAAGCTTTCAAAGAATTAAAGTATTATGAAGATCTAATCATGAAGTTAGATGTTTCATTAGGAGTGTTTGAAGCTTCATTTATTAGGGATGCACATAAAGATCATCTGATTGAATTTTTAGATTTGGCGTATACTATTAAAAAAGAAGAGAGGTTTAGAGAATTGAAAGAAGTGCTAAACAAATTATTAATTCAAGTCACAAAATAAAATAACAATATATCGCAAGTGTTCATTCAATGAAATGCACTTGCGATTTTTTTTATACAAGGAGAGTAGCTACTTTTTCCTTTAAGGCAAACTTTTTGAGGAGTAGAATAAAAGAATTTTTTGACTATCAGCTACTATGAAAACGTATACAAACTTTATACTCTTGCTATTGATATTTTCATGTGAAAATCATGAACAAG
This sequence comes from Flammeovirga sp. OC4, assembly GCF_000812565.1. Lineage (GTDB taxonomy): Bacteria > Bacteroidota > Bacteroidia > Cytophagales > Flammeovirgaceae > Flammeovirga. The sequence continues at coordinate 21,092 of NZ_JTAM01000005.1, read as the reverse complement.
AACTTCAATCTTATCAGCAAAAGATTGCCGAACTGGGTACTACGCACTCTGCTTTAGAAAATAAAGTAAAAGAGCAAGCAATTAAAATTAGTACGCTGGAAGGTGTAACATCTAGTTGGGATTCTACTGCACTTCAAAAGGCTAATACTGCATTAAAATCTCAAGCTAAGCAACTTCAGAGTGAAATCGCTTTAAATGCATCAAAAGGTATGATGGAACCAAGGATGTTCAATCTATTTGTGGACTGCTGTATGTTACCAGAGAATTTAACAGATTCATTTAAGCTTCTTCTTTCTGATACTTATCGTATTTCTCCAGCAGTAAACCCTTTTTATGTTAAAGGTCAATTTAATGAGGATTCAGTGGAAGACTATGCTATTTTTATTGAACATAATGAAAATGAAAAACAAGGTCTGGCGATTTTCATCGGCGGAGATACTGAGAAGTATTATATTTTGGGGGCAGGAAATGAAGATAATTTCGGTCAAGATAATATGTATGGAACAATTGCTCTTTCAGTTATAAATCGTGAGAATGTATTGATGAAGGAAGGTGAGGTTGCTCCAGTGATAAAATCTCCTCAAGTGATTTATGTTAGTTTTTCTAATTTCACTTCTGCAATAGCTTATCTAGAAGAAGGAACTTTTAAATTTTACGGACAAGCTGATTAATATTCTACCACTGAAATCATGAAACGAACAATGAAAAATTTCTATATATTATCACTTTTCATATTTTTTTCTTGTAGTCATTCTGAAGAAAAAATTGCTCAGTATCAATCTCAAATAGAAGCATTGACTACTCAAAATTCATCACTTCAAAGTAAGTTAGTAAATCAAGAGACACAACTTAATGCATTGCATCATTTAGTAAAACTTCAACAAGAAAATGATAGTCTCTCAAAGGTTATAAAAGATTTAGATACAAAAGTTATAAATCAACAGGTGAATGGTGAGATGATAGGCTTTGATGCAAACCTAATATATCATTTACCTAAAGAAATTCTTACGTTGATGGAGTCGCTGTCTAATGAATATAAGGTGATTGCAGATATCAACCCTTTCTTTTTAAAAGTGAATTTTAGTGGAAGTGAAGGCGATTACGATCATATGATTCGGATTGAACATATTGCAACTAAAAAGAAAGGGTTTATCATAGTAGATGAAACTTATACAGAGAACTTTCTTATTCTTGGAGCAGGAGAGAGAATGAATGGTAGTAGCGATGATTTTAGCTTTATATCTACATTTTTTGTTGAAAAATTAGATAACATGAAAAATAGTATTGAGGTATGGAAAAGTGATCCTAGACAAGAGGTAGTTATATTATACAGTTCAGATCATATACCTGTACTTTTTTATCGTGATGTAAGTGAATTTCAACTGAAGTGGATAGGAGATTAATTAAAACTATAAAAGTACCTTTCTCTAGAAAAGACAGTTGCCAAAAATTGAAATAATCGAATTAAATAAAAAAAGATCACCACAAAATGGTGATCTTTTTAATTCCTTTAATAACCCAAAAACTATTTCTTATTGCTGTTTTCGTGTACTAAATAACAATTTTTATTTCACTTAAGCAAGAAATAATATAATTTAAATGCTTTTATCTATAAATATTTATAAAAAACATACCTTTAACAGGGTGTACAGTACAATTTAAGTTAAACTCTTTTCTGCACTTTGAATTTTACTTATACCATTTGTAAAAACCTCTTCAATGACATGGTATACTTTTTCTAATTCAACTTGCGTTATTGTATAGGTCGTATTGATGTATACCACATTACCTAGAGGACGTAGGAGTACATTTTCCGACAAGAAATATTTATATAATTCGTCTTTGATCGAATTGAAGTAAGAAGTCTCTTTTTCACTGTCATATTCGATGGCTAGGATCGTTCCCGTTTGTCTTACTGACTTACAGAAAGGAGCAGATGCTATCTTTGCTTTGAAAGCCTCGTGTGAGGCAACAATATTTTTAATCTGAGCTTGTCTCTCCTCACTCAACAACATTTCAAGACTTTTTGATGCCACTGCACAAGCCAATGGATTTCCGGTGAAGGAGTGACCATGGAAGAACGTCTTCAATACATCATCAGTCAAGTAAGCATCATAAATCTCATTCGTACAGATTGTAAGGCTCAATGGCATGATACCCCCTGTCAATGCTTTGGACATGGTGATGATATCAGGTGTGTTATTTTTAAGATGATGCGTTGCGAAGAGTTCTCCCGTTCTGTAGAAGCCTGTCATTACTTCATCAGCGATACATAATGTACCATAATCATGAGCAATACCCATCAATTCATCCAACCACTCGCTTTTGTACATTCTCATTCCTGAGGCACCTTGAACTAGCGGTTCAAAGATAAATGCACAATACTCTTCCGTTTGACAAAGTGTTTCCATACGTGTTCTCACTTCTTCCCAATTGTCTTCTGTAGGGAAAGGAAGGAAATCCACATCAAATAGATAGTCTTCAAAAGGCTTTGAGAATGGTGAGCGGTCTGCCATTGATAACGCCCCGAAGGTATCACCATGGTAGGCTCCTTCAAAAGCAATCACTTTTTTACGAGTATGTATTCCTTTATTGTAGAAATACTGAATGATCATCTTGATCGCAATCTCATTGGCAGTACTTCCATTATCCGAAAAGAATACACGAGAAAGATCACCTCTTAATTGAGGGATAAGTTGCTCCGCCAATTTCACTGCAGGTTCATGTGTAAAACCCGCAAAGATGATATGATCTAAATCTAAAGCTTGTTGCTTTAAGGTTTCTGCCAGCTCTTCATTGCCATGACCATGAATATTGACCCACCATGAAGAAACCGCATCTATAATTTCAGTACCATCTTCCAAAATGATTTTAGTGCCTTTTGCTCTTTTAACTGGAAGGGGTGGAGGAGCTAAGGTTTGAGCGGTAAATGGATGCCAAATACAACTCTGATCTCTTTCTACTAAACTCTTATGCATGTTCTGAAACGGTAATGATATTGTTGGCAATTAAGTTTTCTTTGACAATCAAAGCGTACTTTTTGATGGTCTCCGCTTCAAGGTCTTCTAATTGAGGTAATCTTAATAAACAAGGGACATTCGCATGTTTAAGAATCACGCTTTCTGTGTCCTCATTTTTCTCCCCATTAAATACGATTCCGACCAAATTAAGTCCTCTTCTTTGGATCTCACGAATGGATAATAAAGAATGATTGATACTTCCTAAATAAGTGTTCGACACCAAAACAATAGGCAAGTTGTGCTTCTCAGCAATATCAATCACCATTTCGTCATCATTTAAAGGCACCATCAATCCGCCTGCACCTTCCACGATCATGTGCTCCTTGGAATGTTCAGGCAAAGTGATATTATCTAATGACACTTTGATATTCTCTCTTCTTGCCGAAGCATGTGGAGACATTGGGTATTTTAAAAGGTAGGCTTCTGGTATTTTCTCAATCTTCGTAGGAAGAAGTTCGTGTACCGTTTCCGTGTCTGTAGGAAATCCAGCTTGAACAGGTTTCCAGTAAGAGGCTTGTAATGCTTCAGTAAAAATAGCTGAGACTACTGACTTCCCGCTATCCGTACTGATGGCTGATATAAATAGGTTCATGATTTTATTTTTTTAGGATGAAAAACAAAGGGTGATAAGTGAGTGTGACCTTGTCATTTTTAGAAAAATGATCTTGGTACTCTGTATTAAACTGTTGTAAGATTCTTGCATTCCATACTTTTTGATTTTTGGCTGTGCCGTTTACTCCAGTGTTTTTCATGTGTTTCAATACAGCTGTTCCTGAATCAAAAAGACATTCTTCTTTCCACTCCCAAGCATCGAGTAATTGGAATCCATTTTTCTGAAGTAAAAATTTCCATTCCTCCATGGTTAGGTATTCCAAACCTTGATTAAGCAATGCTTTAATTTCTAGAAAATTGAAAGGTCCAAAAGTGGAAAAAGCAAAGTGTCCTCCAGGTTCAAGTGCATTATAAATTCTTTTCAGAAGAGCATCAATATCTTCCATCCATTGCAAAACAGAAGTAGAGATGACCAAGTCCAAATTTTGAGGAAGTGGAATATTTTCGATATCACCTACCTTGAATTGTAATCTTGGAAACTCTCTTAAAAGTTGATGTGTACAAAGCGGGTCAAGATCATTAACGATATAATCACCACTGATATTTTTTTCGATTTGTTTGGTTAAAAAACCAGAGCCACACCCAATCTCAAATGCCTTATGAAAATGCGTTTTACGCTTTACAATTTCCTTATAAAGCTCGTTGGTAATTTCTTTTTGAATAAAAGCCTCTTTATCATAAGTGCCTACATTTTTTCCAAAACGAGAAGCCACTTTTTGTTTGTCTACAGTAATCATAAGCTTAGTGTTTGATTGAGTTGACCAATGCTCTCCCATGTGTGATAATGATGGAATGGAAAGTGATGTGTATCGATTAGTTGTGGAGTGATTCCCTTGGCAATCCATGAATTCATCAAATTGTCAGAAGGAAATATTCTATCTTTTTGACTGACTAAAACTTGATCAAAAGTGATGGTTTTAGTAGGAGGTTGACAGTTTCCTAAGAAGGCGAGCTCCTCTTTTAATGAATTGATTTCTCTATCATTATTTTCAATAAATGAGGTATACACCAAACGATCACCAATCATTCTAAACGCAAACTTCTCCCAAGATTTCTGAGAAAGAAGCTGAAGGGTTCCATTAAAAATTGAGGTTGGAATTCCTTCTGTATCATCCACCGGTTTTAATGAACCGTTGATGGCAATAGAATATTGATAATCTGGATAAGCTTCCATAAATCTTGACGCCACAAGGACTCCAAAAGACCATCCAATTACTGTTTTTTCTTTATAATGAGTAATGGCTTCAATGATACTGTTGAAGTCAAGGTTTTCATATTGACAGACCATCAAAACATCCTTTTCAGAAGTTAAGTTTTGTTCAAAATAATGCCTGCTTTGTCCCCAACCTGCAAAAAAGATAATGACGCTATCAGAATCCTTTTTATTTAACCAATGTGTCTGCATGTGTTTCTGATTTTTTGTAGTGATTAATCATGTCCAATACCTTGTCTATCTCTTCTTTGGTATGATTGGAAGTGATAGAAAGTCTCAACCTCGCGGTTCCTTTTGGAACTGTTGGATAACGGATAGCACTCACAATAATTTCCTCTTGATTTAGAGCCTCGGCTAAAGCCAAACAATCTTTATTGTCTCCAATTATTATAGGTTGAATGTAGGTGGTTGAAACAGTATCAATTCCTGACTCCTTTGCTTTTTGAATAAAGTAATTGGTATTGTCCTCCAATTGTGATCTTAGGCTAACTGCATTTTGGATTTTTTTCCAAGTAAATAATAACCAAGCCGTATTGATTGGAGGCAGGGCAGTTGTATAGATAAAAGAACGGCAAGTATTGATTAAATACTCCTTCCATTCTGCTGATAAAACCACAAATGCACCCACTGCACCCAACGCTTTCCCACAAGGGGCAACAATCACATCAATGTCTTCTACTCTGCCTTCTGCTTCACATAAACCTAGTCCATTTTCACCAAAAGCACCCACACTGTGCGCTTCATCGATGATCAAATGACAGTTGTACTTTTGCTTTAACGCCACCAATTTCTTTACATCACAACAATCGCCGTCCATGCTGAAAAGGGCTTCAGAGACAATAAATACCTTATTGAAATTCTCTCTATGTTTTTGTAGAAGTCGTTCTAAGTGATCATAATCCAAATGTCTGAATCGCTCAAACTGTGTTTTCGCCAACTTCAATCCGTCAACTATACTCGCATGATTCAGTTTGTCCGATAGTATCAAATCTCCTTTTTGAGGAAGACTTGACATCAAACCAATATTGGCATGATAACCACTATTCATCCATAAACACGCTTCTTTTCCATACGCAGAAGCAATCGTATTTTCCAGTTGGGTACAAATACTTGAATGCCCTTCTAAAAGGCGTGAAGATGCACTTCCAAAGCTGAAAAAGTCAGATTGGTTTTCTTTTAAAAACGTTTCTTGAAGTCCTTTGTCAGACGCAATACCCAAATAATCATTGGAAGTAAAACTGATAAAGTCTTTTCCTTGGTACTGCACATGGCCTCCATCTTTACGGTCAATCTCTTTCAAAGACCTGTACTGATGGGTTTCTTTAAATGCCGATAATTGTTGTGATAGCTCCATCTTGTGTGAGGTAAGAGGGAAGAGGTAAGAAGGAAGAGGGCAGATGTCATTTTACCTCTTCACTCTCACCTCAACCTTATCTTCTAATATATTACAGCGTCTTTCTCCAATTTAGTTTTCGCTTCTTCTTTGAAAGAGGCTCTTGGTGATAGACCTAGTGTTTTGAACATGATCATGTCCACATCTTCCTCAGGGTTTGGAGTAGTAAGTAACTGATCACCGGCGAAGATGGAGTTAGCGCCAGCCATAAAGCAAAGTGCTTGTGCTTCAGTGCTCATTTCAGTTCTACCAGCTGATAAACGAACCATTGCTTGAGGCATGATGATTCTTGCAGTAGCAATCATACGGATCATTTCCCAAGTAGAAACCATTTTGTTGCCTTCCATTGGCGTACCTTCTACAGGAACCAATGCGTTTACAGGAACTGATTCAGGGTGAGTAGGAAGACATGCTAAAGTTGTCAACATACCGATTCTGTCTTCGTCCGTTTCACCTAACCCGATGATACCACCTGAACATACTGAAATCTTTGCTTTTTGAACGTTTTTGATCGTTTCTAAACGGTCATCAAATGTTCTTGTCGTAATTACTTGTTCGTAATATTCTCTACTTGTATCTAAGTTGTGGTTGTAGGCATAAAGACCCGCTTGCTTTAATGCTTCCGCTTGTTCTTCGTCCAACATTCCTAGAGTAGCACAAACCTCAAGGCCCATTTCATTGATTTGACCTACCATGTCCAATACTCTTTCGAAGTCTTTGTTAGATCTCGCTTCTCTCCAAGCCGCACCCATACAAAAACGAGTAGAACCATTTTCTTTGGCTTGTTTCGCTTTGTTGACTACCGACTCAGTGGTCATTAATTTATGAGGCTCAACATGTGTATTATAGCGTGCAGATTGAGAGCAGTAGCTACAGTCTTCTTTACATCCACCAGTTTTTACGGAAAGTAAAGTACATACCTGTACCTCACCAGTTTGTTGATATTCTCTGTGAATAGTTGAAGCTTTGTACATTAACTCCATTAAAGGTAAGTGATAAATTTCAGCTACCTCTTGTCTAGTCCAATCATGTCTAATACTTGCTTGCATGTCATACTTAATTTTGTGAAGTCTAAGTACTGGGAAAGAAAAAAGGGGCAAAATATCGTGCACCATGACTGAAGTCATGGGCTTGTGATATTGACTCCGACAACACTAAAGTGTTGCCACCGTTTTCAACATTCAAGACTTTAGTCTTGATTAGGTTGCTATATAACTTGCCCATAGTTTTAACTATGGTGCACGAAACACCCGGTTATTTTTTCCATGTACATATGCCATGTCAAACTATATTCTTCTATTAAGTTCTAAGATAAATCTTAATGTTTTCTATTATCTCATCACCAACTTACCCTTAAAATTTAGGTGTAGAAGTCTATAGCTTAACCGACGGTTAAACGACTTCTTGGTTATGAAAAATTTGATAATAGAATTCCCTTACGAGTATTGGACTCGTCAAAAAGAAAACGATTTATAAGATTAAAACTTAATACGTGTTGGAAGGAGGGTATTCGAGAAAAAGTAGTTTTAGTAGAATCTAGCAAGTTTTTGTATAGACTGGCAGATCGACTACTTTCAGAAATACTCTGTGGGTTGCTCAACAGCGTTAATTGTGAAATTTCTAACTCACTTAATAGGAAATCATCCTCTTCAGGAGGATCATCTAAAGCAAAGTTTTGTCTGATGACAAATTCACGAATTAAAGTTGGAGCATTCAAATGTAGGCACACGTTCAATGTACAAATTTTAATTTCCCTTTTGAGAGAATTAAAAATTGCATAGTTTTTACGCGACCATCTCTTGAAAAATACCATTGCAAAATTAACTTTTAATTCATTTGCAAAGTAAGGAAGGTTTTAGTTTAGTTCGGTAAGATAAGTCAGTTTTTTAGGAAAACTTATATAATTTGTGTCATCAAACTTATTAAATAGAATTTTTGTCACTTTTCTTCACTCGTGATTGTGTGGCTAGTAAATACGTGATTATAAACATTGTAATCATTCCACAATACTCATAAATGTTATTCATAAAGCTCAGATCACTAAAATCTAAAAACCAAATGTTTCCAATTCCTATAAAACTTGCAATAATGACTAGGGTCCATCTGTAAATATTCATAATGATTTGTTGTTGTAAGTTGCTTAGGTCTATAATAACATGATAATTACAAAAATATCCGAGGGTGGTGTGCTTTACAAAAATATACTGTTAATGAGTTTTTACTTGGTTTTGGTTTTTGGTGATTTGCGTCATCTTAATGTAATTATTTTGTATTTCAGTATTTTTAAAGAATAATATTTTGCATGTAAAAGGGGCAAATACTGTGATTTGACCTTAAATAATTAAGCTTCAACTTCTTTTTTATTGTATTTTCTGATTTTATAAAGATGTTTTCCAAAACCAAATGCACCATCTAAAACAGAAGCTGTGGCTACTCCTCCCATCATGGCTCCAACAACTCCAGTGGTACAGATATCACCTCCAGTGATGTAAAGTCCTTTAAAAGGTGTTTGGGGTTTGATCCATTCGCTAGAGAAACGTTGAGGAGTATGTGCTAAGCCATACATCCGACCCGCCAATTTAGAGGTGAAGTTTTCCATAGTCAGTGGAGTGGATAGCTCACAATAGTCAATTAATGCCGTAAAACCAGGGTGTTGCTTTTCGACACAAGCGATTAATCCCTCCGCAATTTTACTTTTTAATGCTTCATAATCTTCCCCTCTTTTTTTCCAAGGCTTATCTTTCCACTGTTCGAAAGCTTCAAAATCAGCAAAAGTTACAATTTCAGCAGTGTGATGTAGGGGATTTTGTTCTTTTAAGGAAGGAAAAGAAAGATAACAACTTTTGATTTCTCCATTTATTATCTCATTTCTAGTCTCGTAGGTTGCATCATGATCATAAGAGCCAGAAATCCAATAGTTTTCACCTTTTACACCTAACTTAGCTGGATTTTCTTTTAAGCCAATGTAAAGTGAAATAGCACTCATCCCACCTGATAATTCTTGAAGTTGGGGTAAGAAGTTTACTTTTTCTTTTACCAAATGATTAAAAGTTCCATGAAAACCGACGGATGAAATAATGACCGGTGCGAAGTATTCTTTTTCAGTAAATGTTTTTCCATGCTTTTCCTTTACTTTCACTCCTATAGCTCTATTGTTCTTTATGATAATCTCATCAACCTCTTGGTTCACCATCAGTTTGCCTCCACTTTTTTCAATTGTCGGTTGAATAAACTTTGCTATGTTTTTAGAACCTCCTTCGGGGTAATACCCTCCATAAAAATAATGAGTGACAATTAGAGAATGCATTCCAAAAGCACTTTTAGAAGGGGGTAGGCCAAAGTCTCCCCACTGTGAGCACAGTACAGCTTTTAGTTTTGGATTCTTGAAATTTAAATCCATATAATCTTTCGTAATTGAAAGTGCTAGAATCTTACCTTTTTTTGGTTTGTAAAGATTACTCAGAGCTTTTAGAATTGGTGTTTGAAAAGAGGAGGCATAATTCCCTTCCATCCATTTTGATGCTATTTTTACATCTATGAAATATTTTTCAATTGCTTCTTTTTCCTCAGGAAATTGGGCGATTAGTTTTTCTTTATATTCTTCTGGATGAGAAGGAACATCAAACGTAAAGTCAGGGTAAACAAACTTCTCAAAAATATGAGGCATCTTGTTCCACTTCAATTTATTTTCAGTAATGAAATTGAAAATCTGACGCGGCATACATCTTTGGTCCATATTTCCGATGTAGTGGACTCCAACATCAAAATGATATTTCTTTCTTTTGAAAACATGTGTTTGTCCTCCAATAACCCAGTGCTTTTCTAGAATTAATATTTTTTTCTTTTTGATTTGAGAAAGGAGTGAAGCAGTGGTAAGTGCACCAATTCCACTTCCAATAATGATGGCATCATAGTTTTGATGATCTTCTCTGATGGTCATGTTAGTTGCTTTTTATGTGTTTTGGTTGAGTGTTCATTCAATATACAAATAATAATCAAATGGATAGTGAACGCATAAAAAAACCTTGATAAAAGTAAATTCTTTCATCAAGGTATTATTTAAATGGTTTTTATTCTGCTTATTCTCCCTCGCCAAGTTCATAGGTAGTACTTCCACCAAACAGGCCTTTTGGAAAAACTTTTTTGACAAAAGATCTTTGTCCTTCTTCAATTTCTTTGATCTCTTGGTTCGCTTCTTTTAAGGCATCTTGCCAAGCAGGTCCAAATCCCATCATATTGCTATTTAACTTGTCGATCGCTGTTTGATAAGCATGATAAGTTAGAATTTCTTGTCTTCCGGGTTTGTTGATTAGTGCTTTATTAGTGACCCTAAGATTTTCATTTTCTCTTTTCAATCTCTCGATTTCAGACTTCTTCCCTGAAATAGCTTCTGCATCAATTTCCAATTTATCGTGCAGGTGATTTTTCAATCTTTTAATTTCACTTTTTAATCCTGACTGCTTTATCCAATCTTTAACTTGAATAAGTGCCGCTACAGCCAGACCAATTCCAAGGCCTATCAATACGGATTGAATATCAAATGTTTCCCACATAGTATTTTTATCTCAAAAGTGATGAAAATGAAGGGTTTGAATTTAAGTTCATTTTCGTAACCATAATTTACGAAGTTCTGATGTAAATGTTTAGAATATAAATCCTTCTTTTAAGATTTATATAATCATACAACATTATTCATTAGTTGATGTTTCACTGAAACGAGAAAATTATCCTCTACAAGTTTAGAATGCCTCTCCAATTCTAAAGTATATTCCCCAGTCGTCATTCCCTACAGCTGCATCCAAGCCAACATTCATATGGTTTTTGGGGAATACATTGTATCTATACCCCACACCAATACCAGGTAGAATTGTTCCATTTTGACTCTCATCATTGGCTCCGGAAACTGTAGCTAAACCACCAAAGGCATTGATGGCCATTCGTTTATGAAAATTCCATCGGTATTCCGCTTGAATATTATACATTGCATTACCTCTGTATTTACCTTGTGTATACCCTCGTATATCACTTTCTCCAACAATAAATTGTTGATTGAAGATTAAATCACCGATTCCAAAACCAATAAATACTCGTGCTGCTAATACATCTTTTCCTCTTCGGAAAGCAAAGAATTTATTAAAATCAATGGAGACTTTGGAGTTTTGGGTTTCATTTCCTAAAAATTCAGGATTCATGTCTAAATTGACATTACCAATATGTCCTTTATAAGGGTAATAGACATTATCTCTTTGATCGTATGAAACGACAAGCCCTAAGGTTTGTAAATTGGATTCAAGGGTAGTGTCTTTGACAACATCAAAAGAGGTGTTGAAGTCAGTATTCATGTAATTGACGCCGAAAAAGAGGTGTTTGACCACTCTTCTTTGTACTTCCACTTTGATGAAGTTTACACCAGTGTTGTAGTCGACAAAATCGCCACCAAAGGGAAATGGAACAAAAGTCTGGAAATTGATACTACCTAAACCAGCGGCAAACGTCACTCTATAACGATCTTCATTGAAATAAAATTTAGAAAACACTAATCCGAACCAAGAATCATTAGTGGTCCACATTCCCAATAAACCTGTTACGGAAGAGGGAGAAATAGTGTCTTTTTGACTTAAATTATACATGGCCATTGGCAAGGCACCAATTGAAAACCCCAAAGAACGGTCGTAATTGATATAGGGTATCGGCATGAAATCAATTTTTTTGTCTGTTCTTGTATCACCGCCTCCACCACCAGTACCAAAGCTTTGGGAATAAGTGGTGTTGCTTCCAATAAATAACAAAGATGTAATCAGTAGAGAGAGAAATAGTTTCATGAAGAGGTATTTTAATTTCTATTAAATATAACAGATCTGAGCAATACAAATAGTGACTTTGCACTTAAAATAAAAAATCCCTTTAAAGTAAAATACCTTAAAGGGAAAAATTGGTGATTTAGTTTTAGTTAAGTTGCTAAAGGTTAGAAAATAAACCCGATACCTAGTTCGAGTAAATTATCTTCTTTTGCGGCGTATGGTCCTGTTGCTCGATTGTTTCTGAATTGGTAATCTATCTTGAAAGCAATCTCCTCTCTTGGTTTAAAGTTTAAACCCACTGTAATAATGTCTGAATTAAAATGGACCATATTTGCATTATTTTCAGCTAAGAGGTTTTTATTGTAATCTTTATGCGTATTGATGTATTCGTATCTAACAAAGAATGGTATTTTCACGTGGTGTGGATCAATAATCACATTCTTTTTTCTTAAAAATGATCGTTTGCCAAAAAGTGATAAAAGGTCATAGCTACCTTCCACTAAATAGCCTACATTTTGATTAGCCATCACTTGACCAACTCCACCGTTACCCATTTTAGTTAATTCAAAAAGGTCGTCAGTTCCCGACATGTAACCATGTGAAGCTAACGCCATAAATTCCCAGTTTTTCTGAGTGTATCTTGCGTAAGCCGTGTAAAGTTGAGCTACAGCGTCTGCTGTTTTGAAGTCTCCTGAAGACGTTTGTATGGTTTGATTATTACCTGCTTGTCCCACATACATTGATGCACTTAATGTCCAGTTTTTTAAACCAACATAATTGATTTGTCCATTGTAGGCGTAAGTAGAAAATGCTTCACTATCAAATCTAGGCTCTCTTCCTTGACGTATAAAACTTCCACTCAAAAAGTGTGAGCCGTCTAATCCTTGAGTAACTCCTGTAGCATAGTTGAAGCTTGGTGAAATAATACCGTAGGCACTAACCCCCATTCCCATCCATGTTGATGGAACAATGATTCTTTCTACATCTGAACGGTTTACTGAACCAAACATTACGGGCTCATCATTATTATTGATATAACCAATATTCATTGGGTATAAACCGGCTCTTACATTAAATGATTTATGGATAGAAAAATCTAGGAATGCTTCTAAGATCAATTCAAAATGACTGTTGCCTGCTGGGTCCTGTAAATACTCAATCATCACTTCTGAGTTCCAGATGATCTTGTCCGTAAAGCGGTACCCGAAGAAAGTTGAAAAACGATAAAGGTTATTGTAAGACAACTCGATATCATCTTCCATTCCTAAAGGAATATCATTTCTGTTGACATAAGAGATTTCTCCAAAACCAGAAATACTCCATGGTTTTTCGGAATAAAAAATCTTTGAAGCAGCTTTAGCAAGGCCAGGTTGTTGTTTGAATTTAGTTTCAGGCTCTACTTCTTCATTTTCTTGTGAAGTTTCTTGAGCATATACAGTACTAGTGAAAAGGCTTAGTGCCAAACCTAGTAAGAATAATATTTTTTTCATGGTGGAGTGGTTTGCTTCTATAGCATAGAAGAAATTATAAATTATTGAATAGGTGACACGATAGGTCACATCGAATAATTTAGAGGAGATGTGTGATACTCAGTTCAAGAGGTGAAAACGACTTATTTCATAACGATATTAATAGGATGAATGAAACAGAAATTCCGTCTCTCATCAACAATGTCGTTTGATAGGCATTTTCTTTAAAAACTTGAAGAAGTATTATTACATACCCTTAAGCCACTCGTGGAGGGGGAGGAATGATGTCAGAAGTGGGAGTAGGGTAACTTTGATCTAAATAAAAGAAGCTCAAATGTTCTTTAAAGATCAATTCTTTCTCCGCTACTTCATGGATAATCTGACAGGTTTTTAGGAATGTAAAAACCTTAGGGATAAAACTTTTGGATTCGTTTTGTGAGAAGGGGTTGTCTTTAAGGTCATCGAGGTGACCATCCCAAAATAGGTTGACAAAAATCTCAAAGAAAGACTCTACCTTGTTGTCATGAAGAGTATATTCTTCAGTAGAGTAGTTGGCTTGAGAAAACAATACAGCATCAATGTCCACACTATAATTCAATGTGTGGAGCGCCACCCAAATAGTAAATAGGTGTCTGAATAAATGCTTATATGTTTTAGTATTTCTCAAAACGTTAAAGATAGTAGTATTTCTATATGCAAATGTAACGTAGAAAAGTTGGAATTAACTGAAACCTTTTACTTTTTTTAATTAGAGTGATCTACCATAAATACTCTTAAATTATAGTTGCTTAGTTAGTTTTAGATAGTTTGTAATTGTTTGCGAACGTATGTTTTGATGTTTTTTAACACAAGAATTATAAAAAAGGTCCTTTAACTTAATTACGGAACATGGATCATGCAATGTAAATTATTAATGTTTTTCTTTTACATTTGCTGAATACCAAGTAGGGTAACGTTGAAGTTTTACATTTTATTAAAATGCGATTCCAACATTATTCTTAACAAGATAAACGATCGTCAAAATTACATTCAATGCCGAATTATCAAGGAAAGCTACATCAAATTTCTCAACAATTACAGCAGTTAAATGCTCAATCTCAAAAGTACTCGATGATGAGATTGTCAACTGTTGTTGCGGGTTTATTTGTATCTTATTTTGCTTATCAATTTTTTGAAGAGGGGGGACTTTTTTTAAGTTTTATTTCAATTTTTATTCTTTTCATTTTTATAGTGAGAAGACATACTGAAGTGTCAAAAAAGATTAATGAATTAGAGTTATTAAAACTATTGACACAAAATGAAGTAAATATCAAAAGTGGCGAAGCTAATATTTATGATGATGGTGAAGATTATCAAACCTCTGTGCATAATTATGGTCACGATTTAGACGTTTTTGGAGCTCATTCTTTATATCATTTTATCAACCGTTGTTCAACGCAATGGGGGAAAAGCTTATTAGCTTCATTTTTTGCACAGGATAGTCATGCTACTCCAACGGAAGAGATCATTCAACGACAAGAAGCTGTAAAGGAATTGTCAACAAAAGAGTCTTTTTCAGATCAGTTGAAACTATTCCTTTTTGATAATGTGAAACAGAATAAGGTGTTGAACATTAATGCTATAGCTTTAAAGAATTTCAAGTTTAAAAAAGAACTATTCTATAAAGCCTACTTGGCATTTGTACATATAGCATGGATATTAATATTGGTGAGTGTAAACACTTCATTTGAATATTCCAAAGAAGCCGCTACGGTTTTGGTATTAGCCAATTTTTGGGTAATGGGCAGAGTGGGTAAAGACATCGCGGCATTTATCGCCTATCTTGATAGTACTTCTGAATCATTATCCCGTTTGGCCAATGCTATAAAGCTGATCAGCGAAGAGACTTTTCAAAGTGAATTACTCGTTCAAAAAATCAAAGAATTGGAAGGAGGTGATTTTTATACACCATTACTCAAACTCTCCAACGATATTGAGCAATTATATATCCGAAAAAATATGTTGGGTTTGGTGGTTTTATATGTCTTCATTCCTTTCGATATTCTGGTAGTTTTTAAAATACGTAAATGGTTTAATAAATACCCTGACTTATTTGACAAGCTATTTGATGTAATTGGTGTTTTAGAAGCTTACAATAGTTTAGGAACTCATAAGAGAAATCATGAACATTGGTCAATGCCAATCTTTGAAAATAGTTCTGATTTTGTGTTTGAAGGTACAGAGATGGGGCATCCACTTATTTTCGAAGGGACAAATGGAATTCAGAGTGGAGGCGTTCGTAATACTTATAGCTTGAATAATACGAATAGGATAAGTATTGTGACAGGTTCAAACATGTCAGGGAAAAGTACCTTTTTAAGGGTTGTTGGTGTCAATTTACTATTAGCTTATGCGGGTACAGTTGTTTGTGCATCTTCATTTAAAATGGGAAAGAAGCCAAGGTTGATTACCTCAATGCGTATTGCAGATTCATTAAGACTGAGTGAGTCTACCTTTAAGGCAGAATTAGAGAGAATTCGTCTGATTATTGAAGCGGTGGACCAAGGGGGATGTGATTTATTCTTGGTCGATGAAATGTTGAGAGGAACCAACTCAGTAGATAAATTGAAGGGTTCATTTGCTTTACTTCAAAAATTACATCAATCATCAGAAGCCCATATTTTGGTTGCTACTCATGACCTTCAGCTTTCTGAATTTGAAGAAAAGAAATCAGATATCACAAAGAACTACCATTTTGATTTTGATTATACGAATAATGAATTTGATTTCGATTATAAACTAAAAAATGGAGTGTGTGAGAAATTTAATGCGTCTCTTTTACTTAGTGAATTAGGTTTGGAGACAGAATAGTGATAAAAAAAGGACGTTGTATCGATAACAACGTCCTTTTTTTATGCTTTTGTGATCAAGGCAACAGCATGTACTGCCATTCCCTCTTCTCGTCCTACAAACCCCATCTTTTCAGAGGTTGTAGCTTTAATGGAAATATCTTCTTCATCCACATTCATCACCTCTGCCATACATTTTTTCATGGCTGGAATATGAGGATTGATTTTTGGACGTTGAGCCACAATTGTGCAATCTACGTTCCCAAACTCCCAACCTTCTGCACGGACAATTTTCATGACGTCTTTCAATAATATCTTACTGTCAATGCCTTTATATTGTGGATCAGTATCAGCAAAATGAAATCCAATGTCTCTCATATTGGCTGCTCCTAAAACGGCGTCACAAATGGCATGAATAAGAACATCAGCATCAGAATGACCAATTAAACCATGCGTATGGTCTAGTTGAATTCCCCCCAACCATAATTCTTCTCCTTCACCAAGTTTGTGAACATCGTAACCTTGTCCTACTCTTATTTTCATAATTTTATTTTTTCACAAATATAAGTACAGCCTTCAAATTAACCATTCACCGCTAATAATTTACTATTAATTTAGAAGCTAATTCCTGCTGTTAAGTATACGCCAAAGTTTCTTGAGGAAGGTCTGTGGTTGGTCGTTCTCCAAATAGTATAGACTCTTAAGAACTTAAAAATGTTTTCTACACCTGTTCCTAATTCTACATAAGGCATTGAAGGATCTAATGCGATGGCTTCTCGTTCAGGGTCATATTCTTCACCAGGAAGTAATTGAGGAAGCACACTTTGGTTGGCGTTCTTCTCACTCAAGTCACCATAAACGATATTACAGATACCTACTGTTCTCCACCCTAACTTTTTGATTAAAGGAATTCTATTAAGAATATTTCCTTCAAAGCGATGTAATAACTGTAGCGAAGCCCATCGATCCCCTACAAATTCGCCAAGGTCAATCATATTGAAAGCGAATTGATTGTAAAATAGTGGTACATTATTACCAAATGGCATCGATAATAAAGGGAAAGGTGTTTTAGTTGGAATATAGCCTGCCGTCAAGGTATAAGTCGAAGTACCGATCTTACCTAACCTGGCTTTTTGGTCAAGTCCTACTCTGATTTGTTGGAAATCATAATTACTGCCAAATAGATCAGATAAACCAATCGTATAATCAATGGTAAGTCGAGGTCGGTTGTCTTGTGCTATTTTTTTACGGTTATGCGTACGAGTAGCTACGTATTTGTAGCCTAGGCCGTAAGTCAGCTTAAAGAAAAATTCTGATCCATTCAGACGGTCGTAAACAGGTTTGTTATCTATAAATTCACCATTCATTTTGTATGGGAATAGAGGGTCAATAATTCTTTTGGAGAACTTTGCTTGAATGTTTAAACCTCTAATAATATCTGTTTCATACCATATATTGGTGTTCTGCTCCATAAATGGATAACGCATATCTCCCCAACGCATAGAAGCTAAGAAGATAGGTCTACTATTAAAATTGGCTTGGTTTACACTGACTCTACTTAAATCATTTGAATGCTGTATACCTATAATACTCCATTTTTCCTTGTTAAGTATAGCTCTTGCCATTGCACCATATTTCCATTTCTCATCTTCTATACCATATGCACCAAAGCCACTGAATGAGAATTTTTTACTAAACTCATTATTAGTTCTTATACCTACTTGAAAACGGTGCTTTTCGACACTGTTATTAGCATACACAAAGGGGATTGGACCAAGTTCTATTGGTCCTACTTTTTTATGACCACTAATAATCATATCACCAATACTGGCTAATAGACGTACTCTTGGTGTTTCTTCTGCTGAATCGATCATGGAGAAAACCTGAGCATCAACAGGAGATAATGTTTCGTGTCTATGTTCTTGCCAAAACTCTTCATTGTTACCATCAAGGTAAGCATCAGTAGTAACAAGGACAGGTTGTTCATAAAAATGACGAGGCTTAGGCTTATTAAGAGCGAAGTCTTTATTATTAATTTTGACTTTGATCTTAACCTTTGCCCATTTGTCCGCAATTTTTCCTACAGAGATTACGAAATTCTGTTTCAAAGGCATCCATGCAGATTTTCCATCATCTTGCACCAATGGAGTGTAAGTCTGATCAATTTGTACACTATCAATGAAATTTATATTAGCACCTTGTCCGAGCGTTCCATCAATTTTTACAAGAGCATAATGGTTTGCAGAGTCAGCCACATATAAAGTACCTTTAAACGCCAAATCCTCTTCACGTCGAGGTTCAAATGTAATCTTATGGCATTGGATACCATTTACGTCTATTTTTTTAGGATCTAAAGTATAGTCATAAAAGTTTCTCCATTCGGATGTAATCGGTGAAATAAATGTTTTTCCAATAAATAAGAAGTTGTTGTTGTAGAGGTTAAAATCTACAAATGAAGATCCTACTACTTGGGTAATCATTTCATCATCATCAGGGCCTACACTTCTAATTCTTGATTTTACAATCTGTTCGGTTTTAGCATCAGGATTTTTAATGAAAAACATGTTTGAAAGCACCTCAGAAGCAAAAATGGGGATAATTGGTTGTCCGTTGGCGTCTTCCACTTTTTCAAAATTTTCAAAAGTATCAAGGATATCACTTACCACTTTTTTCTTTTTGAAGTTTTCATTTACATTTCCTACCCAAATATTGGTTTTAGTATAGCTTTCATACTGGTAGGCTTTTAATTTTTCTCTGTTGTTGAGGGATTTGTTTTTTTGTACTGATCGTAAAATTGCCCAAGCAGGGTTTTCCCATTTTTTGGTACGAACAACTACCTCTTCTAGTTGTTTAGAGGAGGTCTTTAACTTAATAATAAGTTCCTCCTTGGCATTCTTACCGTTCAGTTTTTCTTTCCGGGTAGAATAGCCCATAAATGAGGCAATGAGGACTTTATTATTTAGGGGTAAAGGAACATTGACCGAAAATTTTCCATCCAAATCTGAAAGTGTTCCTATTGTAGTCCCCTCAATATATACACTTGCATAAGGAATGGATTCGTTGGTTTGTTCATCAATAATTTGCCCAGTTACTCTAATACTATTTTGGCAATAAGTATTAATAGAGATCAGTATAAAAAATATTACTGAGATATATCTAGTCAAAACTTTAAAATTTAATCATCTAAAAACATAGAATCACGAAAAAAAATTAGATTACTCTATCTATTGAATGGTAAAAAGTGATCTATTTAATAAAATGGCAGTTCGTAAAAGTATTAAATTTAGTTAAGCTCAGCAAATATTTATAAACTAATTGTTAAGTCATCGAACAATTTTAAAAGGTGGACAGATAGAAATTTATAACGTAAATTGTGTAACACTGTATAAAATGAATGTTGCAGAATATTTAAATGATTATTGATTGATTTTTAACAGAATACACTTTTAGTTTAATTTTTTTGAAAATCGACAAGTTTTCTTTTTAGAAGCAATAGAATAACTTAAAATATAGGGATTACTTTTGACCTCGTATTTTGTTTGATTAACTTGCCGCTCAATTTACTTTTTTTTGAAAAAGAGGAACTATGCTAGCACTTTTATTTTATCTTCCTTTCTTATTGACATTTGCACTATTGGGGGTTTACGCCGAACGAAAAATTTCAGCATGGATTCAAGATAGAATGGGACCTGTAAATTTGGGCCCCTATGGTCTTTTGCAAACTTTAGCAGATATCGTTAAGCTTTTATTGAAAGAAGATATAATTCCCAAAGCAGCGGATAAACCTATATTTAAGGTAGCTCCAATATTAATTTTTATGCCTGTATTTGCAGGATTTGCGGTATTGCCGTTTACGAACGGACTTTATGGATCGGGCACTGATGTGGGGGTATTCTACATACTTGCCATTTTATCATTAGAAGTTTTGGGTATTTTGGCCGCAGGATGGAGTTCTAATAATAAATATTCATTATATGGCGCCATGAGATCTGCTGCACAAATGGTGTCTTACGAAGTACCACTAGGACTTTCAGTATTATGTGCAGTAATGACAGCACAATCACTGAATACGGAAATTATTTCTTTGCAACAAGGGATTTTCACCGTAGATCAAAATTACTTATTTGGTTTGAAAGGTCTTGGTATTGAAGTGACACAATTAGGAGGTTTTTTAAACTGGAATATCTTTAGAAATCCATTTCTATTGATTGCCTTTTTGATCTTTTTCATTTCTTCTTTAGCAGAAGCCAATAGAGCACCTTTTGATATACCAGAGGCGGAATCTGAAATTATCGCTGGTTATCATATTGAATATTCAGGGATGAGGTTTGCCTTTATGATGTTGTCAGAGTATGGCGTAATGCTTTTAGGGTCCGTGTTTGCTGCAGTATTGTTTTTAGGGTCTTGGAATACACCATTTATCAATATTGGTCCCGTTCGTTTGGCAGATTGGACATCTGGTACAGTGGGGGAGTTCTCAGCCTATGCATGGGGCGTTGTTTGGTTGATGAGTAAAGCGTTGACGTTGGTATTTATCCAAATGTGGATCCGATGGACATACCCTCGATTGAGAGTGGATCAACTAATGACGTTATGTTGGAAATACCTCACACCTGCAGGTTTGGTACTCGTTTTTATTACAGGAATTTGGCGATTATTGATGATATAAGAAGTTATAATGACAGAAAAGTTTCATGATTTGAACTCTTCAAATGTCTAATTTCATAAATAAAAAAAGAGGCTGTCTCATAATTGA
>NZ_JTAM01000045.1 GCF_000812565.1 Flammeovirga sp. OC4 | reverse complement strand
AATCTCTCTCAGAAGTAGAAGCCCATATCAAAGAACATAAACATTTACCAGATGTTCCTTCAGCCAAAGAAGTAGAAGAAAATGGAGTGAATGTAGGGGAAACAGAAGCGATGTTATTGAGGAAAATTGAGGAATTGACGTTGTATACTATTGAGCAAGAGAAAAAGATTGAAGATCTTACTCGATCCTTGGATAAAGTGGAAAGTCAAGAGAAACTAATTCAACAATTATTGGAAAGAATCTCAAAACTTGAAGAGTAAGTCCTTTACCATCATCAACCCATGATTTTAAATCATGGGTTAATGAAGGTAAGTAATAGCCTATTTATTCGCTTTTGTTCCCACCTTAAAAAAAAGAGAACTCCCTTTTAGAAAGTTCTCCATTCGTTACACTTGATTTAAATAATAAGGTGCTTCATTAATGGAACACCAGAAATTGTTTCTTAATTAATGGGGTTAAGTGTCCATTTTGTTTGGTCACCGGTCCATGCTTTTGGAGCTTGCTCGACTTTGATGTCGTCAATGGAAGAAGAATTACTATAATTCTTCCCGTTGTTTTTGGCTCTGAAGCGTTTTCCTGAACCATGATTTGTTAGAAGGTGAGTATCTGCATCGACTTCAATTTCCCATTCAATATGATGAGCTACACCACTGAAAGTAGCCCTCTGAATTAAATCAGAAAAATCATCATTCTCTATTGGACGGAAATACATTCCCGTAGCTCTATTTTTGAATCGGAAATAGCCTTCATTTCCTTTTTCAATAGACCATTGACAGTAATAATCTGAAGCGGTGTTACTATCCATCACCATTGTGGCTCCATTTTGATTGTTTAGTGGTCTAAGTCTTTGAGAGGTACCATAATTTTGGATATAATAAAACGGAACTACTTTTTCTCTGAATAACTCTCCAGTACTGTTCAATTCTCCGTTGGATAAATTCACACCTTTCCAACTATCATACAACACCAGTCCATTGACTCCTGCATCAATAGCAGCATCAATTCGGATAGCTTTGTCGTCATATTTTTTGTTGAGGTTAGTTTCCGAATCCCAAGTAGGCAAGTTGCCAGAAGCTTGAATAAATCCATCCCATGCGTTGTGATCAAAACCAAGGTTATGCGTCGTAGCAATACTAATATACTGCTTGATATTCGTTTGATTTAGAATGTCCGTTCCGGCAGGGATACCCCATGTACAAGGACCAATCAATTCAGCCCCATTCACATTTCCGTATAGCTCACTGTAGATATTGTCCATTTGATTGGCATACCAATATTTACCAGGAGCACCATCTTCATTGAAGGGAGAAATCCAATCACAAGGATACTGGTTAGAAAAACGTCGAATACGATCTACCAATGCATTTTTAGCCCATGTTTTTCCTAAAACACTAGCACCTGTACCTCCATTTTCGTCATAAAGAACACCGTTAGCAATACGGCGTGCACCTTCCCAAAGGGCAGGGTTGGCAAATACTTTAAGGTTTCTTTTAACAGCCTCAGTGTAGAGGTAGTCAAACATGGCAGTATTGGGATTTACATTGTCAGCAAAAATGGTAATGCGGATGCCATTTACTCCCATCTTTTCAAAGCCGTCCAACAAATTGTCGATTTGACTTTTTGAAGTAAGTTTATTTTTGATTTGTGCCTGTTTGACATCAGCAAGCACCCAAACCAGATTTCCTCTGTATTGAGTATAGGAAGTAGTGAAGGATGTAGTTCTTTGATTACTTACCTGTTGGATGTTTTTGTTCTCATCAATAAGGTTTTTTGTGCAAGAGCAGAATAGCAGTTGAACAAAGAAAGAGATTAAAATAATTTGTTTCATTTCAAAAATTGATAGTAAGTGTAACAATTACAATTAGGTTGTTTTTATAATTTGAAGAGGGGTACGTAATCATATTTAGGGGTTGAAAAATTCGATAAGTGAAGGAAATTTCGCTAAATATCATCGCACGCAAGTGGAACCTATCGCCTTAACACTTGTGATATAAAAGAAGTCGGGAGACTTCTGCTGATCTGTAAGACACGAATGTCGCTAAAGCTAAACATTCGCGCTAGTTGATCATTCATTTCGAAGTCAAGAGACTTTGCCAATAGGTCATCACAAGTGGCGTCTATCGGCTTAACACTTGCGATATAAAATATCATCAATGGAAAAATGAAGAAGAAGGAACCTTGAAAGTAGATCCTATAAAAATTTGTAGAAAGCTTGATTGAAAGTTGACCATATTTCTGCTAAAACTGTATTTAACTGGTCTAAAACAGCGTTTTACGAAATCTTACCCCCCTTTATCATATTTTGTCAACTCTCATTTCTTTCAATTAGGATTAAAATTGTAAAGTCAAAAGTATGATGAAAGAATATAACTTTTAACGATGAAGAGAACTATAAAAAATATACTGATAGCCGTATGTGTGATACTGACTTCTAATCTATCAGCACAACACCTGAAATGGGAAGACCCTACTTTTTATCAATATAATAAATTGCAAGGTAGAGCGACGTCCATTCCTTACAACAACATTCAAGAAGCAACTAAAGACAACCAATCCAATGTTATTTCTTTAAATGGAAAATGGAACTTTAAATACGTAGGCACTTTTACGGAAGAAATTGATATTTCTAATTTAAACGTAAAAGGGTGGGATAAAATAGAAGTCCCTTCTAACTGGGAAATGTTAGATTATGGGAAGCGTATTTATACCAATACCAAATACCCTTGGGGTAAGGTAAATCCTCCTTTTATTCCTCACACCAAACAAGAAGTTGGGTTATATCAAAAGGAATTTTCATTAAGCAACGACTGGACAAAAGAGAAAGTAATTCTACATTTCGGAGGTGTGACTTCGGCTTTTGAGCTTAATATTAATGGTACAATGGTGGGCTACAGTCAAGATGACCGTTTGCCTTCGGAATTTGATATTACATCTTATATCAAAAAAGGAAAAAACACTGTAGCACTAAAAGTGTATCGTTATTCTGATGGTGCTTATCTTGAAGATCAAGACCACTGGAGATTGTCTGGTATTCATAGAGAAGTGAAATTGATCAAAGAAAACAAGATGAGAATCAATGATTTCTTTGTAAGAGCAGGTTTAACAGATCAATATACAAATGGTGATTTACAAATTCATTTTGAAGTGACCAACCATTATGCTCAACAGGAGTGGAAGGATTACAAGATCAGAACAACGTTAAAGGACAATGGTTTGAAGGTGAATTCTTCTGAGGTAAGTGTGAAAAAAGTGATTAAGAAGAGACCTCAAAGAGACGATTTGCCGTTTGCACATATTCGCCAAAGCATTGAAAATGTAAAAACATGGTCAGCAGAACAACCTCACCTTTATGATTTATACATTGAATTGGTCAATGCTAAAAATGAGGTGGTGGAAGTTCGTATCTCAAAAGTGGGCTTCAGAACGATTGAATCAGATGAGAAAGGCCGTTTTCTAGTCAATGGACAACCTGTATTGATTTATGGTGTGAACCGTCATGATCATCATCATTTGACAGGCAAAGTGGTGACAGAAGAGGATATGCATCACGAAATTAAATTATTAAAGCAGTTTAACTTCAACGCAGTAAGAACTTCACATTACCCCAATGACCCTAAGTTTTACGACTTATGTGATGAATATGGTATATACGTAATGGATGAGGCAAATTTAGAAACTCATGGTATTACAGGTGACTTAACGAATAATAGTTTGTGGTCGGGGGCCTTTTTAGACCGTATGGTGAGAATGGTAGAGAGAGATAAGAACCACCCGTCGATCATATTCTGGTCTCTAGGTAATGAATCGGGTACAGGTTTCAATCATGCTGCAATGGCAAGTTGGACTAAAGATTTTGACCCTACACGTTTGATTCACTATGAAGGTGGACAAGGTGACCCAACGCATCCGGAATATTTGGATTACACTTCAAAAGAATTCAAGGATAAATTAAATCAAAACAAAATTGTTTCAAATGGTACAGACCCTTCGTACTTGGATATGTTGGGGAGATTCTATCCGTTACTTGAAAGCTTAGAAGAATTAGCAGAAAAAGATCCAACAAACCGTCCTATTATCTTGACGGAATATGCTCACTCAATGGGCAACAGTACAGGTAACTTTGAAGATTACTGGACATTAATTCGACGTGTAGACCGTCTTGTAGGCGGATACATTTGGGATTGGAGAGATCAAGGAATTGAGGTGACTGCGGAAAATGGTGAAAAGTATTTCGCTTACGGTGGTGATTTTGGAGAAGATATCCATGCGAGCAACTTCTGCTTAAATGGTGTGATTACATCAGATGGTCAACCAAAAGCGGCGATGTATGAGATCAAGCATGCTTTTCAACCAATTCATTTTGAAGTAGCTGATTTCAAGACTTTCAAGGTGGCTATTACAAACCGTCACTTTTTTGAAAATACATCGATTTATGATTTTGAATATGAGGTTTTAGCGAATGGTTTATCGGTAGAAAAAGGGACTTTTGATTGTCCGATTATTGAAGCAGGAAAAGCTCAAAAAGTAAAACTTCCTATCTCAATTTCTAATTTTGAACTTTCTAAGGAGTATTTTGTTACTCTAAAAGCAACCTTAAAAGAAGAGCGTAAATATGCAGAGAAAGGTCATGTTGTAGCTCAAGATCAATACTTAGTTCCTCAAGGAGGATTGTTCACACCTGCATTTGCTCAAAATCAGGGAGAATGGAGTAAGAAGGGCAACAAGATTTCATACAACGATTTTGAAGTGGTTTTAGACGAAAAAGGTCAAACGATCGAAAAGATTGTTTATCAAAATAATGAATTGGTTAGCAAGATGCCGACTCCAAATTTCTGGAGACCAGCTACTGACAATGACGTGAGAGCATCTAATGTACACAAGAAGAAAAAGTACTGGAAAAATGCTACTAAGAATTTAAAGGTCAGTGCAATGCACATCGAAGATTCTAATGAAGGTCTATGCATCAATGTAGAATATCAATTACCTGAAAATAAGGCTTCTTGGACCACGACTTACACATTGGGTAAAGACGGTAATGTACATGTAGAGGCAGCTTATGTTCCTCATGCTCCATTACCTAATATGGTGAAAGTTGGAATTCAAATGGAAGTGCCCAACACTTTATCAAATATAGAATGGTATGGTAAAGGACCTGAGGAAAATTATATTGATAGAAATGTAGGTGCAATGATGGGTGTTTATGCCTTGAAATTGAATGAGTTTGCACAAGATTATGCATTGCCTCAAGCTTATGCTAATAGAACAGCCACTAGAAATTTTGTTTTGACCAACAACGAAAATAGTGGTGTGAAGTTCTCAAGCGCTCAACCATTTGAGTTTAGTGTTTATCCTTATTCAGATCAAAATATTGAAGAGGCAAAACACACATTTGACTTGAAAAAGTCGGACTATCTGACTGTTAATATAGATCATATTCAAATGGGAGTGGGAGGAAACAACTCTTGGAATGAGGTAGGTAGACCATCGGTGGAATATAGAGTTCCATCACAACCTTATCATTTCCAATTCTACATCTCTCCAAAATCAAAAGAAGAAAAATCTCAGCTTTAAGTAGCTGATCATAATTAAATATAGTTTATAAATGTAGAATGAATTGATCTCAGGTAAGGCAAAATTTACAGTCCTAGCCATAGCTAAGACGAAAAATTTTAACGAAACCTGAGTTTAATTCAAATGCATTTAAGCTATAGATAATTTTGAACAGGTACTTCATTATAAAAAGGCAGCGATGTTGAGTTAGAGACCATGTTTCAAGTGTTAAGCGATAGCGTCACTTGGAACACATAATTGGCGAAGTCTCCTGACTTCGAAATACAAAAGGAATAATAACCATTTCTTTCGAAGTCGGGAGATTTCCCCCAAAATGAATCACAAGTGACGCCTATCGGCTTAACACTTGCTACATTAAAGATTAATATTGCTCTCATAACCATCGCTGAATTATGAAATGAATTTTTTAAATAACAACTACAAATGAAAAACATTACTTTTTATTTTCTATTCTTTCTGCTGACTATAACGCAAGTACACGGACAAGAATGTAAAACATTGATTGATGATGATTTTGAAGTAGAAACAGATATGGATAATCTACCTTCTTATATCAGTATCAATACTTCCGGAAATGTCAATGGTGGTGATATTTATTTCAAAGAAGGGATGTTGCATATGGAAACACCTGCAGGTGGCGGACATGCAAAAGCCAACATTAATTATGAGGCATTCTCTCAAAGTGAATTTGAAATCTCTTTTAGAGTAAAGTCCAATAATAGTGGTGGATATACTTTCAAAATGGACTTTTTGGATGCCAACAACAAATGTTGGATTGGTCTAAAATACCCTGATTATGGGAAGAGAGATTTGAGATGGGATATTTTGGAAAATGGAAGTGTACCGGGTGGTAGCAACTTCCCGGAAGAGCATTCATTGTTAGATGCAGATTATGCTGTAGATACATGGTATGAAATAAGAATGGTATTTAATGCCAATCACCAAGTTGCCATTTATTTAAACGGTGTCTTGAAATTTGATCAGTTACCATTGCCTGAGGTGGTACGTGACTCACCAATCACGACAATCAAAATGTATTCTCAAGGTTCTAAGAACAATGGTGTAATCACATTTTTTGACTACTTCAAAACGGTGGAAGGTCCTCAGCTCAATAAAGATTTAATCAGCCAAAGTATTTTAGATGCAGAAAACTTTTTAGCAATTAAAGAAGGTTCAGGTCAGTACTCACAAGAGGCTATCGATCAATTGAAGGCAGATATTGCTACTGCAAAATCAAAAATGGATGATTGTAGCCTTTCGCAAGAGGAATTAGACGCCGCAGCAACAGAAATGGATGATGCTTTGGATCACTTTAAATCCCAAGTTATCATTATTCCAACTGACGTTACTGTAACAGTGGATTGGAGCTCAATGTTGATGGAAAGAAAAGCAGAGTGGCATGGAGCAAACTCTACTTACAATGCTGATGGACAGGGCTTATGGAATCCAATATTAGAAGATTTAGACCCAAGAGTCATTGATCTGGCCAATTATACAGGTTCTGCATTTTTCAGATTCCCAGGGGGAACAATGGCGAACCTTTATAATTGGAAAAGAGCAATTGGACCTACGAGTGAAAGAGTAGATAACCTTGATGCACATAGCAACGGTAAAGCATTCAATAATAATTTTGGGCCCGATGAATTTGGAAAGCTATTGAATACGACTTACTTGAATAAGGGTTCAATCGTGGTTCCTTTTGCTTATGGAACTCCTCAAGATGCAGCGGACTTTGTGGAATATATGAATGCCGAAGTTGGGGCTAATCCAAACGGAGGAAAAGATTGGGCTTTAGAAAGAGCAAAAAATGGTCAATACGAACCTTACAATATCAATGTTTGGGAAGTAGGTAACGAGTTGTACGGCGATTGGGAATTGTCTGTCTTAAATTATCCATTAAATGGTGATGACGTTCGTGGAGGAGACGCGATTCGTTCTGGAGATGCTCGATTTTATGTTTATGGTGGTACAGAATCTTTCACCAATCAAAGGGCTGTAAAACAAACTACTTGGGTGGCAGAAGAATGTACGCTAGACGGTACGCCAGAGCAGGAATTTAAAGTGAAATTTCCTCCAATAGATTTAAGCCAAGAATTCAAAGTGAGCATTGATGGTGAAGTTTGGACAGAGGTTTTAAACTTTGATAATTCATCAGCGACAGACAAGCATTTTGTTGTCACAAGCGGAACAGACGGTACTTTTAAGTTTGGTGATGGTGTAAACGGTGCTATTCCAGAAAGTTTAGGAGATGTATTGGTCAATTATACTTCAGGTCCTCATGCAGGTTTTAGTGAGTATTATGCCGCTATGAAGGCAGTGGACCCATCTATTACAGTAGTAAGTTCATTTGAACATGAAAACTTCTTTAAGTACATGGCCGATGAGAATGAACCCTATGATGCCGTAGCAAAACACTATTATCCAGGAGGAGAAGCTTCTTCAGGCCAAGAGTACATCTTTGAGTTATCACAAATTGCGAAATACAATTCAAAAGTAGATGAGTTCAAAGAATACCTTGAAAAATATGACAATACAAGCCTTACAGATATTCATGTACAACAATTCTTATCAGAATACGGAACGCCAAGAAACTTCTCTGCTATTCCGCATGCCATTGTATTGTGGCATCAAATGATGAATAATTATAAAGACGAAGTTTTAGGTATTCAAACGCACTCTTTCTTTAAGAATGATGGTACAACAATGGTCGAAACGAGATTTGGAGGTTTCTTGAAAGCGAAAGGTTATGCGCATCATATCTTTACACATTTACATCAGGATCAATTTGTAAAAGCAGATTTTGAGGGTGAAAAATATACACACAAAAATGCGGAGATATGGAATAGTTATCCTACTGCATCTGTCAATGAAGAGAATACAATAGCAACAGTGGTAATTCCTAACACATCAGATGGAAAACAATTGAATACTACATTTGATTTCACTACGCTACCATTTGAGATGAATGATAAAGTGGTCTTGAAAAAATGGATAGCACTTGCTGATGATATTAATGTGGACAATACATCCGATAACCCTACCAATATTCGTATTGAAGGCCCTGTCGTAATGGATAATCCCACCGCTTTCACTTTTGATAAAGTAGCACCTTATACAGTGGCCATTTATCAATGGGAAGTAGTCGATACGGAAGAGTTTACTTATTTATCAGAAATCCAACCAAGAGTGAATTTAGGAGAGTTAAAAGTGAATCAAGGTTTCTCAGAGGATTCTGTTTTGATGATCAATGGCTCAGAGCAGTATGATGCAGTGACACTGAGCTATTATACTGAAGTAGAGTACAATGTGAAGCGTTACTTTGATGATTTTGAAGCAGAGATTGGTTTGGAAGACAATTTCTTAGGTGGTTCTGCGGTCCTTAAAGTGTTTGGAGATGATGAATTACTATATGAGTCCGCACCGATAACAGCCAATACACCAATTGAAAAAATTAGTGTGGATGTGAGAGACGTGGAGACCTTAAAGATCACAACCTCCCCAAGTTCAGGTCTTGGATTTAACGTAGGTGTTGCCAATGCTCGTTTATACAAAAATGAGAACTACCAAGATGATGTAACAAGCGTTGAAATTGATAGGTCTTCATTAAAGATAGCCCCTAATCCTTTCCAAACCAATGTTCACATCACTTTACCAAAAGTAGTGACTGGAACATTGACTATTCATGACAGTATGGGAAGAATGATCACACAACAATCTCTTCAAAATGAAATTGCATTGGATTTAAATCTTTCTCAACTCAATCAAGGGTTATATATTATCAGTATCACAAATGCAGATGAAGTGTTTGTGGGTAAACTATTGAAATCGAACTAAATACATTGTAAACTAAGTTTTCGAATATTTATGATTTTTAGAAATCAGGAGATTTCTGTTGATCTGTAGGACACGAATGCCGCTAACGCTTAACATTCGCGCCAATGGCATTCTACCCAATTCGTTTGGCAGTACTTTCCTCGGCCTTGAAGGGAAAAGCGTTAAGAATTTCATGAAGTGAGCCGTTAAAAATGATTTTCTTGTTTGAGCTTTAGCGAGTTTAAAATCATTTAGGCGAGAGAAATGGAATTTAGCTTTTGACTTCAAAGCCTTGAATTTTTTGCTTCTTTTTGTTTCAAGACAAAAACGAAGAAGAAGGAAGTTTGAAAGTAGATGTTTTGGAATCTTACAAAAAGACGAAGTGAAAGTTGATGAAAATTTAGTTTACAATGAACGAAACATAAGCTTGGGATCTAATACCGGTCAATAATGATCATGAGGTCCCAAGCTCCCTTTATAACACTATTAATCAGTATGACAATGAATCGAATTATTATTATTAGCGTATTGTTGCTACTATCATTGGGGGGATACGCCCAAGAAGCAGTAACAATTACTTACGACTTTCAAAATGGTTTTGGTGCTTCGACTACAGGAATTGGGGATCATGTGATTTATCCTCAAAGAGCAATTGTCGGTGGATCAAAATTAGTAAATCAAGGGATTACAGAGAATATGGCTGTAACCCAAATCACCAATAACAACGCTACAAATTATAGTAATACTTTTTTCCGTTTTGATATCCATACCAATACAGGAGCTAAGTTTAAAATTAACAAGGTAAGAGTGATCCAGAAATCAGATCACGCAGGAGATCCAAATGCTATTGGAGAAGATGGCACAGGTAATACTTACATGTTTAGAATTGGAACTCAAACAAACGGTAACGCTATCTCAAATAGTGATCCTGAGCAATCGTCAGGAAATCTATTGTTTTCAGATGAGTTAGAAGAAACGGAATACATTCCTCATGAGAATTACAGCAACGTTAAAAACGGAGAGTACCTTTCTGTTTATTTGACTGGTCGAGGAGAGAGAGTAGGCGGAAACCCTATTCCCGAAGAAGATGGAGGAGGAGTTTATGAGGATGATATTTTCAATTGGTATGTAGACAAAGTAATCATTGAGGGTGAATACGTGGCAGGTCTTTCAATCCCAACTTTTGAAATAGATTATGCTTTAGATAATAAAGACATGACAGCAGTTTCTACCAATCAAAATATTTCTGCAACTGAGATGACGAGACAAGGAGGTGAGTCACAATGGAAGCAAGATAAAACGTTTAGTATGCGTTTGGCCAATAATAACAATAACCTAGGTTTTAATAAAGTTGGTTTTATTTACGATATGACTGTTGCAGAAGGCTACAAAGCGATGATTCATAATTATGAATTAATATTTGCAGGGTCTGGAGAATACAGTAAATCAAGGGCATATAGAGCTTCTATTTATCATGATAAAGCAAGAGACGGGGGAGGAACAAGAGTCGATTATTATCAGCTTGATGTTTTATCAGGAGTAGAAAAATATGGAAATGGGGTCAATGAAATGGACTTTATGAGTGGACTTTTCCAAGATAACTTAGTTTTTGAAGATAGTTACTCATTTATGGTGGGTTTGAACAGAACAGGTAAAACGGATGGTTCATCACTAAGAGAATATTTTACTTTTGATCACGTCAGTATTCGTGGTACTGTAGTCCCAACAGATGCTTATGAACTTTACAGTGAAATAGTAGCAGGGCAAGATTTATTGGTCAATGCTGTCATTGGTACTGGCGATACAGAGTATCTACAAGAAATTGTAAATCGCTATAAAGAAGCTTTACAAGCGGCAGTTGATTTTACTTTTGATGAGACAAAAACATCAGCGGAATTAACAGCGAAGAAAACGGAAGTAGAAGTGTTAAATGAGCATTTCAGAAACAATACAAATAGCCGTAGTAATGTAGCTCCTGTAGTTCAGGAAGTGACTTTATCAACTACAAAAGGAGAGGCGGTGCAATTCAGTTTAGAAGGTACAGATGCTGACAATGATATTATTAAACTAAGTATCAAAACACAGCCTCAAAATGGAGTACTTGAAATGGTAGGTGATGCTTACAAGTACACACCAAATCAAAACTATCAAGGAATTGAAACTTTCACTTATGTGGCAAATGACGGTCGTACAGACAGTAATGAAGGTACAATAGCTATCACTGTAATGAATGAAGGGAATAGTGCCCCTGTTGCTGTATCTCAAACATTGGATATTATTTCAGGCAATGAGTTGAACATCACTTTGGAGGCTACAGATGCTGATGGAGATGACTTAACGTATGAAATTGTAACTGACGTAGCCAATGGTACTTTAACAGGTGATGTACCTAATTTAAAGTATGTATCTAATGCAGACTTTGAGGGTGAAGATAGTTTTACATTTAGAGCTTTTGATGGAATTGCGTACAGTGAGGCAGTGAAAGTGACTATTACTGTAAACCCTGTTCCAAATACGGCCCCACAAGCAAAAGATCAAGTCGTGAAAGTAATGTCTGCTCAAAGTGTAGCAATCACTTTAGAGGCAACAGATGCTGATGAAGATCCACTAACGTATGAGTTGGTGACTGAGCCATCAAACGGTACATTAACAGGGGAATTACCAAATCTGACTTATGTATCCGATGCAGGATTTGTAGGTGATGATAGTTTTACTTTTAAAGCTTTCGATGGTACAGATTATAGTAATGTTGCTACTGTTGAAATTGTAGTGAGTGATCTACCTAATACAGCTCCAGTGGCAGTGGATCAAGATTTATCGGTTACTTCTGAACAGAATTTATCTGTTGTATTAGAAGCTACTGATGCAGACGGAGATGCTGTTACGTATGAAATTGTGGACCAACCAACAAATGGTACATTAACAGGTGAATTACCGAACCTAACTTATGTATCCGATGCAGGATTTGTAGGTGATGATAGCTTTACTTTCAAAGCATTTGATGGTGTGGCTTATAGTAATGTAGCCACTATAAGTATCACTATTGAAGCAATTCCAAATACAGCTCCAGTTGCTAAAAGTCAAGAGGTGGAAGTGACTTCTGAAGAGTCCATCAATATTACTTTAGAAGCAACTGACGCTGAGGATGACGAACTAACTTTTGAGTTGGTTGATGAGCCTACTAACGGGACTTTGACAGGAGATTTACCTGATTTGATTTATGTTTCTAATGCAGGTTTTGAGGGTAATGATAGCTTTACTTTTAAAGTAACAGATGGGCAAGTGTATAGTGAAGTAGCTACTGTAAGCATCACTGTCAACCCAATTCCAAATAACGCTCCACTAGCTATTGCACAAAATCTGGAAGTAATGTCTACAGCTTCACTTCAAGTAACATTAACGGCAACGGATGAGGATGGAGATGATTTATCGTATGAGCTTGTTGATCAGCCTTCGAATGGAACATTGACGGGTGAATTACCAAATTTAACCTATCAATCCAATGACGGATTTGATGGTACTGATACATTTACTTTTAAAGCATTTGATGGTAAAGATTACAGTAATACGGCCACAGTAACCATTACAGTAACACCGTTTGTCAATAACAAACCTGTTGTAAATGATCAAGAGTTTTTATTCAATCAAGGAGAGACCGTTTCTTTTGTACTAACAGGCTCGGATGATGATAACAATGATCTGACATTTAGTATTGTAAATCAACCTACTAACGGAACAATAACTGGTGATGTACCTAACTTAAGCTACACACCTAATGAAGGGTTCCATGGAGAAGATCATTTGACTTTTGTAGCCAAGGACGGTTTTGAAAATAGCGAAACAGGAACAATTACATTTTTGGTTAGAAATACTGGAGAAGAAGAAGAGGAAAATAACGCACCTGTTGTAGAAGATATCACAGTAGAAGTAAGAAATTCTAGTGCTGTATTTATCGAACTAAAAGGTACTGATCAAGATGGTGATGATTTGAGTTACCATATTATCAAAAATGTGACTTCAGGTCGATTAGATCTTTTGGGTAGTAGCGTAGAATATTACCCGGAAGCGGGCTTTGAAGGAGAAGTGACTTTCACTTATGTAGCCAATGATGGAAAAACCGAAAGTAATATAGGTACAGTTACGATCACCGTTACAAATGATGATGTAACGAGTATTGAAGATGAATTAGCACAAGATTTAGAGGTGACTTATACCAATGATGGTATTCAAATTAAAGATAAATCTCAAAGGAGTCAGTTTGTAGCATTGGCACTTTATAATTTGGATGGGCAGGTACTTTTGAGTGAAGAGCATCAAATTCCATCTAATGGTTCAGTAACAATTCCATATCAATTCAATAAAAATAACTTATACCTCATCAAAGTGGGTGTGGGTAGTCAATTCCTAATTAGGAAGGTAATTTTCAAGTAATTAGTGAAAAGTGTGTAATAAATAGGTTGCTGAAATGACTTGGTGGCCTATTTTCTTTCAAACATTAAAAAGATGAGAATCAAACAAATAACAGCGGTACTTCTGTCTGCACTAATGTTGGTGGGGTGTGTAAACGCCAACAAAAAGAAGACAAACAATATTGTACAAACTCCATCGAATGAGAAGTACAAGGGCAATTTGGAAATTGTAATTGCTGATGTAAAGCAAGCACAAATCCACAATAAATTAAAGGATACGACGCAGATCAATCATTTATTGGACGGTTTTGAAAAGATGCAAGTAGATGGTGTCCGTATCACAATCTTTGGTGAAGAGGTGAACCCTAACCCAAAGATGTATGATTACCTATACCATGAAGCAAAAGCCAGAGGATTTAAGATATTCGCCAATCCTGCACTTTGGGAAGGTGCTCGTAGAATTGTCAACAGAATCAATAAGGGTAAAAATACTGGCCAAAAAGTATTAGGAGATGATCAAGCCACTGATTTATTAGTAGAGCGTATCTTGAAGTTCTCTAAAGAATATCCCGTAGATTGGATTTGTCCTTTTAATGAAGATGGGCAGCCAGGTCAATATTGGACGGCAAGCCAAATCAGTGAAACCTATCAAAGATTGGCTGAAAATAATATTGAAGCTCAATTAATAGGTCCATGTACTTGGGGCGTGGGTTCAGGAACGAAGATCTTGAACAAAACAGATATCAAAGATTACATTGCTGTAGCAACAACACATAACCTTGGGTTTGAACACAACAAGTGGTCTAAATTCTTTAAGTCGGCCAAAGGCTTGAAAGTATGGGATTCAGAAACCAATATGAACAAGAAATTTAAAGATAAGGATATCCGAATTGAAGCAGCTATTAAAGCAGGAGTTAACGGCCTTGTTCTTTATGATTCTTGGAAAGGAATAGATTTAAAAACGGGAGATTTGAATGAAGAGGGAGAGAAGTGGGTTGAAAAATACCTAGAGAAAGAAGTAAAAGTCTCTAAAATCTAAAAATAAAGACGTCTATCCAATTTTAGCATGCTTGTAATTGATATGAAGTTACAAGCATGCTTTTTTATTGTCTTCGCTTTGTGTTTAGAACAAAAGTGAGGAAGAAAGAACCTTAAAATTAGATCCTATAAAACTCTAAAAAATCAATAAGCTAATCAGAATTTCAAATAAAATGATCCAGAAAATCATAAAACTATGAAATGAAGATGCTACAAATAACTTAATAATAGTCTTACTCCATCCTTGCTTATAGAATTTTTTAAACATCAATAATACCATTACCATCCAATAAATAAATAGCCCATTAGCTACCCAACTCATCGTTTCCCATGGAATTAGAGTAGACAGTATGATAGCCCCAAAAATGAACAAAGAAAAGGCATGTAGATGAACGGAGAGCAGCAAATGTTGAATGTATAAATTTTCCTTATTTCGGATGTATAAAAGTTTTAAGTACAACCCAAACAAAGGAACTAACAACATAATTGCAATAGGAATATTTTCTATAACCGTTTGAAAAAAAGTAACCCCTTTTTCTTTATAAAAATATTGAGCCTGCTTTATCATTTTCACTTGATACCACGATGTAATACCCAATGAATCTTCTATAGTTTGATCATCTACGGTTTCGGTTTCTCGAATAAACCACATGATATCTCGAAGCCTTTTATCATCTTCCTCCGAAATAAGTTCATCGTTTTCTTCATGATTTGGGTACTCATTTTTTATCGAATCTACTAAAGCTTCTACTTTATCTGATTTGTCATTTCCTTCATCGATATCTATGGAGAGAAATTTTTCGTTTCTATCTTTTGGTAAATGCTTTTCAAGGTCCAAGCTGAAAGAGTGCTTGTCAATAATGACATTGTTGAAAATGAAGAGGAAGAATAAACTTGAAATCAGATACAATCGGACGGGATGTACATAACTTTGTCGTCTTCCTTTTAGAAACTCTTCAGTGAGAAATTGAGGTTTAGTGAAAAACGGGATAAAAGTGTGCTTTAATTTAGAGTCAATACCAAAAGCTTCATTGATATAGTCTTTGATGATGGTGAGAAAGTTGGTGTTGTAATCTGCCCTGCTTTGACCACATGAAGGGCAATAATGCTCACCCGGTGAAAATTCATGACCACAGTTAGTACAGTTTAAATCTTGCTTTGTCATTTATAATTATTTAAGAGAAGGAAGTTTAGTCATTTAAAAAAGCATGCTCAATTTTGAAAAGGTAATTGGAACATGCTTTTAAAAATAGATTTATTATGGAAGAAAACCAATTAGCAACATATCATCGATCTGTTTTTGATTCCCTTTCCATTGTTCAATATCAGCTTCAATTTTTTGTCCTTGTGTTTCCACGTTGAGATCACCGTATTTTTGTATGATATCAAGAAGGCCTTTTTTCATTAATTTTTTACCTTTTTCCCCGCCAAACTGATCCTGTATACCATCAGAGAAAATGTAAAATCCTTTAATATCATCCGTGAGTGGAATATGATGAGACGTAAATCTCATGGCATCATAGTGTGGATGAATGTTTCCTCCAACAGATTTCTTATCTCCTTTTATTGTTTCTATTTTGTTGTCCTCTCTCAAGATCACAAGAGGGTTTTTAGCTCCGGCGTAGTATAGGTTTTCTTTTGTATCATCCCAAATACAAAGAGAAATATCCATCCCTTCCTTATTGTTATTATTTTTTTGGTTGAAATTTTTCTTTACATGTTCATCCAACTGATCTAATACTTCATTGGGTGAAGGTGACTTTGAGGCTGCCACAATCTCTCTGAGTAAATTACTTGCCATCATAGAGACGAATGCACCTGGTACACCGTGCCCCGTACAATCTACCGCTGCAAAGAAATGGTGATCACCCATTTTCTCATACCAGTAAATATCACCACTTACAACATCTTTAGGTTTGTAGTAGATGAAGAAGGACTGAATATTAGCCTTTAGTTCTTCGTCAGTTGGTAGTATAGATTTTTGAATTCTTTGAGCATAGTTAATAGAAGATTCCAAGTCAGAATTCTTCTTATTGATCATCTCATTTTGTTGATATACTTGCTCTACCAATACACTTAATTCCTCGTTTGTAGCGTTGAGTTCCTCAGTCCTTTCCGTAACTTTCTCTTCCAGTATCTTATTCTGATTGATGATAAGATTACTTTTCTCCATCTCCAACTCATTAATTTTCTGACCAATTGCAAGGGCTAAGAAGAACATCTCGAAAGTAGAGCCAATTTGCCAAGCATAGTCCGTGAGTTTGTTATAAGGAATGATATCAGCACCAGCCAATACAAATACCACAGCAGCACACAAATAACAGTTAAAGGCAATTAAGAAAAGGCGAGCTTCTTTTTTCCCTTTATTGATCAATGTGATTGAAGAGTACAGCATAATGATGGCTCCAAAAAGCCCACCGATCTGATTGAGGATGGAACAAGCCAAATTAAAACCAAAAAGAACAGCAAGTATAGCAATTCCAAATACACCCATCCCTGTATAATACAAAGCTCTAAGCTTTGGCAGGGTCTGTTTGATCTTAAGGAATTTATAGCCAAAAACGACAGAAGCTAGCCCTGCAATGGCAGGCCACATTGGTCCTCTTTTCGCAATAAAATGTATATTTCCCCATAAGTGTGCATCGTGCCCCTGGAAGTGTGCAACCATCAGCCCAACGGCTAATACATATAAAACATAATACAGGTAGGTATCATCTTTCACACTAAAGTAAACAAACAGGTTATAGATCAACATAATGAGAATGAATCCATAATAAATACCGTCTGCTATACTTGTGTCATATACATATTGCAAATAGGATTTTGAAGATCCATAATACAACCAAAATTGAAGATAATTGGCATCTATTTTTAGATAAAAATAGCGGTCTGGATTAAAATCACTATTGATATTAAAATAGGTATTTGGAATCTTATATTCTTTGTCAAAAAAGTTTTTGGTGTACCCATCCTCTTGTAAATCATAGACAGCATCATCAATAGGAGTGTATAAGTTTACCTCCTCAATTAATGCGGTTTTTAAATGTAAAATAGGTTCATGGAAATTATTCTGAAGCTTAAAACGAATCCAGATAGTAGCTTTGTTATTTCCGAAGTTTAAAACTTTTTCACCTAAATTTTTAAACTCTTTATTTTGTATCGTATTTATATCAAATTGATGCAATTAATCTATGAATACCTCTGTTTTATCACTAATATTAATGGGGGTAGAGGCGTAAGTAGACGTTAATTGAGCTAATAAGATAAATAGAAAAACTAGTTTGTATTTATTCATTTTAGTTTAGATAGATGGAAAAGTAAAATGCAAGTACATTGTCTTACATAATATAAAAATCAAAAAAGTCACATCTTAACAAGAGTGCATTCTCATATAATACAGCTCTAATTTATTAAAACTAGGGCAAAAATAATATAAAAAGTAGTTGAAAGTTAATGAAATAATAGCATTTCAGATTTTAATATTACAAAAAAGAGTTGTAGGATATTGATAGATAGTGAATTAAAGTCTTTTTGGTGATTTTGGTTACTCTAGGGAGGTTATAGGTGATCGATAGGCGTTTATAGTGCAGTAAGTTCAAATTGAAAACAAAAAAGGTAAGCCTATAACAAATTACAGACTTACCTTAAAAATGAAAGATTATGGATGATTATAATCTTCTATATAATTTCTTGATATCCTCTTTTGTCCACTTCTCTTTCCAATCAAGACCAATAGCGTGGTTCCACATGTGAGGAAGGTTGTAAGCAACTTCAGCCATAGCATCAATTGTCTCTTCAGACCATTCTTTCGAAAGACCTTGAGGAAGATCAACATTGTGCTTCTCAATCATTGACTTGAATTCGTTTACAGCATCACCATAGAATTCCTCTAAGTGATAGAATGCTAAACAGTTTGCATAACCATGTCTTGTACCTAAGATTTTTGATAAACCATAAGATAAAGCGTGACATGCACCCACCTCTGAGTATGTTAAGCTAAGACCACCGAATAAAGAAGCGATCATTAGTTTTTCATCATTTTCTAGGTTTTGACCTGCGTTTTCACCTAAGTAAACCTCACGGCAAAGTGCTAAAGCTTGGTCACCGTATGCTTTAGAGTAAGCATTGAAGTAAAGACCGCTTTCCGCTTCGATACAGTGGATATAGCAATCCATACCTGTATAGAACCATTGGTTCGTATCCACAGTGCTTAATAACTCAGGGTCAAGAACAGCTTGGTTGAAAACTGTCCAGTCACACTTCAAACCTAATTTCTTAACAGGGCCAGTCAATACTGCTGTCATAGAACATTCAGCACCTGTACCTGCTACTGTAGGAACACCCATGTGATAAACACCCGCTTTCTTCACCAAGTTTAAGCCTTGGTATAATTGTGAAGAACCTTCGTTTGTTACCATCAAAGATAATGCTTTAGCGATGTCCATAATAGAACCACCACCAATACCAATGATACCAGCAGGAACACCTTTCTCAGCAAGAATTTTGTCACGAAGATTATCTACTTGGTCAGTAGTTGGCTCGTATTGATCGATGTCTTCAAAGAAAACCATGTCTTCTGCGTGAGCAGGAATACGATCAGCAAGTTCTTTACCTTCGAAATATTTATCTACGATGAAAACCATAAATTTATCGTTCTCATCACGTTTAGCAGCAAGAATATCGTCAATTTGATTAAACGCACCTTTACCGTAAACGATTTTATCTATGTTTTTAAAATTCTTATGCATGATATATTATTCTACTACTTCAACAACACTTTTTAATTGAGCAACTAATTGATCTGCAAATGCATGGATCTCTTCTTCAGTCCAAGTCGCACGGATACCAATTGATAATAATCTACCAATGATGTTTTGTGACTTTGGAAGCTCAAGGTTGTCCCAATCTTGACGGTGTTCGTAGTCGTGAATCGCTAATTTGTATGGAGATTTTAATGCTTTTAAGTGATCCCATTGGTTGATGAAGTGGTACATGTTCGTATACCAGTAAGCAACACCTTGAACCTCTTTAGAAGCTTTCTCAGCTAATTCAGGAGTTTCCATAAAGAAGTTTAAGAAAGTAGCCGAATCACCTTCTTCGTCTGGAAGACAACGGAAAGTAATGAAAGGTACTTCATTCTTTAATCTCTCTTTTAGGATTGCTTTGTTTTTCTTGTTGTTGGCACGGATCATCTCCAATTTACGCATTTGAGCTACTGCTACAGCTGCGTTCAATTCACCTAATCTGTAGTTGAATCCCATTACAGGGTGAGCTTCCATACCTCTGTTGTCGCCAACGTGAGAGTGACCATGGTCAGAGAACTGAGCCATCACCTCATATTTATCTTTATCGTTTGTAAAGCAAACACCACCTTCACCGGCAGTAGTGATTTTGAAGAAGTCAAATGAAACAGCACCTGCCTCACCGAATAAACCTACGTGTTTTCCTTTGTAGAAAGCACCTAAAGCTTGTCCAGCATCTTCTAAAAGTTTGATATTATGCTTATCACAAACGGCTTTAATTCCGTCTAAGTCAGCTGCAGCACCACACATGTGTACTAATAATACAGCCTTAGTTCTTGGTGTAATAGCAGCTTCGATTGATGCAGCACTTAAGTTTAGTGTCTCATCTACCTCAGCAAATACAGGAATACCACCAGCAAATAATACTGCTTCAATAGGAGCAATAAAAGTAAAAGGAGTACAGATCACTTCATCACCGTGTCCGATTCCAGCAGCAGCCATCATACAAGCTACAGCCGCAGAACCACTTGATACAGCGTGAGCGTGATTAGCACCAGTATATTCTTCAAATAATTGCTCAAATTCACGAGCTTTCCAATGACCGTTACGTTGGTCATCGTGATTGTATCTGAAAAGCATTCCTGACTCTAATACGTCATTTACTTCTTTTCTCTCTTCTGCACCAAAATATTCCGTTCCTGGCATAATTATATAATATTTTTTTACTAAATTTTTTCTATTTCTATAGTGCGGCAAAGGTACAAAAATTTACGATTGGATATATTCATCAAACATGAAATTTTTGGACTTACTCTGAGATATAACATTTCAAAATGCCAATAGGACAAAAAAGACTGTTAATAATTGTTTGAGACTTTATTTTTAGCCTTAGAAACAACTGGAAAGAGAATTAAAAAAGGAGAAAAAGAGCCGAATAGAATAATCTAATCCACGACTCTTTTCCTCCCTCTTACCTCTTAAGGTCTTCCCTCATTATAGCGTAACTCCTTTCAGTACGTTTTTACCTTTAAAACCAAATCTATAGTTCAGACCAAATACAATTTGATTTCTACTTCCTAAGAAAGAATACAACGCTGTAAATTGGTATCTTTTATTGTGCTGGTAATTGATACCTAGTGACATACTCCATGGATAGTATAAAGCTTTGTCAAACTCATAGTATAATGTCATTGGATCTGGGTTGTTTAACAAATTACTTGCACCTTGGTAAATAGGCTCTAAAATCTGTTGTTCAGTAGGGTTTAATTGTCCATACCAAGTATCTAAATTCTGACTTACTCTTTGCTTTCCTTCTGGCGTGATACCCACTAATTTCTCAATATCAACCGATCCTCCACTTGATTTATTTAACCCCAAGTATTGAACACCTACCATCGCGACGATGTTTCTGTAAGGCTTTTTTCTAAAACGGAACATATGTCCCACTCTAGCATTGATTACATTGGTTTTGGTGGCTTTGTCTGTACTACCTGTCCATGTATATACTTGAGTAAAATCGGCAGAAAGCACAATAGGACCAAACCCACCGGCAACTACAGTACCCCAACCTACTGAAGGACCTTCACTTTTTGCCGTGAAATTGGCATTGAAAGGTAATCCTAAACCAACCTCAGTATCAGATTTAATATAACCGCCAATAGCATACAAGTCTAGAAAGGGCAGTAGCCAAAAATCATATCTTGCGGATACAGCTTGAACGTGAGGGGTTACGTTATTGAATCGTGCAAAGCCATCAACATTTAATAGCTTGTTGGCATTTAAACCTACATTAAGGTTACTCACCATTAGGTCCTGTTTTGAATAGGCATAATTTATCATCAATCCATTAGGGAAAGGTAAATCAAAACCCATCTTTCTAAGTTTTGAACCCATGATTGGGTAATGCCAAGGATACTCGGTTCTTTTTAAACTATCAGTATAATTTTGATAGATGTCATCGATGGCAAGATTGGATACAGAACCTTGTCCATATGAATTATTTGAAAGTATGAATAGTGTAAAAACTAAAAGGCCAAATTGTAAAATTTTCTTTTCCATGTTTCGTAGCAGAGATGATTGAATAATGTTTGGATTAAATTCAAATTGGGCTTATTCCCTCATTGATTACATTACAAATATCTTAGTTTGACGACCGAAACAGTTACATAAAAATGTTGATGATTTATACATTTTGATCAAAATTAAACCTGCTGTTAATCAGAGGTTTTGTTTATTCTTGAATTTTATTTTGGTACAGTTGTTTTGGCATGAAACCATAAAAAAGTACCCTCTTCTTAGGAGGGTACTTGATGTGTGTATTGCAACTATATGTAATTAAATTATATACTACTCTGGGAAGATAAAAGTGATGGATGCTCTAAAACCATATTTTGCTTTTTGAGCAGCAGGAGCAGCGACATTGAATCTTGGACCTGCTGATAATTGTACTTTTTGTTTACCTAATGAAGCTACGCCACTAATACTAGGAGTAATCCAGATTGTTGTCGAATTATCCATCCAGTTTTGTGTTAACTCCATCATTGCTGAAGCACCAGCACCTGATTTCCAGTTATATGTAGCAAATGGTTGAAAATAGAATTCGTTTACATCTGCTCTAGCAACATCACCTGCTACACTCCAAATTTGGTTGACTAAGAAACCGTAAGTGAATGCATTTTGTTGTTTCAAGGCAACGAATGTTGGACCCAAACCAAACTTACCTGTTCCTAACATTTTATTAGTAGCGGAAGGAACTAAAAACGCTGGACCAATACCCCAAATCAAACCATTTTTTGTTTTGGCAGGGCTAAAGAATCCACTTAATACCATATCGCCAAGTCCAGATTCTGAATTTCCATATCCTGTAACATTGTCTTGGTGTACCACTGGTAATACCATACGTGTGATAAGGTTAATGTCTTTACTTAGTTTAATTGGGACTACAGGCTGTACATTCATTGTATGTCTGGCACCATCGTGTTCACCAATACCAAAGTCCATATTATTTTGGAAAGGTGCACTGATAAGACTGGCTACCGGATTGGCTAATTTTTTTGCAATTTCTTCATCAGCACTTTTGTCTTGAGCAAAAACTGAGGTTGAACCAACTAAAGCAATAAAACCTACCGTTAAAATGGATTTAATTCTTGATTTAATTTCGTACTTAAAATTTTTCATTTTTATATAGCAATTTTTGAAATGATTAGGGTGAATAAAAAAGGAAACTTCCTCATTTGATCATGATACAAATATCAGCGTTTGAGGATTGGATTAGTTACAGGAAATCTTTATTGATTTGCACATTTTGGTCAAGTTAAAACTTCTTGCAAAATATCTTTAAGCATAAAAAAAGCCCCAATGATACGTATTGAGGCTTTAAATGTGTATGTATTAACTAAAAAACTA
Source organism: Flammeovirga sp. OC4 (assembly GCF_000812565.1). GTDB lineage: Bacteria > Bacteroidota > Bacteroidia > Cytophagales > Flammeovirgaceae > Flammeovirga. The sequence goes on along the minus strand of NZ_JTAM01000045.1, from coordinate 43,994 downwards.
TTGTTTGTATTCTTACTTATGTTCTAAAGTGATGGTTGCTGATGTGAAGTTGTTTGCAACTTTTACATCTTGATACGCTGCATTGTAGAGGTACAGTGAAATAATAAGAGACACTCTATCTTCAGTGATTACTTCTTTAAATAAGTCACCTTTAGCAATTTGTGTAATTAAAGATTGTACGATATTTTCAACGCCTGTTTCTTGAATATCTATCAATACGTCTTGTATCAAACCACTCACCTTGTCATGATTAATATTGTCCTTGATGATGTCCAATTCGAAGATCATATTGGCAATATTATCAGAAATCAATTTTGTATTAAGATTTGCAAATCCATCTACAACAGGATATAGGAATTGATAAAGATTTTCTTCACTTATAATTCCCGTAATTGCACCATTTATGGCTTTCGCAATTTGAAAGGATAGGTATTCTGCATCTGTATCTTCGATGATAAGAAGTAGTTTTGAAGCAATAAAATCATGTACTACAGGAGACGCGATCTCACCAATTTTACTCATCAAAGAATTGATAACAGGAACAGCTTTTTCATGATCAATTTCTTGAAGAGAACTAATGCCACTCACAATAGTGTTTTGAATGAAATCATGATTCAAGAATTGATTGATGATCAAAGCACTGACCTCTTGTGTAGTCTTCTCTGCTCCACCATTCAATGAAATGACAGGTTTGGCGGCAATGAAAGCGGTTTTCAAAGTGGATTCCATTGCATCATAATCTGGTGATAAAGTAATACCATCAAAAGTATTATTGATCAGAGTAATGATATCCTCAATTTTTCCAGTTGCCTCTTTGGCAAGGTCTCCCATTTTTAAAATCGATGTATCTTCAATTTTCTCTACAAGTGGAAATAATAAACTGTAAAAGCTGTTTTCATTGATCCATTGTTCTTCTACAAGTGTTGTGATTTTATCGGCAACATCATTAATTGTTTCTTGATCTAATGTTGTAAACTCAGTCCATATTTTAGTTGAAATTGCATTGATATTGTCTTCAGATAAGATACTACCAATGAGTGTCATTATAACTCCCGTGATTTTATCAGAACTCTCTTCAGGTGAGGCAACGATTTGGTCTATTTCAGGGTAAATGAGATCATAGATTTTTTCTTTGCTTAAACTATTATGAACTAGTTTTACAATTTCATTACTGATTTTTTGAGTCACTTCTTCAGCGTCAATATCCGTGATTTTATCCAACTCTTTTTGGATCGCCTCAGAAAGTTTTTCTTCCAATCCTAATGACTCAAGGTAATTGAATAATTCTTCTGCAATTTTATCTGCAGTTTCTTCTGGAGGTAAATGTTCAATAAATTCTCCTTTACCAGCAATCCAACCGACTATAGCATCATTAATGATACGTTGGATGGTTTCATTATGATAAAGTAGAGTGGTAATTAATCCTGCAATTTTATCAGGAGTACCATTTGCTGCATATTTTAATAACTTATCGTTGGCACTTTGTATCACCGAAGAAGCAGTTTCTTCATTTACATGTAAAGTGAAATGTTGTAAACTCTCATCATACTTATAGTCATAATTAAGGTCAATGGCTGAATTGGTAATTCTAATTTTATTTGAATTAATAATGAGATACCTACCGATGCTATCTGAAAGAAAATCTAATTCTTTATTAGTGGTAATAATATCTCTATCTACTGTAAATTCATGAATGGTCGCTCTCATATCATCTGAGTTATAGATCATATCATCCAGATCATAGGTGCCCTGTTTGAGCAGGTCCGTTTGAGCAGGCCATAAAATGGGAGGTGCTATACCATCACTTTTGGTAACGATCTCAAAATTATTCAAGTACCATTGATGTTCATTCAGTATAGATTTTGTGTTTTGTACATCTTCAATAACTGGATCGATGGGTTGCTCACAACCTATCATGAACAAATTTACAATAGGCAATAAAAATAGATTTCTAAGTTTTTTTGAAAGGGTCATCATAACGTTTATCTCTTAATTAGATTGAAATGATAGAAATATATGTATTTGATTACCTTACAAAGGTCTTGGATTTATAAAGGAATGACTTATATAAAAAAATTAAGAATTTACACATTATTGTCAATTCGAAAAAAATGGAGAGCTAGAGTAGGAGAGATGATAAAAAAAAGCCTTGGTAAAAAGAGATTACCAAGGCTATTCGTTGAAAGGTTCAATGACTCTATTTTACTTGCAATCGTTGACCAATCTTTATTTCATTTGTTGTCATGCCGTTCAAATCTTTGATTGAACCAACCGTTACACCATATTTTCTAGAAACAGAGAACAGTGTATCACCTTTTTCTACTACGTGATATTCTGCAATACCTGGAGAACTTGCCGTTTCAGTAAATGATTCTTCAGCAAAACTTTCTTCTGGAGCAGTAAGGCGAAGTGTTTGTCCTTCGTTGATGGCTCCACTTGTAGGTAAGTTGTTCCACTTGATCAAGTCTTTATGATAAATACTGTATTTTCTTGAAATAGCAAACAACGTTTCTCCTTTTTGTACTGTATGCGTTGTCGCATTTGTATCAACTGTTTCGCTTACAGTAGGAGTAGCTGCTACTGCTGTAGCAGGTTGAGCTGCAATTACAGTTGTATTTATCACTGTTTCATTTGGTGCTTCCAATGGCTTTTCCGCAGCAGCAACGTTGTAGTTCTCTGCAGCAGGTTGAGTAGCCGCAGCTGCCACTTGATTATAATTATTTTGAGCACCGTTGGCTTTGTCAATTGGAATTTGAAGCATCATACCATTTTTCGGTTGATCTCCAGGGTTTAAACGCCCACGATTCTGAGTATAAATATCATTTTCTGTCAATCCATAAGTTGCCGCAATTGATTTGACAGTTTCGCCCCTTTGAGTAGGGTGAGCGATAATTTGTCCTGTATAAGGTCCTTCAGCATCAATATTAGTATTACCTCTTACGGCATATACACCTGAAGTAGCTGCTGGTCCACTAGCGGCTGATGGATTAGATACATAAATCTTATCACCAGGTTTTAAAGCTTTGTTGTTGTTCCAAGCTTGAAGGTTTTGAGGCGTTACGCCAAATTTACGAGCAATTCCGTAATAAAATTCTCCTTGTTGCACAACATAAGTTTCAGGAGCAGCAGGTTGTTCAATGGCTGCAGGCTCTTGAAAAGCGGGTTGTTCTACAGCTGGCTGTTCAACTGCAGGTTGCTCTGCTCCAACTGTTACAGCACCTACAGTAATCGCTTCTCCTACTGTGATGGCTTGATTGCCAGCTGCAGCTGGAGTAACTGTTACTGCTGCGTTATCAGCAGGAGGAATAATCTCAAAAGAGCTTTCATTAATAGCAGGTTGTTCTGTAGCTACATTTGTTTCTACAGGAGCAGCCGCTACTTCTTCTTTGATTACTTTTTCTTCTTCCTTCCCAACAATTAATACTTGTCCCTCTTCTAAAGACAGATCATCACCAATGTTATTCCAATTTTTCAGGTCCAACATTGTCACATTGTACATTCTAGAAATTGTGAAAACACTTTCACCATCTTGTACTGTATGTGTTTTAGAATTGGGATTTAAAGAAGGAACGCTATCATTGGCCACAATAGAGATGACCGTTGCAGGGTCTGCTATTGTTTCTACTAAAGATGAATCTGCTGTAACCTCTTCTTTTACTTCTTCAGGGATGTCAATCACCTTTGGAGGAACAGATTTAGGTCTTGTTTTTTGTAAGAATAAAACTCTACCTCTTGCTAAAGGCTCGTCAGGTTTCATTCTATTTTTCTTGGCTAAGCTTTTCAGTTTGATACCATATTTTTGAGAAACTTCCCATAAGTTTTTCTCATCAATCGTGGTATGAGTAGCCGTAGTTGCTTTACCCTTTTTTGATTTAAGGTAATAGACATGGCCTTCCATCAAGTCATCATAGGCGTCCATGTCATTGTATTTGTATATCTTTTTTACATCTACATTGAGAGATGTAGCAATTAAAAGCAAGTTTTGATTTTTACCAGCAATAAAAGCAGAGATGCCATTGGCGTCAACAAGAGTAATTTCCTCACCATTAACTATTTTTGAATGAACATTCGTAATGATTGGATAAGGGTTATCTTCCTGAAGCGGGGATTGATAAATGGCATTTTGTGGGTTAACGTTAGTATTAATTTCAGAGGTAATTCCATTAAACGAGCTAAACATTGCACCCACGCTCAAAAGGAAACCAACTGTATATATTTTCTTCATAATGAGGTATTAATTACACCGTAAGTTATAAGATAAACATCATAGGGATTGAAAAGATTAGTTTAAATCTACCTCAGTTCGGTTTGAATACCTTGTAGTAGTAGGTTGAAAACTATTTTGATTAGGATAAAATCAATCTAATGCTCCCATTTTCTTAAATCCTAGTACTTAATCGTTAGAGCAAAAATAATTTTTTTGTATTACTCTTACTAAAAAATAAGTATATTCTTACAAATCTACAATTTTTGAGCCATTAAAATACCATCTCTTAGGGGTAAAATGAAACTTTGGACTCTTTTATCAGAGGCAACTTTTTCATTAAAAGTCTTGATGGCCATTGTCATTTTATCATTAGCAGATTCATCAACTACTTTTCCTTTCCATAACACATTGTCAATCAATAAGAAACCGCCTTCTCTAATCAGTGGGAGACAAAGTTCATAATAAGCATCATTATTCATTTTGTCTGCATCAATAAACACAATGTCAAAATTAGTGTCTAATGAAGGAATAATTTCGAGTGCTTTTCCAATATGTAGATGAATGATGTGATCGAGGTTAGCTTTTCCTATATACTCACGGATGATATTTTCTTTTTCATCATCCACTTCAATAGTGTGTAGTTGACTATTTTCTGGCATCCCTTGTGCCAATGCTATAGCTGCATAGCCTGTAAATGTGCCTATTTCAAGGACATTTTTGGCATTCATACTTTTGGCTAACATGGTCAGGAACAATCCCTGAGGATGTCCTGATACCATGTGAGGCATATTTTCTTGTAAATGAGTGGCTCTGTCTAACTCCTTTAAAATAGGGTTTTCATCCGTAGAAACCTCCTCAATATATTTATCAATCTCAGGGTGAGTGATGTTTAGCATTAAAATAGGGGATATTGATTAATCAATAAAAGGATTCTCACCTTGTTCATCTGCACTGTTGTAAACTCTAATTGCAATGACATCTGCTTCAGCAGTTAAGGTATCGCCAGACCAAGCTTCGCATTTCATTACCACTTTTTTACCTTTTTGTTCCGTTACTCTTGCAATTAGTTTTACAGGAACAGCAATAGGAGTAGGTTTTAAGAATTTAATATTCATTGTGCCTGTTGCATATCTGTACCAAGGTTTTGAGTCTAATGCTCTACCTTCTGATTTATATGCATACGCCATAGCAGTACCCATACAGTGACAATCTATGATAGTCGATAATATACCACCACTTAAGAGGTTGGCCCATCCGTGGTATTTTTCTTCAGCTTGCCAAATACAGTGTGCTTCGTCTCCTTCCCAATACCCTTTGATATGTAAACCATCATCATTTTTCTTCCCACACCCAAAGCAAACATTGCCCTCCATGTGATCTTGAAAATAAGGAGAAATCATATTATTTATATTTTCTAAGTTGAGTAATAACAGCTCTCATATCTTTTGGATATTCTGCTTCTATTGAGATTTCAGTACCATCCACATCTTTAAATTTTAAAGACCTTGCATGAAGTGCTACACGAGACATCAACGGCTGTTCTTCTGTGTTGTTTTTTAAGTTGAATTTTCTGCCTTTAATGACAGATAAATAGGGTTTTTCACCACCATAAACTTCGTCAGAAATAATAGGAGAACCAATATACGCAAGGTGAATACGAATTTGGTGCATTCTTCCTGTTAGCGGTTTACAAGCCACTAAAGAATGAAATTTATAGATTTCCTCAGTTTTAACAATGGTCTGAGAAGGTTTACCTTCAATATCAATCCTCACATTTCCTCTGCCAGAAACAAGAATATTTCTGTCAATCATGTTTCCTTCAAAATTTTCTACACCATCAACTACTGCGTGATAGATTTTCTCTACTTCTCGTTTTTCAAACTGAATAGCAAGGTTTCTATAGGCTTCAGGATTTTTGGCAATAGCCATCACACCTGAAGTTTCCTTGTCTAAACGGTGGCATAACTGCGTATCTCCACCGTATTTTTTGGCTTCTTGGTATACAGTAGGTAGTGTTTTATCTCTATCTTCTAATGATGATATATAAGGAGGTTTATTGACTAAAATATAATTGTCATTTTCAAAAATGATCCACTTCTTAAAATTCGGAATCTTCATTGTTTACTTCTTTGGATAACTTTAAATCGAAAGAAAAAGCTGAGCCTTTTCCTTCTTCACTTTCCAATGTGATGACTGTATCGTGTCTTTCCAAAATATGCTTACAAATGGCCAATCCCAAACCAGATCCTCCTTGTTTTTTCGTTCTACTTTTTTCAACTCTATAGAACCTTTCAAAGAGCCTACTATGGTCTTCTTTAGGAATGCCAATGCCATTATCTTTTACACATACAGTAACCGTATCTTCATTGACCTGCAAAATTACTTTAACAAATCCATTTTTGTTATTATACTTAATTCCGTTAACAACTAAGTTGATTACCACCTGTTTTAGACGGTTGTAATCAGCATCAACATAGATAGGATCATCATTTGGAGCCTCTAAAGTAACAAGAATATTTTTCTTTTCTGCTTTTTGCTCTACTTGTTCTAATACATCAACGATCATCACTTGCAGATCAAACTCTTCAAATTCCATAGAAATCTCTCCAGCTTCTATCTTGGAAACAGTCAAAAGATCTTCTACTAAAATGTTTAATGAGTTGAGTGATTTAGCAGCTTTTTTCAGGAAACGATCTCTCACCTTTTTATCATCTACTGCTCCATCTAAGAGGGTTAGGATAAAACCTTGGGTAGCAAAAATCGGTGTTTTTAGTTCATGTGAAATGTTAGCGAGGAATTCCTTTCTGTATTCCTCCATTTGCTTCAACTGAGCAATTTCCTCTTCCTTCATCTCAGCATAATTCTTAATCTGCGACTTAATGCCAGAAATAGGATTCTTTTCTTTCTGCATTAAATTAAATGTGTCAGGAGAGGAGATCTGTTTATTTCTTAATTCATGAATTTGTCGATGGATATTACCTACCTCCTTAAAGAAGATGAATTCTAATACAAAATAGGTCAGTAGGAAAGAGGAGGAGAATGAAATGAGCATTCCCACCAAAATACCTGTATGTTCAATACCTGTTGTAATGGAAAGAAAGGCACCAGTAATACCTCCAATACAAAGGGCTAGTAATAATGAAACTGATCTGGCGTTGAAAAACATAAAATGATGTTGGAAAATAAAACCTCATGACCTAAGAAAGGTAATGAGGTTTTTTGATTTATTAGTATGATTTAGAGTAGGATTATAGGGAAAATGAATTTTCCTAAATTTCAAATTTATAACCAACCCCTTTTACAGTTTTGATATATCCTTCTCCAATTTTTTCTCTCACTCTTCTGATGTGAACATCAACAGTTCTTGCTAATACATACACATCAGTACCCCAAATGTTTCTCAATAGATCATCTCTATTAAAGACTTTATTTGGACTTTCTGCTAAGAAGTAAAGCAATTCAAACTCTTTCTTAGGAAGTGTTTTTGCTTCACCGTCGATGTACAAGGTATAGCTTGACTTATCGATAGAGAATTTATCAATATTGATGACATCTTTTTTCTTAGAAGAAGATTTATTCTTTCTTTTGAAAATAGACTCAATTCTCTTCATTAAAGCTCTTGGCTTTACGGGTTTCACGATATAATCGTCAGCACCAACATCAAATGCAGCTACTTCTGAATACTCCTCCGCACGTGCTGTTAAGAAGATCACATGAGCATCTGATAATTCAGGATTCTCTTTGATCTGTCTACACGCTTCCACACCATCCATCACTGGCATCATAATATCTAAAATGATCAGTTCAGGGTGAAACTCCTTGGCTACACCAACCGCTTGCTTTCCGTCGTTAGCGGTCTTCACGTTGTACCCTTCTTTTTGTAAGTTGTAACTTAAAATCTCTACAATATCCGGCTCATCGTCCACCACAAGAATTTTTCTTTCGAGATCTGCTGCCATTTTAATTTGAAATTGATGTTAATTTATAATCTGAATTTAGCTCTAATTTAGAGTGGAAAGTTCATTCTTCAAAGAAATAAGGTCATCCGGAGGGATATACTTGTAATCTATTTACTGTTTGTTAACATTAAATTCAAAGAATGAGTATTATATGCTTTGTTCTTTTTGGTAGAGCGAATTTAACTGCATAGAATCAATCACAACATTGTGCTTGTGATATAACTCTTTTACCCAGTTTTTCTCAAGGTATTCTTGATAATTGGCAATAACGCTCCCTTTACACTCGTCCAATGATTTTACACTTGGAGCTAAGATATCTTTAATCTCAACGATGAAGAATCTATTGCTCTCTTCAAAAGTATATCTTCCTTTTTCTAATTTCAGGTGATCCATGTGTGGAATTTCATCTTTTACAAAAGTACCTTCTTTAAACGATACAGAAAGGTTGTTGTTACTGTTCTTTTGTTGTACAAAATCAGCTGTATTTGTTGAGTAGTATTTTACATCGACAACACCAATTGCACCTTCTTCAAAGTTAGATTTGATTCTGTCTTCTGAAACGCCATTAGCAACGTATTGATTGATGATTTTTTGGAGACGCTTACTTTTCATGGATTTGTACTCTCCTTTGTTCACTTCTACATTAAGGAGTACAAATAGAGATTTATCTTGCTTCAATACTTCAGCACTTTTCTTTATATCACTAAGTCTACTTTTGTAGAGGTATGAGCTGTTTTTCTTGAAAGTGATAGTAGAAACATCAGAAGGATACACTTGATAGTAGTTAGAATCCAACATCTCAATGGTTTCTGCCATTATTTGCTTACTTCCCGTATTATAAATAGACATCACTGCTCTAGTATCCCACATGTAGCTGTTCTTGTTCGCTTCATAATAGGCTTCCAAAGCATCCGCATCTTGACTCGCTTTATTCCATACACAATCTTCCATTACTCTAAATAATAATAGACCGTCTTGGTATTCTTGTGCTAAGTGCTTGTACTCTGGATATTTTTCAGGAAGGTTTTCTTTTTCTACCTCCAATAATACCAACTCAGAGTATTTGTTAAAATGATCTTCTAAAACTTCTTCTAAATCATCATTTTTAGAAGTCTTTTCATGTTCAACAAGGTAGTCTAAGAAATCATTGACCGTAACATCTTTTCCTTTAAGTGTGAAAACTTTCTTCTTTAAGGTTTTAATGTCAATCTCTTCCGATTTTTTCCACTCATTCGTTAAATAACTACTGTCTACTAAAGAATACGCAAGTGTCTTATGTTCGTCAATAACAGTGTAGCTATTGTCTTTTTTCAGTTTCTTAATAAAATCTTTTCTACTGGTTTGTGATCTACTATCTCTTTTTACTTTTGTCACCAAGCCAGGGTACATTGTTTCATAAGGGGCAACAGGCTCTTTTTTGTATAAACGGATAATATGCCATCCAAAATCAGTTTTCACCGGCTGGGCAATTTCACCAACTTTCTGCAAAGAACTCACACCTTCTAAGAATTGAGGAGGGAAGCGTACTTCACTTACCGGAGGAAGAATACCATTATTTTGTGATGATCTTTTGTCATCTGAGAAATTTGTACACAATGCATTCCAATCGCCACCATTTTGTAAGCTGTCATAAATACTAAATACTTTTTGCTTCGCAATTTCCTGTTTCTCCTTTGTATCTCTTGGACCACTATTGATCATGATATGTTGAACTTGTAGGTTTCCAAAGCGTTCTCTCTTATCATTTACTTTTAATAGATGGTATCCAAAACGTGTTTTGATTATATCAGAAACACTATCAATTTCCGTGTTGAAAGCAGCCTCTTCAAAAGGGTAGACCATTTGTAAAGAAGTAAAATAGCCTAAGTTACCTTTATTTCTTTTTGCAGAAGGATCTTCAGAATATTGAAAAGCCAACTCTTCAAAGTCTTTTCCTTCTTGAAGTTCTTTTTTGATGGATAAAACTTTATTGTAGGCGGCTAATGTATCCTCAGGAGATGCACCTTCTTCTAACTTTATTAAAAGGTGAGAAGCATTGACCTCAATTTTTTGTCTTTCGTAAGCTTGTTTTACTAAACTGTCATTAAATACAGATTCGGTCAGGTAAGGCTCCTCTAGTTGATGTAAATACATCTTGTATTCTGATTGGAAATCAGGAAGAGTATCATATCCTAAAGCAACAGCTTCTGCTACTTTTAGTTTAAATTTGATGAAAAGATCAAGGTAGTTGTCTACGCTTTCCTGAGAATAATAGGTGCTGTCATTGACATAGTTTTTCTCGTATAGATAGACAAAGTTTTCTTTTGATATATTGTCGCCATCAATACTGATGATTTTTTCTTCTTTGGTTAAGTTTGATTTCTTCCCGAATGGTGAATTAGCACAACTAAAAAATGATAGGGAAGTTGTAATTAATAAGAAAAAATTTAATGTGTATTTTAACATAACTTGATTAAAAAAATTCCAACAAAAGTAGTAGGAAAGTGAAGGACGATTTAAACCGCCGGTTGTGTGTTCAATGTATTACTACTTGAGAAAGTTTGTTTATGAACTTAAATATGTCTCTTTTCTCTGAAAAATTCAAACGAAAAAAGCCACCCAATTGATTTAGGTGGCTTCTCTGTAAGGATTTGATTTATTTATCTCCTCTTTCTGCTTCTTGCGTTTGTTCTAAATTCTTAGATCTCTTTCGCTTTTCTCTCTTAGACTCTTTCGGTCCTTGTTCTTCCAATTTCTTGGCTTCTGCTTGAGAGATTTTACCAGCAGCAGCTTCTTCTTCAATTTTAGCTTTCTCTTTTTCCCAAGCTTCTTTCTTTTGCATGTGCTTTTTCAGTTCCTTATCTACGCTTACTTTAAGCTTAGTAGCATCAGCGTAAGAACTTGCATTTGAATATCGAGCGCCAAACTTCTTGTACGTTTTTAATGACTCTTCAAAACGTTCTTGTTGTTTGTCGAAAACAGAAATTTTAGCCAATTCGTATTCAGCTTCCATTTTCTTATACATCACCTCAGGTTTAAAATCTGAGTCAGGGAAATCTTTCATGAAGTTATCATAAGCAATTGCGGCAGCTTTATAATAACGTAAGTGAGAATATTGCTTTGAAATTTCAAAAGCTTTCAATTCCAACCTAGCTCTTAGCTCATCAATCAAGTCATTACATTGAGTAGCATACTGACTTGTAGGGTATCTGTTGATGAAGTTCTGTAACTCTTCAATAGCAGTTTCAGTACCTGACTGATCCAAGTTGTAGTCCGGCGTATCTTTGTATAAAGAGTAACCGTTCATAAATAAAGCCTCCTCTGCAAACGGGCTTCGGTTATACGTTTCATAGAAACTTTTGAAGTGATGAGAAGCAATCAAATATTGCTTTTGCTCATATTGACTATAAGCATAGTAAAATTGAATTTTCTCATATTCGGCTGCACCAACAAATGCACCCATAATGTCTTCAAATAAAACAGAAGCTTTATAGAAGTCTTTATTATCGTAATAATTTAGAGCAGCATCATATTTTTCGTTGATGTCTCTACTTTTTGATATTTTCGAAAACTTAGAACAAGAGAAGGAAAATGTACCTAAAATTGCACAAGCTAGTATGATCTTCTTTCTTAACATAACTGCAAAACTAGATTTGTGTACCCTTAAATAAAAAGGAAAGCATGGCTTTGTCTCTAAAAAGTTTGTAATCTATTGATTTAGGGAGAATTAAAATTTTGGCACAATTCATATTTTTTTGTATCCAATAAAAATTTAGCGTAAAAATAACAGAATAAGTACCTAGTCAAAAATAAGTGCATGAAAAAAGTGAGGTAATACACTCTTGATTTTAAAAGTACACTTAATCTGCATTAGGTCATTGCTAAAAACAAAGACCCCCTTTTTGTGCAAAAGGAGGTCTTAGCGATAAAATTATTTTTTGATTTTAGTTGAATTTAATACTTCCGTAAGCTGATTTGACATAGATTTTTTTGCCAGAATCTTTTCTAATTCTATACCCTTCGTATTCAGATGAAGTATTGCGTTCTATGGACTTGTAGATTTCTACTCCTTCGGCATTGTTTTTAAAACTGCCATATCGAGTTTCTGCATTGAACTGGAAAGGAGTATCTTCGTCAAAACCAATTTTGATGGATCCATAAGCGGCATCTGCATTGATTTCATTAAAAGAACTAGCCACTTCATTGACTTTTATACTGCCATAGTCTGATTCGTAATTCAGAGATTTTCTCAGAGTATTGACTTCGAAGTTTGAATAAGCACTTTCTCCTTCGATTGATCCTGCCGTACCGATATTGATATTTCCATACTTGTCGTCAATTTCCAATTTATTCGCTTGTCCAATATTTAATTTGCCAAGGTACCTAGATCTGATTTCGCCTTTTTCAATAAAATCAATATCGCCACTACCATAACTGATTTTTATCTCATTGGAAGGGCCATTCAAGTCCTTTGTTTTCAATGAACCATACGCTACCTCAAGTACTGAAGTGCCGTCAATGGACTCGGTAGTAATTGAGCCATATTTATTGTAAAAGTCGATATTAATATCTTGAGGTGCAGTGATAGTATAGATGATTTTAAACCCTTTCTTATTATTGATGTTTGTAGAACTTGGTACGATGGTCTCAAATTTTACATTATTTCCAGAAGATTGGTTGACGATTCTAATTTCATCCAATAAGGTAATTGCCTTTTTTTCTGAAGTATGCCATGCTTGGACTTTTGCTTCTACCACTACATTTTTTTGACTAGGTGAAGTTTCTAAAATGATATCTCCAAACTTGTTTTCAATACTGATCAAAGATGTTTTATCAATCTTATTGAAGGTCTCTGTTGTTATTTTCTCTTTTAAATTAGGATGCTGAGCAAAACCTAATGAGATCGTTAAGAAGAAAATAAAAAATGTACTATATATTATATTGCTTTTTGTTTTCATGATTCCTCTTTGGTTTAGTAGAGTTGATAATAATTTCCATTTGTTTGTTGAGTAGCTCGATTTGAAGCTCTAAGTTGATCACCATTTGTTTTCTGACAATCGCTGGTTCAGCACTCAGAGAAGCTTCTCTTTTGAGTGCTTTGTAGTTCTTTTGCAGGTGTTTTAATTGTACATTAAAATCATCCAAAAGCTTCACATCTTCAAAATCTAAAGCAGTGATTTGTGTTTTTTTATTGGAAATAAGCGTCATGTAATAATCTTCTGCTTGTTCCCATTCTTCGTTTTGAGGTTGAACATTAATCGTATTTTTACCCGAATTAAAATTGCTGTTGCCAAACCATCCGATACCGACACCAATGATCAAAATTGCAGCGATTGAAAGCCATTGTTTACTGAATTGTAATTTTACTTCCTTTGTGGCAGTTTTCTGGCCCTCCTCATCCTTCTCCAATTCGTTTTCAATTTTGTCCCAAAGTCCTTTTGGAGCGTCAAACTTATCAAATGATGAATTTTCAATGACGTCGTCAATCAAGTGTTCTTGAAGAGGTTCATCATAGAGTTCCTTTTCAATTCTTGTCCACACTTCATCAGAAGGTTCAAGGTGGTCTTTTATATCGGATCTTGAACGAACAACTTCTCTTTCAAGGTTGTCGTTTAATATTTCTTTAAATCTTTGATCACATCCTTCAGAGGGCGTTAAGACATCTAACTTTCCTCTGTTTTCCAGGATGAACTTTTCAATTTTATCCATCGTTAAGAGAATTTAGAGTGATACTTTTAAAATTTCTTTCAGTTTCTTTTTAGCTCTGCTGTATTGAGATTTAGAAGCAGATTCACTGATATTTAAAATTTGAGATATCTCCTTATGGTCATATCCTTCTAACAAATACAAAGAAAAAACAATACGATAACCGTCGGGTAAGAGTTGAATAGCCTCGCGAATTCTATCAATATTCAATATCAAATCAATATCCTGTTCACCATCATTTTCGATTTGCTCTGGAATTCGACCTTCTTCCATTTCTACAAGTTCAAGACGTCTCTTTTTTACGTGATTAATGGAGTGATTGACTACAATCCTTTTGAGCCATGAGCCAAATGAAGAAGTACCTTTGAACTGATCAAGGTTCCGAAAAGCACTTAAAAATGCCTCTTGTAGTATGTCTTCGGCCTCTTCAAGATTATTGATGATGCGAACACATATATTGTACATTGCCTTCGAATATTGTTGATAGAGTTCAAATTGAGCTTTTCTATCGCCCTCTTTGCATCTTTCTATTATCGCTGTCATAATTTTTTCTTTGTTTACCTTAAAGACAGCATAAGATACCTAGGGTTGCATGAGAAATTAAAAAAGTAGCAAATTATTTTAAAGCAGTGATTAAAATTTTATTACAAATTAAAAATGAAGTAAGTGTTGACGAAGAGGAGTAAATCAAAGTAATATCAAATTAAGTATTACTCTTTACAATTTTTGCAAATACCCACAATCAAATAGTTGGTCTCCTTTGCAGTATATCCTTCAGGTAATTTTACCGGAACAATTGGCAAGTCATCCATGCACTCAGTATCACCACAAACTTGACATTTAAAATGTATGTGCTCGTGATTATGTTCAGTACTTGTGCAGTGGTCGGTATTACATATAGCGTATTTCACTATAGAAGTCTCATCAATTACTCGGTGGATAATTCCTTTATCAATAAATGTTTTGAGTGTACGGTAAATAGTCGCACGATCGCACAGGCCAATCAGTTTCTCTTCAATGATATTTTCACTTAAAGCAACATTGCTGTTCATGAAGATATCAATAATACTTATCCTTCCGTTTGTTCTACGCAGTTTGTAGTTGTTTAATATTTCTATGGCTTGTGTACTCATACTGCAAAATTAATTTATCGCGTATGAAATACATATTCAGATTTCAAAATTTTTTCATTTTATGTATATAAATAACAAAAAAAGCCTTACTACTCTTCATTTTCGAAGGATAGTAAGGCCGTTTTTTTAGTTCAAGAACTTTAATTTAGTCAATTACAGAACCTGACCTAACAACGAATGATTCGCAGAAAGCATGAAAGATGGGTACATTATCAATTTCTAATGCAGTACCAATTTCTTTAATTTTTTCTAACTCTACTTCTGTGATTGCTCTTTCATTTAATAAGTCATCATCTTCTTCCATAAATAAGAAAGAAATGAACTTGACAAAGATAAATGGGGCATTCAGAATATCTCTTTTAAGATCACCTGTTAATGAGTTAGGGTTTTTAAGCGTTTCCAAAACAACATTGTTCTCTTTTAAAGAAGAGTGCATTGTAATTTTGATCAATTTGTAAAAACGATTTTCCCATTCAGAGAAGTTGTAAGAAAGGTACTTTAACGCAGGAGCAAGAGGGTCGTTCTTTTGGAAGAAACTTCTTCTTGACAGCTTACGAGCTTTTCTTCTTAAAGTGATTTCCTCATAGTGGCTTACACTGCCGTTGGCTAGTGCAATACCAATGGATGGCGTGATCAAGATGATCGAAATAAAATCATCATCACTTAGATCCATAAATGCAGGGTCCACTTTTAAGAAGTCTTTCTTAAGTGCTTGCATTTCATTAAAGAAATCCGCGTCTCTAACGAGCGTAATTAATTCACTACCTGTAATCATTTATATATTGTCGTTTAATTTTTTGTTAGTACAAAATACGTATATCTATTTTTTCTTTTCTTTAGGTGCTTTGTCTTTCTTTCCAAAAACAGAGAAGTGTACATATCTCTTTGGGTGTGCTTGGAAATCGATGAATAAAGAATCTAAATCAGCCATTGTTTTGACCAATTGATCATGAAGTTCTCTTTCTGTTAGTAAAGCACCTACAGTACCATTTGGATTATTAACGTTTTCTAAGGTCTTGTTGGCTGAAGCTAAAAGTTGTTGTGCCTCTTTTACAGTTTGAGCTAAAGGAGCATCATTTAAAGAATCAGCAAGGTGATCCATTTTTACTAAAATAGGTTCCAATTGCTTAGAAGCTGATGCGAATTCGCTTGACATGACCTGTAAGTTGGCTAAAGTCTTGTCCAAACCTCCATTGTCTACTTTTTTCATAATAGAATTGGCAGAGGCCAAAGTGGCATCAGCAGTGACGCCTGCTGTTCTAAATTGAGACATCATCTGCTTGGCAGTATCAAGAGTAGCCTCTAAATTGGCAAAAAGTGGGTCCATTTTTTCAACAATAGAAGCCACCATACCATTTTCAACACCACCTGCAATTGTACTTTCAGGAGTGGCGAGTTCACCAGTTCCAGTACCCTTTAGTATAACCTGTTTGTCGCCTAACATACCTTTGTCAGCAATTACGGCAACAGTATTTTTGTAAACTTTAATGTCTTCATTGATATCTAAAGACACTCTCACCATATTATTTTGGTTTTGTAATAGCTCCATGCTCGAGACTCTTCCAACTATGTAGCCGTTTATGGTGACATTATTAGAGACTTGAAGGTCTGCGGCACTTGGGTATTCGACATAAAAAGTATTTTGGTTTGAAAAAATGTCGATCCCTTTTAAGAAGTTATAACCGAAGTAAAGCACGAAGGCCGAGATAGTTGCGAAAATACCTACTTTTACTTCGTGTGAAAATTCAACTTTGATTGTGGACACAATTATAATATTTGATTTGAAATCTTATTTGTTCTAATGTAGCTTGCAGCTTAATTATGACATCTCAAATTTATCAAAGAATATCATTTATTCTATATTTCTTTCCATTTTTGATAATGAAGACTCGAAATAATAGCTTAAATTTGTCAAATATGACTTTCATATAATGTCATCTGATACATGATTCGTACTTTGTTCAAAAAAATAGATATACTTAATTTTTTGCAAAACCTATTGTTTGGTCTAACCGGAGCTTTATTTTTTATGATGTTTATATCATCAGAAGCAAAGGCTAGCAAATATGCTTTCGACTTGGAAGAAGAAGAAGCGTATTTTAGAATTTATAATGACACTGCCAAAAGTAGGCAGGCAGCTAGACAATTAGCCGTTACTTTGAATAGGCTAAATGCTGGTGCTAAAAATGAACTTATATCCAATTATGCAATTGCAATGAAAGCTTTTGCGGATTCCGTTCTATTTAGAGGAGATAGAGATCTTCAACAAGTACGTGAAGATTTGGCAGAACCGGAGATCGTTGATCGAATCAATCAGTTAGACGCCGCCTTAAAATCTACCGACCCTGATGATTGGGAAGAAGCCAAGACATCTGGTGTATTTGACGATCTAGAAGAAGTAATTTTCAATTATAGTGATTACGATCTTCCACAAGAAGACATGATTGAAACACTAGATCTTTGGAAAAAGGAGGGAGATGATGCTATTGCCGCCACCGAAGATGCTTTTGAATCACCTGTTGATTATACCTCAGACTCATCCAATTTTGTGATGCGTACACAAACCATGTATATGGTGGGTAATGCCGAAGTAGAATTTGGTGAGCAAAAGCTGAATGCCGGAGATATACAAATGAACTTTGTAACCCATATTGTCCGAGCTCAAGGTATTCCAGATTCCACGGGAAAGATTGTCGAAAAACCTATCTTTAAGGATGGTGAGAAGACATTCAATGCTAATGAAATGATCTATAACTATGAAACGGAAAAAGGTCTAATCAAAGGTATTGTGACAGAAGAAAGTGATGGTATTATTACTTCACAAGTGGTGAAAAAAACTGCCGGACCAGAGATGTATATGGGAGACAACGTTTATACAACCTGTCGTTTGGAACATCCTCACTTTGGTTTTAGAACAAAAAAATTAAAAGTAGTACCTGAAAAAAGTATTGTATCAGGACCTTTCTTGGTTGAATTAAATGAATCCCCTTTACCATTGGGATTTTTATTTGGACTTTTCCCTGCTACTTCAGATAACACTTCTGGTTTTGTAATGCCTACTTATGGTGAGTCTACAGATAGAGGTTTTTATTTAAGAGAGGGTGGTGTTTTCTTGGCACTAACAGATTACTTTAACTTGACTGTTTTAGGTACGGCCTACTCTTTAGGTGGGTGGGGTTTGAATGTGTCATCTAACTATCGTAAAAGATATGCCTTTAGTGGTAACACTAGGTTCTCCTTTGTAAATAACCTTTTTCAAGAAAATGATGGGTCGATTACGGTAAGAAATGATTATCAAATTCAATGGTCGCACTCTCAAGAAAGTAAAAAGAACTCAAGGTTTTCAGCAAACATTAATATCGCGAACTCAGATTATAACAGAAACAACTCTTTGAATCCAGGTGACTTTTTACAGTCTTCAATGAACTCATCGATCAGTTATAGTAACAACTTTGCGGTTGGAAATGTCAATATGTCTACAACGGCTCAGACACGTTATCAACAAAACGTTCAGACAGGTGAGGCTTCTATTACTCCAGAAGCCAGTTTTAACGTAGCTCGTACAAGACCTTTTAAATCTTTATTTAAGAAGTCTAATGCGATTTCTGAGATTGGTTTCACTTATAATATGAGAGCATCTGGCTCGGTGACCAACAAGCCAGGACAAGGAAGATTGCCTTTCGATGTAATTGGTGATGACGGTGATATTTCAGATGGTACAGACGAATCGGGAAGATACCCTGATTTATTGACCAATTTTGGAGATTATTCTGATGATTTCAAATGGGGTGTTACCCATGATTTGCCGGTGTCTACCCAAATGAAGGTTCTAAAGTATTTTACTTTTTCACCAAGCTTCAGTTACAAAGAATACTGGCACCCTTTCAAGTATGATTATACTTTTATTGAAGAGGAAAACGCAGTATTGGTAGATACAACAAACGAATTGACAAGATATCAAGAATATAGTACAGCAGTAGGTTTCAACACCAACATGTTTATGTTTTATAACATGAAAGGAGGTTCGGTGATCCGTCATACTATTCAGCCTAACGTTTCGATGAGTTTTAGACCTGATTTTGGAGATCCACGATTTGATTACTACCAAAATGTTCAAACTTCGACTACGGATACAAACGGTCGTGAAATGTTTAGATCAGAAGGTGGTTTAGTCGGAAAACCATCGTCGGGTAGGAGTAATAACCTGAGTTTCTCCATCAATAACATCTTGGAATTGAAGTCCGGTAAAAAGGACGAAGAAACCGGAAAGGCGAAGAAAACAATGCTTTTGAACAACTTGCAAATTTCATCAGGTTACGACTTTGAACGAGATTCATTGAATTGGTCCGATATCAGTGCTGGTTTCAGAACAACGCTTTTCAAGAAAGTAGATGTTTCGGTACAGTCGCGTTGGAACCCTTACAAATACGAAATTGTATCAACAGCCTATGATGAGGATCTCAAAAAAGAAGTAGTGAAAAGTCAATATAAATCAAAAGAACTTCTTTGGGATACAGATGGTCAGTTGGCGAGTTTAAGTAACCTTACCGTTTCATTGGGTACTCGATTAGCACCAAGAGGAGCAAAGAAGAAACAAGAAGAAAAATTGGATCAGTTACAGCCAAGAAATGAGATGGAACGTCAGATGCTGGAGCAGATGAAAAGAAACCCTGATCTCTATCTAGATTTTGATATTCCATGGTCGCTTTCATTAAACTATAACCTAAACTATAATAAGACAGGTGAAGCAGAACCGACCGTAACACAAACGTTTACTTTCTCAGGTGATGTATCACTGACACCAAAATGGAAATTTGCTTTCCGTTCAGGTTATGACTTTAAAGAAGGTGCTTTCTCCTATACTTCGTTTGATATTACAAGAGATTTACACTGTTGGCAACTCACTGCGAACTGGATTCCATTTGGTCCTCGACAATCATATAATATCACTATTGCGGTGAAGGCTGCAATGTTGCAAGATTTGAAATGGGAGAGACGTAACTCATGGATTGACCGTAACGACAGATTCCAATAAAATAAACCTATTTATGCCTTTTTATCACGATTTACAGAAAAGTTATCCGAAGGAAACGGAGTCGAGAGTAATTATTCGTTTTCAAGATTGTGATCCTTTCAGACATTTAAATAACTCTAAGTATTTTGATTATTTCTTCAATGCTAGAGAGGATAGGGTACCACAATTGTACGGTTATAACACTGCAGACATTTATAAAGAATTTGGTACAGGTTGGGTGATTTTCAATCATCAAATTTCTTACTTGCGACCTGCTGCAGTTGGAGAGTGGGTAAGAATAAAGTCAAGTATCATTCATGTAGATCATAATTCCATTGTGGTAGAATACTATATGATGAATGATGCGAAAACACAACTTAAAACGGTATTGTGGTCTAAAATGAGGTATATTGAGGCAAATACTGGAAAAAGTACTGATCACCAAGAAGCCGTTTTTGAATATTTGGATACGATCCGAAATAAGGATGTGGATATTTCAAAAACTTCTTTTGAGGAAAGAATTACACAGTTGAAAGAGAAGATTATTAAATAATCTCTATTCAAAATATTGTAAACTAAGTTATCGTTGATTCTAGTAGTTCGCTTTATAAGGAATAAGTGGTTGTGTATAGTGGTTCGCGAGGACGTTGCAATGCAATGTCTCTACAGAATTGCATTTTAGACGATAATTATAAAACACTTTACTTTTGATCTGTAATCAGAGAATCATTTAGTAGTTACTCACCCGGCCTTGAAGGGAAAAGCGTTAAGAATTTCATGTATTGAGCCGTTAAAAATGATTTTGTTGTTTGAGCTTTAGCGAGTTTGAAATCATTTAGGCGAGAGGAGTGGAATTTAGCTTTTGACTTCTAAGCCTAGCTTTTTTGCTTCGTTTTTTCAGCAATGGAAAAAATGAAGAAGAAGGGAGCTTGAAAGTAAATCATAGAAAAATTGTAGAAATGGTGATTGATAGTTAGCGATCACTTAGCTTAAATGGGAAATCTGGGGTAGGTATTAAAAAAGGTTTTTAACAGCATTGATATGTTGCTAAAAACCTTTTACTTTTTCTACGCTGAGGTTCTAGTTGTGGTGGAGATGGCATAGGAAATCTCCTTTGTGATTTTATCTAAGTCTGATGCACTTGTTTTCAAGTGAGTGAGAATCTCCTTGTTGTAGCCACTGTCTTGTTCATTGAATAATTCCAATAATCCCATTATTCTGCACAAAGGACCTCTTACTTTGTGTGAATTGATATGGCAGTATTTCTCAATTGCTTCATTCTGACTTTTCAACATTGCCTTTACTGTTTCTAGCTCATTTGAGATGGGTGAACTTGTCAGATTAGAATGCACCGTTTCAATACTATGATTGATGTTTTGCATAAACATCATAATTTCTCTTTTTAGTACATCAATACGGGCCATTCTTGCGGTAATGCTACTAATAAGTTCCTCATGCGTAAAAGGTTTTGTGAGGTAGTCATCAGCCATTAAATCCATGCCTCTTCTGATATCCTGTTTATCACTTTTGGCAGAGAGGAAAATAAAAGGAACACCTACAGCTAATGGATTTTTTCTTAACTCCTGCAAGAAAATATATCCATTCATTTGAGGCATCATGATATCACAAAGAATGATATCAGGCATTCTATTTTCAATCATTTCAAGTGCTTCAAGTCCTCCTTGTGCGGCTAATACATTAAAGTCATTAATCTCAAGTAAGTCGATAATACTGTCTAGTAGATTTTTCTCATCATCAATTACTAATACTGTGGTTTCGTTACTCTTCATAAAAAGAATAGTTTTTGGGAAAAACATTTATAGTCAATTCCAACAACAACCCACAGCATTCAGAAGTTCCTAATGATGACCAATTAATGTGAATGGAGCCCAATAATATGGACTGAAGTAAAGACCATCTTGGATAAGTTTAATTTTAGCTTTTTGAAGTGAGGTAGAAATAGACTCTCCTGCCGTAATTCCACTATAAAAATGTTTCATTAATAAAGCCGTAGAGTAATCATTGATGTTCCAAAGGGAAACAATAGAATTCTTTGCTCCAGCATATTTTAATGCTCTCGATAGACCGATTAATCCTTCACCCTTACTTAATTTACCCATACCTGTTTCGCAGGCAGACAGCGTCACCAAATTGACATCTAAATCAAGATTATAAATGTCAGCTGCGTATAGAAGTCCCTCATGACCTTCTTCGTCTAATAAATAGATAAAAGATTGATTAGGGTGCTCTGAATCTACAAATCCATGCGTTGCGAAGTGAAGGTAGTTGTACGTGTTGACACTATCACTTTTTAGGATACTTTTTCTAGCATTTGCATAGGTGTAATTTTGAGCATTCCATCCTTTAGTTCTGAATAAAGCACCAATCTCGTTGACTTCAGAAAGTGTACCGTATAAGCTACTCAAGATTTCTGTACCGGAACTGTCTGTGAAATTTACGGGAGCCCAACTTGCAAAGCTTGGCGTAACATCTTCTTCTTGAGTAGTTGAAAAAGCAAGAGTAGCCGAGAAATTATAGTTGACGGCAAATTTGTTGACAAGGAAAGGGTATTTGTTGAAAGGTAAATTCTTATCCGTTACTTCTTCTGTTAAGAGTAAATCCATCGGGATGTTGTTGATTTGTCCATCCAATAAAAATGTAATCTTATTGATATTATCAGAGAATGTAAATGGAAATAAAATTGGTGACAGGTAATTGGTCGACATGATGATGATTTCATCAAAATTGAATTTCAAGCCTGTCTCCAAACTAATAATTTCATCTTTTACGTTATCATCAAAAACTTCTGTAAATAGTTTGATGCTTCCCTTAGTGATCACAAAAATGTAAAGTAACTCTTCTTTTTCCGCTATAAAGTAGCTGATCAGTGCTTCATTACTTCCTATATTTTCTTGAATTTCACCATAAGAGATATTTTCCTGCTTGTATTTTAATTCATAATACTTCGGATATTCCTTTTCCAGAGCACTTACGTGTGCCTTTAACTCACTTTGAGTTTCAAATAATTGCTCTTCTAATGATTGTACCTCAGAAGGATTACAATTAAGAATTTGTTGCTCCAAGGCACTCACTTCTTCCAATAAGAGGTTCTCTTTTTCTAATAAAGAAGATGGAATACCAGAAAAGGATTTTGCGTTTGTTTCTTGTATGGATGCTAACAATGTGGCAGCCTTACTCCATTCCACAAAATTAAAAGCTTCCTTAATCCATTTTTCAGAATTGATAGAGGCTTTAGAAAGTGCTAGGCACAATGTGATACCACTTGAATAGATATCATTGGTGACAGCACTTAATCGTATTTTATCAGCGTTATTTCTTTGAGTAGTTCTTACATTTTGAATCGTATGATGTGCAAGTTTTAAACCTTCAACGCCAACTATTAAATCACTTCGTTTTAGTGTTTTAGTATAATGCAGTTTTTCAAGGGCTTCCGCTTTTTTCTGTAATAACACAATATTGATAAACGGGCTAATGAAGTCTTCTCCAGAAGGTTGACTGTTGATATTCGTATCATTAAAATTGGTGTTATTGGCAATCAATGCTTCTTGGTATAATCGGAGGGCTTCTTTGGTGTTTCCCGCTTCGAAATTGATTTCTCCTTTTTTAAGGAAGATATTTGCAATTTCAGGATGTTTAGCACCGAAGATGGACTGATATTGAGAAAGTGCTAAATCATAAAATTCGACTGCTAACTCTGGTTGATTACTTTTTAAATAAGCATCAGCCATGTTTACATAAGCAAATGCTATATTCGGATGTTGTTCACCATACGTTTTACCCCAAATACTTGCTGCTTTTTCAAAAGAGGAAATTGCTTTGTCTAGCATGAAATTCTTTTGAAAGACAATGCCAATGTTGATGTAGATCGAAGCCATACTTGGATGGTTTTCTTCAGGGTAAATCTCGTTATAAACCTTTAAGGCTTCTTCGTAATAATATTGTGCTTTATAGGAATCAGTAGCACTGTAGACTAATCCTAAATTTAAATTGATATTGGCTGCACCGATTTTGTCATTGGCTTGCTCGTTCAGCATCAGTGCTTGTTTGAGGTAGTCAGAGGCTTCGTCGATTGCTCCAAGTTGCCAATAGGCAATGCCTGTTAGGGAAAAGTTTTCAATTTTGAGCGTGTTTAAGAGTTGACTTTCCTTAAACTTATTCAGTAATAATGTTCCTTCTTCCAGTACTTTTATGGCTTCATTAGGATACCCTTGATTTTGATAAAGGAACCCTTTTGCATTGAGCACTTCAATATATGTCAGTGAATTTTTATCAATATTATCGTCTAAAATTTGGAATGCTTTGGTGTATAAACCTAGTTGTCCAAAGTTTTTTCCCAACCATGCTTTTTGTCTATTCTTTAATGTTTTGGTAGAGGAATTGGGGATTTTATGAAGTAATGCAACCGACTTATCAAAATCACCATATTCATAATAAGAGATGGCACTATCTAGCCATACATTTTGACTGAATAATGAAAGAGGAAGTAGAAGTAAGTAGGTAGTATAAAAAAATAGTTTTTTGTTCATTGTCTTAGAATTGATGTTTCAATAGTAGGTTAAAAACGTAATCTCTCGCTAAACCGTCAGGGTTAAACGGACGTTGTACCGCCGCATATCCAGCTACAGCACCCATACTAAAATAAGGAGAGAAGTTATAACTTCCTTCAACAAGAATATTGAGGGCTAGACCATCTGATCCCTCAAAATCATAATTCCCATTATTTAGGCTTTCTACATAGCCATTTTCTAATTTATAAATAGCCAATACAGAAGGAGATAGCGACCATTTTGAAGTTCTTAAAGTATATTTAACCCTTCCTGAAACGTCCGCTTTACGATCTAAGTGACGAGTGGCAGGGTACCAATTTTGCATCCATTTATAATTAGGCTGTTCAGACCAATAATCAGGGTCGTATTCGTGTTTCGACGCAGTAGTCAGCGGTTGTTGGTAACCAAAAGAGAAATGCCATGCTTTTGATGAAATCGCAAAACCGAAAAGGGCATCGTAAGTTCCCAATGAAGTATTGAAATACATCGGCAATGGTAAACCGTTGAGTGAGATATCAGCATCCGACGTTGGGATTTTACCACCTATTACCGTAGA
This sequence comes from Flammeovirga sp. OC4, assembly GCF_000812565.1. Lineage (GTDB taxonomy): Bacteria > Bacteroidota > Bacteroidia > Cytophagales > Flammeovirgaceae > Flammeovirga. The sequence goes on along the minus strand of NZ_JTAM01000045.1, from coordinate 18,872 downwards.
GATTTGCCATTTATCAGTTTGCAGCAAAGCGTAACTGTAAGCCAACGTAATGTCACCAAGTCCGCTTGTCCTTGTCAAAGGGCTTTCTTTGATGGCGTAATTTGTTTTGATCTGAAAACTATTTCTTCTATTCAGATGATAGTTGACAGAAAGTCCAATACCTCTATCGGTTTGATTGTCTTGATAAAGCTGATAATACAATAGATAATCTACTGTAAATTTATTTTCAAAATACGAGAGGTTCTCTCCATCATTTTCTGGGTTAAGTGCTCCTGTGGTACAAATACCTGCATCACTACAACCTTGAGCGTAAATTAGATTTTGATGGAATAAAAAAAGTGCGAAAACAATTGCAAAAAAATACATCACTGAAAAGAAAGTAAATAAACAATGTTTTTTGATAAGAGAGTTATTAATTTAGTGTTTTGAGCTAACAGAAAAAACACTTATATCCGAAATATATGCCTAATTTCTTGAAATCAATACTTTTTTTGAAGGTCTTTCTTGTGATAAGCACAATTGTAACAGCACAAAAGAAGCATTTTCCCTCTTTTTTTAATGCCTCTATGGAGGATTTACATTGGGTAGACTCGGTTTGGAATTCATTAGATGATGATGAAAAAATAGCACAATTATTTATAGTACCGCATTATACCTCAAATAGTTATGCTGAGGTAGAAGGCTTGGTGAAAAAATATAACGTGGGCGGTGTTATCTTCTTTAAAGGCAGAGCTGAAACTCAAATCAATGCCATCAATAATTTGAATAAAGTGGCAAAGACACCTTTAGTGTATACTTTGGATGCAGAATGGGGTTTGGGGATGCGCTTACCAAAAGACGGTATTTCTTATCCTTATGCTATGACTTTGGGAGCGATTGAAGATGATCAATTGATTTTTGAAATGGGAGTTCAGATGGCAGAACAGTTAAAGAGGGTAGGAGTAGGAGTAAGTTATGGTCCCGTTGTGGATTTAAATAACAACCCTTTAAACCCAGTGATCAATTACAGGTCTTTTGGGGAAAATAAAGAAAAAGTAGCTGCAAAAGCGATTCAATATATGTATGGTCTTCAATCTCAAAATGTCTTGGCTGTCGGAAAACATTTTCCAGGACACGGAGACACGAGTGTCGATTCTCATAAAGATTTGCCCGTGATACCGCATGATGTGGCAAGGTTGGATTCTATGGAACTATATCCTTATAAAAAATTAATAGAAGCAGGTGTCGGAGGGGTAATGACCGCTCATTTAAGTGTGCCCGTTTGGGATGATCAACCCTCTTCCTTATCTCCAAAAATTGTGACAGAGATATTAAGAGATTCATTAGCTTTTAATGGTTTGGTGTTTACGGATGGGATTTTGATGAATGCGATTACTAAAAGGTTCCAAAAATACGGGGTAGCGGATGCAAAAGCATTAGTAGCCGGTAATGATGTGGTAGAGTTTACCAATCATATTGGTGATGCTATTGATGCCGTGAAAGATGAAATTGAAAAGGGGAATTTATCTTGGGAAGAAATTGATCAAAAGGGATGGCGTATGCTATTGATGAAAAAATGGACGGGAGCACATCAAGTCACTTCAATTTCTACTGCACGTTTAAAAGAAGATTTACACCCTTTAAAAGCAACTCACTTAATTCAGAATATAGCCGATGAGGCTGTGACACTTTTACAATATGAAGGAGGTTTGCCATTGAAAACCAATAGTGGAAAAATCGCCGTGGTCAATATTGGAACGCGGGAATATTCAGAATTGACGACCACTTTGGAACGTCAAGGTTTGGAAGTGACTTCATTTTACTTATCAAAAAATGCATCGATCAGTACCGTAAATGCATTAATCAAGAAACTAAAAAATTATGATACTGTTATTAGTCAGTTGTCAGGTTTTTATATGACGCAAGGAGCGAAAGATATTGCTGTCGAATTGGAAAAAGGCAAAGCTTCACCGGCATTAAAATATCCTTATAAAATCACCTACACTCAGGTGAAATACATTGAAATGGCCAATCTTTTACCTCAACATTTTACAGTAGTTTTGGGTAATGCCTATGTACTTCGTTCATTTCAAGGTATTGAAAAACAAAACGGTATTATAGTCACGTATCAAAATTCAAAAGCACTTCGAAATGCCGTAGCAAAAATGATGATTGGTAAAATTCAACCCAAAGGAACTTTACCTGTAACAATAGATACAAGATACAAAGAAGGAACCTCTTATAAATCTTTTGAAAATCCGAATATTAAAGCAGTAGAAAGAGAACATATTTCTACATTGTCCATCCCTAAAATCAATAAAACCGATGTATAAATTATTAGTATTTCCATTTCTTATTTTATTGAATTTTGCTTGTACTGCCGAAACACAACAAAAGGTGGAACATAAAGTAGAAATTATACCTGAGATCATCACTGGAGCGGAGCAAACGGATCAATATTTACCGTACTTGAAAGATAAAAGAGTGGGGGTTTTAGTCAATCAAACATCCATGATCAAGGAGCAGCATTTAGTGGATTCATTGGTTGCCTTAGGGGTTGATATACAAATGATTTTTGCACCTGAACATGGCTTTAGAGGGAAAGAAGATGCAGGAGCACACGTAAAAGATGCTATCGACCCTTCAACAGGCATTAAGATTTATTCCATTTATGGGAAAAATAAAAGACCCACTCCTGAACTTTTACAGCAGGTGGATATTGTCATTTTTGATATACAAGATGTAGGTTGTCGTTTTTATACCTATATCAGTTCAATGCATTATATGATGGAAGCTTGTGCAGAAGCAGGGAAAGAAATGTTGGTGTTGGACCGACCGAATCCTAATGGAATGCATATTGACGGTCCTGTTTTAGACCCTAAGTTTAAATCTTTTGTGGGAATGCATAAAATTCCCATTCTTCATGGCTTGACAGTAGGAGAGTTGGCACAAATGATCAATGGAGAGCAGTGGTTAAGAAATAAGACCAATTGTGATTTAAAAATAATTCCGGTAAAGAATTATGATCACTCTATGTCCTACAGTTTACCGATAAAACCGTCACCAAACTTGCCTAACGATCAATCCATTTTACTTTATCCTTCCTTATGCTTTTTTGAGGCAACTCCAGTAAGTATTGGAAGAGGGACGGCATTTCCATTTCAAGTGATCGGTTATCCTAATTCAAAATTAGGGGTGTTTGAGTTTACTCCTAAAGCCACTCCAGGTGCCGCATCCAATCCTGTTTTAAAAGACCAATTATGTTTTGGTGAAGATTTAAGAACTATAACGGAAGGTGGATTACAACTTTCTTACCTGATTGATTGGAATCGAAAATTTAAAAACGCTGAAGGGAAATCAGTGATTTCAAAAAATAAATGGATGGACCTTTTATGCGGTACCGATCAGGTTCGTTTGGCTTTGGCAAAAGGAGAGACGGAGTCTGAAATCAAGGTGGCTTGGAAAGAAGGTTTGGATGCTTATAAATTGAAGAGAAAGAAATATTTACTCTACAAGGATTAACGGAAGTAAAGGCTTACTTAGATTGCCTCTTCATTTTTTCAAGGTAGAGTTGTTCTACTTTTTCTCTTGCCCAAGGAGTTCTGCGTAAGAATTTCAAACTTGATTTAACAGAGGGATTATTATAAAAGCAGTTGACAGGTATTCTATGATGTAATTGCTCCCAACCGTAATAATCCACCAAATATTCTACAATATCAGAGAGTTTTATCCCGTGAAGCGGATTGTTAGGCTGTTCTTGTTTTGTGTTTTCCATTTCACAAAAGTATAAAATATAATTATCGATTGTGCATAAACTAATTTTCGTTAACGATTAAATGGGATGTAAAGTCGGTTATCGTTATTCTTCAATCGAGCTTTCTACAAGCATTTATGAGTTCTACTTTTAAGCTTCTTTCTTCTTCGTTTTTGTCTTGAAACAAAAAGAAGCAAAAAATTCAAGGCTTTGAAGTCAAAAGCTAAATTTCATTCCTCTCGCCTAAATGATTTTAAACTCGCTTTGCTCAAACAAGAAAATCATTTTTAACGGCTCAATCCATGAAATTCTTCACGCTTTTCCCTTCAAGGCCGATGGAAGAACTACAAAATGAGTATTTGAATACTCAACTCAATTTCCACTGGCGCAAATGTTAAGCGAAAGCGTCATTTGTGCCCTATAGATCATCAGAAATCTCCTGATTTCTAAATTCCATCAATAGAGTTTTTACAGTTCTGTTAAATATGCCTTTGTTCATCATTAAATACAGACTTAAGTTGTGTGGATGAATGATAAAGTAATAAACCGTGTTAATGTCTAATGTATAAAAAGTTTCCTGATAGTTTTCAAAATGATTACTTTTAAACATTGCTTCACTAATTATTGATAAACTCCAAACAATGAACTTAAATCAAATTACAGTCCCGACTTTAAATGTTCCAGCAGCTATTTCATTTTATCAAAAATTGGGTTTAAAGCTCATTGTACATTCAGACGATCACTATGCCCGTTTTGAATGTGAGAATGGAGCTACTTTTTCTTTACACCTTGTAGATCAACTTCCCCAGGGTGAAGGGACCTATGTTTATTTTGAATGCGATGATTTGGATCAAAAAGTAGAAGAATTAATAGGGAAAGGTATACAGTTTGAAATGATGCCTACCGATCAAAGATGGCTTTGGAGAGAAGCCCGTCTAAAAGACTTGGATGGTAATCGTATCATCTTGTTTTTTGCAGGAGAAAATCGGTTAAATCCTCCTTGGAAGTTGAAGGAAGAAGTGTAATATCAGTACATTGTTAACTAAGTGTTCGTTAACTTCCAATTGGTCTTTTTACAAGATTTTATAAGATCTACTTTTAAGCTTCTTTCTTCTTCGTTTTTGTCTTAAAACAAAAAGAAGCAAAAAATTCAAGGCTTTGAAGTCAAAAGCTAAATTCCATTCATTGAGCCTAAATGATTTTAAACTCGCTGCGCTCAAACAACAAAATCATTTTTAACGGCTCACTTCATGAAATTCTTCACGCTTTTCCCTTCAAGGCCGAAGAAATTACTACAAAAATTATAAGGTAGATAATCCAATGGCACGAATGTTAAACGATAGTGTCATTCGTGGCCTACAGATTATCAGAAATCTCCTTATTTCTGTAATTAATCATAAGTTTCCGAAAATTTAGTTAACAATGTATTAGATGCTCATAAAGTAGTTTATTTTAAATAGGCTTTTAGAATATCACAACACCAGCACCAACTGTAAAACCATTAAATCCAACATCTACAATTTTGGTGTTAAGATAACCGGCCCTTAAGTAGAAGTTTTTCAAATAGCATTTGAGATCAAAATGAATTTCTTGGAATTTAATGTCTTCATCAAAAGTGCCGAAATGCCAGTCGAAATACAGACTAATAGGTTTTGCAATGTATATCTCAGTACCAATGTTGTAATTGTAACCTGTATAATTTTCATCTAAGGATAACGCAGAAAGTCCACCGCCAATCCACAAGTCAATTTCACTTTCAGAGATCAAATGATAACTCAGGTTCATATGATACAGTTCCGCCCGGTCTTCTTTGTCATTTATTTTTTCTGTAATCATATTTGTTCTTAAAAGGAAACTAATTTTTGGAGAAGCATTGAATTGAAGTAAGCCATTAAAACCACTGATTTCTTTCGATTCATTATAATAGTTGCCTTCAAGTATTAATGATGTATGAGTTTCGGCTTCAACGTTTCTGACATATTTTCCGTTGGTTCCATTAGCGTAAGGATATTTTTGCATTCTCAGTGTAGATAATGTAGTCCTTTCTGGGACTTCTTCTAATTCGCTCTCTCCAGCATAGGCTCTAGATCGATTGGTTGGCTGTGCAGGGTAATTTCCTTCAACATTTGAATTATTTCCTGAAGCCATACTTTTTAGAATATTAAAAATCACTTCGCCAGTAGCATTGTTAACTTCATTGTCGCTGACCTTCTCGTGTGGCTTTTCTTTTTTTTGTTTGACACTCTTTTTGAGCTTGTCAATTTTGCCTTGAGCACAAATAGGATTGGAGAGAATAAAGAGGAATAGAATGATGATGTAGAGTTTCATAAAGTATGTTTTTTTGGTTAACTCTATGACATGTGAGCAGAATGAACGGACTATTAAGAAATGGTAAAAAAAGCTTGAAATTGTGAAGAGGAGTGAACTTTGAAATCAAGATAGTTTTTTAAGAAATGGTCGTGTTTATGTTTTAATAGTCATCCTAAATGACCTATGAGGGAGTAATACCCGTTGTGGTACTTATTTCCAATGCATAAAAAATGAAAGAAAATTCCAACTTAAATCGTAGAATCATGAACTACAGAAATAAACAAGGGCATTGTAAAACAACGCCCTCGCCTATGAAGTTTCTCTACTCTTTATTAAAGCGATCGTAAAGAGAAAATATCAGTGTTTGTTACATTGTAAACTAAGTTTTCGAATATTTATGGTATTTAGAAATCAGGAGATTTCTGCTGATCTTTGGGACACGAATGACGCTATCGCTTAACATTCGCGCCAGTGGACTTTCTACCCAATTCATTTGCTACTTCTTTCCTCGGCCTTGAAGGAAAAGCGTTAATAATTTCATGGAATGAGCTGTTAAAAATGATTTTCTTGTTTGAGCAAAGCGAGTTTAAAATCATTTAGGCTCAAGGAATGAAATTTAGCTTTTGACTTTAAAGCTTAGATTTTTTGCTTCATTTTTCATCAATGGAAAAATGAAGAAGAAGGCAGCCTTATATTAGATCCTATAAATGTTTGTAGAAAGGTTGATTAAAAGTTAACGAAAACTTAGTTTACGATGTATGTATATTTCAGAAAAAAACTTTTAAAAATGTGATACAATATCTTTATAATTTGTATCACTGATTTGATAGGGTTGAACAAGGTGAGTCACATAGTCAACATAATCTTCTAGTGCGTATAATCCAGCTTCATTACTATTGATAGGTAAGGTAGCTGGCACTTCATTAAACCTGATTTGTACATAATGTTTTCCTTCTTGTTCCAATAGCATCCAAGTAAGGTTGGTGGCCATCATAGCATAATCACTAGTTGACCAATCGATATGTAATAAATTATTGGCTTTTCTATTGACATCATTTACATTAAGATAAACCAACAAAGGCAAAGTGGTTTCAGCATGTGCGAAATTGAAATAACCCTGATAGTCTAACTTATTTTCCGAAGCCAATTGTAACTGTTGAGTAAGGTGGAGCATCAAGCCAATCGCATTGGAATAAGAAGTCTTTCTTTTGAGGTATCCTGGCCCTTTGGCATAAAATGTTTCAATATCACCTACTTTCGCTAATAACCTTGTTTGTTCATAAGTGAAAATCTTAAAATCAGGACGTTGATTTTCAGGGATGGCAAATGCTATTTTAAAACACTCATAAAGTGCCAAGACAATATCCATTCTTGAGCGGATAGCCTTTTCATTTTCACCGTCTAAATAAAAGACATCATCACGTTCAAACTGTTCTAGAAAGTCAGCTTTAAAGTATTTAGGGAGAATGGTAGAAGCCAATTGGTGGTATTGATCAGAGTTCACAATATCATTGATTTGACTGAGCCATAATGCAGAATCCTTATAAGCCTTGTATTTTGGAGAGACTTTATGGAAACGTAAAAGAGGGTCATTACCTTTTTCAAAATTATTAATCTTCCAATTGTTCTTTCCGCCAATATCCACAAGTCCTTTGATAAAAGAAGCCCTAGAATATTGCGTGCGCAGTTTATAAGTGGCATTACCGATTATTTTATTGGACGACTTAAAAAAAGCACTATCCAAAAGGTACATCCTTTGAGCCATCTCATAGTGTTCTTTACGCCCTAATTGCGTCAATCTACCATACCTTCCAAATTGAAGCATGGTCAGCTCTTTCACCTCTTCTAACAATTTCTTGCCTTCCGCTGTCAATTGATTTTTATGATCCGCATCGTTCATTAAATTAAACAATGCAATATCTTCATTAGGACCACTCATAAATCGTGATCCATGTCGAGCAACGTGTGCAATAAATGAAAGGTTGTAATCTTTTGGTAACTCGATATTTTCAATTGGTGCGGTGTAATTTTGTTTAGATCCAAGGTGCCATTTCGTTTCTTTCACTAGGGGAGTATCTTCAACTTTTTGACAAGCAATCTGAGTTAGTAAAACGAACGTTGTAATTAATGTTGATTTAAAATAATTAATCATTAGTGTAAGATAGAATTTAAATTAGTGACACAAAAATGTAACATTGATGTTACTAAAGCATCATTTGAATGTTAGTTTATAGTTAATAAGTCTTTCAGCGACAATGTTATACTGAATTTACTGAACGATTGATGTCTCACAAAGTATTTCCTAAACTATTCTTTCCAATCGATGAGATTATCTTAGAATAATAGAAACTTAGTCTACCATATTATAAACTAAATTATCGTCAACTTTCAACTGCCTTTTCTAGAAGCATGTATAGGATCAACTTTTTATACTTCCTTCTTCTTTATTTTTATCATTTCACCAAAAGAAGCAATAAGTCAAGGTTGAGAAATCAAAAGCAATTTTATTCCTTGACCTAAATGATTTATTATAGCACCAAAGACAAAACAGCTCACCTCAGTCAATGAGATCAGCTGTTTTTCAATGATTGATAAAATTATTTTAGTTTTTACCACCGCCAAAGTGAATAGCAGTACCCAAACTTAATGTTGAGATGTTATTACTTCCTTGAAGGTTCAATGATTCCCATTCCATTCTGATTTCAAAGGTATCTCCAAGAAGTACACCAGCACCGAGTCCCCACATAAAAGAGGTACTTTTCTCTAGATTACTGATTTCTGGGTATCTATTGTCGTATTGACCAAAGAAGGCACCGGCTTTTGCAAAACCAAACACTGGGCCGATATGAACGGTTCCTTTGGCGGCTACATCCCAGCCTGTAATAGATGTTTCATAAGGGACATCGTTCGCAACAGTTGAAGCAGTTCCTACACTTCTGTAACCACCTTCAACCCCTAAGAATTTATTACCAATACCGCCATATATTTTCCAGCTACCCGTATTGTCGTCTACTTGAAAACTAGTACCATTGATATCGTTTAAGTCTTGATTGATGAAAGAGTTACCACCAGATGCACCAAGATAAAATTGTGCTTGAGCATTCACCGAGAAGAACAATAATGTACCTAATAAAAAGAATAAATTTTTCATGAACTTTTATGATTTAAATTGAAATTATAACCTCTTTAACGGTGTGAATAGGAGGTGATTTATATAAAATTCAACTGTAAATCATTAAAATTCGATCGTATTCATTGCTTTGCACTAAGATGAGAACTGATCGCTTAATTGTCTGTTGGCGATATCTTTTATTTCCTCAATTTTATAGAGTAGAAGTCGTTGCTTTTCACTGATCACTAAAAACAATGCTTGGACATTTTTCTTTAACTGCGAAAGTACCTCACGTTTTTCCTTGATATCATTGATAACATATTGTATTTGTTCGAGTGCATCTGCATCAATATTTATGGCTTTGACCTTATCCTTAATGAAAATATTTTTGGTAATCGTATAATACATTCTTTCTACTTCTTTCAACAATTCTAAACTGGAAGAAGGCATTTCCTCGTTCAATTTTAAAGCGTTGGTAACAAGGTGGTCATTTTCATACAACTTCGCCAACGCTTGTCGATGAATATCAAAATAATTGAAGAGTTGACAATTCCTCACCTTGGTTAGTTCCTCCAACCGTTTCAGTTCTTCACGAACAATGTCAAATTCTTTATACAAGCTTTCTGTTTCAGAAGAAATCAAAAGACCTTCTTCAATTTGAGATTTGTGATACCCATTCAACTCCAATAGCTGACGTATTTTGGGTGTATTTAGAGCATTTGAAAAAGTAAAGTGGGCACGTTCTAGAATTTTCCTCTCATTTTTTTTAGCAATTGACATGATTAAGTGGTTTTAAGTTTTGCTTACGCACCACAGACCATCATTGATTTGAAATTCAACTACAAATTAATTTTAAATAGGGGATATGAATATAGATCAAATATGAATCTTAGAGCAGTGAGAATAAGCTTAGTTTTTGAAAAAGTTAACTACACTGATGATAATCAATGTATTGTAAGGTTAGCTGTTTTTTTGGAGAATGTCAAGCCTTTTTATGATCTATTTTAGAGAAATCTTGATGTGATTAATAACCAATTGAGTTAAAAACTTCTCCTATTGTAGACAATAGTCCGTTGTATGATCGTCTACAATCTATGAATTTTAATTCATGGAAAATATTAATGTCCGGTTCGGGATTAGAGTAAGAAAACTACGTAATCAAAAAAAGATTTCCCAAGAGAAATTTGCAAACGAGATTGGTATTGATCGTACATATATGACTGATATTGAAAACGGTAAAAGAAATGTTTCTTTGGTGATTATTGAGAAGATTGCAAAGGGATTTGGGTTGAGTGTATCGGAGATATTGGAAAGACTATAATAAATTAAAGCAAATGGAAGACTTCAAAAAATGGTTAACTAAAAAACATCCGGATTCTGGAACTACTCATTCCTATATGAGAGCTATTGAGATTCTTAATGATTACTTTCAAAAGAATCTTTATTCTTTTGAGGTTGAAGAATTAGAATTGTTACTTATTGATGTGAAAGCTAAACAAAAAGAAGAAGAAGGAGCCTTTTATAATTCAAAATCAACGTCTTATGGAAAGAAGGGATATTACTCAGCTGCAATTACATCCTTTATTGATTTTTTAAAAAACTACAATAGAGAGAAGAAATATTGGTTATATGCTCCTGGAGAAGGAGCCAAAAAGTGGGAAGAGTTCTATTCTAATGAAATAATTGGTTTAGGATGGGATCAAATTGGAGATTTACATAATTACCCCTCTAAGGAAGCTCTCCAAGAAATAATAATGAAAACATATGAAGGTGATAATCCATTTAATCAAGTTTTAGCGAATTGGGACTTCTATCAGAATATGAATATTGGTGACATAGTAATCGCTAAAAATGGTAGAAAGGAATTAATTGGTTATGGTGAAGTTATTTCAGAATACTTTTATGATTCAAGTAGACTCGATTATCAAAAATGCCGAAAGGTAAAATGGTTGAGAAAAGGTAATTGGAAAGTTGATTTCAATTTAGTTTTAAAAACACTAACAGATGTTACAACATATAAATCTGGTTTATATCCAGGTGAAAAATATTATGATGTATTATTAAAAATTATGAATGGAGAACTAATTCAAAAACAACTTGACAAAACATATTTACCAAAAAATCAAATTCTTTTTGGTCCTCCAGGTACAGGGAAAACATATAATACAATAAATAAAGCTTTAGAAATTATTGATGGCTCATCACCTTTAAATAGAAATGATGCAAAGATTAGATATGATGAGTTAATTAAATCAGGTAATATTGTTTTTACTACTTTTCATCAGAGTATGAGTTATGAAGATTTTGTTGAAGGGATAAAACCTTTAACAAAAGGAGATGATTTAAGGTACGAAATTACAGATGGAATTTTTAAAATGATATGTAGTGAAGCTCAATCTGAATTTAATTCATACACTAATAATTCAACTTTTAAACAAGCCTTTTCATGCCTTGTATCAGAATGGGAAGAATCAGATACTGATTTAGTAAAAGTTAATACAAGTTCTAATTCTTCTTACTTTGAGTTATATGACCTTTCTACATCGACAATTCGTTTTAGAAAGAAAAATGGAAGTGAAAAACATACTTTAAGTAAGAAAACCCTTGAAAGATTTTACAATAATGAAGCCTCTGATTTCAAAGGTGGTTTAAATGTATACTACAAACCATTATCTGATAAATTAAAATCATATCAAATTGATAATAAAAACAAATCAACTAATGGTACCTATATTCTTATCATAGATGAAATAAATAGAGGTAATGTATCAGCAATCTTCGGAGAATTAATTACTCTATTAGAGGAAAGCAAACGTATTGGTGAAGAAGAAGAATTAAAAGTCACATTGCCTTACAGTAAGGAAGAGTTTGGTGTTCCTAATAATCTATATATTATAGGAACAATGAATACAGCTGACCGTTCTGTTGAAGCCCTAGATACAGCTTTGAGAAGACGTTTTGTATTTGAAGAAATAATGCCAAATTATGATGTGCTAAATGAACGTAATGTTCAAGTTGGAGAAACTATCTTTTCACTTCGGAGAATTCTTGAAGTAATTAATAAACGTATAACAATCTTATTGGATAGAGATCATCAAATTGGACATAGCTACTTTATAAAAGTCACAGATGAGCATTCTTTAAAACTAGCTTTTGCAAAAGAAATTATACCTCTTTTACAAGAGTATTTTTATAATGATTATGTAAAAATTGCATTGGTTTTAGGAACTGGTTTTTGTGTAAAAGTAGAAACAAGTGACTACAGTAATTTATTAGCTTCTATTGATGATAGTGAAATAACAGATTTATATTCTAATCAAACTGTATATCAACTTAAAGATATCAATAAGATAGATAACTTTGAGTCTGCACTTAATATTCTTTTAAAGAAAGAATAAATATGAAAAATAAAGCAGTATTCACAGTATTTGAACACCAAACTTTAAAAGTTGGAGATAAAGTAAATGATGTCATTTTTTTAGAAAAGCACCTAAAGGCATTAGTTAAATATTATGGCAATGGATTGTCTTATTTTGATTTAGTACATAAAGGAGTGAAATTTTGTCATTTTGTTGGTGTTATAAAGATCAATGATATAACTATTGAAATTTTACCTAAAGTCGATAAAGGATCAGAAAAAGCTGAATGGAGAAAATTATTGATTGATATGTTAAGAGTTGTGGGAGCGTTTAATATAGCAGCTCCTTCAACTTCTTCTTTATCTCTAAAAAATAATTTTATTCTTGATTTGTACTTTGAGTTATTTCTTAAAGAAGTGGAGTATCTTGTTCATTTGGGATTAATTAAACAATATCGTCAACAAGATAGTAACCAAAAGGTATTAAAAGGGAAATTACAATTATCAAAACACCTCAGAAAAAATATAGTCCATAAAGAGCAATTTTTTGTGAATCATACGGTTTATGATGTTCAACATAAAGTTCATCAATTATTATATAAGACATTAAGGTTAATCTATGATACTTCTTCAAATCCGTTGATAGAAGGTAAGGTAAAGCAATTGTTATTTTATTTTCCTCAAATGCCTGATATCAAAGTAAGAGATACAGAATTTCAGAGAATTATTATTAACCGAAAGCTTAAAAATTATGAACAAGCATTAGATATAGCACAGCTTTTATTATTAAACTATCATCCTGATTTAGCAAAGGGCGAGAATGACGTTTTAGCTTTAATGTTCAATATGAATGATCTTTGGGAACGATTTGTATGTGTTACTTTACAACGAAAACTAAAAGATTATAATGTAAAAGGGCAAGTCAATAAGCTTTTTTGGAAAGGGCAAAAAAATGGACAATCATATATGCGACCAGATATTTTGTTGGAGCATAAAAGTAAAAATTTAAGAGTGGTTCTAGATACAAAATGGAAACATATTGAAAAAGCGACTCCAAATTCAAATGATCTTAGACAACTATATGCTTACTCTCATTTTTTCAACGCGGATAAAGTAGCACTTGTTTATCCTGGTAATATTGATTTAAATTCAGGTTACTATCAAGAAGGAAATAAAGAATGTGCAATTATTCAGATCAGGTGTTCGTCAAATATAAATACGTTCATAGAAAGTATTTTGACTAACCTTAATTGTTGGTTGCCAAAACTAAACCATCAAAACTAATTATGAGAAGAGAATTTCAATCAACATTGAAAAAAGTATCAACTAGCTATAAATTTTATTGGATCTTAGGTTTATTAAAATGTGTGGTGAATCAAAATAAAAATGAATTTAAGTTTGCTGAGATAGTAGTAGAGATATTCTGCTTAGTATGGTATCCTATTAATTATTATAAGTTAAATTTTGGAATTCAGGATCAACTAGAAAATATCATTTTAACGATTAAGAGGGATTATCATCTAAAGGATGATATAAAAGAGCATCAATTACGAGACTTTTTATATTCTAAAATTAATGAAAGAGACTTTTTGAAGTATGTAAATACTTTATGTTCATTTGTTCCTTATCGTTTTTTAAGTCCATGGTTCGAGATTAGAGGTATACATGATAGGAAAAAAAATAAAAAGATAATTGAACTTCAAAATTCAGTAGAAAACCTACCTTATAAAATTGATGAATTAAATAAAAAGATAATTTGTTCCGAAAAGTTTTTGGAGTGGATCAATACAGATCGTTCCTATGTTGAGACTTATGTTTTATTTGAGTTATTAAAATATTTGCAAGCTAGGAACCCTAATGTACCAAGTATTATAAATAAGATATTTCGACCACAATCAAGAAATCTGACTACTCCAACAAAATTGTGGAAAGGTTTTATATCAATGAATCCTAAAACAAAATCAATTTTTTCTTGTAACAATCTCTATTTAGTTAATGATTTGAGCATAGATCACTTTCTTCCTTGGAGTTTTGTTACACATGATCAAATATGGAATTTACATCCTATCGAAAAGACAACTAATAGTTCTAAGAATAATATATTGCCAAGTGAAATTTATACAGAACCATTTATACTCCTTCAATACGATTTTACAAGGTATCTTTTAGATCAAAAAACAAATATTAAAGCACTAGAAGATTATTACTCTTTATTTAAAATTAATAGAACTGAATTAGAAACTATTCAAATAGAGTCATTTATAATGATTTTTAAAAAGGTCTATAATCCATTAATAGAAATTGCAGAGAGTATGGGTTATGAAAAAGGTTGGAGATTCTAACTTAACGATCAACAAATTGAAAACGATTCATTATGCTAAAAAATACAACAGTTAAACATCATCCCGAACTTACGGCAATTCATCGTAAAAGTATATCCTTTCCCTCACGTTTTTTACATGAAAAACAGCTTCTAAAAGGGAAGGTCCTTGATTTTGGTGCTGGGCATGGAAAAGATGTGGAAGAATTATCCAATAAAGGTGTAAATATAGAGCAGTATGATAAGTTTTATGCTCCAATATTCCCCAATAAAAAATATGATACAATTATTTGTCATTATGTGTTGAATGTGGTCGAGAAGGAAGAGCAGACTAGAGTGTTGGCGGAAGTTGCCTATCTACTGAAACCTGGAGGAAAAGCCTACTTTACGGTAAGGAAGGATTTAGCAAAGGAAGGAATTAGAATGCATGCAATTCACAAATTACCAACTTATCAATGTAATGTTGTGCTTCCATTTCTATCTATTTTGAGAACGAAGCATTGTGAAATTTATGAATATCAAAAACCAACAGAAAGTAATCTTTTGATGGAGACGGTGAGTGTGAAAGTGTATACTGGCAGGTATGGATATGAAATAGTTGAGAAGAAGAGGTTTGAGGGAAAAGCTAAAAGAGCGAAAGAAATTCTTAATGAATTGCTAAAATCAGGGAGGTATAAATAAGAAAGGACTTACCGTAATAAGTCCTCTCAAACTGTATTTTCAATTCTTAAAAATAAAACCCAAAGTTGATATTAAAACGCATATGCCAATCGGCATCTTCAGTACCGTATGCAAGAGCGGTATTGAAATCTGGACCTAACCAAGGTTGGTTTTTACCGACAGCGGCATCAACATAAATATACATTAAACCTGCGGTGACTAAACACCCTGTCACGTTTTGATAGGAATCATAGAAAGCTTCTTCTGTTTTATTGATCATACCAAAATCATTATAAAACTGTAGGGAAGAAACAGGTCCCCATTCTACAGGTTGCGTAAAACTAAGACCTAGTGTATAGGTTGAAGCTTCAGCGGCTACAAGATAAGGAGCACCGTAAGCCGTCAATGCTACTACATCTGTTCGTTCACCATCAGGTGCGTGAGGTGATTTTTTGTAATGTGAAGCCTGTGCTTTGAGGTTCCACTTTCTGAAGTTCATTTCATAATGAAACGCTACCGCGTAGTGTGTACCTGTGCTTCGAGTATCTAAGTTGTAAAGCCCTCCAAATAATCCTGAAAGACCAAGTTGATGTGTGAAATCATCACTACCTAGTTTTCTGAGGATTCTTGCATTGAACTGATTGACTTCCTTATTTCTGTATTGCAGATTACCATCTCCATTTTCATCCATAGATCCAACATCATAGGCATATCGACTATTGGAAACATCTGAATTTCCTCCAAAATCAAGTTCTTCTGCGTTTTTAAAGAAGGCCAAATTATAGACCCATTTATCATCATCATGGCTGAACTTTAAACCCATATCATGATCATCTTCCAAACCAACGTAATAGTTGATACTGAAAAACCAGTTATGTGAGTTGTAGGTCGTAATTCCAAAAGGAACTTGAGTAAGGCCTAATTGAATTTCATTTTTTTCAGAAAGCTCATAATCAAACCAACCTTGCTTTACAAACATTCCACCAAAGGATTGAGAATAGAAACGTACTTCAGCATTGAGTCCAAGTCCTTTATAGGAAGCAGTGGGCTTAATCGCGAACATATCGTATCCAAATTCACCCCCTGTGTCTTGGTGAGTTTCTTTCCATGTGGAATTATTATAGTTGAAACGGAGTGCACCTCCAATATTTATTTCTGGTTTTTCTTGTGCGTAAGTTGAAATAGAAATCGTAAAAATTAAAGTATAAAAGGAGTAGAAATATTTCATCTAAAAATAGTTTAAGTACAAGTAGTTGAACGGAATAAAAGGATAAAAAGTCAGCCTATTGTAGTGATAAGCTGACTTCTGTATAAAGGTTATTTTTTTGATTTGTAATGTTCATCATAGTAATCAGAAAGTGCCTTGTAGAAGCTAAAGCACATAATGATAATGATGATGGAAAACGGCAATCCGGTCAAAATAGAGGCCGTCTGTAATGCTGTTAAGCCTCCACCTACTAATAAAATACCTGCTATCAGTCCTTCCATGGTAGCCCAGAAGATTTTTTGGCCAACTGGAGCGTCATGTCTTCCTCCAGAAGTCAATGTGTCGACCACAAATGAACCTGAGTCAGAAGAAGTGACAAAGAAACTAGTCACCAAAATAACGGTAAGGATAGAAGCAAAAGTAGTGAAAGGGTATTGCTCTAATAAGAAGTAGATAGCTGTTGCTATATTTTTATTTACAGCTTCAGTAATAGCATGATTTCCTGTTAATTCCTGATACAAAGCACTACCGCCAAATACACTTAACCAAAGGAAGGTTAGTAACGATGGAACGATAAGTACACCCAATACAAATTCTTTGATCGTTCTTCCTTTTGAAATACGTGCAATGAAAATACCTACAAATGGAGACCATGAAATCCACCATGCCCAATAAAATACTGTCCATGAGTTTTGCCAGTTTTTATCTGTTCCTACTCCTTTGTATGAATTAGTCCAGAAACTTAATTCGAAAAACTCATAAACGTAATACCCTAAGTTTTGAACAAAAGACTTTAAGATAAATAAAGTGGGACCAACCAATAAAACCATCAACATAAGTCCTAAAGCCAATCGCATATTCCACTCACTTAGCATTCTGATTCCTTTATCAAGACCAAGCACAAGTGATAAAGTAGCAAAGAGCGTAATGATAGCAATTAATATCAATTCTACAGTGTTGGTAGTAGGGATATCAAATAGATAATTTAATCCTGCATTGACTTGTTGAACTCCAAATCCCAATGATGTGGCAAGTCCAAATAATGTGGCAATTACCGCAATGATGTCAATCAGATCACCAATAGGACCATATATTTTTTTCCCTAGTAAAGGGAAGAAGATAGAACGTACAGTTAGTGGAAGTTTTAAGTTAAAAGTAAAAAAGGCCAAAGCTAATCCCACAACAGCATACAACGCCCAAGCATGTACACCCCAGTGTAAAAATGTAATGCCCATTGCTTTTTCTGCAGCCATTGCTTCAGAACCTCCTTCTTTCAAGAAAGGGTTCCCATTAAAGTGAAAAACGGGTTCTGCTACCGACCAGAATAGTAATCCAATACCCATTCCGGCACTAAAAAGCATGGCAAACCAAGCGGTTTGTGAAAACTCAGGTTCAGCATCTTTTCCTCCAATTTTTACTTTCCCGTATTTGCTGAAGCCTAAATAAATGGCATAAAAAAGTAGTCCATTCACCAATAAAATAAATAGCCAACCGACATTATTGGCTACAGTTGTTTGTGTATTTTTGAACCATTCTTCCATCGGTTCACCTACTACTAAGGTACTAATGACCAACGTGGCGATGATAAGTATGGACGTAATGGAAACGGTAGCATTTGCTTTAATGCCCCAAAAGGTTTTTTGATCACTTCTTAGGTGACTCATAAAGGTTTTTATGTTTTTAATTCTAAAAGCTGATATGCTTCTATGATTTCATGAGACTATTCAAAATCACGAGATGAAAAATAGCTACCATTATTAAAGGTGATAATGTAAGACAACCAAAATCATATATTATGATCTCAAAAATTGAGAAAATAATACCTCATAAAATCTAATCAATTGTTTTAAAATTAGGGATTATTGTATCAAAAATAAATATTATGAGACTTTATTAAGAAATAACCTCTATGAGTGTAGTATTTTATTGAGATAATCTATTTCTACGTTAATCCTTCCTTTTCACAATTGTAGATCCTGGCTGATTCATCAAAGCGTTTTTACATGTGCCTCTGTTTAATACGTTGTAAACTAAGTTTTCGAATATTTATGATTTTTAGAAATCAGGAGATTTCTGTTGATCTGTAGGACACGAATGCCGCTAACGCTTAACATTCGCGCCAGTGGCATTCTACCCAATTCGTTTGGCAGTACTTTCCTCGGCCTTGAAGGG
>NZ_JTAM01000044.1 GCF_000812565.1 Flammeovirga sp. OC4 | reverse complement strand
AGAATTTCATGAAGTGAGCCGTTAAAAATGATTTTGTTGTTTGAGCGCAGCGAGTTTAAAATCATTTAGGCGAGAGAAATGGAATTTAGCTTTTGCGTTCAAAGCCTTGACTTTTTTGCTTCGTTTTTGTGTTAAGACAAAAATGAAGAAGAAGGAAGTTTGAAAGTAGATCCTATAAATACTTGCAGAAAGTTCGATTAAAAGTTGACGATAATTTAGTTTACAATATATTTAATACAGTGTAAACTAAGTTTTCGTTAATTAATATAACTCCTTTTATGAAGGATTAATGGTAGTGTGTTGTGGTTCGCGAGAGAATGTCGCAAAACCTATTATAGTGTTGAAAAACCACCATGTTTCAAGTGTTAAGCGTGAGCGTCACTTGGAACTGATCATTGGCGAAGTCTCCCGACTTCGAATATAAACATCACACTTTCATTCATTTCGAAGTCGGGAGACAATATTTAATCACAAGTTACGCCTATCGGCTTAACACTTGCGAGATAAAAATGGTTTTGAGACACCTCCCTACAGAACTGAATTTTAGAAAATTATTATAAAACCTTTGTCTTTTAACATGTAATCAGACCATCATTTAGTAGTATCTCCCTCGGCCTTGAAGGGAAAAGCGTGAAGAATTTCATGTTGTGAGCCATTAAAAATGATTATCTTGTTTGAGCTTTAGCGAGTTTAAAATCATTTAGGCGAGAGAAATGGAATTTAGCTTTTGACTTCTAAGCCTTGAATTTTTTGCTTCGTTTTTGTTTCAAGACAGAAATGAAGATGAAGGAAGTTTGAAAGTAGATCCTATAATTACTTGTAGAAAGGTTGATTGAAAGTTGACGATAATTTAGTTTACAGCATAGTGTCTCCCTAACCACCATAAATAACGAACCATTATAGTTTTGTGACATAAAGATTTATTTGAAATTTCACACAAAAGCAATAAAGCACACAACCCATTTTTTTATTAACTTGAATTGAATTTTTTAATGTAAGCGGACTTGAAAAAACATAGAGCCTTATATTGTGCCTTTGACTTATTCCCAACAAGTAAAGGAGCCTCAACACATATTACTTATTTTGCCAATGCCCTTTTTGATTTTTTTGGTGGAGGAATGTTGTTCACTTTAGGAAATAAAGAGTATTTGAGTGAAGAATGGGAGGGGAGTGTACAGCTGAAAAGAATGCAAAAGCAAATTCCAAATTTTTGGAAACGTACACAATATTATGCGAATGAACTTTATAATGAGATACAATCTTTACCGACTTTAGAAGTTGTTCACTATAGAGATATTTGGTCTGCACAAGCGGTATTGAAAGGGAAAAGAAATTACAAAACGGTTTTTGAGGTCAATAGTTTTCCATCGGTGGAGTTGCCCTATCGCTATCCTTTACTGTCAAAAGGTTCGATTGAGAAGATCAAGAATTTAGAAAAACAATGCCTTGAAAAAAGTGATAGTATAGTGGTCCCTTCTCAACTAATCCAAGAGCGTATTATTCAATATTACGGAATAGAAAAAAATAAGATAAATGTGATTCCTAACGGTGCGGAAATTTGCGAACAGCACTACCCCAAATTAATCCAAGAGGAATATATCATCTATTTTGGGGCTGTTCAAAAGTGGCAGGGGGTAGATATTCTCTTGAAAAGCCTTCCTTATTTGTTGAAAATGAAACCTGATTTGAAATTGGTGATTTGTTGTTCGACAAGGCCAAGAGAATCAAAATTACTACAAAAATTGGTCAGAAGATTGGAATTGGAAGATCATGTGATATGGAAATATCAATTAAGTAAACAAGAACTGTCTCAATGGTTGCAGCATGCCTTAATTTCAGTAGCACCATTGAAAGAAGATGCAAGGAATATCGAACAAGGCTGTTCTCCTTTGAAAATAATGGAGTCAATGGCGCATAAGGTTCCTGTTGTTGCTTCCAGTCTACAAGTGACACAAGAGATTATCACACATGATCAGGATGGTATTTTAATTCAATCAGAACGTCCTCGTGAATTGGGTAGAAGTCTCTACTTATTACTTTCAGATCCCCCAAAAAGAGAGTTACTCTCTCAAAATGCTTATCAGAAAATCCAAAATCAATATACTTGGGTAATTCAAACCCAAAAATTACAAAACGTGTATCATCAATTAATTGAAGAAAATATAGTATGCTAAACATGACGCAATATCCATTAAGGATCAAATATCCTGAAGCAAAGGAAAAATACGGAGATCATACTGTTTTCAGACAAAACTTGAATGCTCAGGAGATCGAATTTGTTGAAAGTAGAAAGTTGGAAGGTCGATTTTCATTAAAAGAGCTGTATCATTTGATTCACAAATTTTCATTGTACTACACTTTGATCAAAGGCAAGCGGGATCGTACTAATGGCTATGGTATTTTTGGAAGCTTGGCACTAGCGGCATTGGTTTTTGTGGCTTATGTAAAATATGCTTTTTTCTTAGGAATCTTTCTATTCGTTCTATTAGTAGTAACGGTTGGGCTGACGATTTACTTTAGAAATCAAACCAAGTATTCTCCATTTGAGATCAATAATGAAGAGGTGTTGAAGTGTTTGGTTTATATTCTACTACAGGATTTTGGCCCAAAACAGAAAGTTGACATCAGCCTTGATTGTACACCTGTAAAAGAAGATGGGAAAATAATTGACCGTTTTAAACGAGGTGTGAGGAATATAGTGATTTACAAAAAAGAGTACTTGAAACTGAAGTTTAGTATTGGTGAAAGCGTGAAAGTTGTTCTTCATGACGATTGTTTTTTCAGAACCCAGAACTGGAAGAAGAGGAGTAGTTCAGGTAAATTGAAATACAAGAAAAAGGAAAATGCATTAGACAAGATCTCTTACAAAGTACTTTTTGATTGTCAATATTATGAAGTGATGAACAGTGAATATGCCCATTCTTCGAATACTAATTCAGGCGGAAAGCCCAATTTATTTGAATTGAATAATGGAATGTGGGAATACAAAAGTAAACTCAAACTGCAAGATAAAAAAGCAAATTCAAAGGATGTATTGAATCAATGGATAGGGTTTCTTCAACAACCATTTTTACAGATCAAAAAGAAATAGACATGAATACTTGTGAACAAAAGGTAGGGATCTTTACATTGAGAAAATGTGAGAACAAGGCCGAACATCAATGTGAAGAATGTGGGAAATATTTTTGCAATGATCACTTTACAGAAGAGGGATTGTGCAAATCCTGCTATAGTTTAAGAGAGGATGACAATAGCTTGTTTTTATATGATAATTGGTATTGGTACATGCAAAGGAGAAGATACCATGAGCAAGAAGAAGATCTGGAGTTGATGACATATACCGATTTAATATCTGAAGAGTCAGGTATAATAGTTGATGAATTTGAGCAGCAAGAAATGGATTCAGATGAATTTGATGAATCCGATGTTTCCTTTTTTGATAGTTAAGCGATGAGAAAAATACTTTGGCTCACCGAAAATTATCCTCCTCAACAAGGTGGAATGGCGGAGTCGTGTGATAGAATAGTGGAAGGGCTAAAAAGTAAAGGTTTTGAAATTCATATTATTCATTTTTATAGAAAAGGAAAGCCTTTTAAAACGTTGACGAAGCAGAACGGTTCATATACCTATATTCCATTTACTCATTCTAAAGCACATACACTACACCTTACGGCAACTTATCTGGAAAATAATTTTGATGGAAAAGTAGGCTGCATCATGGGGTGGGGAGGTAATTTGGTCAAAGAAGGCATCTATGTTCTTCATAAATTATTAGGAGTCCCTTACTATTTTTGTTTTAGAGGAAATGATTTTGATGTTTCTTTATTCAATGCCAAGGATGCTTTTAATTTAGAGCGATTGATTCAAAATGCTTCAGGAATTTTTACAAATAGCAGGGATAAAATTAGACGAATTGAGAAAGTCTATGATTATCAAAAAGCGTATTTCACTCCCAACAGTATTGATCTGAATTTATGGAGGAAAACTCCTCAGGAAATAGCTCAAGCAGATGCGTTTAGAAAAAAACACCAAGGGAAAATAATCATTGGATTGTTTGGCTTTATCAAAGAAAAGAAAGGGTTTACTTTTTTTCTAAATGCCTTAAAACGCTCATTGGTTGCTCATCAGTTTCTATTTTTATTTACCGGAGAAATTACGGCATCTGATCAGGCATTAATAGATGAAGTGGGCGTAACATACCTCCAATTAGAAAATGTAAGTCGCTATGAGCTAATTCCTTATTATTTGTATTGTGACTGGCTGACAATTCCCTCTTTTTATGAAGGTATGCCTAATGTGTTATTAGAGGCAGGTGGATTGAAAATACCGGTAATTGCTAGTGCTGTTGATGGAATGAAAGATGTAATTGAAGATGGTGAAAATGGATTGCTATTCGAAAATCTAAATGAAGAGGATTGTGCTTTAAAGCTTCAATACATTGCTCAGATGAACGAAAATGAAAGAATCCGATTTGGTGAAAACCTTTATCATGATATCAAGGAGAACTATACTTTGGAAAATGAGATAAAATCATTTGTAGAAAATATAGCGGACTAACGCTTGGTCAAAATAACAATCACCATGAAATTATTCTATATTCTAGGAGGAGGTTTAGGGCATCTTACAAGAGTACAAAAACTTATCTCAATGCTAAATATCGAAGAAGATTATCTAGTTTTCTCTACAGCTTGGGCCACAAAAGTTTTTCCTGAAGATAAATGCATCGTGATTGACCCAAAAGATTTTGAAAACAAAAAAAGCCTTTTCCCTTTCTTGCTTTTACAGCTAGAGAAATATTCAATTTCTGACCTATACCTTGACACCTTCCCTTTAGGTTTATTCAAAGAAATCAACCCAGGTTTAATTCCTACCCAATGTCGATTGCATTATATTGCTCGATATTTAAGATGGGACGCTTACTGTGGAGATTTAGATGGATTGAATATAAACTTCAACCATACCTATATCATTGACTTTTTAGATAAAAAACAATTTCAATTCATTCAGGATAATGCTCAAACCATTCATCATATAAAACTTTATCTCACAGACTATAAAATCAAACAGAAAAGCATTGAAGAGAAATTTTATCTTATTAATCATTCAGGCCCTCAGCAAGAAATAGAAGCTTTGATTGATTTACTTAAAAAGCATGAAACGTATAAAAAAATACCATTGCCTATAATAATCAATACACCAAAATTAACATTACAATATGATACTATAAAAGTGATGCATCAGTACCCGGCGTCTTCATTATTTGATCAAGCAAAATTAATAGTGACAGGTTGTGGCTATAATAGCATGTTGGAAACTCTTCCTTATCGAGAAAAACACATTTTCCTTCCCTTTAAACGCAGATTTGATAATCAGTTTGAAAGAGCAAAAAGAAGGAGTGAAAGTAGATCCTATAAATACCTGTAGAAAAACTGATCAAAAGTAGACGAAAACTTAGTCAACATTGACTCGCAAGCATAAAAGGTCGTTTTAGAAGAGAAGTAAAAAATAAACTCTGGCTAAGTACGTTGTAAACTAAGTTTTCGAAT
>NZ_JTAM01000043.1 GCF_000812565.1 Flammeovirga sp. OC4 | reverse complement strand
AATCTCCTGATTTCTAAAAAACACAAATATTCAAAAACTTAGTTTACTGCGAATTAATTCTAAATAATAAATGGTCATTTCGATCTAAATTTTAGTTTTTCCATTAAAATTAATCTTAAAGTTTTGTAATGAATAATTATTCATCTATAATTGTATCGTAAACGATATAAATACAAGCGATATAAATTATGCAACAGGTAAAAACATCTACAGTTCAAAACGTTTTTAGAGTATTATTAGGTATAGCCATGCTTTATGCAGGTATAGGTCATATGACTTTTCGTAGAATTGCATTTCAAGCACAGGTTCCCACTTGGTTGACAACAGATGAAAGTTTTATAGATTTTGTAGTATTAGCTTCAGGTGTGGTGGAAATAGCTTTTGCTTTATTGATGATTTATGGACGAAATTTTAAAGTACAAACAGGTATTGCATTAGGAATTTTCTTTATTTTGATTTTCCCCGGTAATATCAATCAATATGTCAATCATATCGATTCTTTTGGTTTAAATACTGACACAAAACGTTTTGTTCGTTTATTATTTCAGCCATTGTTAGTCGTTTGGGCATTATGGTCTTCTGGAGGATGGAAATATTTGAAAGAGAGAAAAAGCACACAATAAAATGGAGCAATTAAAACTAAGTAATCAATTCTGTTTCCCATTATATGCGGCATCTAGGTTTATTACTCAACAATACCGTCCCTTATTGGAAAAATTGGAGGTGACTTATCCCCAATACCTTGTACTTTTGGTGCTTTGGGAAGAGGATGGAATACCCATCAAAGAAATTACTGAAAAGTTACTTTTGGAAACGAACACATTGACTCCTTTACTAAAGAGGATGCAAACCAATGGATTAATTGAAAGAACACGATCAAAAGAGGATGAGCGTATTGTAACAATTTCTCTCACTGAAAAAGGAAAAAAGCTTCAGGAAAAAGCGGAAGAAATTCCGAATGATTTACTCCAGACTTTAGAATGCTTAAATATTGGGAAAGAAGATATGCTAAAAGTTAAAGAGGTTTTAGAAAAAATGCTTTCCAATGTATAAACTAAAAAGAGGTTAGCATTCAATACAAAAAAATCCTGATCAGAAATATACACCAACTTCTGATCAGGATTTTGAGTTTATGATACTTCAAAAACTATTTTACTTCATCAAGTAGAACAAGTCCATTCAGTAACGTTTCACTAACCGGCTTATATTTTTCAAGAAGGTTTTGAGAAGTATAAGTGATGAATTGTACAGTGCCATTTTCATCTGAATAGTAGTATCCAAAGTAAGAGAATTTAATACCTTGCATAGTACCATTCATTTGGAGATGAAGAACCTTCAAACCGTTGATATCTCTGTATTCTTCTTTTACAATTCTTAAATCAGGAGCAATCGACTTCGCATTGTCAAATGCAATACCTTTCATTGTGGCAAGTGGAATTTCAACTTGCTCAGAAATGATCATACCATAGAGGTCACCATTTTTTAATTTGAACTCGTACTCAGCTTCTGGATTTTCTTTACCTTTACTGAAAGACCAAACTTTTGGATTGATCCAATAACCCACATTGAGACTTTGGCTTTTAATGAGGAAAGTAGACTTTTTATCTTTCTTATATTTTTTAGGATTGGTCGCTATTTCAGTTTCTTTTAAAACATTTTCGTCTTGGTACTTCCATGTTCCATCATCATATAGAAAAACTTCTTCGCCAGTTTCAGTAACAGCCTTTTGCTGAGCATGAAGAAGAGTTACACAAAAGAGGGACACCAATAACATTATTACTTTTTTCATCTTATAGTTTGTTTAAATTATGTAGCACTTCTACTAATAAAAAATCAAAATAACACACTTTTTAGCGTAGATATATTGTATCACAAAAATACGAACTTATTCTTAAAAAGACCTTGAGGAGGGATTAAGTATTTTAGCTTTAATGCCTCTTAAATGGATTGAAAAAAATTATAAACGAAATACATAGCGGAGTAAATTATAGTTTTACTCAACCCAGACCTATGCTTTACAGTTAATGTATTTCGTTTGCCTTATGGAGTTACAATTTAACATCCCTAAAGCAAACTGTACTTTAGAAGATTATGACAAAACATTTTATTCGTAATCAGAGAACCATATAGTAATACGCCCCTTGGCTTTGAAGGTAAACCCTATAAAAGCTGCTAGAAAGATGGATTGGGAGTGAACGACAATGCATTCAATCCCTAGTTCTTCCACTAATGACCATTAATATATCCTGACATTTGATATAGAAAAAGGCCAATACCAGCAATGACCAAATACCAATTAACGGCTTTATAAAAAGCGGGGAATTGTTTGTTTTGTCTTGAAAAGGTAATGATCAACACAATCGGTATTAAGGCAACAATCTGCCCGATTTCTACACCTAAATTAAAACATAGAATCTTAGCTAATAAATCCTCTGTTCCATTTTCAAAAGATTGTAATCGGGTTGAAAGTCCAAAGCCGTGTATTAACCCAAAGATGACAACCATTAAGAGGAGATGAGGTGATTTGATATTGAGTTTTTCAAACCCACCTAAATTCTCAAAACCTTTATAGAGTACACTCAAAGCAATTACTGCATCAACCAAATGTTCGTTGGCAGTGATACCCAAATAGGTCGCACCAATCAGAGTAATACAGTGACCAATTGTAAATGCTGTAATAAACTTGACGATATCCTTAAAACCTTTCAGATAAAAGACTACACCCGCTAAAAATAGTAAGTGATCATACCCTGTCAGCATATGTGTGGCACCTACTTGGATATAAGCCCACAATCCACCATTACGTAAAATCTCTTGATCAGCACTTGTCACATCATGAGCAAAACCAAAAACTGGAATTAATATAAATACCAGTAAGAGAATTCTTTTAAAATTTGATCTCATGATTAATCCTTTTTTGAGAAGAATACAAATAAGACTCCAATCACCAAAATACTACCCAATACAAAAATCCAAGTTGGTATTTCTTCCTCATCATCATGATGGTGGTGATCATGAGAGTGTGCCTCATGCTGATGTGTCACTTCAAAAGTCAAAGTGGTCCATTTTGATTCATGTGTGAAAGCATCGTTTCCTTCTACTTTTTCCATGTGTATAGCACGGAGATAGTAAATTCCATCTTCAGGCAAATCGACAGTGACTATACCTTCTTCATTGGTACGTAACTTTTGTCCATTTGTATGAGTGTGATCATGATCATGGCTATGATGTGCATGTTCATGATCATCATGATGATGATGACCTTTGTGACTATGTCCATGAGCACTTTGGATATGATCAGCATAAACCAACTGATTTGCTAATGGTTTACCTTCCAAAACTAATCGGACGTCTAGTGTTTGTCCGCTATATTTTTCATAAGGGTTTGAAACAGGAATAAATTCAATTGGATAACCAAAAACAGTATTCCAGTCCTCCGTTTTCACATCACCAACTTGGTAAATCGCTTTTACATGCTTTTGGTAACTCTCAATCACACCTTGATCTAACAGATTGTTTTCAGTTCGTTCTTGAAGCATATCCAAAACACCGTCATGCTTAAGGTAATTATTGAAATCGTCGGCAGATTGTTTTAGGCTTCTTGCTTTAGTAGAAACACCTGCGACATAAGTGCCGGCTTCACCTGTATTGAACACCACTTGAGTGATGGTACTGTCTTGATCTTTCCATTGCTCAGCGTTAATAGCTACTCTTTTTCCATGAGAAACAAAAGATGCGTCTTGAATGCGGTCGCGTGCAATTGTATTTTCACTTTCCTCGAAAGTACCATTATATAAGCTAAAAATGGCTTCTTGATTTGGTTTCAAGAAGTAGGTTTCCATCTTTATGTATAAATCATGACTACACAATAATACGACTGCTGATAACAGATAAAGTGGTCTAACCATCTTGTTTTTAGAAGTCATATGAATGACTTTTGGAATGAATTTCATATTTCGATGTTGAAGTTTGTTCTATTTGTGAAAAGTTACTTTTAGCTATCGCCGCAAAACTAAAAACTTTTATTTATTAATGAGAATAACATTGTAAATTCTTTAATTGGCCTCTTGTCTTATGTTGTTTTTTTAGAGACTTGTATCGTTTTTAGAAAGCAGAATAACACAAAATGCACATGGATTGGAACAAATCGTTCATAAGGTCATTTTAGCAAAAAACTGATCATTTCGTCTTTAGCGTTAACATCTTGTACAAATAACTTTGTGGATAGATCATTCAATGTCTTTACTAAAATATTGGATGGATGAACTGTATTCATCTGACTACAAACCATTAAAAATGAAATACCAATCAATTCTATTTGCAGGGCTACTTATCTTTATCTTGAAAGCTGAATCTTTCACCCAAAAGACCGTGTTAGAAATTCATTCTAAAGACTATGCATTAGCAGAAAATAAAGCCTCTGCTAGTACTATTTTTTTACAGATGATAAAAGATGCCAGGACAAAAGGTGCTACAAAAATAACGATTGAAAAAGGAGTTTATCACTTGTACCCTAGTAAGGCAAAAGGTATGATGTGTGCTATTACAAACCACGATAATGGCATCCGCTATACCACTTTTCCTATTCTAAATTTTGAAAATCTAGAGATCGATGCCAATGGTGCTGAGTTTATATTCCACGGACACATGCTCCCATTTATGATTCAGAACAGTAAAAATATTAATATTAAAAACGTGAAAATCGATTGGGAATTGCCTTATGTTTCAGAGATGGAAATTATTAATGTCAATCAAGATGAAAAATATATTGATGTGAAAATTGGAGAAAATACTCCTTACACCATCAAAGACAATGCTTTACGTTTTATCAAAGAAAATGGCTACTCTCATAATTTGGACGAGGCGATCATTTGGAATAAAAAACACCATAGAATTGCATATAATGCATCTAAAGTGACACCATTGCATAGCAAGAAAAAGAACCGTCTTCAATACATGGACACTTTTGAACATTTCAATACACCATTCGACAGGATGGATTATCAAGTGAAGTTGCTTCAAAAATCAGATAGAATCACTGCAGAAGAATTGAAAGAGGGAATCGTAAGAATTAAAAATTTAAAAAGAAAATTACCTTCTGTAGGGCAAATTTTGGTGGCTAAAGGTGAAATGGGAAGTAACCGAATTGCGCCAGCATTTTGGATCAATCAGTCTGAAACTACTCGAATCGAAAATGTGACTATTCACTCTTGTATTGGCATGGGAGTATTGGGAGAGGCAAGCAAAGACATCGCTTTGAACCATGTGAACATTCATACTCGAAGAGGAAGTCAACGTATGGTTTCTACTTTGGCAGACGCGACACATTTTGCAGGTTGTAAAGGACAAATTGTATTAGAAAATTGCAAATTTCAACATATGTTGGATGACGCCACTAATATACATGGAGTATACATGCAAGTGGTTGATCGCATTAATAATTATCAATTGGGAGTCAGCATTGGGCATCCTCAGCAATTAGGATTTCATTTTGCAGAAGTGGGAGATGAGGTGGGTTTGGTAGAACCATCTGCCTTTCATCCTTATTTCAAAGGGCATATTTTGGAAATGGAAAAAGTAAATGAGGGGTATTATGTTCTTACTTTCAAAGAGGAACTTCCAGCGTCAATTTCTGATAAAATAATGGTAGAAAATCTTTCTGCTCAACCTACATTTATTGCTAGAAACTGCACACTGACGGATAATAGAGCAAGAGGTTTTTTACTTTCGACAAGCAAAGGAGCAATTGTTGAAAATTGTACTTTTAGCAATATGATGACCTCAATACTTATGGTCAATAAGTTTGATTTTTGGTATGAATCAGGGTTTGCTGAAAATGTAAAAATTGAAAATAATACTTTTTTAGATGCCTGTTATGGAGGAGGCAATGTACCTGTCATTTGGTGCTTGACAAGTAAAAAAAGAAGAGTAGATTTAATTACTGACCCTAAAATTAGAACTACCAAAAACATTTCGATTACCAATAATCATTTCAAGACTTTTGATGCTTGGATTATGGGAGCAAATGCCTCTTCGGATATTAATTTTAGTCATAATATCATTGAAAAATCAGAAGAATATATTCCTTTATATCCCAACCATCCAACATTAGAATTCATCAATACAGAAAATATTAAAATTGAACACAATGATTTTAGACTAGAAAAAGCAACTGTATCTGTTGATGGAATTACGGAGAAAACCTTATCCTTAAAAGAGAATCGTAATCTTTTTGTGACCAATACTGATATGGAAGAAAAAGAAATTCAAACCAAGTTATAGCGTGTTGTGTTTATTGTTATGAGGTTTTAGGAAAACGTAAGACTGTTTTTTCTAGAAAAGACAAGTGGGTTTTAGTATTTAGTCTTGAAAAATTGTTTAACTTTCGTCATGCAATTTTTTTAGACTGAAGTATGAAGTCACATTTTTCTAAATATTCTATTCATCTACTCGTATTTTTTATCTTTATCCAAAATGCATTTGCCAACCTTATTCCCGTAAAAGGTTCGGATGTTTTTATGCACTCTGATGTATTGTCAGTGGTACAAGATCATGAAGGTTATATGTGGTTTGCCTCTTTTGATGGTCTATACCGATACGATGGAAATGAGATGAAAGTCTTCAAACATGTAGAAGGAGATAGTCTTTCATTGGCCAGTAATCGTTTGATTTCTTTAGCAATAGACAAAAAAGACAGAGTCATAATTGGCACTGAAGCAAATGGCTTATGTATATACGACAAGAAAAAAAATCAATTTCAAAACATACCATTCAATGGTGATCAACAAGTTACAATTCATCAAGTGTTTTGTGATAAGTCGGGCAATATTTGGGTAGGTTCTGATTATGGGTTAAGCAAAATAAGAGAGGATGAAGAGGGTAATTATCACATCCTTAGTATTATAGATTCAAACATCAGGGTTAGAAAGATCATTGAAGGAAAGAATGAATTACTTTGGGCATTAACCAGTAAAGGTTTATATACAATTCACCCGAATACCCTTCAAATTGTACATCATATTCTCCGTATCAACAAAGAGCACATTACAACTATTTATGTAGATAAAAAAGGAACTGCATGGGTGGGTACTTTTGGAGGATTATATCAAATTAATCGACAATTTAAGCCGAAGAAAAAGTATATCAATGCTTCCATTTTATCTATTTATAGGGATAAAGAAAATACACTTTGGGTGGGAACGAAGAATAAAGGTTTGATGTATTCTTCTGATCAGGGAAACAAATTCATTCCTTATCAACCTTATACTTCCATTCATCCTTTACATAATAACAAAGCGATCACTACTTTTTGTGAGAGTAGAGAAGGCATTTTATGGTTGGGATCACTGTCTAATGGGGCATTTACTAATGAAAAAAGTTTTAGGTATTTGGAGCAATTTAAAAACCCTTATGAAAATAATCCCAATACACTTTTTTCTAGTTATACTTTTTACCAAGATCAAGATTCAATTTTGTGGGTAGGAACATTAGGCCAAGGACTCGGTATTTTTAATCGTAAGACAGGAGAAGTAGTAGATTATAGCACTCATAATCCTGTCTTTAAAAACTTGAAAATATCGAAGATTTTACCCCTACCTGATGCATCGATTTATTTGTTTTCGAATCAGAATACCTATCACCTCACAAAACAGGATCAAAGCGATTTGATCAATGGTAAAAAAATAAAGCTAAAGCAGGTAAACCCGATAGCACCTTATCCTAAAGCGAGTATTACTTATGCGAGTATCGATGAAGATCAACACATGTGGTTGAGCACCAATGCAGGGTTGTACGAATACATTCCTTCAAAAAATGATTATTACAAAGGTAAGGTAAACAGATATCGTACGCACGGCCAATTAGGTTTGACGCATAATACGGTGAAATATGTTGTGACTCATCGAGAGGGGCACATAAAATACATCTGGATTGGAACTAAAATAGGTTTGAATCTTCTGAAAGTTGATGAAAAAAAGAAAGAAAAAAGCATCGCGAAGTTCTATAAAGGAAACGGGGCAATTGATCTACCTTCCAATTTTATAGCGTCATTGATTAAAGGGAAAGATAACACACTCTGGATTGGTTGTTTAGGTGGAGGATTAGTAAAAAGTCCTATTAATCCTGAGGATATCAATACTCCTAAGTTTACAAAATACACGGAGAAGGATGGCATTATCACTAATCAATTAGAACAGCTACAGTTAGATCAAAAAGGGCAAATATGGATGAGTGGTTATGGGTTGTCAAAGTTTAACCCTTCTACATTAGCTGTAGAAAACTATGAATTTAATTCTGCAATACGTCAAAATTATTATAAAATAAGAAGAAGTTATTATTCACCGAGCAATGAGCTGTTTTTTGGTAGTGATAATGGTTTTATTCTTTTTAAGCCATCAAAATACCATGCTTCTACAGAAAACTATACACCTAGTTTTACCACGTTAAAAGTAGATGATCAAGAGATAAAAGTAGGAAAAAGTTATAATGGAAATGAAGTGTTAATGCACCCTTTGGAAGATGGCTCACTCATTACTTTAGCACCGCATCAAGACAATATTGAAATAGGTTTTACAGGCTTTTGTTTTCACTCTCAAAAGGATGTGACCTATAAATATAAAATGTCTGAAGTTGATAAAGATTGGGTAGAATCTTCTGATGGATATGCTGTTTATAGGAATTTGCCGTATGGAGAGCATACTTTCGAGCTACTGACTCACAATGGCAAGTGGATGGAAGAGCCTGTTAAACTCTATATTCACCTCAAAGCCCCATTTTACCTTACTACATCAGCATATATTGTCTATTTTTTACTTTTGGTAGGAAGCATCTTTACTTATTATCATTGGAAGAGAACAGAATTGGAGCGTACACATGAGCAGGAAATTGTTGAATTGAAGGAGCAGGAAACTGAAAATATTCAAAAAGCAAAATTGGATCTTTTCACTTTCATCTGTCATGATATGAAAACGCCTTTGACATTAATTTTAGATCCCATACAGGACTTGATCTACAAAAAGGAATTGAAGCCCGAAGTGCATCATGATTTACAAGTGGTGAGAAAGAATGCCGTGAAGCTTCAGAAGTTGGTGTTGGAATTGATGGATTTCCAGAAGTTCGAAAATAAAGAAATGAGAATATCTCCTCAAGAGGTAGAACTGAATACATTTGTACATCAGACTATTCATCATTTTCAGATTTTAAGTGAGAAAAGAAACATAAAACTATCACTAGACTCAGACCAAGAAGAAATCATCGCTTTTGTTGACACTGTTCAGTTTGAAAAAGTGATATTTAACTTGGTGAGTAATGCATTGCAATATACTCCTCAAAATGGTGAGATTACTATAGGGCTTAAAGAGCATAAAGAGAGTATTGAGATAACGGTTAAAGATACGGGTGTTGGGATTAATAAGGAGGTGATTAACAACGTTTTTGATCCTTATTTCCAACAGAAAACATCAGGTAGAGGAAGTGGAATAGGGCTAGCGGTAACGAAGTCGATAGTGGAGCAGCATAGTGGAAAAATAACAGTACAGAGTGAGAAAAATCAAGGGAGTACTTTCACTATTCAGCTTCTAAAAGGAAATGGTCATTTCGATAAAATTTATACAGATCAAGAGCAACTTTATATTGATGAAAACTCCCCGATTGTTGAGGAGGCAAATGCTGAAGTTGACACCTTAGAGGTAGATGAAGAATTGAAAGGAGCTCATATCCTAATCGTTGATGACAACGAAGATATTACTCAGTACCTGAATATTAAATTTTCTGCTTTATACAATGTTTCCATCGCGAATGACGGTACAGAAGCACTCAAAATCGTCAATAAAAAGCCAGTTGATTTAATCATTTCTGATATTACCATGGATGAAATGAATGGTCTAGAATTTTGTAAAAGCATCAAAGAACAATCTCATACATCGCATATTCCAGTTATTTTCTTATCAGCAAAAGATGACGTACAAACGCAATTGACCACCTACAATATGGGGGCTGATGCGTTTATATCAAAACCTTTTAGTTTTGATATATTATCAGCAAGAGTTAAAAACCTCCTTTCTTCAAATGGTGCTCCATCTTCTTTTGAGGTGTCACCTTCTGCCATCGAAATCAGTTCAAAAGATGAGCAGTTATTGGAAGAGGCGATGATGTACATAGAGCAAAATTTAGAAAATTCAGATCTGAATGTTGAACATCTTTGCAAAGAACTAGGAGTGAGTAGGTCACAACTGTATAGAAAAGTGAAGACAATGACGAACATGTCGATTAGTGAGTTTATCAGAACAATACGATTGAAACGGGCAGCACAGATTCTTCAGGTAGATGGTTCTTCTATTTTGGATGTCATGGATAAGGTTGGTTTTAATAACCCTTCCTATTTTACAAGAACTTTCAAAAAACAGTTTGGCGTTAGTCCTAAAGAATACTCAAAGCAGTTTTCAAGTAAAGGCTAATTATATTGTAAACTAAATTAACGTCAACTTCTTACCCATCTTTCTGCCAACTTTTATAGGGCCTACTTTCAAATTTCCTTCTTCTTCATTTTTGTCTTAACACAAAAACGAAGCAAAAAATTCAAGGCTTAGAACGCAAAAGCTAAATTTCACTTCTCTCGTCTTGAAAGGATAACTCGATCAAAACTTCATCGTTTTGAGATGCTCAAACAGCAAAATCATTTTCAACGGCTCAATTCATGAAATTCTTAACACTTTTCCCTTCAATGCCGATTTAGATACTAATAAATGAATATCTAATTATAGGTCAAAAGACGAGAGTTTTATAATTATCTTCTAAATGCAGTTGTGTTGGGGGTTTTAGTATAACGTTCTCACGAATCATCAAAAATCACCATTTGCTATTCATATTTGCAACATGCAGAAGGAACTGCTTAATTTGCCGTATGAATCAAAATTTTGAAAACGAATATTTTGGAATTGGTATCCAAAATGGAAAAACACCTGAAAATCTCGGTGTCTTGTGGCGTTCAGCCCAAAACTTTGGAGCCAGTTTTATCTTTACTATTGGAAATAGATATGCTAAACAAGCTTGCGATACCCACAATGCGGTAAAGTCCATTCCGTATTATCATTATGATACTTTTGATGATTTCCTTAAAAACATACCAGTAGGGACACGTATTGTTGGAGTGGAACTTTCGGAAGAAGCAGTCGAATTAGAGACTTTTCATCACCCCAGAAGGTGTGTTTATTTGCTAGGAGCAGAAGACCACGGACTTTCAAAACAAGCTATGGAGAAAAGCCATTTTCTTGTAAAGTTTGATACACCTAAAAGTTTGAATGTTTCTGTGGCAGGGAGTATTGTATTGTACGACAGACAGAGAAATAAAGATAGATGTTAGCTTGATTGAACTGATTATCATAAAGCAACATAGTTTATATAAAAAATGATGAGAAGGTAATCTTACCTTCCCATCAAAAATTGTAATTAAGAACTTAATAAATATTTTGACCATTGAGTGGAATGAAATGAATGCTCAATGATGCTATTATTGTAAGTCCCGACCGTGTAAATTTAAGCAGATATGAAACCATTCAATTTGAAATAAGTCTCATGAGCTACAGTATTAATTAACTAAAGTGTTATTAATTAAAATAAACTATTTTCCGTCCAATGTTAAGTGATCAGTAGTCACTTCAGTAAGTTCAAATGCATCAATATGTACCTCTTTCTTTTGCCATTTATTTGTAAAATAAATGTACGTTTGATTGGCAAAATCACCTGTTGTAAAACAAATGCTTTGACGGTACCATGAGTTTTTAAAGAATTTGATAATTGGCTGTTGCCCTTTCTTACCGAAAGCCTTAACACCCAACCAACCATTTTGCCAGATCGTATCCATATTTGTCATAGGTGCTCTAGCCGTTGCAGATAAAATATAGGTCGTGTTTGGCTTAAGTTTTACTGTTCTAGAAATTGTAGCTTCCCTTCCAGCACTTAGCTTCACATAATTCTTCCCGGATTCGTTTTTTCCTTTTCCAGCTACTGCTTTTACCTTTCCTTCAATATTCCATCCTTCCAATCCATTATTAAAATCATTGTTTTCAAGGATGTTTTCAGGCATTTCACAAGCCATATCACTAGAAGGTTTTCTTTGCCAAACTCTTACATAGTCGACTAAAAACTCTACTCCTTTTTCCGTGATATCTTCTTTTTTAGGGTTGACTTTCCAAGGGAAAACCTCATTGTCTACCCATACTTTTTGTTCATTGTGCATTACCCATTTATCACCAAGTTCTTCCTTGGTTACGCAGCGGATCAGTTTACCATCAATGTAAAGTTTCAAGAAGTCTTCACCCCATTCACAACCATACACATGATAGTCGCTAGCTAATCTAAACGGAAGTTGTGTTTTATTATCCCAACTTGTTTTTCCCCATAGTGGATCTTTACGGTCTTTTCCCCAATCATGGAAAGAAGTATGATAAAGCTTCTCAACATGTTTATCTTTTGGATATTTACCAAAGATTTCAAACAAGTCCAATTCACCACCTTTCCCTGTAAACCAAAAAGCACTAGAAAGAGGAGCATCAGCAGGCTTACATTTGATTTCCATGTAACCTGTCTTAAATTTCTTTTTTGTAATGATGGCACCTGTTGTGATATTTTCAAACTTGTAGCCTTTATGTTTACCTTTGATAAAGTTAAAATCCGGCTCCCATCTAGTCGTTATCACTAATTGACCATCTCTTACAGAGACCGCATGAGGTGCAAATTGAGAAGGTGCTCTACCCTTAAAATTATTCTCATAGTGATCATTTTCACCCTGTACAATCCACTTATCTTTGTTGATTTGATTCCCTTCAAATTCGTCACTTACATCCTCATTAAGTGTCCAACCTAATTTGTTCTCTGGATCAGAAGCTGGATTTTGAGCCATTACGGCATTGCTACTTAATGTTGCTACTAAGAGAGCTCCTAGTGCCATTATTTTATTTTTTCTTTTCATTTCAATGCTTGTTGAGTCACAAAAAAATTCGCTGATTAAATGTTGTGAGTGCAATTTGTAGGTTTATTTTTTTGTTGATGTTTTTATAGGTAAATAAAGTATTACTCTCCGTAAAGGGAAGATTTTTAAGGTTTTAATCGCTATTGATGATTCTTACTTCAAATTTAAAATAAAGTATTCATTGGCTTTTTTATTTAAATAATAATACATCATTAGGTTTATAGGAAGCAAGAAATCAAACAAAGGCTATAAATACAAATAATCTCCGTTTTTGATGAATTTAAACGAGTTTATTGACCATTTTATACATTGACAACTCTCGGAATTATACCCATTTTTTCATTTTTCAAAAAAATTGTTCTAACGCTTAGTTACATCTTATTCACTCAAAATCACGCCTCAAAAAGACAATCAAAATAAATTTGAAACTGTTAAATGTTGTTTTTACATCTATTTAAAATGTATTAATCAGACAACTATGAAATGAATTTAATGAAGTCTACTGACAGATAGCACTCTTTTTTTGATCTTATAAAAATGCAGTCCTGCATATTCCTATTACAATAGAGACACCAAAGACCGACAGGGGTTAGGACTAATATTATAACGCTCAGAAACGAAATATCTGCCAATATTTTCACATCAAATCTTAATTAATAACGAATGGGTAGGTACTTCTATACCCATAAACAAACGTATAGTATGAAAAGAAGCGAACTTTTTTTAGGCGTCTTGTTAGTCTTTATGACTAATCTACTCTTTGCACAAGACAAGCCTAATATCTTAATTATTCACACTGACGAACATAGTTTCAAGACTGTCAGTAAATACAGAGAATTGGACATGCATAGTGGCAATTTGACCAAAGAGGAATATTATAATCCTTGGAATGCCACTGATCAGGTTGCAACACCCAATATGGACCGTTTAGGTACAGAGGGTGCAGTAAGTACAAAACATTATGCATCTT
Source organism: Flammeovirga sp. OC4 (assembly GCF_000812565.1). Lineage (GTDB taxonomy): Bacteria > Bacteroidota > Bacteroidia > Cytophagales > Flammeovirgaceae > Flammeovirga. The sequence goes on along the minus strand of NZ_JTAM01000043.1, from coordinate 72,665 downwards.
CTCCAACGTGTACACCTTCAAGAGCCTCTTTCATTACATCACTTTATCCTGGTTCTACAGGTGCAGCTCGTAATGATAGACCTATGCACGATGAAATGAAAACTTGGGCTCACGTATTACAAGACAATGGCTACAGCACTTCTTATGTAGGTAAGTGGCACTTGGAAGGTAAAGATGACCCTGCGACACAAGTTTGGGGAGCAGGCAGAAACTTTGGTTTTGACAATATCGAATGGCGTATTGAAAAAGAACACTGGACATGGTTCAATGAAGATGGTGTTCCTCCATATGATTGGGGTGAGCAAGGGAAGCCAAGCGGTGATTGGATTTATGCTACAGAGTTTTTTACAGACAAGGCCATTGAAATTATGGAAGATGATATTGACGCTGAGAATCCATTCTGTTTGATGATCTCTATTCCAGATCCACATACACCTAACCACTCTGCACCAGAGTATCATGATTGGTGTAGAAATGTGAATTTCACAGCTCCATATACTTACGATTTAACGTACGATATAGAAGGCTCAAGACCTAACTGGGCTGACAAACAAAACAATAATGACGTTCACCCAGAATCTGATAGATATAGCTCTTTTGATGAGTTTTATATGCAAGAATATTGGGGTATGGTGAAAGCGGTTGACGATAACATTGGTAAAATGTTACAACTTTTGGAAGATAAAGGACAATTGGACAACACGATCATCATTTATACAGTGGATCATGGTGATATGCTTTTCGAGTACAGTCGTATCAACAAAGGGGTTCCTTATGAAAGCTCTGCAAAAGTGCCGTTTATGATTCGTTACCCTAGAAAAATTCCTAGTGGAAAAATTGTAACAACACCTCATGTCAATGTAGACGTTGGACCTACGATTTTAGGTTTGGCAGGTCTTCCAGCAATGAGTGATGTACATGGTAAAGACCAATCTCATTTATATACAAGTGATGATTTAATGGTCACTGAAGATGATACTGTTTTCATTACAGAAGATGCAGGATGGTGGGTTTCCGCAGCAACAACACGTTACAAGTTAGTGTTAAGCAACAAGGATGATGCGTATTTAATTGACCTTGAAGTAGATCCATTAGAAACAACCAATCAATTGGCTGATACTGATGGAGAAAACTATGCAATGTACATGGAAAAGGCTTTAGAATTAGAAGCTAGTTTGAAACAAAAAATGCTTGAGACAAACGAATTGTACGGTGCAGGCACGAAGTTTTTACAATGGATGACATCGGGTCCTGAAATCCCAGCGCCACCAGCAGTTGAAGAAGCGGAGTTACCATTAAATCCTGAATTATTTGGCTTTGAAGGTACAGCCGTAGTGGATGGTACTGCAAAGAGATGGTCAATGGGAGCTAGTAATGATTTTTCAATCTCTGACGAAATGCCTGCAAATGGAAACTTAAGCTTAAAGTTCCATCATACAGCAGCATTAACTGGTAATGGAGGGGCAGCTCACGCACCTGCAGGTATGGTAAAATTATCAGCTGGTAAATACAAGTTCAAAGCGAAAGTCTATGTAGAGGAAGGAAGTGCAGCCACTCGTTTTAGAATTTTCATGAAGAACCCAAGCGCAAACTTAGATCCTTTTTACTTACCCACAACAACCGGAGAATGGGTGGATGTAAGCTATGATTTTACAATGGCAAATGGTACGTCAAATGAAGGTACATTCTCATTAGTAATTCAGCCAGGTGATGCAGCAGCCAACGGTGGTACAACTTCAACGGTTTATTTTGATGATATTGAAATAGAAGAAGTAATTCCAATAGAATTTAAAGGTTTAGATCCTGTTTTATTTGGTTTTGAAGGGAGTCAATGGATTGATAACGAAGAGAAGAATTGGTTCTTCGGTACGAATGCAGGCTATTCTCAAGATGAAAAAGCTTCAGGAAGTAGAAGTTTGAACATGTCTGATGTTTCATTGGTATCTGGAAATGTGGCATTAGCCGCTCACTCGCCTATCAAGTCATTGTATATGAATGAAGGTGACTATGAGTTGTCATTAAAAGTAAAAGGCAAGGCCAATAATAAGATCAAATCTTTTGATGTCATCTTGAAAGATAATAAAGCACAAAGTTTATTTATTGTCAACTCTTTTGATATTTCAGCCCTTACAGAAGAAGAAGGCTGGGTCACTTTAAAGAGAAGTATTAGCTTTGGTAAAGACAGTGACCCCGAAAATGGTCAAGTGACAATCAGAGTAAGAGAAGTAGACTTAAATCCTGATGGTGAGGGCTTCTTATTTATCGATGATATTAAGTTAGAAAAGAAGACAAGTGATGTAGTAGACGGTGGTACAGATCCAGCAGATGAAACACCGAAAGACGTTCCGAATGACCCCTCAGATATAAACTATTTGAACTCTCATTTATTTGGTTTTGAAGGTCCAACACTCATTGATCTTGGAAGCGGAAAAGTAAGAGTTAGATGGACAGGGGATAGCGAGTTTGGTATTGTAGATTTGAACGGAAATCCTCACGGAAAAAGAGTGATGCGTTTTTCGAATGATGGTGTTTTAAATAAAACGAAATCAGTTTATGTAGATAAAAACTCAGCCCCTCTTCCAACTGATCGCAACCTTGAATTCTCTATGAAAGTATTCATTGAAGAAGGAAGTACGATCAACAAAGTAAGAGTTGCAGACTTGACTTCTCCAGTTACTCAATTTGACCTAACAGGTATTCCTCAGGGTGAGTGGGTAGTATTGAAAAAAGAAATTACACCAGATGAGTTAAATGATTTCAAGAGAATCAAATTACAGATTCAAGTAGCAGATGCAGGTGAAAAAACTTCAATCTACTTTGATGATATTAGGGTGACAGATGTTCAAGAGGAAGTAGTTGCTGATGGTTGTATGAACAATCCAAACTCATTGATCAACTCGTGTGCTTTTGGTTTTGAGGAAAATACAACGAGTGCGGATTGGGCGACCAATGCTATTTATTCTATTACAGATGAAATGGCTTGGGGTGGATCTTCTTCATTAAAAGTTCAAATCGATACTGAAATTGCAAGTGGAAATTACAATCGAACGCCTAAGAGTGGTTTACAGTCCAATGTAACAATTGAGGAAGAGCACATGATGGTTTCTTTTAAATTATACATTGATGCTGCAGCAACATTAAGCCAAATCTCTTTACTTTCTAAGTTCAATAATACAGCACCACAAGTATTGGCTGTTGACATTTCACAAATGGAAAAAGGGAAATGGTTAACAGTGGAGCAAGAGGTAGCCGTGAAAAACTTCTCTGAGTCCGCGTTACTGAACTGGGTCGGTTTCCGTTTCAATAACAATACTGATGGAACAGGAGTACTTTATATTGATGATGTAAAAGCAGTGGTAAAGAGTGTATTTGTAGGAGATCAAGAGCGTACAGTTCTTTTTAACGTAAAGGATGAAAATGATGCTCCAATTGAGGGTGCTGTTGTAAAAGTATCAGGTTTTGATGATCAAACTACAGATGCAGATGGTAATGTATCATTGATGTCTTCTAATATTGAAGGCAAAGCTTATACAATTGAGAAAGATGGTTTTAATATAAAAGAAGGACAATTCTCAGTATATAATGCTGATGTTGCAGTGAATGTAATGTTGAAAACTTTCGTTCCTGAAACGTATAGCTTTACGATTTTACTAAAAGATGAAAGCGGAAAACCAATGCCCGGTGTAGTGGTAACAAATACTGACAATGCCGAAACATTTACCACTGACGTAAGAGGTGCGGTTGTGTTTATGGGATTGAGCGAATCAGACATTATTAACTATTCTGTAGAGGTAGAGGGTTTTGATGAGATATCCAATACCAAAACAATTGGAACCGAAAACACTAGCGTAACGGAAACTTTAGTAAGAAAACTATTTGCTCCTGATGCGATGTTTACGGTCAATAGAGTAACAGGTGACAAGCCACTAACAGTAAGCTTTAAAGATGAATCAGCACACTTACCAACGGCTTGGTTATGGAATTTTGGTGATGGAGGAACTTCAGTAGATCAAAATCCATTCTACACTTATCAAACAGCCGGTGTATATACAGTATCATTAAAAGTAACCAACGATACTGGAGAAGATGAGCTAATTAAAGAAGATTACATTACTGTAGGTATCTTACCAACTGCAGAATTTTCAGCTAATGCTACGCAAGTAGATGAAGGAACAGCAGTACAGTTTACAGATGAATCTACAACGACGATTACATCTTGGGCATGGGATTTTGGAGACGGTACAACTTCCAATGAACAGCATCCATCTCACACTTATGCTTCAGTGGGACAATTTACAGTCAAACTAAAAGTAACCAATGAGGATGGTGAAGATGAGCTAGTAAAAGAAAACTACATTACTGTAGTAGCAGTGCCTGAGTTGGAAGCTACTTTTGTTTATAATGTAGTAAGCTTTGATGATCCAAAGACTATTAAATTCATGGATACATCAGCAGGTGAGGTCACTTCATGGTTATGGGATTTTGGAGACGGTGTTACATCAAACGAACAAAACCCTGTACATACTTATGCTGAAGGAGGAACTTATCAAGTTTCATTGAAAATCGCTAATGATAAAAAAGAAGCAACATCGACTCAATCGGTAGAAGTTTCAGCTGTAACTTATGATGTGGTATACAACAATAACTTCTCCGAATATGATGTAAACGCCGCTTTATTAGAAGAGGAAAGAACGGATGCACGTAAATTCCATTATGTGGCTTTCCAACAACCTGACCTACCGAGAACGTTGACTGTATTGGAAGAGGAAGGCAATCAATATATGCAATACGGAGATGGTGGTGCTTCAGCATCGGCAAATGGTCAGATTAGAACAAATACCGTGATTGAATTCAAAGCGGGTAAAAAGTATATTTTATCTGTAAGAACAAGAGGTGTAGCTATTCACTTCCCATTAATCATGGATGTTGAATCCAATGCTCCAAGAGCCAGGGGTGATCAATACAAAGACGGAACAACTTCGGATTGGTACACACATACGCTTGCTTTTGAAGCTACTGAAGACTTTAATGCAACCATAGCCATGGCCAGAAACTGGTACGGTACGTTGGATATTGATGATATCGTGTTATTGACAGAGCATGTTGATGAACCAGAAGTACAAGCGAACTTCACCGCATCATCGATGGAAGTGACATTGGGTACTGAAATTCAGTTTACTGATACCTCTGAAGGTGCACCTACTGCTTGGGCTTGGGATTTCGGCGATCAAACTACTTCTGATGTACAAAATCCAGCACATACATATACAGCAGCAGGAACTTATACTGTAACACTTACAGCATCTAATGCTTCTTCGTCAGCTGAGAAAGAAATGACAATCACTGTCAACCCTCAGCCAGTGCTTCCTGTAGCTGCATTCTCAGCGGATAAAACAGCAGTGGAAGAAAACGAAACAGTAACGTTTACGGATGCCTCCACTGATGCGACTTCATGGTCATGGGATTTTGGTGATCAAACTACTTCTGATGAACAGAATCCAACCCATGCCTATACTACAGCAGGTACTTACACGGTGACTTTAACTGTAACAAATGCAGATGGACAGGATGAGGAAGTAAAAAATGATTATATCACTGTTACTGAAGAAGTGGTTTCTGTATTACCAGTAGCTGATTTCACGGCGTCGAAAACAGAAATTATTTTGGGAGAAGCGATTGTATTTACAGATGTCTCCACTGATGCGACTTCATGGTCATGGGATTTTGGTGATCAAACCACTTCTAATGAGCAAAACCCATCACATACATACACTTCTGAAGGTACATTTACAGTGACCTTGACAGTAATGAATGGTGAAGCATCTGATACAAAAACATTAGATATTGTGGTGAATCCAGAGAATGTAATCAACATGCCGGTAGCCTCATTTAATGCAAGTGTGACCGAGGCAAAAGTAAATGAAGAAATCACATTTACAGATGTTTCAACGGATGCGACTTCATGGTCGTGGGATTTTGGTGATGGTACTACTTCTGATGTTCAAAACCCAACGCATACGTATGCAGCTGTAGGTATCTACACGGTAGCCTTGACAGTAAGCAATGAAAATGGTTCTGATACTTCATCTCAACAAGATTTGATCACAATCACAGAAGCAGATCCAACAAACATTTCTTTAGAAGGTACAGATATCAAGGTATATCCAAACCCTGCTTCTTCTGAAGTAAATGTAGTCTCTGATGAGGTCGTTAATGTAACGATCGTGACAGTAACAGGACAATTGATCCAATCTATTGACAAAACTACAGCTTCAATCAAAATCCCAGTTGAAGGGTGGACTAGTGGATTATATCTATTCAAGATGACCACCAAAAACGGAAGTCAATACACAACAAAAGTACAAGTGAAATAATATTAGAATAGAGTAAATAATAGGACGGGTGGTGAGACCAAGTGGTTTTGCTACCCGTTTTTTTGTGACTTTACGCAGACCCATAATTGAAATGTTTCGTGCACCATAGTTAAAACTATGGGCAGGTGATACTGTAACCTTATCAAGATTGAAGTCTTGAAGGTTAAAAAATACGGAGTCAACACTTCAGTGTTGGTGGAGTCAGTATCACCTGCCCATGACTTTAGTCGTGGTGCACGAAACATTTTAAGTTAGAGCAGTAGTAAGCGACTCAAAATAATCAAGTTCAGCATCTAAACTCAACTTTTCATGTTTCTCCCATTGAGTACTAATATAAGATCTAGTAGAGTTAATAAATCTAGGACTCACAGAAACTGCAAAGTAGCCAATACCCCATTGGAATTTATCCTTAAAGAATTCACTTTCATTAATTAAGAAAGAACTTTTACCTTTCAAATGTTTCACGAGTGTAGATAGTGAAACGGAGTTAGGAAGTAATAATAGACAATGAATATGATCCTTATACCCATTTATAGCATCAATTTGATAACCTTCTTTGATTGCAATCTCTTTTATCAGTGGTAATATCTTATTGTCTAAAATACCTTTAGTAAAAAAAGGACGTTTTTCTTTTGTAGACCAAACTAAATGAATCCATAAGTTATTATTGGAGTGAGACATATTGAATCGTAGCTTTAATTATTGAGAATAGTTTCCTTAGTAATTGAATATACTTGAAAACGAGACTTTTTCAAAAATTAGTTTTTATGTTTCGTGCACCATAGTTAAAACTATGGGCAGGTGATACTGTAACCTTATCAAGACTGAAGTCTTGAAGGTTAAAGATACAGAGGCAACACTTTAGTGTTGGTGGAGTCAGTATCACCTGCCCATGACTTTAGTCGTGGTGCACGAAACACAAAAAAGCCACCTCCGCAAAGCAGAAGTGGCTTCAAAAATCTATATATTAACTATTACTTTGTTTCTTTTAGAAAATCGAATTCAGGATTGATGCATCGCTCCCCGTAACGTTCAAAAACAGCTTTCAACTGCTCTTGAGATTCAGGGTATTGCCCTTTATCATCTGTCTCTTCAATCCATTGTTCTAAAGTCTTTCTATGATGCATTAACTGCTCTTGATAATCAGGGTTAGATGCTAAATTATGTAGTTCATATGGATCTTTTTCAAGGTCATACAACTCTTCAGCAGGGCGAGTGTCAGAAAGCCAATCATTGCTAAATTCTACACCGTTTTTATAGGCTTCCATCACTGCAATCGTACTTTTCTTATGCGATCTGTATTGCAATTGCATCAGTGGTCGGTCAGTCATAAAGTTCTTGATGTATTTGAATTTTTCAGTTCTCACCGAACGAATACGGTCAATCGTGAAATCACAACGGTCTCTCGCTCCGATTACAAAATCTCTATGATAATTTTTATCAAAAACATTTTGACTTTCCATGTATTCGGGTACTTCAATATCCGCCAAATGTAAAGTTGTAGCCGTTAAATCAAGTAAGCTCATCAGGTCCTCTCTTACACCACTTTGTTTTAATAAATCAGGGTTGCCTGGAGATGAAATAATCATAGGCATATGAAGTCCTGCATCATATAAAAATTGCTTGTCACGCAGGAGGTTATAACCGTTATCAGAGAAGAAGATAATGATGGTATTTTCATACAAGCCATCCTTTTTTAATTGCTTGATTAACTCCCCAATTTCATTATCCGTCACTTTAATCTGGTTATAATGATCTGCAATTTGCTTTCTGATAGATGGAATATCTGGGTAGTAAGGCATTACTTTCACCTCCTTAGGATCAACTAAATGCTCCGGCTTCTTTTTATTCTTTCCACCATAAAGCTCAATTACCCCAAAGAAAGGTTGCCCTTCTTTTCTATCGTTCCAGCTTCCCGTTCCTGTTTTACCAAAATGCTTTTTCTCAGTATAACTTCCCGTCCAGTAATCATTCCAATCATAAGACCAGTTGAAGTCATCTTTTCCTTCACTAAAAGTATGGTACCCTTTTGCTTTGAAAAGCTCAGGAAGTACTTTTACATGTTCCGGTAGTGGTTTGTTGACCATTCGTCCTGCACGATGGTTATGAGTACCAATAGTTGTTGGCATCGCTCCTGTAAAAATCCCCGAACGAGCTGGTGAACATACTGGAGACATCGAAAAACAATTGGTAAAAGTTACACCATTTTGAGCTAGGAAATCGATATTTGGTGTTTGGATAGTTGAGTCACCGTACACGGGCATCCAAGGGTCAATGTCTTCCCCGAAAAGCCATAGAATATTCACTTGTTTTTTCTCTTGTTGTGCTGTATTCATTGCACATTGTGAAAACAAAAAGATAAACAAGATGAAAGTATAATTAATGTATTTCATTTTTTATTGATGATTTTATGGTTTTTGCACCATAGTTAAAATTATAAGTAGTCGATCTTAATTCATTAAATGTTTCTGGTTTTTAGAAATCAGGAGATTTCTGATGATCCGTGGGCACGAATGACGCTCACGCTTAACATTCGCGCCAGTGCACTACTTCTCCCTAGCGCAAGAGTTAAGCGCTAGCGTCTCTTGTGCTTAAAAGATCTTTAGAAGTCTCTGACTTCTATCAAAAACGTTTGTATTTGTTCGGGTTTTAATTGACTGGCGGATCCACCTTCTCCCAAGTAGAATACACTTCATTTTCCCAATCCAATAAAGCTTCTTCCAACTCCTTCGCCACCTTTGTTTCTACCATATACAGATCATTTTTCTCGGATTGATCCAAAGCGATATTGAATAAAGTTTTCTTCCCGCTATGGTATTTCACCATCTTCCAATCGTTTTGAATAACAGAAGCATATTGATCCTCATAGCTTCTCATAAAGTAGAGGTTTCTATCCTTTATTTTCTTTTTTCCGTTGATAGTAGACCACAAACTGACCCCTTGAATCCCAGTATTTTTATATTTCTTTTGAGAGGCGATTTCCATTAACGTAGGAAAGATATCAATCGTAGAAACCGGAGTGTCGATTTCTTTTTTGTGGCTAGAAGGGTCAGGCGTATGGATCAACATTGGTACTCTAGCACCACCTTCACCCAACGTATTACCGCCAATTTTACCACCACTTAATGGAGCTTGAGAGAAAAATCCACCCTGATCAGAAGTCAGAATAATGATCGTATTTTCATCCAAACCTTTCAATTTTAAAGCCTCTCTGATCTGCCCAACAGATTCATCAACCGCAGTGACCATAGCCCCATATTGTTGTTCCCTTTTAGGTAAACCTTTGTATAGATCAAGGTGCTCTTTTTTCCCTACATGTGGACCATGCACACCATAGTACCAAAGCGAGATCATAAAAGGCTGTTCCTTATCGTAATCTTTAATAAAAGAAGTGGTTTGATTGGTGAGGTTATCCGTTAAGAATTCCCCCTCTTTCATTTCACCAAATCCCGACTTAAAATAAGGTGGGTAATAGCTTTTCGGATGTCCCCAGTTGGTTGTTCCGTTTTGCTCATCAAACCCTTGATGAATGGGATGATAAGGTGCATGACCAAGGTGCCATTTTCCAAAGAAAGCATTATAATAACCGTATTCTTTTAAGGCTTCCGCATAAGTCACTTCTTCTAAGGGAAGGTAATTAATGGATGGACGTTGTACAGGATCTTTTTTCCAAAAACTGAATTTATCATCATTCGATCCATCAGGATTAGAATGTACAATATGTCTCACCATTTGCATACGAACAGCTTCTTTTCCTGTCAAAATCGATGCTCTACTAGGACTACAAGTGGGAGTGGAAACATACGTTCTCGTAAACTCCATACTTTCTTCCTTCAGCTGATTTATATTAGGTGTGACATATTTATTATTGCGGTAGCCAACATCCATCCACCCCCAATCATCTACAAAAAGTAAAATGATATTGGGCGGTTCTTTGGCGTAGGTACTAATATTTAATAGAAAAAATAGGAGGAAATGTCCTATATAAAAAAGTTGTTTGATCATATTCATTTCAATCGTAAAATTAGATTTTGTATTATTTCCTTTCATTTCGAAGATAGGAGACAATAATCAGTTCCAAGTGACACTATCGTTTAACATTTGAAACATGGTTTTTAATACCATTGACAAGGTCATTTTTTTCTCTAAAATAGGGGTGGTTTTGCGTTTTTAATATGTATGTTTTAGTCAATTCAGCTTTTTCATTTAGGATTAATTATTGGTCTGAATCTATGTAAAACCCTTATTTTTAATACTGTCAGCTAGGTTGTACTGTATCTGATAGAAAAGTCGTACGTAAAAGGACTGATCATGTACGGAGAACAACATCAAATTTTTATTATTCATTGATATTTGGGTAGTGACATCGAATATTTTGAATGAAATGAGATAAAAATGTTGAAGCTGATAGGATTAAATATTGTACTACTTATACTGTCATTTCAAGCCCTTGGAAGTGATAGAGTGAACTTTAATAGTTCTTGGAAATTTGTAAGAGAGGAGGCCCCACTTAATGTAGATAAACTTCATAAAATAGATTTTGATGATAGTCAGTGGGAGGAAGTCACCTTACCACATACTACACGATTAGAGCCTTTGGTAGTGAATGATCAATGGCAGGGAATTTCATGGTATAGAAAGAAATTTAAAGTGCAGTCGAACCCTGCAGAGAAAAGAATTTTTGTGGAGTTTGAAGGGGCGATGAACATTGCTGAAGTGTGGGTCAATGGGCAATATGTCAAGAAACATTTTGGTGGTTATTTGCCGTTTGTCGTTGATATGACAGATTACGTTGCTCCTCAAAAGGAAAATGTGATTGTGGTGAAGTTGGATAATACAGATAGTGAGATTACGGGGCCGAAACCCTTAAAAATATTAGACTTCAATACCTATGGTGGTCTTTACAGAAATGTGTGGTTGATCGAGAAAAATCCAGTGCATATTACGTTTCCACTGTTGGAAGAGAAAGTAGCTGGAGGTGGTATTTTCGTCAATTATCCTGAAGTAAATGCGAATAAGGCGTCATTAAAAATTAAGACAGAAGTAAAGAATACGACTTCCAAAGTACAGGAAGTAAAAGTGTCGCAAACGCTTTACTTTAAAAATAAAAAAGTGATGAAATTCCAAGGCTCAGCTTTTGAACTTTCATCTAATAATACAAAAACAGTTACACAAGATTTGAGTGTAAAGAAACCAAAACTTTGGGATACGCACTCACCTAATTTATATCAATTGATGACGGAAGTGACCGTTGATGGTAAAGTGGTGGATCAACAGCGAACGACAATTGGTATTAAGAAAGTGGAGTTTGTAGGGACTGAATTGTATATCAATGGACAGAAAAGATATTTGAGAGGAACAAACAGGCATCAAGAGTATCCTTTTGTGGGTTATGCATTGTCTGAACAAGCAGAAATCCGTGACGCAAAATTGATCAAAGAAGCCGGTTTTGATGTCATTCGTTTGTCGCATTACCCACATTCAACAGCATTTATGAATGCTTGTGATTCATTGGGTTTATTGACAATTGATGCCATTTTAGGATGGCAATATTACAAACCAACGGATGGTTTTAGAAATCAGATTTTCCAAACGGCAAGAGATTTAATCAGGAGAGATAGAAACCATGCGAATGTATTGCTTTGGGAAGTTTCTTTGAATGAGACAAAAATGCCGTTGGAATTTAGAAAGAAATTAAGTGCGATTGTAAAGGAAGAATATCCAATTGGAACATCATACTCAGCAGGTTGGATGAACGAGGGGTATGATGTGTTCTTCCAAGCACGCCAACACCGTATTTTACATCCTGACGATCAGGAGCACTGGAAGGGACCTTACTTTGTTTCTGAGTATGGTGATTGGGAATATTACTCAAAAAATGCAGGTCTAAATCAACATCAATTAGACAAACAAACACGATATGAAACGTCAAGCCGACAAGCGAGAGCCTACGGTGAAAAACGATTATTACAACAGGCTTACAATGTTCAAGAAGCATTAAACGACAACTTACAAACGACTGCTTTTGGAGACGGGTATTGGGTGATGTTTGATTACAATAGAGGCTACCATAAGGACATCGAATTTTCTGGGATCGCAGACATTTTTAGGATTGAGAAATTCGCTTATTATTTTTATCAATCTCAAAAAGACGCTTCTAAAAAAGAAGATGCCATGGTAAAAATTGCTTCTTATTGGGATGAAAACTCCCCTTTATCCCTGAAAGTATATTCTAATTGTGAGCAAGTAAAACTGTATCTTAATGATCAATTGATTGGTGAGCAAAAGCCAGATCAAGACCAAAAATCAACAAATCTTTCACATCCTCCATTTACTTTTGCCTTGGAAGAATTTAAGAAAGGAACGCTAAGAGCGGAAGGGTATATCAAAGGAAAAAAAGTAAGAGAAGATTGGGTGAAAACACCTGAAAAAGCACATCATTTATCAATTGTATTGGCAGATAGAGCAGTGCCTTTAGCTTCCCAAGATGTGGTTTTTGCCTATATCAAAGTGGTGGATGAAAACGGTACTTTGGTACACGATCACCAAGAAGAAATTAATGTGTCACTAGAAGGGGATATTCAATTAATGAATACAGAAACGCTCACAACGGATGCCGGTATCGCAACAGCTTTGATCAAAATCAATAGCTTGAAAAAAGACATCAGTATCAAAGCAGTTTCTAAATCGGAACAATTAAAAGGAAGCCTTCAACGTAAACTAAACTAACAAACGACATGAAATTATTCATAATTCAATTTCTAATTTTGGTATTCGTGGTACCATCTTATGCGGAGAAAATTATTCCTATTCCTCGTCAAGGGGACAGGGATATGACTCCCATAATACGTGAAGCGATTGAAAACGCAAATGACAAAGAAATTAAATTGGTTTTTGAGGAAGGGAAATATTATTTCCAACCTGATTTCGCCTACGAAAAATACTGTCCTATCACCAACCATAAAAACGGAATCAAACGTATTGCTTTCCCTTTTGAAAACTTTGAAAAAGTAACCATTGAAGGCAAAAATACGGAGCTGATTTTTAATGGTCAGATGTTTCCTTTCTTGATTGAAAATTGTCAGAATGTAAGCATCAAAAACATCAAAATTGACTGGAAAGTACCTTTTACAATACAGGGAAAGGTCGTAGCCGTCAATGAAAAAGAAGAGTGGATGGATGTAGTAATGGATACAGAGGGATATTCATTCCAACTTAGAAAAGGACAATTACAGTTTCCTAATATCAAGCATTTCACTTACTCTAGTTTAGGAAACACATTGACTTTTGATCCGAAAACAAAAGCAGTGGCACACGGAGCATTGGATTTAAATGGACGACCTGAAAAAGTAGAACGCTTAGAGGGCAATAAGTACCGTTTCCATGGTCCAATGAGACAGTTTCCTACATTAAACAGTAAGATCAATTTTAAAGGACCGCATGGCGATAACCGATATGCACCCGCTTTTCAAATGATCTCTTCTAAAGATATTTCTTTTGATAATGTAATTGTTCATCATGCTCTAGGAATGGGCTTTTTGGCAGAGAGAAGTGAAAATGTAATTATCAAAAACAGTGGTGTATACACAAGTAAAGACAGCGATCGATTGATTTCATCTACTGCTGATGCCACACACTTTTGTAATGTAAAAGGAAAAGTTTTGGTGGAAAATTGTCGTTTTGAAAATATGCTGGATGATGCCACTAACGTGCATGGAACATATGTTTCTATTGATAAAGTAGTAGATAAAAGAAGTGTGATTGTGAAGTTGGAACACTACCAACAATACGGTTTTCAGTTTGCTGGAAAAGGAGATGAAATTTGGTGGATTCACCAACCAAGTCCAGACCGTCAAGCGAAAGTTTTAAAAGTAGCTTCTTATAAAGAACTCAATGAGGAATACACTCAGTTGACGTTTGAAAATGATCTTCCATCGGCACTGAAAAGTGGTGATTTGATGGAAAATAAAACATGGAATCCGGAGTTTACAATGAGAGGATGTACCATGCAAAATCATAGAGCGAGAAATATTGTACTGAAAACGCCAGAGAAAATTGTGATTGAAGAGAACTACTTTTCATCAAGTATGTCGGCCGTTTTCTTTAGAGGAGAATCATTCCATTGGTTTGAATCGGGGCAGGTAGAAGATGTATTGATTCAGAACAACACTTTTTATAATTGTGCCACAAGTGGAATGGAACATGCGGTGCTTTATATCACACCAAGATTAGGAAAAGCAACCGATAAGAAAGCAATTTATGATAGAAACATCCGCTTTATCAATAACAAAATCAACACTTTTGATAGCAGAATTGTATGGGCGTATAATGTGGATGGTTTATTGATAAAAGGAAACGAAATCATCAAAAATAATGAATTAGAAGAGATCCACCCTGATCGTCCAATTTTTGAATTCAACCACTGTAAGAATGTGGAAATTGGTAAAAACAAAATCAAAGGTTTTGAGGAAGTGATCATTAAAGAAGATGGTCAGTTGAGAGATATGTGATTTTTTGATGGAAGAAGGGGTTGGCTAAATTTCGTGCACCATGACTAGAAGTCATGGGCTTTTGGGAGGCTATCCTTCTTTTCAACTTCTATTATAAACTTTATGTTTTTTCAATGTATTTGAGTTCTTTTATCTTTCAAAATACAGAGAAGTCAAAATATATTAATCAAAAGTTGATAAATGAGATATCTTCCCAAAAGCCCATAATTTCAATTATGGGTCTACGAAGCATTGCATATCTACTTTCATAGTACTTAATTCAAGTGGTTCATGCACCATAGTTAAAACTATGGGCAGGTGATAAACAAACCTTTCCAAGACTGAAGTCTTGAAGGTTTAAAAACGGAAACATCACTTTAGTGTTGTTGGAGTCAGTATCACCTGCCCATGATTTTAATCATGGTGCACAAACCATTAACGTTATTCCCACGTAACCTACCATCATTTTAATGTGCCTGATTGTACATTCATTTTCATTGCAATAGAAACATCATTCTAACGGAAAACAACGTTCATTTTGTTATTTCAATCTACATTAGAGCCAGAAATCAATTCAAGCAGTTTGCAAACTAAGTATTGAGATCAACAGCTAGCTATAATATTGAAATGAAAATTAGAGTATTAAATAAGATACTCTGTAAATGAAATGAACAATGAATTATTCTTACAATCACATTAAGAGTAACTGGATTGGCAAGTTACTTTTAATAGGCATGACTTCGTTGTGTCTGCACTTTTCCACCTATGCTCAACGAACAGTGGGTACAACACGAGCAACTGTAGGTACTAAAAACCTCACCTTCTTTATTGATAAAGTGACGGTCAATGAGACTGTTGTGTATAGAGATGGTATTGCGACAGCTTCACAAATCAATAGTGAAATTGATCGGCTTTCTGGCCTTGGTGGAGGTGTTATCAAGTTCAACCCAGGGACGTATACTTTGGGGCAGATCAACCTTAAATCCAATATCAGAATTGAGGTTGGCAACAATGTGAAATTTATCATTGATAGAAGTGGAGGGAACAATACCTTATTTAATTTAGGTAGAAATTCTAGTACTAATCAAGCCGTGATTTCCAATGTTGAAATTATTGGTGCTTCAGAAAGTGCATCGACTTGGTTTGAGATTGATTTAAGCAATTTTGCACCGCTCGAAACAGCTACACCATTTAAGGTAGCCTATGTTAAGAATTTTGCGATTTCGAGATTTATCATCACGGATAATTACACTTTAAACCCTTCCGTGTTTTTGGTGGCCGATAGTAAATTCTTAGGAAGAGACTCCAGTGGTCGATTGAATTATGATTTATCGACATTCAATAGAATTCCTATGCAAGGCGTGGTGAAAAATGCAAAAGCAACGGGAATTGGAACAGGATATGCCTTGGTACAGCCTTTCAGTGGAAAGCGTATTTACATGGAGAATTTGGAAGGGGAGCAAGGAATCACGGTAAGACTGGAGCCGGGAAGTGGAAAAGCCAATGATGATTTGAATTTAACCCCAAATCAAAAAATGGGTTCAATTGATGATATTTACATCAAAAATGTATCGAATAAATTAGGTTTTTGCGCTTTGTTCATCAAACCTCACTCTAAGATTTGTAATAACATTTACGCTACGGATCTGTATGCAGAAAATAGTTTATCGACCCTTTACATTGCGTCAGCGAGTTTATTGCCACAATCAAGAAGAGGGAAATTTACAAATGCCACATTTGAGAATATCACTTTTAAGCAGACCATCACCAATAGAGTTTCTAATGGCACAAACAACCTTGTCGCTTCCAATTATCCGGCAGATACAGGAATTGAAGGGTTGAGATTTATGACTGAATTGGCCCGTCAAAAATTGGTGACGGTGAGAAACAGCAGATCGCCAAAACCGGGAGTGTATTCATTGATTATCAAAGATGCCGGCGGACAGCGTTATAAAACGCATCCTATCGCACCGATCATGTTTACGGCTAAATTCTCTCAAAATACAGTTGGAAATATCACGGGCCGATACAATGTAAATATTCCGAACGAATCAGCGATTACAGTACAAGGAGGAGCTTTTTCGGGAGATAAAGTAGTGTATAGAAATGAAGCCAGAGTCATTACCACCGGCGCTTCAGACGACGACTATATCTATGAATAATCTCTTAAACCTTTTAAACAAAGAAAACATGAAAAAGCTATTTTTGATTTCGCTTTTGTTGAATACAACATTTTTATTCGCTCAAAATAAAACAACCGCCTTCGATACCGATATTTTATCATCTTCTGATTATGTAGTAGGAGTTCCTTATCTCTTAGAAAATGATGGGACAGTCAATGGTATTCAATTAGAAAACAATGGAACCGAAGTAGAAGTCCAATTTGGAATTTATGCTGATGATAATGATGGTCCAGGGGAGTTGTTATTTACTTCAGAGGTAGTACAACTCTCAGAGAAAAACTTCCAATTGTCCATTCAAGATATCGAATTGGAAAAAGGAAAATATTGGATTATGACCAATTACAAGTCGGAAGGAAAACACCTTAAGGCGGATGTTTCAGACCCTTTTGCGAAGGTGTATTACATGCCGTCTCAATTCGGTCAAACCTTTCCTTCTTTGGGTTATGATTTTGAAATGTACGAAGGGCATCAATTTCCAATTAAATTATTGATGCAAACTAAAGAAGTGAAACCTCTATTTGAAGTTTTCCCTAATCCAACGGTAGGTCAGTTGCATATCAATGGCACTCAAAAAGAATACGACATTACAGTTTTCGATAGTAATGCGAAAAAAGTACTTTCGTTGAGAAGCCACGATTATAATACTGTTTTGGAAATGGAATCACTTCAAAAAGGAACCTATTATGTAACGGTTGAGGGGGAAGAGACTTTTAGAGTTTTGAAGAAATAAACAGGTGGTTCGTACACCATAGTTAAAACTATGGGCAGGTGATAGAGTAACCTAATCAAGACTGAAGTCTTGAAGGTTAAAAACGGAAACATCACTTTAGTGTTGTTGGAGTCAGTATCACTAGCCCATGACTTTAGTCGTGGTGTGCGAGCCACTAATAATACTTACGAATATGAAACGACAAACAAACTATCCATTTTTTATCCTTCTATTATTGTGTATCACATTTTCTGCACAAGCACAAGATTTAAAAGAAGCGATAGCCACCAAACAAAAAGCCCTTCAAACGCTGATTAAAAAAGCGGAGAAGAAAGGGATTGATGTGACAAAAGAGAAAAGTACAATCAGAACGGCTGAAATATGCGGTCAATTTGCTGATTGGGACGAAAAGAACATTGACAGAAACGAAGCCTTATTTAAGAAAGTAAAGAAGTATAAGGAAGAGGCACGTAAGACAGCGGAGGAATTGCCGACTTTCGAAAGAAATGAAATCTTACTGATGTTGGAAGAAGGAAAAGAAAGATTATCGTTAGCATTAAAAGGCAAAATCAGTAAACAAGAGGTGCCGATTATTGATTGGAGCAAAACGAAAATTGTCGGTGATGATGTGATGTACAATGGTCAGCCTGTTTTCTTAGCGGATTATTCATGGAAACCGAAGACGGATTACCTTACAGAGTACCATGGCAACTTAGATGGTATTTTCTTATCTACACGTTTTTTGGAAGATGAAAAGGGAACTTTAAAACAACGTTTCAAGAAAGATTTAATCAATAAACCAAGCGGTAGAATTGGTACGGCATTTATCAATCACTTAAGTCCGCCAGAGTGGTTTACAGAAAAATACCCAGAAGCATCAGTAGGGAAAAGAAGATATTTTGATTACGATATCGATCATCCTGCTTCCAAAGAATTAGTGAGTTTACTTTTTAAAGAAGTGATACCTCATACCAAAGGAAAGAAGTATAGTAGTTTGGGTTATATGCTTGCGAATGAACCCCATTGGCACACCAAAGCGAAATCATGGGATACGGGTACGGTTTCCGATTTTACACTTCAAAAGTTTAGAAATTACCTAAAAGAAAAGCATCAGAACATATCGACATTAAATCAAGTTTGGGAAACAGATTATGCTGACTTTGAGAGTGTGAAGGTGACAATCCCGATGGCAGGTGAATTACAAGGAACTGCTGTTTGGTACGATTGGATGCGTTTTAATCAATTGAGAGGAGTGGAATGGTTTCAGTTTTTATCCGATGAAATTCATAAATACGACCCTGAAGGAAATACACATATCAAAATTATGCCTCATCTCTTTTCAGAAAACACAAGAGATCATGGTATCGATTTAGAGGCTTTGACAGCTTTATCTACCGTGATTGGTAATGATGCAGGAGCAGTGTATTCAGATATGTGGCAAAAGAAAGAGCCAGAATGGGCTTCGAAATATTACTTTGATTGGAGGCAGATGTGTATGGGATATGATTTTATGAAATCAGTGAGTCCAGAAAAGTTAGTCTTTAATTCAGAAGGCCACTTTATCTCAACGATCCGTTTTAGAGAATTAAAAATGAAACCGGAGTACGCAAGAGCAACGTATTGGTTGGCAACAATGTTAGGTTTAGATGTGATTCAAACATGGTTTTGGCCAAGAGGAGAAGACGGTTCATTAAGAAAAAATTCAAAAGGCTATGCCGCTTCTTTGACACAAATGCCACGCGTATTGAATGAAATTACACTGACGTATATGGATATGAATGCCAATGCTGAGTTGTTGACTAAGATACAGAAATTAAGAAAACCGATCCGTGTATTTCACTCCGAAACATCAGCTATCAATATCGACAATCATATGGACAAAGAGTATCATGCCTATGAGCGTTTCTTGTTTGAAGGAAGAGCAGTTGGTTTTGTAACCGAAGGAATTTTGAATACACAACCTCATCAAGATTGGGATGTAGTGGTGATTGAAGAAACGCCATTTATGACCGTTGGCGAAAGAGATGCCTTGCAATCGTATTTAGATAAAGGTGGAAAAATTGTGATGGATAAAAAGAGTGTTCTGAAAGATGAATACGGTCAGTCCTTAACTGCTTTGAAAGCCGGAAAAGGAATATTAATTATTGCTCAAAATTCAGATGAAATTCAAGCCAAAACTTTAGATCTAGTAGCTCCAACTTCACTAAAGATTTCAGAAGAAAATGCAACGAGTCATAAAGGTTGCGTATGGCGTTATTTTGAAGATGAGAAAAAAGACAAGTGGGTATCTATTGTCAACGTTGGAAAGTCAGAATCAACATTGAAAATTGATCTACCAAAGGGGGAAGAAAGTATCAAAATAACAGATGTGATTACGTCAGAAACACTCCAACCAACTTTCAAGATGCAACCACTTCAGGTGTATTTACTAAAAGTAAGTGCTGATCAAAAAGGAGATTTATAAAGGTAGTATTGCAAATGTTTTCTTTGCGTCCAAATAATGTTTTTATAAGTGTCTATTTGTTGATGAATCTTGATTTTTAATACTGTTATCGATGATATTGTGAATGGAACACGTACTTAGAGTCACAATTTTTTTAATACTTTATTGAAATGAAATATCAATCTATACTACACTTATTACTTTATTTCTGCACCCTTTGCAGTACTGCTTTTGCTCAAGTTTCAGATCCAGTTCAAGAAACGGCTGACGTATTTTTTCCTGAAAAAGTAGTCTTGGCGCTGAATCACCCCTACTATAATTTCAGTATCAATGATGCTTATTTGAAAGGGATGAAATACGAATCCACCTTGGGAGAAACCGAAGTAAAAAAGTATTATAGAACAACTGTTCCGCAAGTTTCAATGATGGGGAACCCCATGGAGAATAGCGATTCGTATGAATACGAAATGAGGTCTGCCAAACTGATGGGCATTGATGGATTTAAGTTTGAATTCAGACCATTGGGAACAGACTATTATATCAAACAATTCAAGAAGATTTTTTCTGCTTATGTAAAAGTAGCAGAGGATAAAAATATTGATTTCAAATTCTCTATTGCTGTCGAGATGGACCGTACTCAAAACATACCGGTTTCATATCTTTTAATGAAAGTAGAGAATACATTGAACGAGTTGTTCAAGTCGACCAATTACTCAAAGAAATGGTTGAGAACTGGAAATAATAAAGTAATAGTCTTCACTAAGTTCACACAGAAAGTAATTGATGAAGGGTTGGAAAAAAAGTACACGAAGCAATTTCTTGAAGATCCAAGTTTAATGAAGAAAGTAGCGGATGTGTATACCTCCCTTAAGAAAGGACTGCATGATGATGTTGCTTTTGTATATCAGGGAGATTTTATTGGTAACAACCGTTTCATGCATCAGGTTTTGGATCACTTCCCAGCTATTTACACCTTAAGAGGTATTCAGAGCTATGAGGTAGGTATGGACCGTTTGGCGGAAGTGTGTAAGAAAAGAAATCGTCCTTTTATACAAAGTGTTTATTCAGATCTTCAAGGCGCCAACCGTCATAGTGTAAAGACGAACCGAATCATACAAAATACGAACATATCCGACAAAGAGACCTTTGTAAAAGCACATAATTACAAGATGACTTCAGACTTACGTAAGTTATTGGAGAAAGGCTTAAAGAGAGATGCAAATATGATGTTTGTGTCTTCATGGAACTATTATGATAATGGTTCACACTTTGCTCCAGAATTACACCATGGTTATGGATTAGGGTTGATTTTAAAATACTATAAAAACAAATGGTTGGACGGTAATTTTGAATCTCATGAAGACATGGTTTTTACTTCTTTTAAAAATTATTTACCCGGAGAGTTGAATCAAAACAATGGGGTTCAAATCAGATTTAGAAATAAAGAAAAGTATCAGTTGCAAGATTTAGACAGTGTAGAAGTAGTGACGGTTTTGAAAGAAGGAGGAGATGTCTATTTTAATGAAAAGTACTTAGGCTTTGCACCAAAAGGGATCCATACTTTTTATGTAGAAAAGGAGAAAGGTAAAATGCAGGTGAAGGTCAAAAGAGAAAAAAATACGGTGGTAGATTATACGGTACCTAAACAGATAATAGGCAAACAAGATAAAACCGATTTCATCACGTATACTTTCAGCAATTTAGACAGATCATATGCTCAGCTAAATCAAAATATTATTTTGGATAATGAAATGCATAGAATGAGAAATAGATTCTTGATTTCTAAAGATGACGAAATTAAATGGAGATTAGCAGCGTCAAAACGTTTTTTAGATAATCTTCAAGCGATGTATGACTATGGATCATCTTCGTCAAAATGCCTTGATATGCAAGAGAAGAACTACAAGAAGTACAAACAGCAAATCAAGGAAATTTTACCGGAATTTAATTATGGTATTTGGCTGGAATTGGAAGAAAGTGCAATGAACAATGAAGGGATTCCAATAGTTGAAGATAATTTAAATGAAGCCTTGAAAGGTTATAATATTCTGCCAGAATATACAAAACAGAAATAATGAATTAGAGGTTTAAAAGTGTAAATGTGTGTTTCGTGCACCATAGTCAAAACTACAGAAAGGTACTATGATAACCGGTCTTTGATTTCTCTTATGGTGCACGATATTTTTCTCTCGTTACGCTTATCATAAGGTAAACCTGAATAGGAATCACCTTTAGCAAAGGGGAAAATATAAGTGCGATTTTTCACTATACAAGAACTCAAGTTGAAGATAAGAGGATTAAAACGAAGCTACCTTTCAATAAAAAGTAGCTGTCCGTACACATTAATGGGAACAGGTTGATTCATATGACCACCAATCAAGATATTGTGATCTAAGTTTTCTGAACTACTGTTTACTTATGTCACACTATTACAACGATTGAAATGAAATACAACTTTATACTCCAATTCTTCATCTTGCTGAATATTGCTTATTCTCCAATTTTTGCACAAAATTCTGTACAAGAAACAGCGGATGTTTTTTTTCCTGAGAAATTGGTAATGGCACTGAATCATCCAAATTACAGTTACAGTATAAGTGATGCCTACCTAAAAGCAATGAAATATGAAGCTACATTTGGTGACTCCGATTCAAAAGAATATCACCGGACTACTGTTCCCTTAGTTTCTTTAATGACTAACCCCATGGAAAACAGTGATGCTTTTGAATTTGAAATGAAGTCTGCAAAGTTGATGGGAATTGATGGTTTTCAATTTGAACTGAGACCGTCTGCAGGAGATTACTATTTGAATCGTTTTAAAAAAATATTTTCTGAATATGTAAAGGTCGCAGAAGACAAAAACATTGACTTTAAGTTTTCTATTGTGGTCGATATGAAAAGGAGTAAAAAAATGCCTGTTTCATTTCTTCTGATGAAGGTAGAAAATACATTAAACGAATTGTTTAAAGCGACCAATTATTCCAAGAAGTGGTTAAGAACAGGAAATAACAAGGTTGTTGTTTTCCTTAAATACCCTCAAAAGGTGATTGATGAAGGTTTTGGTAAAAAATACGTTGAACCGTTTATTGCAAATCCCAATCTCATCAAGAATGTAGCGGAAGTATATGAATCTTTAAGAAAAGGATTGGTTGATGATGTAGCATTTGTCTATCAGGCAGATCATGTGGCAGATCCTCAACTTGTCAATCAAATTTTGGATTATTTCCCTGCGATTTATACTTCAAGTAGCACTCAAAATTACACGGTCGGTATAGATCGTTTAGCGGAAGTTTGTAGAGAAAGAAACCGTCCTTTTATACAATGTGTTTTTTCGGAGTTGAAAGGCACAAAGCGTTATGATGTTCATACCGATAAAAAGTTGTCAACCATGAACGGGAAAACATCAAAGATGGCTGATCGAGAAACTTACATCAGGGCACATAACTATAAGATGACCTCAATGCTCCGTGATTTACTAGAAAAAGGCATTGAAAGAGACGCTGATATGTTGACGGTTTATTCTTGGAACTTTTTCAATAGAGGAACTCACTTTGCACCAGAGTTACATCACGGATATGGGTTAGGAATACTATTGAAGTATTATAAAAACAAATGGCTGAACAACGACAAAGAATTGGAAAATGAGGTTGTATTACTATCGTTTAAAAACTTTCTTCCTGGTGAGCTGAATCACACTAAAGGGGTGAAAGTTAAATTCAGGGAGAAGGAACAGCAGTATTTAAAAGATTTAGATAGTGTAGAGGTAGTGACGCTATTAAAAGAGGGAGGAGAAGTATACTTCAATAATAGGTCTATGGGTTTTGCTCCCAAGGGAATTCATACATTTTATGCTTTAAAAGAGAAGGGGAAAATGGACGTGAAAGTGAAAAGAAAGAAGCAGACAATACTGGAATATACCGCACCAAAAGAGGTAGTAGGCAAGCAAAGCTATACTGATTTCTTGACTTACTCATTTTCTAGTTTAGATGATTTTTATGCAGTAGCAAATCAAAATATCATCTTGGAAAATGAGATGAATAGTATGAGAAATAGGTTCTTGATTTCCAAAGAGGATGAAGTTAAATGGAGATATGCCGCCACCAAACGTTTCTCTGATAATCTTACAGCAATGTACCAATACGGATTATCGTCTAATAAATACTTAGAAATTCGAGAGAAAAATTATAAGAAATATAAACAGCAAATTAAGGAGATTCTGACAGAGTTCAATTACAGTATTTGGCTGGAATTAGAGGAAAGTGCGAAGAAGCATGAGGGAATTCCAATGTTTGAAGATAATCAAAATGAAGCCCTGAAAGGGTACAATATTCTTCCAGAGTATACGAAACAGAAATAATTGGTAAACAGGTAACAGGTATGATGAATAGAGTGTGTAATCTGTTGGTATTCAATTTGTAAATCAACAGGTGTGATCCGCCTAGAATAATTAAAATGTATGATGAGCGGATCACAATAGATGCTAACAAACAAATTTTTTAAAGGATACGACAATGTTGTATCCTTTTTTGTAAAAGAGACTTTCAGCAACTAATTCTTTTCAGAAAACAACACCTGATTTGCTTACAATGACCAACTTCAACCTAAAATTAATTTATAAATAAAGTATGAGATGAGCGTATTAAAAGTAAACCTACTATTAGCATTATTACTCTTCCAAAGTGTGCAGTTGTATGCACAAAACAAGATCAATTTTAATGCAGATTGGTCATTCCAATTGGAAGACTCAGCGCAATTTACATTGAGCAACTATTCTACGGATCATTGGAGAAAGCTGAACTTACCTCATGATTGGACTATTGAGAAAGACTTTTCGAACGAGTTTGAAGGCTGTACAGCTTTTTCTTCAGGAGGAATTGGTTGGTACAGTAAGACCTTCGAAACTCCTACTCAAAAAGAACAGAAGTGTTTTGTGGTCTTTGATGGGGTATATAACAACGCAGAATTTTGGGTGAATGGAATGAAAATGGGAGCACATCCTTATGGTTATGCACCTATTTATTTTGACATGACAGATTATCTTCACCAGGACGGAACACCCAACCGAATAATGGTACGCGTAGATCATAGTCGTTATGCAGATTCTCGTTGGTATACAGGTTCTGGTATCTATAGAAACGTACATTTAGTTGTAACAGAAGATGTGTTGATTCCTGTTTGGGGGACTTTTGTAACGACACCTAAGGTCACTAAAAAAAGTGCAACGGTAGATGTGAAAGTAGACCTTTTGAATACAAGGAAAGAGGGAGTTAATTCCAAGATTCAATTCTCTATCGTAGATCAGCAAGGAGCAGAAGTGTATCAAACGGAAGAGGCAATCCAATTGAATGCAGACGAAAAGGAAACGTATCAACATACTTTTGAGATTCAAAATCCTCAGCTTTGGGGCATAGATCAGCCTCATTTATATCAAGCGAAAATTAAACTCTATAACAACGGAACATTAGCACAAACTGAAAACGTTACATTCGGCATTAGAAAACTGTTTTTTGATAAAGATAAAGGCTTTTTTCTTAATGATGAGCCCGTGAAAATCAAAGGAGTTTGTTTGCATCATGATGCTGGATTGGTGGGGACGGCTGTACCCAAAGATGTATGGAGACAAAAGTTGACTTTATTGAAAGAAGGTGGTTGTAATGCGATAAGAACTTCACACAACCCTGCATCTGATGAGTTTTTAGACCTTTGTGACGAGCTAGGTTTATTGGTGCAGAATGAGTTTTATGATGAATGGGATTTACCAAAAGACAAGCGTTATAATATGCATGACAAAGAGGTAGATTATATCACAAGAGGGCATTCAGAACATTTTCAGAAATGGGCGAAAACAGACCTTGAAAATACGATGTTATCCAGCAGAAATCACCCCAGTATTTTTCAATGGAGCATCGGTAATGAAATAGAGTGGACCTATCCTGGAAACAGAGGAGCAACTGGAATTTTTAAAGAAACCAATAAAGATGATAAAATTGATTGGACGCTTTGGAGAACAGAAATTCCGCCACATACTCCAGAAGAGGTGAGAGCATTTTGGAAGGCTTTTCCAGAGCAGACTTATAACATTGGGACCACAGCCAAAAAGTTAGCAGATTGGACAAGAGCATTGGACACCACAAGATACGTCACTGCGAACTGTATTTTACCTACTTCTAGTTTCGAAACAGGATATACAGATGTGTTAGATGTCGTTGGGTTTAGTTATAAACCGCATAAATATGACTACTTTAAAGAGACTTATCCTCACAAAGTGATGATGGGAACAGAAAACGTTCCGAGATGGTATGAGTGGAAAGCAGCTGTAGAAAGAGATTATATAGCCGGTATTTTCCTTTGGACAGGTATTGATTATTTGGGTGAGAGAAGAAACCGTGAATGGCCTTTAAAAGCTACACCACATGGCTTGTTAGATACAGCAGGTTTCCCAAGGGCTTCTTTTTATATGTTTAAGGCATTATGGAGGGAGGATATTCCAGTAATTAGCATGTACACGCAGTCAGCACAAAAGTCCATCTACAAAGTGAATGAAGAGGGAGCTGTAGTTGAAAAGAAAAAAGGATACTGGGAATTGGCTCCAAGAGAATGGCAGGAAGTCAACTCACATTGGAATTATGAGAAGGGAGAAAAGACTATTGTGGAAGTGTATGCCAATTGTGATGAAGTGGAATTATTCCAAAATGGAAAATCACTTGGCGTTCAGTATTTAAAGGATCAGGAAGATTACACCTACAAATGGGCAGTGGATTTCAAAAAAGGAAAGTTAGAAGCCAAAGGGAAAAGAAATGGAGAAAAGACTTCAGTATCACTTCAAACTGTAGACAAACCATTTGCTATTCAAATTACGGCAGACAAGACAAATATGCTTTCGAATAATACCGATGTTGTTAAATTAGTAGCACAATTGGTGGATAAAAAAGGAAAAGCTGTGAAATATTTAGAAGAAGAAGTTACATTTGAAATAGAAGGTCTTCATCGATTTTTAGGGACAGATGCTGGTGATACTAGAAAGATTATCAATTATAAACACCATTCTCGTGAAACCGTCAATGGACAATGTCTGATGATGTTACAATCCACGGAAAATCCTAGTACAGTAAAAGTGACTGCCTATGCTAAAAATAAACAATTAGGATCGAATGAAGTGATTATAAATATCAATCAAAATTCAACTGTAGAACAATAAATAGATCACATACGGGTGAATTTTTAGTCCCAAAAGTGTGGTTTTATGATCAAATAAAAGGAATGAACGCAAACCATCATTCCTTTTACCTAAAGTGACATCATAAGAGAAAAACAACGCTAAATTGTCCTATCAATATTTTTTTAATGAATAAATGCTAGGATAAAAGCACACAAGAAACATTACCTTGTAGGTGATCTATGATGGTTTGTGTGATGCTTTGGTTGTACAAAAAGAACTACATTAAGGTTTGAGGCTATTTTTAATCTATTGTGTAGTGGCTTTAAAATGTTCGACTATCACCTTATAGATCAATGTGATTTTGTGTTAGTATTCAACCTATTCATAGTCAAATTTAGTAGTGCGAAGAAATGAAACAAATTATTAGAAGTATAGCAGTAGCAGTATTGACGTTAGTATTAGTCAATACCTATGCAGACGACAAAAAGAAATCACCTAGACCTAATATTATCTTAATTCTAATGGATGATTTAGGCTATGCAGATGTGGGTTTTATGCCACAATCTGCCAAAGATATTTATACTCCCAACATTGATAAATTAGCAAGTCAAGGAACAGTATTTACTTCAGCATACGTCACTCATCCTTTTTGTGGACCAAGTAGAACAGGGATTATGACGGGTCGAATGCCACATGTATTTGGTGCACAGTTTAACTTGGCTGCTTTTTCAGGTTACGGAGTAGCAAAAGGGGAGACATTTATTTCTGATGTTCTTCAAAATGCAGGTTATCATACAGGGGCAATCGGAAAGTGGCATTTGGGAGAGGATGGAGATTACCACCCATTGGAAAGAGGTTTTGACTATTTCTATGGATTTTTAGGTGGTGGTCATGAGTACCATTCAAAAACTTGGATGCAGGCTTCTACTTACACTCCAGAAAAGTACTCAGTTGGAGCGTATGGAAAGGACTATAATCGTCCTATGATGAAAAATAAGACATACGTTGAAACGGAAAAAGGAAAGTACGTAACAGATGTTTTGACGGATGCTACGTTAGAATTCATTGATGAGTCGAAAGATAAAGAACAGCCTTTCTTCTTATACCTTGCATACAATGCACCTCATACTCCAATTCAAGCCAAAGCTGAGGACATTAAGGCTATGCAAAAGACGCTTGGTGCTGATGCGGCAGAAGCGGGCAGTAAACGTTTAACATATACGGCAATGATGTACAATGTGGATTATAACATCAAGCGTATTGTAGAAAAATTAGAAAAGAACGGAGAATTGGACAACACCATGATTGTTTTTATGAGTGACAATGGTGGTAAGCCAGTGGCAGGTGCTAACAACTTTCCTTTAAAAGGAAGAAAAGGAGATGCTTATGAGGGAGGTTTCAGAGTACCAATGTTTGTATACTACCCCAACAGTAAAATGAAGAAGGGAGATGTCAATGCTTACAATTTCTCTGCTTTGGACTTCTTCCCAACTTTTGCTAAACTGGCAGGGGCTCAAATTCCTAAAGATAAAATTTTGGATGGTAAAGAGGTTTCTCAAAACATCATCAAAAATACCAACCCAAGAGAGGATGAAAGTATCTATGTATTGCGTCATTATTTTGGAAAAGCTCAAAAAGCTCCAAAAGCTTTGAACAGAGTGGGTGTAGTGAGAAATAATTATAAATTATACACAGACGGAAGTGGCAAGTGGAGTCTCTTTGATTTGTCGACTGATATTACAGAGAAAAAGAACATAGCACCTCAGCATCCGTCCATTGTAAAAGAAATGAAAAATACTGTAAACGAGTGGACTTATACTTGGGAAGACAAAAGACCTGAGTTTTTCGATGGCCCTCGATATGATTTTGAATCGAAATGGAACGCTACCAGTATGCCTAATTTCAATAAGACATTTGGTAAGATGCACCAGAACAACAAAAGCAAATAATGATATAAAAGAAGGAAAGTGAAATGGCGTATGGTAGGCTATTTTACTTTCCTTTTGAAGTACTCAATACACTGTAAACGAAGCTTTCGTTACTTATGATGATTTCTTTTGATATGTAATCAGACGATCATTTAGGCGAAAGGAATGGAATTTAGCTTTTGACTTCTAAGCCTTGACTTTTTTGCTTCGTTTTTGTGTTAAGACAAAAATGAAGAAGAAGAAAGCTTGAAAGAAGATCCTAAAAAGGCTTACAGATAGGTCGATTGGGAGTTAACGGAGTTCAGCTTAATCTAACGAGTACTTTCTTAACAACACCAACAACTAACACTCATCTTCAACACACAAATAAATTAAACAGAAATGAAAAGAATTATTTTACTAAGTCTTCTCTTCACCTTACACCTCAATATTTTTGCACAAGTAAATCCACTTTCAGACCCCGAAAATGAGGGCGGTTGGATTTTAAATAAATGGGCAAGTGATGAATTCAATGGAGAAGAATTAAATAAAGGAAAATGGTGGGTATTAGGTGAAAATAACGATTATAGAGCCAAATGGAAAGGCAGAGCACCAGGGCAATTTGCAGGGCACAATGTTCGTGTTGAAAATGGTGAATTGATACTGACATCTCAATGGGAACCTGATTTTGATTACGCTTTAGAAACCAACAACGATTGCTACTATGGCGGTACTACTCAAGGCCCAGATGGCAGTAAACCAATCACTCAAGCAAGTGTGATGAGTGAAACTTTTTTCAGATACGGTTATATGGAAATCAGATGTAAGGCAGCCGATGGACCTGTTACTTCTGCATTTTGGACAACGGGGTATCATGGTGAAATTGACATGATAGAGAATTATGGTCGACGCCCAATCGGTAATCCTGAAAATCAGCCTGATGATTTAGAAAGACGATACAGAACCAACTTAATCAGTTGGGATCCTGATAAAGACCCTAATCATAAAAACTGGAAAGTAGAAGATGATATGCAACTCCGTATGGCGGAAGACTATCATGTTTTTGGTTTTGAATGGGACAAAGAGTATATGAAAACATACTTTAATGGAAAACTTCTTCGTTCAGTAACCAAAGCAGAATTATTAGCGAAGGATCAGTGGAAGTACGATTATCCTCATGAAATCTGGCTGTCTTCAGAAGTATTTTATTGGTATGGTCTTCCAAGTGAGGTGGATTTTAAAGAACCTGTTGAATTTAAAGTAGACTATATCAGAGTTTGGCAGAAAGAGGAAACACAATCGTTTTTTAATGCTAAAGGTTTTGAAGGACCGTTCCATTTTCAAGGTAGAAGTGTTCAATGGTGGAATGCTCCAAGCCATCCTTGGAGAATCAGAAATGAAAAAGCAGCAGAAGGTGAGTTTAGTTTGAAGTTTGAAAAAGAGGGTGGTTTTGATGGTAATTATTCTATCTTTTCACCTTTCGGATCATTGGACCTTCCATCAGGTGACAATGAGGTAAGCTTCCAAATTTGGATGGATGAAGATACTGAAATTGATTATCTGTATCTTACTTTATTTAATCCACGAAAATCCATACGCGTTAGCACACAAAATATTCCGAAAGGAGAATGGGTGACGGTATCTCAAACTTTTGATAGAGCTGAAGTTTCTCACCCAAGTTTGACAGAGGGAGACCGAATTCAATTGATGCTCCGTTCAAGAGATGTAAAAAGTGCAAAGGCATTGTTTTATGTCGATGATATTCAGTTTAAAAATGATAATGATGAAGGTCCAAGAGAATACCCTTTTCCAGATGATGTTTACAAGCCCGTAGATGGAGGAAATGAGGAACCAACTGGTTTAATCCCATCCGATCAACAACGTTTTAATCTCTATCCTAACCCTGCTCAAAATCAATTGATGATTGAAGGTTTGGGAAACGGAAAGGTTGAAGTGTTTTCATCACTAGGTACTTTAATGCATCAATCTGAAAAAACATCATCACATCATATTATTCCGCTAGAAAACTATGTTAATGGTATGTATTTCGTTTTGGTGAGAATGGAAGATTTGATGTATAGGTATAAGGTAATCAAACAATAAGAAGAAATGATGATGAATTTATCAAAATACATTTACAGCAGCATAATACTTCTTTTTGTGCCAATGCTGTTGTTTTCTCAAATACCCAAAATCGAAAAGAGGTCAGATGTTGGTTACCAAGGCCCCTCTTCAGCCGAAATTGATGCGATGCCGGTTGTCGCCACTATTCAACCTTCAGGCAATCCGGAAAGTGATATTCATAATTTTCAAAAAGCCATTGATAAAGCTTCAAAAATCAAAGGAGGAAGAATTATTGTGGAGCAAGGGAATTACCAGCTGAAAGATGTTCGATTAAAATCCAATGTTCATATTCGCTGTAAAGAAGGCGTGGTATTGATGCCACGTTTGGATATTGAGTCTAAAAGCCAACTCATCTTTTCAGTAGGGCGTTTTGCCAATGAAGAGATTAAAAATGTCACCTTTATTGGAGAGGGAGACTTTTCAAACCGTCCCCAATTTTACTATGACCGTTCTATCGCGGTGAAATGCAGGTCATTTACAATCGGGAAAGTGACTAACCTTTACTTAGAAAATTTCTCCGTTTTTGATGATCAGACGGTCTTTTCTACGATTTCTTTAAATATGAGAAAAAAGGGAACTTCAAAAAATGATCGCCCAAAAAACATAACGGTAAAAAACGTTTCTATCTATGATGCTTCTTACGGTTACGGCCTTGTACAAGGCAATACGGGGGAAAATGTGTGGTTGAAAAACTTACAATCCGTAGGAGGTGTGACAGCAAGAATTGAAACTCATACCGGTAGAGAGCACAATGTTGGGGTGGATAATGTGGTGATTGAAGATGTGGTTTGTACACAAGGAAAAGCGGCCGTGACATTACAACCGCACGTAGTAGACAATGGCATTGTGACGGTAAATGGTGCCAAAGCAATACGATGTGAATGGGGAGTGATGATTAAGGATGGTTTTATTTCTAAAAAACTTGATCCCAATAAAGAATGGCACAATGGCTCCTTTGCAAAAGGTTCATCCATTAAGAATGTTACAATGATTCATGGAGATGCAACTACAATTTCAAGGCAGTCTAAAGTGTATATTCCCGACAGTTTGTTGCCTTATTATAAGGAAGACAGCAGCCCCGATAAAGAAGCGAACATAGGTTGTAAGGAAGGGCCTTCAATTGCAGCTATCTTGAATTTAGCTAGTGAGGAAATGAAAATTGAGGAAGAAACCATTTCTCATACAGGAAAAATGGCCGAAAAGCGGCAATTAATTGTCACTAAAAAAGTGAAAAGAACGCACTCAAAATAATTCAATTAGAATAATTTGTGATACGAGCCTCTTGGTGTTTTTTTGTGAACCCAAGAGGCTTTTTATCTATTTGATGATGTCTTTATCTTCCAATATTTTTAAGGCTACACTACTCACATGACCACCATTGTCTGGGTAAGTAATACTAACTTTATTGTTTTCTTTTAAAACCTCTACAGGTAGATCAACATTGATTAAGGTGAAATATTGTTTTCTAAGATGCTGAGAGGCTCCCTGTATTTCTTTGGTGTAGTTTACGGTTTGACCATTGACGATAATAGAAGGAAAAGTAGAAGTGTCGTGTGGTCTCCCCATCCCAATTCGTAGTTGAGCAGTGGCAATATTACCAGACGCTAAGCCATTAAAGTGATATTCAATAGACTTATGCTGAGTGATTTCATTTAAGACCTGATCAGAATAATACTTTTTCTCGGCAACCTCCCTTTTTAGTTTTACGTCTTTTTTGAGGTCAATTTTTACAATAATAGTAGCTTCGCTTTCAATCTTAATTTCATCTTGAAGCTGTATCGAAGCATGCTCCAATTGAGGCTGATGCTCATGAAGATATAACTGTTTTGTGCTGACTGATTTGATATTTTTTTCCTTAATACCCAGTGCATTTAATTGTACCGTTTGAGGATTTCTTTTGAGATTGTTTATGATGATATAGGCCGTCTTTTGGTCAATATAAGCGTCTGTTAGGAGGTTTTGATTAGCATTAGAAGTGGCAACTCTTTGTCCCTTTACCTCAGACCAAAGTTCATAGAATTTAATCTGCTCTGTGAATACCCATTGTTTACTATCTCCTTCCAATTCAAATTCTTGGCGTAATAATCTCCATGGGTAAGGATTCTTTTTACGACCCCATTCTGCTTTTGGAATCATAAAAGGAATGGCTTTCAGGATATGATTAGGGCGTTGCATGAATTGCATCATCATAGGGCTCATCGACTTCATAAAATCCCAGTCCCTTTCCGCAAACCATGGTTTCCATTCTGTAGAATGATCACGTCCTCCATATTCAGAGATTAAAATTGGAATGACCTTATCGTATTGTTTCAAACTGTACGCTTCCATTAGATCTAAAGTAGCCTCAATTCTCCCTCCAGAATAATTAATGGGACCATCAAAAGTAGAAGGGTTGTTATCACCTAAATGGTGTTTATTAAAGTCATAAAGATGGATAGAAACGAAATCCATATGTTCCCCTGACATATCATAAAAGAGCTTCATGCGTTCATTCCATTGCCCAAAGTTTCGATCATCAAAAAAAGGAAATGCAGCGGTATAGCCACCAATCATTACGTCTTGATTATGCTTTTTGAAAGCAATGGAAGCATCGTTGTGGAACTGGAAAACTTCTTTGACTGTCTTTCTTTCACTAGGCTCTTTCACTCCATCAATTAACTCCCATAAGGGTTCATTGATAACTTCAACATATTTTGGCCTTAACGGTCCTTTTGTAACAGGTTCATTTTCATTTCTATAAAACTCATTGATGAATTGCCCCATAAAATCACCAATAGCATCACCTCCTTGGATCGTCCACCCTTTCTCAGGGTATTTGCGATTGGAAGAATGTCCAGTCCAAAAATAATGTACCTGACCTCCCACCATTTCGTCTACATGAGGTTCATATTGGTGAGTAGCCTCTCCTTTTTTACCATAAGTTTTTAATCGATAATCTTTCCCCGCCTTTTGCATATAATCGGGGTTGACATATCCTTTTTTATTAGGATCTTCAGACGAACGCTGCATTACTCCCCCCATAATTCCATTATTTCTCCCTAGGTAAACATCTAGGTCATTAATAATATAATCTTTGAGTGGCTCAAGCCCTCTAAAATCATTCTCAAGTTGTGTGGAGTGTAAGACAATGTATTTTTTTCGATCAAAATCAGAATAACCATCCACCGAATACTTGTGATCCAGTTGAACATTTACCGCTGTAGTTTGCCCAAAAATAAAAGGGGAAAATAAGTATAGAAAGAGGGTTAAAATTAGAGAAGTTTTCATTTCATTTAGTTCATTATAATTTTTTATAAAGTGTGAACACGAAAGTGTAGTTTTCCAACTCTATCAAAATAGTGAAATGTGTATGATGGATTGGTAAAAGCTAGACAATGTTGAGTTATTGTCTAGTCATTTTGAATAAAATACCTACATCTATGGACCTCTTTGTTTTTTCTGATTAAAATATTACTATGTTTCAAGTGTTAAGCGTGAGCGTCACTTGGAACCACTTATTGGCGAAGTCTCACGATTTCGGTATGAATGAAAGTGTGGTATTTCAATTCGAAGTCGTGAGACTTCGCCCATTTATCATCACAAGTGACGCCTATCGGCTTAACACTTGCGATATAAAACTTTCTCCTTCTTCACTTTTTCAGCAATGGAAAAAATGAAGAAGGAGGTAGTTCGAAAGCTGACTAAAAATCATTTTATCCTTTAGCTTCTAAGCTCACCGTCAAAAAAACAGTAAATTTTGATATTTGTAGCATTTTAGTACAACTTTGAAAGGCCAAAACTGATGATTTGACTCTATCTAAAAACACCTATAAAACTGTCTTTAATATGGATTAAGAAGGTTAAGAATAGAATTAAACTCACAATTTATTTCCTTTAAAAAGGAAATTCAATTTTACCATCTGTATTGGGCAATTCTTGAAATATCACCAAGTTCAAACAATAATTATCAAAGAAGGGGGGAAATCTTACATTTAAAGTATTACAATCATCAATAAGGTTTTTGCAAGACCTGTTTTTATCACTAACTTAAATATGATTTTATGCCTTCAGTTACTTCAGTTTTTAGCATAGATAGCTTAGCAAAATAACTTAATTAAAATGAGACAACCAGTTATACCACACAACGAAAAAGAAAGATTAAAAGACCTTAAGTCTTATGCTATTTTAGATAGCCTGAACGAAGACGATTACGATAGCCTAACGAAAATCGCCAGCGAAATTTGTGGCACTCCTATTTCGTTAATCAGTTTAGTTGATGATAAGAGGCAATGGTTCAAGTCTCATCATGGCGTGGATGCCACTGAAACGCCTAAGGAGATTGCATTTTGTGCTCACGCCATCAATGAACCTGAAGAACTATTTATAGTACCAGATTCAAGAGAGGATGAACGCTTTTACGATAACCCATTAGTAGTAAATGCTCCGAATGTTGTTTTTTATGCTGGTGTTCCTCTTGTGACCAAAAAAGGAAATGCGTTGGGCACCCTTTGTGTGATTGACCATAAGCCAAAAGTTTTGACGGAGAAACAAAAAGAGACATTGTCAATTTTAGGAAATCAGGTAATGCAATTGATGGAACTTCGCAAAAGTAACCTTAAGTTGAAAAGTACTTTGGAGGAAATGTCGACAAAGAACAAGGAATTGGAACGATTTGCTTATGTTGCGGCACACGATTTAAAATCACCTTTATGTACTATTTCTGGAATGACCAATCTTTTGAAAGATCACTACAGTAGTGATTTGGATGAGAATGGAAAAACGATCGTAGAACATATTCATAATTCTTCAGATAAGCTCAAAGATTTAATAGACGGAATACTCAGTTATAGTAAATCAAGTAGTTTATTGAATAAGGAAAAAACAACATTTAGTTTGGAAGAACTTAAGGCGGACATTGCTAAGATGTTTAACTTTGATTTTGAGATTGACTTCACTTTTAAAAGCGACATTGAAACGTTTTCTATCAATCGAACCGCTATAGATCAGATCTTAATCAACTTAATTTCAAATGCCATTAAGTACAATGACAAGGCTATCCCAAAAATTGAAATTGTGATCTCAGAAGATTCATTTTTTTACCATTTTATAGTAAAAGATAATGGGCCTGGAATTCCGATGTCAGAACAAGATAAAATATTCGAAATTTTTAATACGGCTACTGTACAAGATCGTTTTGGAGAATCTGGCAATGGTATTGGGCTTGCGACAGTAAAAAATATAATCAACTCATTGAATGGAAAAATCAAAGTAGATTCAGATGGTATAAATGGAACCCAATTTATTTTCTGTTTTAAGAAATAAGGTATACTTTGCTGTAAAATGAAGATAGGTTCAGTTTTATAACACTGTTAAATAGTGGGGTGGTAGGTTGGAATATTTTTTTGAAATTTGCCTAAAAACATGCCTTATGATCTGTTTTGGGCTATTTTGTAAGATAAGAGCAAAAGAAAGATAAAAGCAAAGCACCTTCGATAGCTTAAATAATGCAACTTGCTTTCATCAAACAAAGGTTTGCGTAATGCACCTATTTTTTACTAGAAATGAATGGAAAGAAATGAACAGAATTATAGTACTTTTTTTATTCCTTTGCTGTTATATATCATCTTACTCTCAGATTAAGAATACTCGTTTTGATAGAATATATGATATACATGGTTTAAATCAGAATACAGTAGGTTGTTTACACCAAGATAAATCAGGTTTTCTATGGATGGGCACACCTAATGGATTGTTCCGTTATAACGGTAATGAGTTCAAATCTTTCATCCATCAGCCAGGGGACGACAATACATTGCTGAATAGTAGTGTTGACCAAATTTATGAAGACCTCAACGAGTATTTGTGGTTGGTGTCTAACACTGGGGTTTCATTGTATGATTTAAACAAAGAAAAATTTAGCACTCCTAGAGGGTTCAATAATCAATTGACTACTGATGAGAAGATATTGAAAATTGAGGCTATTGATAAGGAAGAATTATATCTATTAACGACAAAAAAATTATACTTGATAAAAGTTGATAAGGATTATAATCTGAACTACAGCATTATTAAATCAGTATCAAAACCTCATCTCATTTATCGTAGCTTTTCTTCCTATAAAGGGAAATTCTATTTAATGGACTATTCTAAATTAGATGTTTTCAATATTGGAAAAGATCAAAAAATAGATTTTTTATATTCAATTACGTATCAGGATTTAAAGACGGATACTTTTTCTTCTTTTGTGATTAGTAAGGAAGAGGATAAACTATTCTTATCGACTAGGTATAACTTGATCTATGAGTATGAGTTGAACTGGGAGAAAATTAAGTTAGTAGATACTATTGATGTCAACAACTTTATAGACAATAGTCAAAAGACTCAGGAAATAAACATCTTGAAAGTAGAATTGGACCGTAATGGCATACTTTGGATGAAATTGATGACAAACGGTATTCTTGCTTTTGATATCAACTCTAGAAAATCTCATCATTATTATCATACCGACGAGAAAACCTCTATTTCTAGTAATATTGTCAATGATGTATTGTTAGATGCATCTGGTCTTTACTGGTTCGGAACAGGGCACGGTTCTATTAGCATTCTCAATCCATTCAAAAAGCCTTTCCATAATATTTCTAATAACTATTACAGAAAACAAAGTCTATCTTCTAACCTTGTGAACGCTATTTATATTGATAAAAATGAGAAGTTATGGGTAGGTCTTTTTAATAAAGGGTTAGACATCAGTCAATCCGATTATAAGTTGGAAAAATCTGAAGAAGTGAGTTTTTTCAATTATTTCTACAATGATCATGTGAGTTCGATCAAAGAAGTAGAAGATGATATCTATGTTAGTACTTCCTCTGGACTGTACAAAACAGATATTAATCATGAAGAATTTGAATTGATTTATCCTAAAGATAACGAGCGCTTTAAAAATGTATACAACATTGATATGATGGAAACAGTGGGCGATAATATTTTGATTTATGCCTATGGGAAGTTTACATTGATAGATGTTGAAACCAATGAAGCCTTAGAAATAGATAAGGAGATCAAAAATAAGCAATACCTCAACCGTAACATGGTGATTCAGCTACACTATGACGGAAAAAAAGGAGTGTATGTAGGTACTAACCAAGGACTATTTTATTTAGACCTTACCCCAGGAAACTATACTTTAACCAAAGCATTTGATATTGAGGGGGAAGACTTTAGTAAGAGTAGAGTATTTGTAATGTACCAAACAAATGATCAAAAAGACATACTTTGGGTGGGTACTTTTGGAGATGGTTTATATAAGTGTAAGGTCGAAGATGGTAAGGTGTTGGACTATGAGCTTTTTTCCCAGAAAGATGGCTTACCAGATAATGTAATTTATAGCATTGTAGAAGGAACTGACAAATCGCTTTGGGTTTCTACAGACGGAGGGATTGCCAAATTGAACCCTGATACCAGGAATGTAAAAGTATACAATACGAGCGATGGTTTATTGGCTAATAACTTTAGAAGAAATGCCTTTTATAAAATGGATGATGGCACCATATTAATGGGAAATTTAAGAGGAATAACGGCATTTAATCCATTGGACATCAAGGATGATAAAACAATTCCTAGACCTCAGATTTTGAAATTGAAGATCCGCAATGAGGAAATTAATCCTTTGAAAGAATATGAAGGGCATACTTTGCTGGAAAAGCCAATTTATAAGACAGAATCAATTACAATCCCTTATGATCTGAACCAAATCACATTGGAATTTGGAGCAATGCAATACAACGGGAAAAAAGGGATACGATATGCTTATAGAATGTTGGGGGCAGATAATGATTGGATAGATGCAGGAAAAAATATGCATGTAGCCAATTATGTGAAACTTCCGAGTGGCGATTATACTTTTGAA
Source organism: Flammeovirga sp. OC4 (assembly GCF_000812565.1). GTDB lineage: Bacteria > Bacteroidota > Bacteroidia > Cytophagales > Flammeovirgaceae > Flammeovirga. The sequence goes on along the minus strand of NZ_JTAM01000043.1, from coordinate 33,392 downwards.
TTGAAAGCTTTCAATAATGATGGGGTAGAGAGTGAGGAAGTCAAAAGGTTGAATATTAGGGTCTTAAAACCTTGGTATAAGACGAATATTGCCTATATCATTTACACATTAATTGTTTTAGGGATCATCTATGGTGTAGCAGTCTATCTAAAATATTTATTCCAATTAAAGCAATCTATTTTATCAGAGAAAAAAGACAAAGAACACATTCGTGAAATCAATGAGGCTAAATTAAAGTTTTTTACGAATATCAGTCATGAACTAAGAACACCATTGACATTGATTCTTAGTCCTTTAGAAAAGCTAACTTACGATAAGAAGCTTCCACCTGAATTGAAGCAATTTGTGGAAAACATTAATACAAACGGTCAACGACTATTAAACCTTACCAATTCATTGATTGATTTTAGAAAAATTGGAGAGGGTGAGATGAAAATATTCCCAGTGTTCCATGATGTAGTTCCGTTTATCACAAAAACAGCTGAGGCATTCAATGATTATGCAAAAGATAAGAATATCAGTTATCAGATAGACATCAGACATGTGCCAATTAATGGGTGGATCGATAAGGGAACTATGGAAAGGATACTTTTTAATTTACTTTCTAATGCATTTAAATATACTCCAAAGGGTGGAAAAGTAGTGTTTTCAGCGGAGAAAATTGGTGATGAACTTCAAATTCAAGTGGCGGACAATGGCGTAGGTATGGATAAAGAAGAAACGGAAAGAATTTTTGATAGATTCTACAGAGGTGAAAATGAAGACACTATTTTTGGTAGTAGTGGTATAGGTCTAAACCTAGTGCAGCAATTATTGAAGCTGCACCATGGTGAAATTCATGTAGATACTGCCAAAGGAAGAGGAAGTACATTCACAGTAAAAATACCATTATTACATCCAGAATTTGATAAATCAAAAGAACAAAAAGAAGTAGTCAAAGAGGAAGTAATTGCCGAGGAAATTACGACTGAAAAAGTATCAAATAAGCATACTCTTCTAATCGTTGATGACAATACAGAAATTTTAAAGCTGATCAAGGACCTTTTCCAAGAAGAATACAATGTACTTACCGCCGAAAATGGTATTGAAGGTTTAGAGGTAGCATTAAAAAACACTCCTGATGTAATTTTATTGGATGTCAATATGCCTAAAATGAATGGCTATGAATTGGCAGAACGATTAAAAGAAAATGTACAGACAAGCCATGTACCTATCATTTTCTTGACGGCAATGAGTGATTTGGAAAGTAGAAAAAATGCTTTAGAAAAAGGAGGACAACTTCATATCGGTAAGCCTTTTTCTCCATATTTATTAGAACTCCAAGTTAATAATATCATTAATCAGAAAAACAAGGAAAAAGAGATATTGAAGAAAAATATCATCATGAGTGCCGACAAGGAAAATGTACTCACAAAAGATGAAAAGTTCCTTCAAGATATAAAATCTATACTTGAGAAAAATTATGATAATGATGAATTTACAGTCGAGGAATTGTCGATAAAAGTCAACATGTCTTATATACAGTTCTACAGAAAATTCAAAGCGGTTACAGGAATCACAGCAAATGAATATTTAAGAGTTTATCGTCTTGAAAAAGCTTCTCACTTATTGAGTAATGATGAAAATATTACTGTTCGTGAGGTGATGTATAATGTAGGATTCAACAGTCAATCGTATTTTACCAAGGCATTCAAGAAAGAGTATGGTATGACGCCTGCTGAGTTTAAGAAAACAAGGAATAAGGAAGCGAATGCTTAACTTAAAAAGAAAATATTAGAGGTTGTAAGCTTAGAAATCAGGAGATTTCAGATGATCATTTAAGCACAATTGATGCTATCGTTTCACATTTGAACCAGTGGCCTTTCTACTCTTTTAGTTTGGTAGTACTTCCTTCGGCCATGAAGGGAAAAGCGTTAAGAATTTCATGGAATGAACCGTTAAAAATGATTTTGCTGTTTGAGCACAGCGAGTTTAAAATCATTTAGGTGAGAGGAGTGAAATTTAGCTTTTGCATTCTAAGCCTTGACTTTTTTGCTTCGTTTTTGTGTTAAGACAAAAATGAAGAAGAAGGAATCTTGAAAGTAGAGGCTATAGCATCTCATTGAAAGATTGATTAGAAGTTGACGAAAACTTTTTAGACTTTTTAAAAATAAAAAAGGTGAATGAAGGGTTAGCATTACTGCTTTCCACTCATTCACCTTTAATTATTTATAGGTTCTAATTCCTTAGAAGCTCATTTTTAAACCTACTGAGTAAGTTCTTCCGAGACCCATGTAGTAACCACTCATTGTCATGTTTCCAAGTTCGTCAACGCCGCCTTGGAGACCTTGAACAGCGTAGTCAGTATCGAAGACGTTATTCACTCTGAAGTTGAATACACCATCAAATCCACCCATTTTGAAACCGTAGTTGAAACCAAGGTCCACTAAGCTATAAGAAGGCATTTCGTAAGCACTTTGACCACTGAACTCCTCAGAATCTCTTCTTGTAGGATCATAGTCAGCGAATAAGTTACCAAAGTAGTTCCAATCAGCTGTTAATTTTAACTTAGGGAATACTTCATATTCCACGCCTAAAGCTGCAGTTGTTTGAGCAGAGTTACCTACTTCTGCACCAGCGATGTAAACGTTTACAGTATCGATCGCATTTTGTTGGTCATCGAAGATTTGAACATCCTCTAAGTCGTTCATCCATCTCCAGTCACCCAATGAAGCCATTGCTGTAAGTGTTAATTTGTGGTTCACACGGTACGACATGTCGATTTCAATACCTTTGTGCAATGCGTTTACACCTAACAAGTTAGCTGTGTAAGGAACATCATCTTCCCAAACTGTTTTCACGAAAGACTTATCTTGCCATAGTGTGTAGTAACCGTTCACGTTAGCTTTGAAACCTTTGTTACGGTAACCGTATCCAATCTCACCTGAAAGAATTTTTTCGTTTACAGCATCAGGGTTTACATCATTTTGGTAGTTCAAGAATACAGCGTTAAAGAATGGCTGTCTTGAGATATAACCACCGTTGATGAATACGTTGTGGTGATCATCGATGTTGTAGTTAGCACCTGCTTTAACAGAACCACCTAGGAAGCTTTGCCAGTCTGTAGTTTCAGTACCTGACTCATAGCTAAAGTAGTCAATTCTTTGGTAAGCTTGGTGAGAAACCGCACCTGAGAAGAATGCTGATAATTTATCTTTAGAGTATTCAACTTGACCGAATAAACCTTGCCATTGTACTCTACCGTCGTTATGGTAACCTACTTTGTCACCTACTTGTGTATGACGACCTGGCTGAGATGCCATTTGGTTGTCTACATAGTAGTCACCACCTAAAAGATCTTCTACTTGTTGGTAGTGCTCACCTAAGTAGTAACGAAGGTCTAAACCACCAGTGATTGTCCAGTTATCGTTCAATTGGTGAGTTAAAGTAGATAAAGCACCAGTCCATAAGTGGTTGTTATAACCAGCTCTGTAAGCACCTTTTGAAGAACCGTCTTCGTTTCTGTTGTTTGCTACATAAGCATCCCAGTCGATGATACCACCAGTAGAGTTGTCTCTGTAAGCACTTTCGAAGTGTCTGTCTTCTGATACAATACCAGTACCGCCACCACGACCAACAGATACGTAAGCCGAAGTTGTTATATCAGTTTTTTCATTGATTGTCCAGTAGTGGTTCAATGACATTTGAGGTTTGTGGTAGAAGTTCTCGTTTGTATTGAACTCTTGACCATTTCTATAACCCCAGTCTTTATTGTAACGCTTTCCGTAACGGTCATACTCTTCTTCAGTCACATACGATCTTCTTTGACCGTGCGTTTGAGGAGCACCAAATGTTGTGAAAGCTAATGTATGCTTGTCGTTGATTTTCTTTGAAACGTTCAAGAAGTAAGAATAACCTTCAAATGAAGTTCCATCTACATAACCGTTACCAGTTGTTTTAGATAAAGCAGTAGTTACAGCCCAACCGTTGTCCATAAGACCAGTTGATAAAGTAACACCTGTTTTTAAGTAACCGTCATTACCCATACCCATAAATACGTTACCGCCTTTTTGAGCATCAGTAGTTTTTGTAAGGATGTTGATTGTACCACCCACTGAAGGAACAGCTAATTTTGAAGCACCTAAACCTCTCTGTACCTGCATTGTTTTTGTTACATCACCTAAACCAGCCCAGTTAGACCAGTATACTTTACCGTTCTCCATGTCGTTAACAGGGATACCGTTGATCATGACAGCAACGTTTTCAGAATCGAAACCACGAAGTGAAATACGAGAGTCACCGTATCCACCACCAGCGTCAGATACATAAACACCTGGAGATGATTTTAATACTTGAGGGAATTCAGCATTACCCAATTTCATGTCAATTTGCTCAGCAGAAACAGTAGCAACAGCAACAGGAGTTTTACGATCTACTGCAATTGAAGCCATTACTTCAACTTCTTCAAGACCAATGGCGTCAGATTCCATTTTAATAGTTCCTAGCTCAAGAGTTCCACCGTTCAAAGTTACACTTTTCTCGATAGCGCTCATTCCTACGAAAGAGATAGCAACTTTTTGCTCTCCTTCCTTGTTAGACTTGAATGAGAATTCTCCATCAAAGTCCGAAATAGCTCCAGTAGTTGTACCAACAATAGATACGTTAGCACCAATTACAGGCTCTCCACTAGAGGCGTCAATTAAATTACCTTTAATGATTGTTTGTGCAAATGATGCACTTGTTAATAGCATAACGAATGCTACTAAGAAAGGTAGTTTTTTAGTCAACATTTTTAATTTTGATTAGATAAAATTTAATTAGGTTTAGATCGTAATACAAGTGCAAAACAACGCATCTTATGTTAACTAAATGTTTCTATTTAATTTCATTGAAGTTCTTTATTATATTTTAGCGTCGAGTTGTGAAACATAATGGAAAACGCTGTTTCTTAAGGTAAAATTGAATAAAATTTACATTCATAAATTAAAATAATAGGTATTAGAATTACACTTTTTAATAAATCGTAATGCATTCCGTGTAGAAATATGTCCATCCCTAAATAATCCTATTTTCACTAATAAAGTGATTTTGATGTATAGTGAGTTTTTATTTTGAAAATTAAATCTAATGTAAAATAATCTACTATTTTTCTTTTGTGTCAAAAGAGTATTGTTTGGGGTGATGAGATAAATGTCTGCATTAAAACTCATTGTAATAATGGTGTATTTTTACATATTTGTCTGACTGTCATCGATTTCTAAAAATCAAGCATTTTGGGTAGGAATATTTTGAACTTTGAAAAGCAGCTAACTATTAAATAATATTTTTATCTATGTAATGTTAACTAAACATCAACGAATTAGAAATCTTGGAAAATTGGCCTTCTTTTCAACAATAAAATGAGCTTTAAACATTGGGTTGTGTTTGCAGCTAAAGTTGAAGTGTAGTAATTCTTTAAAACAAAAAAGGTCAGATCTATGATCCAACCTCTTTCTAATAAATTAAGAACTATGATACTGCTACATCAATTACGGTGTAAACTAAATACGTTGTAAACTAAGTTTTCGAATATTTATGATTTTTAGAAATCAGGAGATTTCTGTTGATCTGTAGGACACGAATGCCGCTAACGCTTAACATTCGCGCCAGTGGCATTCTACCCAATTCGTTTGGCAGTACTTTCCTCGGCCTTGAAGGGAAAAGCGTTAAGAATTTCATGAATTGAGCCGTTAAAAATGATTTTGTTGTTTGAGCGCAGCGAGTTTAAAATCATTTAGGCGAGAGAAATGGAATTTAGCTTTTGCGTTCAAAGCCTTGAATTTTTTGCTTCGTTTAAGCGTAGGCAACATTCGTGTCCCATTGATCATCAGAAATCTCTATAACCTAGTTTACAGCCTTCGATTGTTTAGTGGGGTAATAAGTGTTTGTACTTGCCGTAAATAAAGGTGCCAAACAGTGCAAAGCATAAAATGATTGCCATGCTATATTCCCCATATCCAATAAGTATAAACATTGGAGCAGTACAACCACCTACTAATGCCCATCCCATTCCAAATGATGTTCCTCCAAGCAGGTATCTCCAAATGCCTTTTTGTTTATCGGCAATTACTATTGCATTCCCCTCGATGTCTTTTACTTTGAAACGTTTGATAATTTGGATGCACAGAACGCCCGTTGCTACGGCTGAACCAATCAAGCCATACATATGGAAGGATTCAAAACGGAACATTTCCTGAATTCTGAACCATGAAATTGCTTCTGATTTTGAGAGTATTATCCCAAATAATATTCCTAAGAATAGATATACTAATGCTTTTCCTGCTTTCATTTTTATAGCTGTATGATAAATGGAAGAATTAAGAAGGTCATAATTAAACCACCGATAAAGTAGCCGATCACTGCAATTAATGATGGTAATTGTAAATTGGATAAACCACTAATGGCGTGCCCAGAGGTACAACCACCAGCGTATCTTGCACCAAATCCAATGAGGAATCCTCCAAAGGAAAGCATCAGTATACCTTTCAAACTAAAAATAGCCTCTTTACTGAAAAGCTCAGGAGGTAATACATGGTGTGGATCACTCGTAATCCCCAATTGTTTTAAATGATCGACAGTTTGTTCAGAAACACCTGCCAGTACATCGCCTCCTAAATAATTATTGGAAATAAAACCTCCAATAATACACCCTAAGGCAAAAATTAAATTCCAGGACTCTTTTTTCCATTGGAAATTGAAAAACTCCGTATTCTTGCCAATTCCACAAGCTGTACAAATCGTTCTAAAGTTAGAGGATAACCCCAAACTTTTTCCTAATAATAAAAGTAGCCCCATAGTAGCTCCAATCATTGGCCCGCCAATATACCAGGGCCAAGGAGCGAGTAAAGTCTCCATGAAAGAATTTTGTTATAGTAAGTAAAGTGTGTAAATGTTGGGGTGTTTTTCCCCTAAATTAAATGCATTGTAAACTAAATCCTTCAAGGCCGGGGGAGTACTACCAAACTAAAATGGTAGAAAGCTCACTGGCACGAATGTTAAGCGATAGCGTCATTCGTGTCCTACAGATCATCATAAATCTCCCGATTTCTAAAAGTCACAAATAGCCGAAAATTGTAGTTTACAATGTATTAAATAGCCTTTTTGAAGGAAGTAGGACCGAAAAGGGACGTAATTAAGCTTATTTACTTTTCCCTTTTCACCCTATCTTCTTTCTTTATTGTTATGCCATAGCTGGCGATAATATATTAATCATTTTGAATGCAGTGAATCCACCTGCAATATTATGAAGGTTTGTAAAACCGTTGTGTGCTAGAATCAATGACGCCAAGTATCCTCTTAGACCTTTTGCACAAGTGATATAAATGGGCTTATCTTGAGGTACTTCGTCCAAACGCTCTCTTAATGAATCCAATGGAATGTTGAGTGCATTTTCATGAATAATTCCTGCGTTTTCTAATTCCTGAGGATTTCGTACATCAAGAATTGTAATTTCTTCATTGCTGTCAAAAGCCTCTTGTGCCACTTTAGCATTCACCTCTTTGAATAAACCTTTTTGAGCATTTTGAGCCACAAAACCTGCAACAATCACTGGATCCTTTGCAGGGGAGAACGGTGGTGCGTATGCTAAATCAAGGTTTGGTAGGTCCTCAATGGTTAATTTTGCATAGATAGCTGTTGCCAATACATCCGTTCTTTTGTCCACACCTTTTTCACCAAACAGCTCCGCACCTAATAGTGTATGCGTATCTGGCGTGTAGTAAATCTCAATAAACATGTCTTTACCGCCAGGGTAAAATCCAGGGTGAGAATTTGCAATGATAAATGTAGACTCATAGGCAATACCTTCACGTTCTAAGATCTTTGGACCAGCGCCCGTTCTTGCGATAGTATGCGAGAACATTTCCATAATTGCAGTACCATATCCACCAGGGAAAGCTTCATTTGCACCCACCGCATTGGCACCTGCAACTCTTCCTCCTTTGTTGGAATGTGTACCCATTGGGAACCAACCATCAGAATTGGTCACTACGTTTGGAATAGATGCACAGTCACCCGCTGCATAAATATCAGGCAATGAGGTTTCCATTTTGTTGTTGACGATCAAAGCGCCATTCGGTAATGCTTTTGCACCTTTAGAAGTCAACATTTCAGTGATTGGTTTCACACCGATAGACATGATCATAAAGTCAGATGGAAGTACTGTACCATCATTTAAGGTAACGGACTGCTCATCCATTTTATCCACCTTTTTTCCTAACTCTAATCGAATACCATTTTCTTCTAACACCTTTTCACCCATTTGAGCAAATTTATTATCCCAAGGTCCCAGAATATGTTGTCCTAATTCAATGACGGTCACTTTTTTTCCGATTTGAACTAAATTTTCAGCAGTTTCTAAACCGATTAATCCAGCTCCAACAATTGTAATGTTTTCAGCATCGTCTAGTGCATTTGACTTTACAATTCTATCAAAATCCTCGATCGTTTTTGCATTAGCCCAATTAGGATTATTTTCAATTCCCTCGATTGGAGGAACGATTGCTGTACCACCTGTTGCATACACCAATTTGTCATATTGATATTCCCCTTTTGGAGTGTAGACCATGTGTTTGTCAGGGTCAATGCTTGTAACAGGTTCCTCTAAATGTACGTCTATATTGAATCTTTTGCGTAGCAAATCAGGTTTGACTACTAAAAGCTTATCTCTATCTTTAATTCTCCCCGAAAATGCATAAGGGATACCACATGTAGCATAACTAATGTTGGCTGTTTTTTCAAAAAGTATAATTTCTGCATTTTCATCTGTTCTTCTTGCTTTTGCTGCTGCAGATGGTCCTGCTGATAATCCACCAATAATGATAATACGTTTCTTATTTTCCATTTTCGTTGTTTTTTTCTTTTGATACTACAAAAGTATCTAAACCCTAAATGCATAATTGTAACAATTATCACATAAACAGAATTGGTAGCTTCGTCGATTAGATTTAATATTTTAATTCCAATCACTAAGACATTAGAATAAACTATAGAAAGTGTTTGTTTGAAATTATATTTTGAAATAGGTGTTTTTTTGAAATGAATCTTCCGTTTGTTAACAAATGTAACTTTTAATAGGAAATAAAATAGTATCAGTAAGTAATACATTGTAAACTAAATTATCATCAAATTTCAATCAGCCTTTTTGCAAACATTTATAGGATCAACTTTCAAGCTTCTTTCTTCTTCATTTTTCCATTGATGAAAAACGAAGCAAAAAATCTAGGCTTAGAAGTCAAAAGCTAAATTTCATTCCTCTCGCCTAAATGATTTTAAACGGCTCAATTCATGAAATTCTTAACGCTTTTCCCTTCAATGCCAGGGGGAGCCAAACTAAAATGGTAGGAAGCTCAATGGCGCGAATGTTAAGCGTTAGCGGCATTCGTGTCCTACAGATCAGCAGAAATCTCCTGATTTCTAAACAATGTAAATAACGATAATTTAGTTTACAAAATGAGAATTCAATACGTTCTTTTATTATAAAAAATGACCCCACTCTTGAAGGAAGAGTAGGGCCTGAAAGTAGCTAGAGATTCTATGTAGAATACATCTATTTTACAATGAATTGTTTTGTTAATCTTTGTCCATCACCACATGTGATCATAGCGAAATAAGTACCCTTAGAAAGGTCCGTTATTCCAAGGCGTAGTGATGTCTCAAAAGTCTTTTGGATTCTTCTTTGCCCAATGACATCATAGACTTCTAAGGTGTTAACACCCGTATTTTTTTCTACTTTAATAGTAATAAAGTCTGATGCGGGGTTAGGATAAACTATTACTTTTTCCGCAAGTAAATCTGATGCTGTACTGTTTTGTTTTCTAGCAGAAGAATTAGCATTTTCAATTAGCATCGCATTATCAAGATAAGCGTATCCTGTACCTCCTGACGGTCGCCAGAAGTAAACAATGATTGAAGTTTGGTTAGCACTCGTTGTAAAATTAACCTCATAATATGTATAGTTTTGACCAGTAATATCTTGATGTTTCATATTTACTTTATTCTCATCATTTACACCGAAAACTACCCTTGCACTAGTAGGATTATCTACTTTTACATATCCCGATAAAGTATAATTTGTATTTGGTTTCACCACTACTGTTTGTGTACATGAGGCTACACCATCCAAACGCAATGCACTACCTTCATAGGCTTCTTCTGTAGTAGTAGTCATCCTTTGCCATGTATTCCAGAAATTAAGACCGTCTTCAAAACCACCATTTTTAAACTCAGGAATACTTGATGCACTCACTGTTACTTCTGTAGAAGCAGTGAAATTACCATCAGCTGTGGTCACTGTTATGGTGACAGTACCAACACCTTGGGCAGTGACTACACCATTGTAAACTGTTGCAATAGCACTATTGCTACTTTGCCATGTCACTGTTTTGTTAGTGGCTTCATTAGGAAGAACATCTTCAACAAGTGTAATTTGTTCTCCAACATAAAATGTTTCTGATTGTGGAGCCAAGTTTACGCCACTTACTGGAATGACAACGAATGCTTTTTCTACCAACTTAATGTTGTCAATAGTTGCAGTAGCCCCATCGCTTGCTGGTAACCATGTGTATACTTTTACCGCAGTGTTATTTCCAGATTCAAATTCTACTTCATGGTAAGTATAAACTCCTGAGTAAATATCTTTAGAAGTCATGGCATTGTTATCTTGGTCGTTCACACCAAGTACAATACGCTTTGAAGTATTGTCAATTTTGATGTATCCAGATAAAATATAAGTAGTATTTGCTTTCACATTTACCCATTGGTTTGCTGAACCTTTATCCGTGATTGTGATCGCTTGTGTTCCTTCATACGCATCAGCTGTTACTTGAGGATTGTTCCAAGTTGTCCATTCAGCACTTAAACCGTTTTCAAAATCACCATTCACTACTAAGTTTACCTCTGTTTTTACAGTAATAGAACTTGTCGCTGTAAAATGACCGTCATCTGTTTTTACAGTAATTACAGCTTGTCCATCACTTATTGCAGTGACTAAACCCGTGTTACTGACTGTGGCAATTTCAGGATGACTACTCGACCAAGTCATTGACTGAAGAGCAGCGTTACTTGGAATTACTGTAGCTGTAAGTTGAGCCGTTTCATCTACAGAAAGTACATTGCCGATAGTTGAAACACTAACTCCTGTAACTCTGATGTCATCTTTTTGAAGCTGATCATTGAAGTTATTGTCAGCACCGACATTTGGAATTAGGTTTTGAACATCTATAGCATTTCCATAAATATCTGTAGCAGTGTATAAACTGAAGTTTTCAAAAATACCTTGACCAGCCATTGGGAAAGAAGGTTCAGGAAATGCTTTACCACTATTGATAGCAGGGCTTCCTTCTTGTAATTGAAAACCATCAATATCATTATCAGATTCATTGATAAAAAGAGGATCTTTGTCAGTAATTTTGTTAGCATCCAAATCTGAGAATGCAGTTGCTACATCCCCAAAGAAAAGGTTATTGTCTACAATTAATTCACTGCCATTCTCAATATCAATTTTCACTTCTTCAGCTCCCATTTGAGCGCCATCCACTGCTTTAAAAATGTTGTTGTAGATATAAGTGTTTTTGGCATAGATAGAAACATCAGGCTTATATCCATCTTTATTTAAAAGTACTGTATTGTTGTAGATATAATTATTGTTAGAGCGTACGGGGTCATTACCTGCTCCAACGTATCCTGATACCCAAATAGAATAGCCATGATGATCTCTAAAACCGTCATTTTTACTGACATTGTAGCGGTAGGTTGTATTTTCACATTCACCTAATATTTCCACAAAGCCACCTTCAGTGTCCTCGCTGTAGTTGTATTGGAAGATAGAGTTGTTACAGTAAAAATCGACGTGCCCTGAAGCGTACGTATCACCAAATCCTCTTGCTCTATATTGTTTGTTGAATTGCACTACAACATTTCTTGTGTTCCAGATCCAACATCCTTCACCTCTACCAAATAATAAATCATTTTGATCGTATCGATCACCAAGGCCCAAGTCAATAAACGTATTTTTCTCTACGATGGCATTACAAACAGATGAAAGTACAATACCATCAGCACCAAGTTTCTCAAAGTGATTGTTACGGATAATGTAGTTCAAGTTTCTTTCCTCTTCTTCAATCGGATTATTGACCACATGCGATAAGTGACGAGTACTGAATGCAGTGGAACCTAAATTATAGAAATAACATCCTTCCACCAACACGTCATCAATGCCAACTTTTGTTCTTGGAGTCACTGAGATGTCATCTTTATCTGCATCAAGGAAAATACCTCTGGCATTATAAAAGTCTAAAGTAAAATTCCCTTCATAATCTAACATATCAATAGCATAAACATCAGTGACTTTAAGGTCTCTAAAAGTAAGTCCTTTTGAAACACCACCCCATTTGTTGGCTATTACTTTAATACCATACGCTGTATTTGTTCCCCAAGTAATATTTCCTTTGTTTTTACGATGGTTTTTAATCCAAAGTGCTTCCAAAGTAATATAACTTGTATTATTCATCTTGATTGTTTCGATGTAATCGCCCGTTGGAATATTTCCAGAACCGGAGAGGATCGGCAACTCACCAGTACCATAGCTACTGATTACAATTGGCTTTTCTTTAGTTCCAGAACATAGTATCGTGAACTGTCCTTTAAAAGTGTCTCCCTTTCTAAATAAAAGTTGATCACCAGGTTCCAAAACACCTCCATCAGAAGTTTTCTTTGCGGCCAAAGTGGCTTTCGCTAAAGTTTTCCAAGGAGCATTGATACTACCATCATTAGTATCATCACCATCAGCACTTACATAGTAGATACTGCTTTTTTCACTAACCACAATTTTGTCAATCAATACATCACTCTCAGTAGCTCCAATTGTAATCGTATTATTTCCTTCTTGAAGTACAATATCAATTGTTGTTGATTTTGCATCTCCTTGATATGCCCAGTTGGAGGGATCGAAAGTGATCGTTGCAGTAGCTTCCTCATTGACCTTTAAACTTGCATTTACGGAAGTACCATTATTAAAAGTGAACACCTCCATTTTATAATTACCAGAAGAGGTAACATTGGAAAGGACAAATTGTAAACTGCCACTGGGTGCAGCTTTTTTTAATTTTACAAAAGATCCTCCTGAAGCGTTTGTATTTGCTGAAATTTCCGTTGACCCTACTAGCGTCAAGCTTTCTCCTTCGAGTACATCACCGATTCCTTGAGAAAAGAGTGGATGTAAAGAGATCAAAGAAAGTAAGAAAAACAAGTATGTTTTCTTCATAGCTTAAGAATGTATATGTAGATAAAAAAATAGATAGTTTACTTTTGGCATTCATTTCATATATCGTGTTTTAGCCTGGAAAGTAACTACCGTAATGTTGTATCAACCTCAAAAAATGTTGATGATACGATTTATTGATGATCACAATTAAGCAACTTCTCGCGGAAGAAAGGTGCATAAAATCAACATGTAATTAGCATTTTTTGATATTCAGGTGAAATGTTCATTATTTACCTACTTACTTGTAATTTCTGTGTTATAAAATGGTGAATATTGTGGCATAGTGCTATTTGTTATGGGTTCATTTCCAAATAAAAATGGTAGAAAGTCCACTGGTGCGAATGTTAAGCGATAGCGTCATTCGTTTCCTACAGATCAGCAGAAATCTCCTGATTTCTAAATACCATAAATATTCGAAAACTTAGTTTACAATGTGCTTATATAAAAATACCCTACTTAAAGATTAAGTAGGGTATAACTAAAGTCACTTTTATTAATTGAAATTACTCCGTCTATAATACGTGTAATGACTTTAGATTCTATTACCAAAATATTACTTTATACTATTTATTATAAATATATTTATTGCACTTGCTTCAAACTTAGACCTTTGTTGGTAAAAGGAATGATAGAAATTCATATTATAGTAGCATAGATTTTAAAGGAAGATGAGTGGTAATTTTATGTCAATAGGAATACCTATTATCAGGAGATGAGTTAAAGGTTTGATAAGTAGCGTAATAAAATTGTTGTAAATATTGTTATTCGATTGATTTTAATTTTCTTTAATCAAGAAAATAGCACATATTTTCAATTAAAAATTTTTGAGGGAGTAAATGTTCTATTTCTTACGGAAAGTCACTTCTTATTTTGCAATCTGTAAAAATGAATAAAAAAGATAGATTTGAGATAATTATCTAACGATACCAAATATCCAACTATATCTCTAATGAGAGGAAATAAAAAACCGAAGTATATATATATGGTTAGGTAAAGATGAGTAATGTATAAAGTGTGAATTGAAAGCTGAATGCTATTTTCTTGAAAATTAGAATGTATCTCCAATCCACCCCGTTTTTTTAAGTGCTATTTTTATTCTTTAAAAAACTCTCGTCACATCGTTAGTGATTTACTATTTAATCAGACTTCCCAATTTTCTTAACATTGTAAATATAAGGTAGCCCTGTCAAATGGTATTAGGCACATTGTAAACTAAATTACAGCAGACTCAATTATTCTGCAGGCTTTCATGTTCTACTTTCAAGCTTCTATCTTCTTCATTTTTCCATTGATGAAAAACGAAGCAAAAAACCTAGGCTTTGAAGTCAAAAGCTAAATTTCATTCCTCTCGCTTTTCCCTTCAATGTCGGGGGAGTACTACAAAACTAAAATGGTTGAAAGTTAACGGGTGAGAATGTTAAGCGTAAGTGTCATTCGTGTCCTTTAGATCATCAAAAATCTCCTGATTTCTAAACACTATAAATAACGAAAACGTAATGCGATTTCTCTTTTATGAAGGATAAAGGGTAATGAATTGTGGTTCTGAAGGGACCTTGCAATACAATGTCCTTTCAGAACCACATTTTAGAAAATAAATATAAATAGAGAATCATTTAGTAGTATTTCCCTTGGCTTTCAAAGCCTTAACTTTTTTGCTTTGTTTTTGTGTTAAGACAAAACTTACGAAGAAGGAAGCTTGAAAGTAGGCCCTATAAAGTGGAGTAGAAATAGGGATTGAAAGCTAACGAAAACACAGTGTGCTAATGTACATGTCCATGAGCGTGATGGTGGTGATGACGATGCGGTAATTCCACAGCATAATCAAACAACATATCACTCATTTGGTGATGGTCCGCCATAGCATAATGTTCATAAAGGGTGCGAACACCTCCTTGATTAATAGCCTTAGCAAAAACACCATAATCACCACCATTAGTGGTAGAAGGGTTACTGGGAATCCTCGTAATGGTGTGTACATGATTGTAATCAGCACCGCCACCACCTAGAGCGTTTTCTGCATTATATTCAATCCATACGTACGGATTATAAATTCTATAATAAAAAGGAGACGTAGTAGAAGGCTGGTCTACTTCATCAATCCAGACAAAATAAGTATCGTCAATATTATTCATAATGTCCGTCCACCAAGCATCTGCAAATGTAGTTTCTAAGTTATAAACATACTCTTGCATCACTAAAATTAGATTGGCCTGCGTTTCGGCTGACATATCAGAGTATTTCACCCCTGTTCCTGCAAATCCAGAATAATCATAATCTCCTCGGTAAGGATCTACATCTCCCGGAGTGCTTGCCGGTCCCACTTCCATCGCATGACTACCAGAAGAGACAGCATCAGAAATTTCTGAAGAAGTTAAACCATTATATAGAGTAAGTGCTAAGTCTCTCTCATCTTTGAAGATGTCGAAGTCAGTTCCATTAAACGAGGAAACGGCAGGCTCACCACCTAAAAATGCTGGAACCATACTCACATTATCACCATGTACCAAAAAGTTGATTGCAAGGTGATGACCATCCAACTGAAAACCCCAAGAACCACTGTTTTCGGGATCACCAAAAAGATCAATAGAATAATAATCGGGACTCCAAGCCGTAGCATTTTCGGTCTCCAAAAGCCCCTCAGCCAACATCGTGATTTCATCTACCTTCTGGTAGCCGCCTTCGCTGAGAAACAACTGTAATACATTTTTGAAAAGTGTAAGCTGATCTTCTGTAAGATCACCATAAATGATACCGTCTCTTTGTGTACCGTTGGAATTGGGTGTATTGTGCCAAGTGTAGAAACGTTCATCATCTAAACAAGTTGAAGCTTCAGAAAGTAAAGAAGCCGAAAGGGAATTTCTAAATGCCAACATGGCCTGACGCATGCTTTCGATTTCTGCATTCGTAGATTGAGCCACTTCAGCAGGAGTATCACAATCAGAACTACCACTTCCGCCTGTATCGTCCGTATCGTTGCTGTTGCTTACATATCCTTCAGGTTGTTCGCAAGCTGATTGTGTTACATCAGGATTACCGAGCCCGTCATTGTCATTATCTTGATACCAAATTGTAGCAGTACAATTATTCTCACTAGCGTTGTCGCACGCCCCGAAAAAAAGTGTTCCATAGATGAAGAGTAATATAAAATTTGAAAGTCTCATTAAAAATAAAAGTCTAAGAGAATAAGAAATAATTTTATTATCCATATAAGAGCCGTTTTCAGTAGTTGTACTTATTGTTCCTGATTTTTTTATCAAGTCACTAATAAATAGATACTTATAGACGCTCTCCTTTATTCTCAAAAGTAATATTGAGGAAATAGAATCGAAAATTGAACCGCTTATGGAAAGGTTTTGTCACTCTTTACCTTTCCTAATTGTTAATACTGAAAGGAATAGGAAGCTTTTGTAATAATATCTAACACCTGAAATTGAAAGGAATGTTGGAATAAGTACCAAGAAAGAGGAAAAGCAAGAAGGGATAAAGATTATTTTATAGGGTGATTCGTGTTGTGGTTCGTGAGTCACAAGGCATTGTGTCTCTACAAAAAAATATCCTTTCAATTTAGCCACCTCAGTGAGTTGAAAGGATATCGCTTATGTTGAGACGAAATGGTTTACGTCTCACGAACCACCACATTGATATTTTTCAAAGTAAATGTGAACCCATTTAATTAGCAGTCTGAGGCTGTTATTACCTTAAAATCACAAATTACGCTACCTTTTAATTTGAGAATCAGAACTACTGTATCGGATGTTAAATGATAGCCTTAAGATCCATTATTTCTACTGACTTGTGCAATCGGCGATTCGACTTCCAATCCATCATTAGAGATTGATTCTACTTTAGTAGGTTCTACGTTTTCGTTGGTTTGTGGATCGCAGCTGAATGTAGTAGCGGCGATGCAGATGATTGCTGCAATAGTTAGCAATTTTCTCATGATACTTAGTTTTAAAAAGTGATTGATTTGTTAATTATCCACGTGTTCTAGTAATAGAACCAATCGGCGATTCAACTTCCAATCCATCATTAGAAATTGATTCTACTTTAGTAGGTTCTACGTTTTCGTTGTTTTGTGGATCGCAGCTGAAAGTAGTAGTAGCGATGCAGATGATTGCTGCAATAGTATATATCTTTTTCATTTTTAGTTAGCTTTATAATGTTTAAACACCTCCTTGATCTCTGCTTATTTGTCCAATCGGCGATTCGACTTCCAATCCCTCATTAGAGATTGACTCTACTTTTATAGGTTCAACGTTTTCGTTGGTTTGCGGATCGCAGCTGAAAGTAGTAGCGGCGATGCAGATGATTGCTGCAATAGTATATAGCTTTTTCATTTTTAGTTAGCTTTAAAATGTTCGAAATAGTTTACGGCTGGGAAGTTATGATAAAACCGTTAAATAAGAAAGTAATCATCAGACCTATTTATTTAAAAATCAATAGAAAGCATTTATGAATAGTGAATGATGATGGTTTGTAAGGACGTTGCAATGCATCGTACCTACATAACTGCAGTTTAAAAGATAATTATAAAACCCTTGTCTTTTGATCTGTAATCAGGTAATCATTTAGGGGAGAGGAATGTCCATTTTATTTTTTTGTTTTGGATTCTTTCCGGGTGATGACTGAAAAAAATGAAAGTGAAAATTTACGCAAAGAAACATTTATGCTAGATGAAGTACTACGTCATTTCCTTCCAAATCAATAGAAGAACACTAGTCATAATGTTTGCTACATCCTACTTCATTTATGCCCTATTGTCCATATGAGTGAAAATAGTCCAAACTATAGGTTAATCCGTCTATATATACTGCAAACGGTTGATTTGTAGTGTTTGTGTTTAGTTATTTATATAAAAACCATGTGATAATGAAAAGAACAACACGGTCTAATTTCTCTATTTGAATTCGGAAAATAAGCCAAATTGGACCAAAAATCAGACACAAGTGGAGATGAAAAAAGAAATAGAGTCAATAGTTATCGCATGGCAAATTGAATTTTAAAACAAATGAATAGAGGTTAATACCTAAAAGTAAAAATTGTAATATATACTGATTTATGATGGAATCTTTTTCAAAACCTAAACCACTGAAAATAGATTTGGGTGACTACTTTTTTCTTTTTTTCTTTCTTCTAGTGTCAGGTAATACTACATCTGCTCAGAATCAACAACTTGAAGAAAGAATGAACATTCTATGGCTGGTTACTGAAGATATGGGACATTATATTCCCTCTTTTGGAGACTCTACCATTGCCACACCAAATTTAAGTCGTTTAGCAGAGGAGGGGGTAGCGTATCCTAACTTTTATTCTACTTCTGGTGTTTGTGCTCCAAGTAGAGCCGCTATTGCCACTGGAATGTATCCTTCTTCCTTTGGAGCCAATCACATGAGGACCAATTCTTATACAGAAGTGACAGGCTTGCCAGCTTATGAGGCTGTTCCACCAACGGAAGCTAAAATGCTAAGTGAATTGTTAAGGGCTGAAGGATATTATTGTACAAATAATTTAAAAGAAGATTACCAATTTAAATATCCAATCACAGCATGGGATGAAAGTAGTCCCTATGCTCATTGGAGAAACAGAAAAGAAAAACAACCCTTTTTTGCCGTATTTAATTTTACCAATACCCATGAATCAGGTTTATTTGAACCCTATGGATTTAGAGCTATAGAAAACAGACATTACCATAGCGGTGATACAAGCTTCCATTGGGAAAAAGGGAAAATGACAGAAGAAGAGACCACTATTTATCTTTCAAAAGAGACTGAATTTTCAATACCACCGTACCTTCCTCAGACAGAAGTTGTGCAAAGGGATTTATGGAAGATGTATAATAATATTGCAGAAATGGATGCTCAGGTAGGGGCAATATTAGCACAATTGGAACAAGATGGTTTATTAGAAAATACAATTATATTTTTTTATGGAGACCATGGTGGACCATTACCTAGAGAGAAAAGATTGGTGTATGATTCAGGTTTGAAAACACCTTTGATTATTCGTTTTCCCAAAAAATTGAGAGCAAAACAAATCGATGCTCAGTTATTAAGTTTTATAGACCTAGCCCCTTCTTTATTGTCTTTGGTTGATGTCAAAACCCCACAATATATGCATGGGAAAGCATTTTTAGGGAGATATGCTACCCAAGAGAAGAGAAAATATATACACGCAGCTGCTGACCGATTTGATGGTTACACAGATGCCATTCGAGCAGTAAGGGACAAACAATTTAAGTATATCCGTAATTATAGACCGGAGCAAGGCTATTATTTACCCATCACTTATCGCGAAAAAATACCTTCAATGCAGGAGTTACTTCGCTTAAAAGCCAAAGGGGAATTAAACGGCATTCAACTTCAGTGGTTTCGAGAACAGAAACCTACTGAGGAACTATTTGACTGTCAAAATGATCCCTATGAATTATATAATTTAGCTGAAAATCCAAAATACCGTGCAAAGCTTTTAGAATTAAGAACAGAAATGGACCGATGGCTTACACAAATTGATGATGATCCCACGCTATCTGAAAAAGAACTCATCACAAAGCTTTGGAAGGGCGAAAAACAGCCCCAAACTCAACCACCTAAAGTTGTAGTGGAAGAAGGGATGATTCAAATTTCTTGTAGCACGGAAGGGGCTTCAATAGGCTATCGATTGAAAAACAATAAAAAGACAAATAGTTGGGCCATTTACAACCAACCTTTCTCATTGAAAGAAGGAGAAATTATTGAAGTGAAGGCACATCGGATTGGTTTTTTACCGAGTGAAGTGATTTACTGGCGAGAAACTGACTATAAATAAAGGTTTTGTAATACTAAATTAACTGATTTTGAAGAGGAGAGATTTTTTACAAAGTTCGGCTTTATTAGGAGTTGGATTAAGTTTACCATTTAGTACTGTATTAAGTTCATGTGCTGGCGGACATGGGCAAAGCAAAGAATTGAATTTTAAAGATTTTTCTTTTAATCTATTAAAAAAATGGTGTGATGGTATGATCAACGTACAGGTCGACAAACCTGAAGATCCTACCGTTCATGGTTTAATGGAATGCCCCGGAGACGGAATTATTCATGCCCGTTTACAGGATGCCGTTTATCCTATGTTTTATATGGCAAAAGCAACAGGGGATAAGAAGTATTTGAAGGCTGGAATTAATGCTTTTGAATGGGCTGAAGCCAATGTAAGCAGACCTGACGGAAGTTGGACCAATGCTTTAAATCCAAAATCATGGAATGGTACTACAGTGTTTGGTGCAATTGCATTAGCAGAAACATTGAAGCATCATTCTGATTTATTGGATAAAAAAACAAAGAAACGCTGGAGTAATCGACTGAGGGAAGCAACAGATTTTATCTATAAAAAATTCCCCAAAATCGATACAACCAATGTCAATTATGGGGGAACCAACATTTATGCTTTATACTTGATCGGGGACCTTCTAGGAGAACCAAGATATACTGAGAAAAGTAAGGTGTTAGCGAATGAAATTAAAGGTTATTTTACAACACCCAACCATCTTTTATTGGGAGAAATCAAACCTTCAGCACATAAATTGAGTGTCAAAGGATTGCCAGGTGTTGATTTGGGGTACAATGTGGAGGAAACCTTGAATAGCCTCGTGCTTTATGCTCACGAAACAAAAGACGAAGAGCTATTGGATTTGCTGCATAAATCACTAAACAGTCATTTGGAATTTATGATGCCTGACGGTGGCTGGGACAATAGCTGGGGTACCCGAATGTTTAAATGGACCTATTGGGGAAGCCGTACTTGCGATGGTTGTCAACCGGCTTTTAGTGTGATGGCCGACCGTAATCCAGCTTTTGGAACGGCCGTAATTAGAAATACAGAACTGTTGGACCGATGTACAAATGATGGTTTACTTCATGGCGGCATGCACTATGTTTCTCACGGCATCAAACCG
This sequence comes from Flammeovirga sp. OC4, assembly GCF_000812565.1. Lineage (GTDB taxonomy): Bacteria > Bacteroidota > Bacteroidia > Cytophagales > Flammeovirgaceae > Flammeovirga. Next base: position 12,186 of record NZ_JTAM01000043.1, on the reverse strand, counting down.
TGTTTGCATCATACATTTACTCATGCAAAATCACTGGCGTATTTATTGGATAACTGGAAGCATTTACCTGATTTGGATACAGAAACGCCATTGCCAAGAGTAGCCGCTGAAGGGGTAAATTATTTTGAGGAGTTAGATACGGTTCTGGTTTCTAGAGGAAATTGGAGAGCAACCGTTACCGCTTATGATGCGGAGTACTACCATAAGAAAGACTTAAGGCAGGCAACGGGTGCTTCATTATCAGCCTTGTACCACAATCAAATAGGATTGGTTTGTGCTGCAAGTCTTGCGGTTTACAGAAAGATGGAACCTTTAAACCAACAAGATGCTCCTGGAAAAGATATTGCATTGACTCCTCGCATTGAAACTAACGTAGACGGTAATTGGTACACGAATTTATTTGATTTAGAGGCTTCTTTTAATACGAAAAAAGATGACTACCTTGTAGCTGTTGAGGGGACTGCCCAACTAAAAAATGAGGCAAGAGAAAAAGTTAAAGGTACTGCAGGTAATTTCAATATCAACTATCAGTTTGAGACCGATTATTTGAAGATCATAGCTCATACAGATCAAAAAATTAAAGAGAAGACAGCGTTTGTTTTACCAATCGTCTCACCTAACAATGAAGAGGTAAAGCAATTGGATGCCAACACCATTACGATCCATAAAACAGACGGAATATTAAAATTGACCTCCAATGTTCCAATGAAAATCCGCACAACGGAAAAGAAGAGAACTTTTAATATGGTGCCGGGTGTAGAAGCTGTTCCAATTGATATCTTTTTTGAGAAGAATCAAAAAACAGTGGAAGTAAAATTAGAAGTAGTATAGGCATGTTCGCACTTTGATAGAATAATATCTGCTCACATCAAAAGATTCTTCTAAAGTATGGTTCTGTAGGAGCGTTGTATTGCAATGCTCTTACGGAACCACATTTTAGATGATAATTATAAAACCTTTGAATTTTTTGCTTCGTTTGTGTGTGAATACAAAAAAAGAAGCTTTAAAATGACGATAATTTAGTTTACAATGTGTTAGCCACAGACGATTAGAACATTACTTTGTAGGCGATATTAGGAAGTATCAACACATCAGTATCATCAGTAATTGCTCCCGTTTTTTGATTATAACTATACCCATAATATTCAGGAGCCCCCAAAGCATTGATGATTTGAATAGTCCATTGAGAGGTGTATTTAGGCTTCATGATTTTATAAAGCATACTCACACTAAGAATTTTGCTGGAAGGAAACTGCTCTGAATAGGCTCTTTCATAATCATAAATTACTTCGCCTTGCTCTATTGATTCTTGTTCTTTCAGCGGGTGTCTTCGGTCTCCTCCCATTATGGTAAATTTGCCATTAACGGACAAAGTCTTATTTTTCTCTCGACCAACAGACCATTCTTTACCTCCTAAAATATTGACTACATAACGTTTGTTGAATTGGGAATTTCTCTCCACACCATCTCCGCCCACATATTTTGAGTCAAATAGGGAAGAGGTAATTGTATAATAATAGCCTTTCTTCAGAAACTGCTCAAAAGTAAGATCTAATCCAACATTTCTACCAGTACCATCATTGACCAAAGGAGCATCGACAAACCATTGATGTGTAAGGTTCAGCATGGAGAAATAACTGCCCTCGATTACTGGAATATTGAAAAGATCTTGATAGAAGATTTCTGATTTAAATCTCAAATTATTATTGATATTCCAATTATAGCCTAATACATAATGATGGGCCTTCGAGAAGTCTAAAGATTGATTTGGGTATGTCTCTAGTCCATCGACTGTTTGAGGCATTAAATAATAATGCAACGCTTCCATCTGACTATGTAATCCATAGCTGAAAGAAATTGAATGCCAAGGATTGATTTGATATTTTACAGCCGCTCTTGGTTCAATGGACAAAGCATTGGTCCCTTCAAAATATTGACCATAAACCCCAACATTCATAGACCATTTTTGTGAAAGTTGAAATTTGGATTGAGTGTAAGCTTGAACAAATAAACTATTTCCATTACCTACAGCAAAAGTCTCTAAAGGATCACCAATTTGCTCAGCCTGTTGCATATTGATATCATAATGTTTTTGAGTGATGGTCAAGCCCGTTCTATTTGTATGTTTTTTTCCAAATTTATAATGCAAATACGTTTTGTAGGAGAAATCATACTGCACATTTTTAAAATCATCTAATGTGTGATCGACCATTTGATTGTCTAATTCAGAGGAAGACCAATAAGTGGAATTTCCTGTAAAGCCGATAATATTTTTCCAATAGCCTTTTTTATTGACCGGCATTTGATAAGAAACACCAGTACCACCAAAAAGTATATTGGTAGAGAAGGTTTGGTTGGCATCATCAAATGTCCATTCCGTTGAATCTCTCGATGCATCTCTGTATTGTCTATCTGCACCACCTACGGCCCAAACATTCCATTCTCCTCCATTTTTAGTTGGGATATTAATTTTAAATGATAAATCTTGATAGCCTAAGAACCCCATTTCCTCTGGTAATATAGGTGCTAACAACGCAAAAGTAGAATAACGGTAGTTAAATAAGTAAGTTGCGTCACTTCCTTTCTTGAAAGGGCCTTCTGCTCCAAAATCAATTCCATTTATTCCTAGTTGAGCTTGGTAAGACCTCTTCTCTGAATTACCCGTTCTTAATGATAAATCAAAAACACCCGCCATTGCATTACCATAATCAGAAGTAAAAGCACCGGTATAAAAATCAGAATTATCCATCACATAGGTACTTAAAGCCGTGACACTTCCTCCACCAAATGCCACAATGTTGGACAAGTGACTAGGGTCAGGAATTGGTAAATCTTCTACTTGCCATAATACTCCTTTGGGGGCATTGCCACGTATCACCATCCCGTTGGAACCCGTAGAACCGGCCACTCCCGCAAAAGCAGTTGCCAATCTTGCCGGATCATCAAAACCACCCGCATATCGACTACTTTCTTCCACAGTAAATTGTCGACCTGAAGCGATGGCCATTGTATTTTGGGGTTCATCTTTGGAAGACTTATACACTACTTCCACTTCATTCAGTACTGTTTCATCTTCTTGAAGCGAAATACTGATATTATTTCCATAGGCATTGGGGACAGCGACTTCCTCTTGAACGAAAGACTGATACCCTAACATCTGAAACTGAAGATTATACCTACCCATCGGTAATTTTAATTCGAATTGACCGTCAATATTGGTAGTATTGGAGAGGGTTTGATCGTTATAATGTGTGAAAACTAATACACCAATAAGGGGTTGTTGTGTGTCTTTATCAATGACTTTTCCGGAAACTGTGTGCATTAAGTTTTGAGCTTGTATATTAGTAACGCAAAAGAATAGTAGCAAAAGGATATTTTTCATGTTTTGATCTCTTTTTAAAATGATGATGATTGTATTTTTCCTTTTACAAAGAGAGTGTATTTTAACTACTGATTCAATACTGAAAAATAATGATTTTTTGAATACTCATCAATTAACTTCAACTATTAGATAACTTACTTATGGAACAGCAAAAGGCAATAAATCAACATCTTACAACCGTAAAGCAAATTGAGAAATTGGGTAGTTGTGTCACTATTTTTGATTATGAAAACAAGTATCACCCTTACATTTCCAAAAACTACGAAAAGATCTTTGGATGGGATTTTAAAAGCGATGAAGACCTTCAAAAAGGTTTTATGGATAAAGAAGTACATCCCGAAGATATCCAACATCTCAATTATATGAGTGGATATTTTTTGAATTTTATGAGCGAAGGTGATATCGACTTGTTTAATCTACAGTATGTTACCGAATACAGAATTAGAAACGCAAAAGGGGAATATGTATGGGTGATTGAAAAGCATTTGGTACTAGAAATGACCGAAGATCAGAAAAACCTAAAATACACTTTGGGGATCTTGGATCAATCCATGCAGCCAAACGTCCCAAAAGTCTGTACAGCCCAACTCATCAATACCGAAACGGGTGATGTAAAAGTATTCCCCAGAGAACAGAAAAACTATGACCTCTCCAAAAGAGAAATTCAAGTACTAAAAGAAATTGGTGGTGGTCTATTAAGTAAACAAATCTCAGACAAGCTAAACATCTCCGTCAATACTGTAAATACACATCGTCAGAATATCATCTCAAAAATGGATGTGGGCAATACAACGGAGGCGGTGCAGGTAGCATTGTCGATGCAGTTGATTTAAATGAAGGAGTGTTGGAGTATTTATCACCTGCCCATGGCTTTAGCCATGGTGCACGATATTTTGTGTTTTATCAATATTACAGGTGCAATAGTTAAAACTATGGACAGGTGATAATGCGATCTTGAAGGTTGAGAATAACAGAAATACCTCATTAATACGAACATCATTAACCCATGAATTAATTCATGGGTTAATGATGTTTTTTATTAGAAGCCAAAAAACCACTTGTTTTTCAGCTACTTGGACGATTCTACATTCAAAACGGATTTTTTTTTAGACAAAAATGAACAGTTTTAATCCAATCATTTATGATAAGGTATTTCAGACTTTTTCAATTTTTTGATATGGATTTTAATAGAAATGGAATAAGATGTTGGTTGATTACTCTAGGATTAATTATTACTTTAATTACATCTTGTAATACAAATATTAAGCTGAGTGAGATCCCTGAGAGTCCACGTAGTAAATACAACTTCAATGTAGATTGGAAGTTCATCAAGGCGAACCCTGAAAATGCCGAAAAGATAGCTTTTGATGATTCCGATTGGAGCACAATCAGCTGTCCTCATACTTTCAACGATATCGATACTTTTGATAATTTCAGCAAAGGAAAACATGATGGAGAGTCGGATCAGTGGAGAGGGACGGTTTGGTATAGAAAACATTTCAAAGTCCCATCAAAAGATAAAGGAAAGAAAGTATATGTGGAATTTGAAGGGGTAAGACAGATCGCTGATGTTTATTTAAATGGAAAATATTTAGGGAAGAATCAAACGGGATTTATTCCATTTGGCTATGACCTTACACCTTATTTAGTAGAAGGAGAAAATGTATTGGCCATTAAGGTGAATAATGATAGAGGGGATCATTTCAGAGATAACTTTCCGTTGGTTTGGAATCACGAACATTGGCACCCTATGCATGGAGGGATTTACAGAAATGTATTTCTTCATGTAATGAACGAACTGCATGTAACATTACCGTTATTTGATAATCTAAAAACAGTAGGGACCTATGTTTATGCTGAAAATATAAGTGAGAAATCTGCGGAAGTAAACGTAAAAGCGGAGATCCAGAACGAAACTAAAACCGATAAAAAATTTACCATAGAGACGCACGTTTTTGATAATACAGGAAAGTGGGTTACAGCTGTTCACTCAGAAGAAGAAATAAAAGCAGAAGGCAAAAAAGCTATTCAAAGTAAAGTAGTCTTGGAGAATCCTGAATTGTGGTCGACAAGGTACCCTTATATGTACAAGGTGTTATCTGTAATCAAACAGGGCAATAAAGTACTCGATACTTACGAATCTCCACTAGGGATAAGGACTTTTGAATTTAACTCAGATTCAGGTTTTTTCAATAATGGAGAATATGTAAAACTACACGGTTGGGGACAAAAACCAACAAACAGTTGGGCAGGACTTGGTGCGGCTTTACCGGATTGGCTCAGGGATTTTACCTATCAATTGATGGATGAAGCAGGCGGTAATTTTATACGTTGGGGACATTGCGCAGGGTCACCAGCAGAAATAGCAATGGGTGATAAATACGGCTTTGTTACGCTAATGCCGGGTGTTGCTGGAGAGTCAGAAGACGAAGGTGAAACGTGGGATATTCGAATTGACGCTTTCCGTGATATGGTGGTGTATTATAAAAATCACCCTTCTATTTTCATTTGGGAAGGAGGCAACTGGGCCGAAACAAAAGAGCATTACGAAGAGATTTTAGACATCATCAATACTTATGATCCTAATGGAAAACGTCTGATGGGAAATAGACGTGCCGATCTTGCAGATCATTCTCAAGACTATGTTACGATAGAAATCGGTACAGAAGGATGGGAAGGAGAAATGGTGAACAAACCTATTATTGAAAGTGAATACTGTAGAGATGAATCACCTCGTCGTTCATGGGATAAATTCACTCCTGATGATCATTATTTTAGTCATCCTAATGTTAAAAGAAATACTTATGTGATGGCTTCTGAACGTTTTGCAGTAAGACAAGCAGAACATTGGTGGAAAAAGATGGGTGTAAAACCTTACCATAGTGGAGGAGCCAATTGGGTATTTACAGATGGTCCTCATGGTGGACGATGCCCGACAGAAGTGACAAGAGCAAGTGGTGAGGTAGATGCTGTTCGTTTACCTAAAGAAGCCTTTTATGCTTGTAAAGCCATGTGGAGACCGGAACCACAAGTACATATTGTTGGACATTGGAATTACACTTCTGAGGTAAAGAAACCCATTTATGTAATGTCCAATTGTGAAAAAGTCAAGCTGTATATCAATGATAAATTGATAGGAGTAGATTCAATTCCAGACAACGGTTACGTTTTCAAATTCGATAATGTGCAATGGGAAGAAGGAGAGATTAAAGCAGAAGCTTTTCTAGAGGATAAGTTAAAAATATCTCAAGTAAAAAGTACCGCTGGTAAGGCAGTAGGTTTAAAGTTAACGGCTATTACTGGACCAAAGGGTTGGTTGGCCGATGGATCTGATATTGCATTAATAGATGTAGAAGTGGTGGACAAAGACGGTAATCGTTGTCCTTTAGAAAAAGGAAAAGTCGACTTTACTTTCTCAGGAAAAGGCATTTGGAGAGGTGGCTATAATAGTGGTTTAGAAAACAGTACCAATAACCTTTACCTCAATGTGGAGGCCGGTATCAACAGAGTAGCTGTAAGGTCTTTACTTGAAGCCGGAAAAGTAACAGTCACTGCAAAGATGGACGGTATTGAATCAGCAGAAATTGAGTTGACTTCTAAACCTATCAATTTCAAAGATGGAATTGCTTTCCTAGATCCACAAGTTTTTGAGGTAATCGCTTCCAAAGAACCATTACCGGTTCATGTTCCGAACATTCCAGAACAAGGCACTAAAGATAGGTTGAAGAGTGCATTATTTACGAAGTTCAGTTACACTGGAGATGCAGAAGCATTACTTAGAAAAAATACTTTCTGGGGCAAAAAAGCCTATACAGACCTAGAATACAACTATACGCACATTCCAAGATACCTACATGGTTCAGAATACATAAGAATGCCCAATTCAGACGCTAAATACTGGGCAAGAGATCAACTGCAATTTGTGGCAGGTAAGAAGATGACTATTTATGTTGGTCATGATGATAGAGTACCTCTTCCAGCATTTTTAAAAGAAGATTTTACCAAAACAAAAGACACTTTTAAACTCGGTAAAGTCAAGATGTCACTCTACAAGCGTGAAGCGGAAAAAGGCGAAAGTATCATCATGGCAGGGAATAGTGATGGTGAAGTTCCAGAAGACAGCCGAATGTATGTTGTTTTTGGAAAAGGAAAATAACTAGATTAATGAACACAGATATGAGAAAGAAATTTTTTAAGAGGGGATTATTATTAATGGGCTTTTGGTCCATGCTATTAGGGTTCAATGCAAAAGCACAATCCAATAAATCAGATCAACCCAATATCATTTTTATTCTAACAGATGATCAACGTTGGAACGCGTTGGGGTATGCCGGAAATAAATATGCGACTACGCCAGAAATGGATAAGTTGGCAGAACAAGGAACGTATTTTAGAAATGCGATTGTGACCACTCCAATTTGTTCCGCAAGCCGTTCAAGTATTTTCACAGGTGTGCATGAGCGTTCGCACCGCTATACTTTCCAAACGGATGATATGAGAGAACAGTATATGGAAAATGCTTATCCTTTGGTTTTAAAAGAGGCTGGTTATTATACAGGTTTCTTTGGGAAATTTGGGGTGAAATATGCCGGCAAGGAGAAGATGTTTGATGAGATGGAGGATTATGATCGTGAGTACAAATACAAAGATTATAGAGGGTATTACAATAAAACGATCGATGGCGATACAGTTCACCTTACAAGATACACGGGTCAAAAAGGATTGGATTTCTTAGAAAATGTACCTGAAAATCAACCCTTTTCACTATCACTTTGCTTTAGTGCACCACACGCTCATGATGGCGCTCCAAAGCAGTATTTCTGGCAAGAAGATCCAGATCAATTGTACCAAGACATGGAAATGCCAGCGCCTGCACTTTCAGAGGATAAATATTATGAAGCATTACCTCAAATTGTAAAGGACGGTTTCAACAAAACAAGATGGTTTTGGAGAAACGATACACCTGAGAAATATCAGCATAGTACCAAAGGATACTACCGTATGATCTATGGAGTGGACCAGGAAATTACAAAAATCAGAAAGAAGTTAGAAGAGAAAGGACTCGCAGATAACACAGTGATCATCTTGATGGGTGACAATGGTTTCTTCTTAGGAGAGCGTCAAATCTCAGGAAAATGGTTGATGTATGATAATTCGATTAGAGTACCGATGATCATTTTCGATCCAAGAGGAAAAGAACATCATGACATTGATCAGATGGCTTTGAATATTGATATTACAGCAACGCTTGCAGATTTAGCAGGAGCAGAAGTACCATCAGCTTGGCATGGTAAAAGTTTGATGCCTTTCGTTAATGGAGAAGCAGAAACTTTTGATAGAGATACGGTACTTGTTGAACACCTTTGGGAGTTTGATCACATTCCTCCAAGTGAAGGCGTGAGAACAAGTGAGTGGAAGTATTTACGATATGTAAATGATAAGTCGATAGAGGAATTATACAATTTGAAAAAAGATCCTAGGGAGACGAAAAACCTAGCGAAGAAATCAAAATATAGAAAGATACTAGAAGAATTCCGTGCAAAAAATGATGAGTTAGGAGAGCGTTATGCTGATCAATACTCAGGAGTACCTACAGGTTTAAGTGTAGAATTAATTAGAGAACCTTCTCAAACTTTAATTGAAGACAAACAGCCGGAATTAGGTTGGATGATTCCTCAACAAGCAGGGAAGCAAAAAGGTTATCAAATATTGGTTTCTTCTTCTCGTGAAAAATCAAGAATGAATATTGGTGATGTATGGGACAGCGGTAACGTGAGAAGCAATGTTTCATCGGGTATTGAAATCGCTCAGGAATTAGCACCAAACCAATCGTATTTCTGGAAAGTAAGAATCTTCGATAAAAACAATATCATCTCAGAGTATTCTGACACTCAAGAATTCAAGACAGGTAGCCTAGAAGAAAATGTTACTTCATCTAATATTTTCCAAATTGAAAATATCGCACCATTAGAGGCGAAATCAGTGGGTAAAGATTACTATTTGATGGACTTTGGTAAGGATGCTTTTGCTGCATTAAGCTTAAAGTACAATGCTACTACACCGCATCAATTAACCATCAGATTAGGAGAGAAATTAGCAGATGGATGTATTGATCAAAATCCTGGAGGAACTATCCGTTACCAAGAAGTACTTTTGGATGTCACTCCAGAGCAAACGGAATACAAGGTGCCAATCAAAGCAGACGAACGTAACACAAATCATTTAGCGGTTGCATTACCAGATTCTTTCCCTGTTTTGATGCCATTCAGATATGTTGAAGTGGAAGGAGCAAAAGACGGTTTCAATACAGAAGACCTTACACAGCATGCCTATTTTGGCTATTTTGATGAGAATAGCAGTACTTTTTCAAGTTCTGATGAAGTGTTGAATCAAGTATGGGATTTATGTAAATATTCGATCAAAGCGACCACTTTTGCAGGGTATTATGTAGATGGAGACAGAGAGCGTATTCCTTATGAAGCCGATGCGTATTTGAATCAATTAAGTCATTATGCAATGGACAACGAATATGCGATTGCTAGAAAAACAATTGAGTATTTCTTTGAAAGCAAACCGACTTGGCCAACGGAGTGGCAACAGCATGTAGCCATGATGATGTACCAAGATTATATGTACACGGGTAACACAGAATTAATTAAACGTTTCTATGAGCGTCTGAAAGTGAAAACCCTAATGGATTTGGAAGTAGAAGACGGTTTTGTAAGTACAAAATCAGAAGCACATAATGACGAATTCCTATTGAGATTAGGTTTCCCAGATACTAAAAGAAGATTAAAAGACATTGTGGATTGGCCTCCAAAAGCGAAGAACTTCGGAGGAAAAGGCGGAGCTCAACAAGGAGAGCGTGACGGTTATGTATTCAAGAGAATCAATACGGTTGTGAATGCATTCTACTATCACAATATGAAAATCATGGCAGAGTTTGCCCGTATTATGGACAAGCCGGATGAAGCTATTGATTTTGAATTTAGAGCGATTCGAGTGAAGAAATCCATCAATGAACAATTGTATGATGAGGAGAAAGGATATTATGTAGATGGAGTAGGAACGGACCACGGTTCATTGCACGCCAATATGTTCTTGTTAGCTTTTGATGTTGTACCTGAAAGCAGAAAACAATCAGTAGTAGAACATGTAAAATCAAGAGGAATGGCTTGTAGTGTTTATGGAGCACAATATCTATTAGAAGCACTTTATGCGGCTGGAGAAGCAGATTACGCATTATCTCTAATGAACGCAACGCATGACCGTAGCTGGTACAACATGATCAAAATTGGTTCTACAATTACATTGGAAGCGTGGGATATGAAGTACAAAACTAACTCGGATTGGAACCACGCTTGGGGTGCTGCACCAGCCAACATTATCCCGAAAGAAATGTGGGGTATTAAACCACAAAATCCAGGTTTTGGAGCTGTTGAAATCAACCCTCAATTAAGCACATTAAAAGATTGTTCGATTGAAGTACCTACTGTAAAAGGAGCCATCAAAGGACATTACAAAAAGGTAAGTAACAGAGTAAAGAAATATGCAATTGAATTGCCAGCCAATATGGTCGGAGAGTTCAAATTAAATCTTTCTTCTGAAGATATTGTCACACTAAATGGAGAGACCGTAGATACGTCTTTCGGTTCCATCCGTTTAGAGCCTGGAGTGAATGAAATTAATATTAAAGTGAATTCATTCTAGTCTTATAACAATTGATAAAGGGCGTAAGGACGTTTTTAGTAGAACGTCCTTTGCCTGTTTCAGTGTGTTAAATACCAAGAACTTATAACTAATTATAATTCATAAAGATGCAAAAACTAATCATCATACTATTGCTAACAGTCATTAGTTGCACAACTCCCAAGGAGAAAGGGTTTACTATTAATGGAATAACTTCGGGTTTGTCCGATAGCACAAAAATTTATCTTTCTAATAGAGGAAAACCATTGGATAGTACAATAGTACTTGATGATAAGTTTACTTTTTCAGGAAAAATAGACAGGGAGTTTGAAAAAATGACGATTCATACAGAAAAGTATGAGCACTTTAGATCATTATGGGTAGAAAATTCAATAATGTCATTTGATGCATCGACTTCTTTCGAGGATTCTGAAATTAAGGGGTCTCGAATTCAACTACAAGCGAATGAATATATTCAGCTTACTTCTCCTTTAAAAAAAGAAATGAAAAGTTTGTATGAGAAGGGTAAAAAAGTAGAAAAAAGTGAGATTAAAGACTTGAAGGTTAAATACTTTGCACTTCAAAAGGAGAAAAAGAAAGTTGAACAAAAGTTCATCCGAGATCATCCAGATTATGAGTTAAGTGCTTACTATTTAGATTTCCTAAAACACCATTTAGATAAAGAAACTACAAGAACACTTTATAGTAATTTCACTGATAAGGTAAAAAACAATGAGTGGAGTAAAGCAATCGCCTTTTTTCTAGAGAATGCAGTTAAATTAAAAGTTGGTGATAAGGCGCCGGACTTTAAATTACCTATGATGAATGGGAAAGAAGTTGCATTGTCTGACTATAAAGGGAAATACGTTCTGTTAGACTTTTGGTCATCAGGGTGTGGACCATGCAGAAGAGAGCATCCTAACTTGCGAAAAGCTTATAATAAATATAACAAGGAAGGTTTTGAAATTTTGGCAGTGACTTTAGATAAAACAAAATCCAAATGGAATAAAGCAGTTCAGAAAGATTCAATTAGCTGGACAACTGTTGGAGATTTAGAAGGTTTTTCAGGAAAAGTTCCACTGACTTACAGCATTTTCAAAATACCAACGAATTAC
>NZ_JTAM01000042.1 GCF_000812565.1 Flammeovirga sp. OC4 | reverse complement strand
GTTGACTAACCTTTTTTTGTGTTTAATAATTTTTTAGATTACAACCAACAAACTATTTTAAGCTCTAACTTGAATCTCTGGAGTTGAGCTATTCATAAAGACTAAATTAAAATCATGCTTAGTAAACTATTGTATTATACTACTAAACTCTTTTGGGCAACGACTCTACTTTTAGGTATTATTTCTTGTTCAGAAGATGAGACTATTTTTAGTCTCGATGATACTTATGAATCATCAAAAATCGAACACTCTAATATTAGATTATTCACAACTAGTGGAGAAGTTATTGAAAATTCAGTGAAATTGAGCTTCATTGAAAGGTATAAAGAGTATGTTGGTGGAACAGCTTTCTTAGAAGAAGATGTATTGGATGTAGATGATACCCAATCTTCGAAAATTTCATTTCAAGATGATAAAATCAAAATGGAAACAGTGTTAACTTCTTCAAACTATACATATACAATGGAAGATGATCTCATAAGGGTTTCTACTGGCGATACACTGTCTTACATCAAAGAGAGAAATAATGAAGTTCAGGCTAATATTGAATACTATAAACCATTATATGAAGAGATGACTATAATATCTGGTGGCTTGAATTTATCAAATACTATGGTACGGTTTTCTGAAGAGAGGTACATCAATATTTATGGTGGAGTTTTAAGAGCTCCTTTATTGACTTATTTACTAGTACAGGAGTATGAAGGGTCTTTTAGTCGCAGTATATATAGAGTCACTAATCTGAATAATAAATTGAATGAAAGTGTTTATGAACACTTAGGTACTAAAGATACATTACTAGTACAGCAAAATTGGTTGATTTATGATGTACTTTGAATAAGTTATGTCCTTTGTCATCCTTTAAAAAGCAAAATGTGAATAACTTTTTGAATTCTACTTTATATATTCAAAAAGTTATTCACATTTTATGTGTTTATACACACGAATTGTTTTTAAATGTTTACAAGCCTAAGAAGCTATAATACATTAAGCAGATAGCTTCCAACGTTTGTGGCTCCATAACCATAAGTCTGGCTGTAACTTGATATTCTGCTCCAATATTTTTGAATACTTTTCAACAACAGAAAACTTCTCAGAACTCTTAGGAGAGGAATCTAAAAGCACAAATTCTGTTTTATAAACACCTCTTTTGACTTTAGTACATTTTGGGTAAACCACTGCACAATCACTTTTCTTTGAAATGGCATCAGCACCAACAAGAAAAGCTGTTTTTTGATGTAGGAAGTCAGTCCAATACTTCGTAGAGTTCCAAGCAGGACATTGGTCACCAATCAAAAGGTTAAAGGTTAATTTCTTTTCAGCCTTTAGTTTCATAAGGGTTTTGTATCCTTTTTGAGAAGGAATACAAAGGACACCTAATCTTCCTCTGATGATCTGCATCAGTTCATCGAAATATTTATTCGATAAAGGTTGGTAAAAGGCTGTTACCTTGTGATCTGATAGGTATTGAGGGAAAAATGCTTGCCATTCCCAATTACCGAGGTGTGCAGAATAAAGTAAGATACTTTTATCTTGTTGAAATAATTCTTTTATCAATTCAGGGTTCTGTAATTGAAATCTCTTTTGAATACCTTTCTTATTCATGGTTAGTGTTTTTACACTTTCAAAAGCGAGATCACAGAAGTGATGATAGAATTTCTTCTCAATTTTGAGTAGTTCTGTTTTCGATTTCTCTGGAAATGCCTTTTGGAGGTTTTCCGATACTACATCTCTTCTATATTTTATGAACTTATATATAATTACATAAGTAATGTCAGATAGAATATACAATATTTGTATTGGTACGATGGACAGTAGATAAAATGGAAAAAATTTGATTTTCTTCATGACTAGATGTTAGATCGTAAAAAAGTTTGTACACATTTATTAAACTAAGAGACGTTTAATGACTGTCTCTAGAAGTGAGACACTTAATACGCTATTTTCCCCTATCATTGTCCTTTAAAAAATTTAGAGTATTTGATTTAGGTTGAAATAAAATAGCGACAATAAATCAGCTACATGAGGATTGATGATTAGTTTATTTATGAAATGTAACTGAATGATCAAAAAAATAGATCTATGATACTGAGGGCAAATTTACTCAATGATCTATAATAAATTATTAAGATATGATGAATACTTTGGAATTATATTGTTAATAAAGAAGGGAATGCAGTTAAAGTACTACATTCCCTTTTTCTATATCTTGTTTCAGAATGAGGATTAATTCTCATTCCACATGTCAAATGAATAGACTGTGTCGTCTAATTTCAATGTTCCGTCATTAAATTCAGTAACGAATTTCACGATTGCTTCCTCTGTTATTGAAGTCACATTTAAACATACATCTAAAGGAATACCATCCTCGTCTGCATCTTCAGGTCTTTCTTCAATAAACTCAGCTACATCATACTCATCTGATTTTGCTAATTCAGCAGAAATTTCTTCTAATGCTTCGATGTGTGGCCCATCCATAACATCAAAATCAGCACCTTTGAACTTAGGATTTTCGTCAATCACTAATTGAGTAGCCTCTTCATGTATTTTTGCAAAATACTCCATCTCAAGTGTGTATAAGAATGCGTCATACACTACTTCTTTTCCGTCTTTAGAACCTAAAAACTGGAACTGCACTTGACTTTCGTCGTTGTCTTCTGGAGCAGTAAAAACAAAAGGTTTACCCGTTTTCTGGATCAGACCTTTAACTTTTGAAATTAACTTTGTGTTCATCTATGAGAATCAATGTTTTATATGCTGCAAAGGTAAAAGAAATTCTCAACTAAAGGTAAGGTTGCATGGCATCTGTTGAAATTATTGACCATTGTTTAATTTTTTTCTTGAAGTCGAAGAAGCTTTGTGCCACTTTTTGAGCAAATTCATCACTTTGTATTAACTCTTCCATGGAATCATCAGCATGTTTTTTAAGGGATTTCATTACGTCATCAGGGAAGGGAAGGATTTCATTTTTATTTTCAGCTCTGATTTTCTCTAGGTATTCTGCATTGTACTTTTCAAACTCTGACATCATGATGCCATTGTGTTTTAGTGAAACCGATCGGATTAATTCTTGAAGGTCTTCCGGAAGTTCATCATATGCCTTTTTATTACAAACCAACTCTAAAGTCGCAGAAGGTTCATGCCAGCCGGGGTAGTAATAATACTTTGCTATTTTATGGAAGCCCATTAAATAATCATGATAAGGACCGATCCATTCTGTAGCGTCAATTACTCCTCTTTCTAAGTTGGTGTAGATTTCCCCTCCAGGAACAGTGACAGAAGTGCCCCCCGCTTTAGTGAATACTTTTCCTCCTAAACCAGGAATTCTCATTTTGATTCCTTCCAAATCTTCAGTTGTCTCTAATTTCTTATTGAACCAACCACCCATTTGTGTTCCTGTGTTGCCACAAGGGAAAGGTTCTAATCCTATACTATTATATAACTCCTTCCAAAGTTCGTTTCCACCACCATATAATAGCCACGCATTATGTTCTCTTGTACTCATTCCAAACGGAACGGCCGTAAAGAAGATAGAAGCTGGAATTTTACCAGCCCAATAATAAGCGGCACCATGCATCATTTGTGCACCACCGAGCTGTACAGCATCAAAAGATTCCAAGGCAGGTACCAATTCACCTCCGCCATATACCTTTATATTAAGCCTTCCGTTGGAAAGGTCTCTTAATTCATTCGCAAGATTGACCACACTTTCACCAAGAATAGGAAAGTTAGGAGGCCATACGGTTACACATCTCCAATTATAGACTTTGTTGGATTTTTTTTCTTTAATTTTTTGATCCTTAGAAGAAGTCGCACAAGAAGAAATAAGGGAAGTAGAAAGTGCCGCTCCGCTGAGTGCGGTCATATTTTTAATGAAATCTCGTCTGTTGTTGTTTTTTGCCATAGTAAATCGTCCAAAAAAGTATCAATCTAGCCTTTAAAAGGAAAAAATATACGGTAAGTTAATGCATCTGTTAATAAAAGCTTCCTATCTCACTGTTTTTTAGCTATATATGAATAAAAATTTGTGTTGTTATAAATTCTTCTTACCTTTGCAAGCCGTTTGGAAGCTGTACTATGTCGTAACAGCTCTAATTTGAGGCACTAAAAGAAGGACCAGACGGGGAGTTCAAGCAGTGTTTCGGATTAAATGAGTTGGATGTTTATGAGCTGACAATCAGGTTATTTATTAATTTAATTAAGTAAAATACAATGCCAGGACTTATTGCAAAAAAAGTCGGTATGACTAGTATTTTTGATGAAAACGGCAAGAACATCGCTTGTACGTTGATTCAAACTGGTCCTAACGTTGTGACTCAGGTTAAGACGGTAGAAACTGATGGCTATACAGCTATTCAAGTAGGCTTCGACGAGAAAAAGGAGAAGCGCACGTCCGCTGCTATGAAAGGTCACTTCTCAAAAGCGAGTACAACGCCAAAGCGTAAAGTAATTGAATTCCGTAACCCAGTTATGGAGCGTCAATTAGGAGACGAGCTTAAAATGGAAGAAATCTTCTCAGAAGGTGAATTCGTTGACGTAGTTGGTACATCAAAAGGTAAAGGTTTCCAAGGTGTAGTTAAAAGACACAACTTCGGTGGAGTTGGACAAGCTACTCACGGTCAGCATAACCGTTTGAGAGCACCAGGTGCGATTGGTGCATGTGCTACTCCATCACGTGTATTCAAAGGTCTTCGTATGGCTGGACGTACTGGTGGAAAGCGCGTTAAAGTGATGAACTTACGTGTTATGAAAATGTACCCAGAAGATGGTTTAATCCTTCTTTCAGGTGCAATTCCAGGTGCTAAAAATTCTTACGTAATCCTTGAAAAGTAATCAGTAGATGGAAATCGCAGTATTGAACTCAAAAGGCGTTGAGACTGGTAAGGTAACTTTACCAGAAGCGGTATTTGGTATCGAGCCAAATGATCACGCTATCTATCTTGACGTAAAAGCGTATTTGGCGGCTCAACGTCAAGGTACGCATAAAGCAAAAGAGCGTGCGGAGATCGTAGGATCTACTCGTAAGCTTAAAAAACAAAAAGGTACTGGTACAGCTCGTTCGGGTTCTATCAAGTCACCTGTTTTCAGAGGTGGTGGACGTATCTTCGGACCACGCCCAAGAGACTACCGTCAATCTCTTAACAGAAAAGTTAAGCAATTGGCGCGTCGTTCAGCGTTATCTTACAAAGCTAAAGAAGCTAATGTAACTGTTTTAGAAGCATTATCATTTGATGCTCCTCAAACTAAAGCTTACAAAGAAGTTTTAGCTAACTTGAAATTCTCTGACGTAAAAACTCTTTACGTTGTAGCGTCTCAAAACGATAACGTTTACAAGTCTTCAAGAAACTTGCCTAAAGCAAATGTTGTAGTTGTTGATTCATTAAACACTTACGACATCTTGCACGCAGACCAGTTAATTCTTGCTGACGACGCAGTTGAAAAATTATCAAACCTCTAAGCCCCTATTAAGATGCAAGTATTGGTAAAACCTATCTTGACAGAAAAGGCAGCTTTAGCTCACGAGAACGGTGTTTACACTTTCAAAGTGGCAAAAGGTGCTAATAAGGTTCAGATCAAACAAGCTGTTGAGGCGAAGTATGGTGTTAACGTAGAAGCAGTTCGTACTGCAATTCTACCAGGTAAATCTAAAACTCGTTACACAAAAGCAGCTGTAATTAGCGGTCATACTTCATCGTACAAAAAAGCGATGGTACAAGTAGCTGAGGGTGAGATTATCGACATCTACGAAGGTCTTTAAGATCTGAATAAAAAAATTAAAAATATTGTTCGGAGCTCATTCGGGCTCCGGATATTTATTAAGTTTAACCAAATTTGTTGTCTATAGTATCTAGGAAAACCTATCTAGAGACTGTAAAAGCAAATTACGAAAGTTTGTAAAATGGCTGTTAAAAAGTTAAAGCCCATCACTCCGGGACAGCGATTCAGAGTCGCTCCTACTTTCGAGGAAATCACGAAAAGTACACCAGAAAAGTCACTGACAGTTGGTAAGCACCGTACAGGTGGTCGTAACAACTCAGGTAAAATGACTGTTCGTAACGTAGGTGGTGGTCACAAGCGTAGATTACGTTCGATCGACTTCAAACGTAACAAGCATGGTGTTCCAGGTATCGTGAAATCTATCGAGTACGATCCAAACCGTACTGCTCGTATTGCCTTAATCTACTATGTAGATGGTGCTAAAACGTATATCGTAGCTCCAGAAGGATTACAAGTTGGACAGACTATCTTGTCTGGTTCAGGTGTAGCTCCTGATTTAGGTAATGCACTTCCATTGTCTGAGATTCCTGTAGGTTCAATCATCCACAACGTGGAGTTGAAGCCTGGTAAAGGTGCAGCGATGGTACGTTCTGCTGGTGCTTACGCACAATTATTAGGACGTACAGGTAAGTATGCTACACTTAAATTACCTTCAGGCGAGACTAGATTAGTACTTATCGAGTGCTACGCTACAATCGGAACTGTTTCTAACGGCGATCACATGAACGTTCGTTTAGGTAAAGCAGGTAGAAAGCGTTGGTTAGGTCGTAGACCACGTGTTAGAGGTGTTGCAATGAACCCAGTTGATCACCCTATGGGTGGTGGTGAAGGTAAATCTTCAGGAGGACACCCTCGCTCACGTACTGGTGTTTACGCTAAAGGTCAAAAGACACGTAACGCTAAGAAGTATTCTAGCAAGCTGATCGTTTCAAGAAGGAAAAAGTAATTTAAGTCATGGCAAGATCGCTAAAGAAAGGACCTTATATTGATTTTCGTTTAGTAAAGAAAATCGAGGCGACTAATGAGTCTGGTAAAAAAGCAGTAATCAAAACTTGGTCGCGTAGATCAATGATTTCTCCAGATTTCATCGGTCATACATTTGCTGTACACAATGGTAACAAATTCATCCCTGTTTATGTAACTGAAAACATGGTAGGTCATAAATTAGGTGAATTCGCTCCAACACGTACTTACAAGGGTCATATCAATAAAAAAGATAAAGGCAGAAAATAATGGAAGCAGTAGCAAAACTTAATAATTGCCCTATCGCTCCACGCAAGATGATGCTTGTAGCGGACGCAGTAAGAGGTGTGCAAGTTATTGATGCACTGAATACACTCCGTTATGCGCAAAAAGCTGGTGCTCCTCTAGTAGAAAAGTTAATTCTTTCTGCAGTGGCAAACTGGGAAAACAAAAACCCTGACGAGTCTGTTGAAGATGCAGATTTATATGTGAAATCAATCTTTGTAACTGGTGGACGTCAATTAAAGCGTTTCCGTCCAGCTCCACAAGGACGTGCTCACAGAATCCGTAAGCGTTCTAACCACGTAACAGTGGTAGTAGACGCTCGTAGCACAAGCCTTATCGACGTAGTCGCTGAGGATACAACAGAATCAAACGAGTCAGATAACTAAAATAAGTTTTTCCCATGGGACAAAAGATAAATCCAATTGGTCTTCGTTTAGGCTATATCAGAGGATGGGAATCTAGCTGGTATGGTGGAAAAGATTTCTCTGACAAATTAGTAGAGGATAACAAGATCAGAAAATATATCGCAGTTCGTTTACCGAACCCTCGTGCGGGTATCTCACGTGTAGTTATCGAGCGTACTATCAAGCGCGTTACGTTAACTATTCACACGGCTCGTCCAGGTGTAGTAATCGGTAAAGCAGGTGCTGAGGTAGACAAAATCAAAGAAGAGTTGAAGCGTTTAACTGGTAAAGATGTTCAAATCAACATCTCTGAAGTTAAGCGTCCTGAGACTGATGCAAAATTAATCGGTGAGTCAATCGCTCAACAATTGAAAAGCCGTGTATCTTACCGTCGTGCGATGAAGCAAGCAATTGCTAACGCTGTTCGTCACGGTGCGCAAGGTATCAAAGTAAAGCTTTCTGGTCGTTTGGGTGGTGCTGAAATGGCTCGTACTGAACTTTACAAAGAAGGTCGTATTCCATTGCATACATTGCGTGCGGATATCGATTATGCTTTATCTGAAGCTCTTACTGTATATGGTATCATTGGTATCAAAGTTTGGGTATTCAAAGGTGAAGTTTTAGGTAAGAGAGACCTTTCTCCTCAAGCTGAAACTGGACGTCGTGACAACCGTAGAGGTGGTAACGATAGAAAGCGTGGCGGAAACGATCGTCGTAGAGGCGGACGTGGAGGCAGAAAAGGTGGTGGAAACAAAGGTGGCGGAAACGCTCCAAAAGCATAACACCTAGATAACCTTATCTAAGCCGACAGGTGGACCCAAGTAATCCAATTAGGATTGCTTGGGTCTTTATTTTTATATGGATTTTGGTATTCTGTAGAGGCGTAGCCTGTTACGTTAAAAGTACTGTAAGTTGTCGTCACCTTTCAACCGACATTTCTACAAGCTTTTATGTTCTACTTTCAAACTTCCTTCTTCTTCATTTTTCCATCGATGAAAAACGAAGCAAAAAATCTAGGCTTCGAAGTCAAAAGCTAAATTCCATTCCTCTCGCCTAAATGATTTTAAACTCGCTTTGCTCAAACAAGAAAATCATTTTTAACGGCTCAATCCATAAAATTCTTAACGCTTTTCCCTTCAAGGCCGGAAAATACCACCCAACTAATTGAGTAGGCAATCTCCTTTCAGACCTTCACTAATAGGACTACGTGCCTACAATAGAACAATTGCTTTATCTCTTAATCAGGCATAATATTGAATTTTTTGTACTGTATTAAGGTAATTCAATTTGAAAATCATATCTTTCCAACTTCAATTAATACACTCTCAAACAATTATTACATCTTAAAGAATAGTATACTACTGTCTGAAATTTAATTTTAAATAATAGCTTTTTTAAAAAATATTATTTTGACTTTTTTGAAATAATTTATTCATCATCAGATAAGTATTAAATAAATCCATATAAAAATGAATAATTAGAACATAACAATGTATCCTTGCAAGAAAGTTATAGACTAAACAATTTCATTGATTGATTTACACTATTCGTATTCTATTATTTAAACGATTATGGCTAATATCCAAGAAAGCAGTCGAGGAGGCTTTTCAAACAAACTAGGTTTCGTTTTAGCGGCAGCAGGTTCAGCAGTTGGACTAGGAAATATATGGAAATTCCCTTTTGAAGTAAGTGATGGAGGTGGAGGTGCCTTTGTGGTAATGTACCTTGCATTTTGTTTTATGCTGTGCTTTCCTGTGATGATGGCAGAGATTGCATTGGGCCGTAAGACGAATAAAAACGCAGTAGGTGCATTTGCTGAAAACGGGCATAAGAAATGGGCTCCAATAGGAATTTTAGCCGTATTAAGTGGCTCTTTGATTTTGTCTTTTTATAATGTTGTTGCTGGATGGGCATTGGGCTATGCTTGGGAAATGTTCTCAGGTAACTTTTCTGTAGGACAACATTTTGGTGAATTTGTTGGAAATTGGCATATCAATATGGCTACCTCTACAGCCTTTATGTTTGTAACGATTTTTATTGTTGCCAAAGGTGTATCGGGTGGTATTGAAAAAGCATCAAAAATATTAATGCCTTCTTTATTGTTCTTAATCTTAGCTTTAATGACGTATTCATTGACGCAAGAAGGAGCCATGGAAGGAGTGAAGTTTTATCTGATTCCAGATTTTAGTGAAATCACTTTTGAAACGGCTTATGGAGCAATGGGACAAGCCTTTTTCTCATTGTCATTAGGTATGGGTGCCTTGATCACTTATGGTAGTTACGTTGGAAAAAGAGATAATATGGTGTCGGCTACATCTATGATTTTATTAGCGGATGTAGGTATTGCCTTTATTGCAGGTCTGATGATGTTCTCATTTATTTTCTCTCAAGGTCTTCAAGGACAAGGTGGAGGTGCCGGCTTGATTTTTACAGTATTGCCAGGTGCATTTGAGTCGATCGGGCCAGTATTGGGTAGAATCATTGGAGGTTTCTTCTTTGTTTTATTATCATTTGCTGCTTTAACTTCTACGGTATCACTATTAGAAGTTCCTGTATCTTATGTAGTGGATGAGTTTGAAGTAAGAAGAAATAGAGCGGTATGGATTGTAGGGTTTGTGATTTTCCTTTTTGGCGTACCTTCTATGTTGGGTAATGGAACCGTAGATTTCTTTACAAATTTTGTACACTATCATGGTGCAGAAAAAGCAGTGAACTTTATGGACTTTATTGAAGATCTAGCATCAGATACTTTCCTACCATTAGGTGGATTCCTTGTGGCGGTTTATACAGCTTATGTTTGGAGAGGAGATAAATTTAAAGAGGAAGTTGAGAAAGGAAATCCAGAGTTTGGAAACTCTCTAATGGGGAAGTATACCATTTTCGCATTGAAGTTCTTAGCTCCATTAATTTTGGGTTCAATTACGATTGTAACCATTTTATCGAAGTTTTTTGGGATACACCTTATTGGTTAATTCTATTATTATATAGATTAGAAAGGAGGAATAGGTCAGAGCGATGTATTCCTCTTTTTTTATTCAGTTAAGAAGATTATTTCGTAAAAATACAGTGTCGCAAACTTTTAAGGATATTCAACATAACAAGTGATAATATTTTAATTGTGATACACTAATTTATTGGCCCATAAACATATAAGTGCATATATTGCGGTTTGATTTACTACGTCTTCAACACTATTTGTACGAGGATACTACAATGAGCTCATTGTAAACTAAAATTATCAGACTCAACTTTTAAAATTATATGGCGGGGATAAAAGACAGCAGCCGAGGAGGATTTTCTAATAAGATTGGATTTGTACTAGCCGCAGCGGGGTCAGCTGTAGGACTAGGTAATATATGGAAATTTCCATTTGAAGTAAGCGATGGAGGCGGAGGAGCTTTCGTTGTGATGTATTTAGCGTTTTGCTTTATGCTTTGCTTTCCAGTAATGATGGCAGAGGTGGCAATCGGACGAAAAACCAATAAAAATGCAGTAGGAGCCTTTACTGAAAATGGTCATAAAGCATGGTCAGCATTGGGCAAATTAGGTGTACTTACAGGGATATTAATCCTTTCGTTTTATAACGTAGTAGCCGGTTGGGCATTAGGTTTTGCCATCGAGATGTTTGCCGGAAACTTTGAGCTAGGCCAGAACTTTGGAGCCTTTATCGGAAACTGGCAATTGAACTTAGTGTTCTCTTCTATTTTCATGGTGGTAACAATTTATATTGTAGCCAAAGGTGTATCAGGTGGTATTGAGAAAGCATCAAAGATTTTAATGCCTTCTTTATTGATCCTTATCTTATCATTAATGGCGTATTCATTGACGCAAGAAGGAGCAATAGACGGTGTGATTTATTATCTCGTACCGGACTTTAATGCCATTACTTTCGAAACAGCTTATGGTGCAATGGGGCAAGCCTTTTTCTCATTATCATTGGGTATGGGTGCCTTGATTACTTACGGTAGTTATGTTGGTAAGAAGGACAATATTGTAACTTCTACTACTATGATCTTATTGACAGACGTAGGTATTGCCTTTATTGCTGGCTTGATGATGTTTGCTTTTGTATTTTCTCAAGGGTTGCAAGGACAAGGTGGAGGAGCCGGTCTTATCTTTACGGTATTGCCAGGTGCGTTTGAATCTATTGGTCCAGTATTGGGTAGAGTGATTGGAGGTTTCTTCTTTGTATTATTATCCTTTGCCGCTTTAACTTCAACCGTTTCATTATTAGAAGTGCCAGTTGCTTATGTAGTGGATGAATACGAAGTAAGAAGAGAAAGAACAGTTTGGATTGTAGGTTTAGGTATTTTCCTTTTAGGTATCCCATCTATGCTAGGTAATGGTACAGTACCTTTCTTTACAGAATTTGTACAATACTCAAGCTCAGAAAACCCTGTATCTTTTATGGACTTCATTGAAGATATGGCATCGGATACCTTCTTACCTTTAGGTGGATTCTTGATTTCTGTTTATACCGCTTGGGTATGGAGAGGAGACAACTTTAAGAAAGAAGTAGAGATTGGTAATCCAGGATTTGGTGATTCATTAATTGGAAAGTATACTATTTTCGCATTAAAATATTTAGCACCATTTATTTTAGGTTCTATTACAGTAATTACGATTTTATCTAAATTCTTTGGAATCCATATTTTGGGTGCGTAAGTCTTAGTACTTAAGTCAAAAGAATTGATTTATAGATATAAAAACTTTGAAGTGATCTCATCATGGTCATTTCAAAGTTTTTCTTTTTTGTAGCAATAGTGAATGAACCTCTCTTACCTATTGATGTATCTATTAGTACATTAACCTCTCAATTCGAGTACTTATTTAAAATAAAAAGTGCAAATGTGCCTTCTAGAGAATAAATTGCATATCAACTTTTTAATCTTCTAAAAACTAGATGAAATGATTTCCTTCCTACTAAGTATTATTACTTTAATCGTAGCCTATTTTGTTTACGGAAAATATGTCGAAAAACAATTTGGTGCTGATCCTTCATTAGAAACACCCGCCATTACAAAACAAGATGGAGTGGACTATGTGCCCATGAAGTTGGGTAAGATCTTTTTGATTCAGTTCTTGAATATTGCGGGTTTGGGGCCAATTTTTGGAGCAATCGCGGGAGCACTTTGGGGACCGGTAGCTTTCTTGTGGATTGTCTTCGGATGTATTGTTGCAGGAGCAGTGCACGATTATTTTTCAGGAATGTTGGCAATTCGTCATGGTGGAGCAAGTATTCCAGAAATTGTAGGAAAATACTTAGGGAATGGAGTGAAGCAGTTTATGAGAGTTTTCTCTGTGATTTTATTGCTTTTAGTTGGAGTTGTTTTTGTGAAAGGACCAGCCACTATTTTAAATGGGCTGACGGGAGTTGATGTGACTATTTTGATTACAGTAATCTTCTTATATTATTTGTTGGCGACGATGATTCCTATTGATAAATTGATTGGTAAGATCTATCCATTGTTTGGACTGTCACTTTTAGTGATGGCAGTAGGATTGTTTGGGGCATTAATGATAGAAGATTATACAATTCCAGAATTGTCAGTGGCCAACTTACATAATATGCAGGCTGATCCTGATAAGTACCCCATCTTTCCATTATTATTTATCACTATTGCCTGTGGAGCAATTTCAGGCTTTCATTCCACTCAATCACCATTAATGGCTCGTTGTATTTCTAATGAAAAGGATGGCAAAGTAATCTTTTTCGGAACAATGATTACAGAAGGAATTGTGGCGTTGATTTGGGCTGCAGTAGCAATGGCATTTTTTGGAGGAGTAAGAGAGTTGGGAGATACAATGGCAATAGAAGGTCATAATGCTGCTTGGGTAGTGAATACAATTTCATCTACAATGCTAGGTAAAGTAGGTGGATTTATGGCGGTGTTGGGTGTAGTAGCGGCACCGATTACTTCCGGTGATACGGCCTTCCGTAGCGTTCGTTTAACAATTGCAGATTCATTTAAATTCAATCAAGATAAATTAGTAAAACGATTAATGGTCACTATCCCAATTTTTATTGCTGGGGTGGCGTTGACGCAGATCAATTTTGGTGTGATTTGGAGATATTTCGGGTGGTCTAATCAAGTATTGGCTACGATTGTTTTATGGACAATTGTAAAGTATTTGATGGATCAAAAGAAGATCTATTGGTATGTCATTGCACCTGCATTCTTTATGACATCAGTGGTCGTCACTTATATATTGGTAGCCCCTGAAGGTTTTGGTTTGGATTATACTTTTTCTGTGGCGGTTGGAGTAATTACAGGGTTGCTGGTAACAGCTGGATTCGTTTATTTCGATTATCAGAATAAGAAGAAAAATAAAGAGCAAAAAGTGAGTACAATGGCTTAGTTGTGAATGACTTTTAACGCTTAAAATAAGCTCATAAAGAAAGGGTTTGCATATTTATTTGTTCATGAACAATAAATTCAAACTCTTTTTTTATGGATTTCAGAAAAATTAGGATGATATATTGAAGAATGAATGGTTTAATGGTTCTGATTTGCTAATTTTGGGGCTGAATTTTTGAACAGATCATTGAAAATGGCAAAGCAAGACAAAGAAAATATGTTCCAAAAAGTTGTCTCTCACGCAAAAGAGTACGGCTTTGTATTTCCTTCATCGGAAATTTATGGTGGACTTCAAGCAGTATATGATTACGGATCGAATGGTGTTGAGTTAAGAAACAACATTAAGAAGTATTGGTGGGCATCTATGGTACAAATGCACGAGAATATCGTGGGTATCGATGCTTCTATTTTCATGGACCCTAAAGTCTGGAAAGCTTCTGGCCACGTTGATGCGTTCAATGATCCATTGGTTGATAACAAAGACTCTAAAAAGAGATATAGAGCAGACGTTCTTATTGAAGATTTAATGGCTAAATATCAAGCTAAAATCGAAAAAGAAGTAACAAAAGCTCAAAAGAAATTTGGTGACGCGTTTGACAAGGAGCAATTCTTGGCTACGAATCCAAACGTTCTTAGAAACCAGAAGAAAATCGACGAAATCGAAGCGAAATTCAAACAAGCTTTAGAGGACGAAGATATGGAAGGATTAAAGGCGATCATTGAAGAAAACAATATCGTTTGTCCTATCTCTGGTACTTGTAACTGGACGGATGTTCGTCAGTTTAACCTTATGTTCTCTACTGAACTAGGTGCTGTGGCTGGTGACTCTAACAAAATCTACCTTCGTCCTGAAACGGCACAAGGTATTTTTGTGAACTTCTTGAACGTAATGAATACTTCAAGACAACGTCCTCCATTCGGTATCGCTCAAATTGGTAAAGCATTCCGTAATGAGATCGTTGCACGTCAGTTTATCTTCAGAATGCGTGAATTCGAGCAAATGGAGATGCAATTCTTTATTCAGCCAGGTACAGAAATGAAATGGTATGAATACTGGAAAGAGCAACGTATGAAATTCCATACAGTTGTAGGTAATCCTGACAATTATGTATTCCATGATCACTTAAAAACAGCACACTATGCTAACGCCGCTGTTGATATTGAGTTTAAATTCCCATTCGGTCAAAAAGAATTAGAAGGAATTCACTCACGTACTGATTTTGACTTGAGTGCTCACCAAGAGTTATCAAGCAAAAAATTACAGTACTTTGATCATGAGTTAGGGAAAAACGTTGTTCCTTACGTATTGGAAACTTCAGTAGGTTTGGACCGTATGTTCTTATCGATCTTGACAGGTGCTTACACTGAAGAAGAGGTGGAAGGTAAAGCAAGAACATTCTTGAAACTTCACCCTGCTTTAGCCCCAATCAAAGCGGCGGTATTCCCATTGACAAAGAAAGATGGTTTACCAGAAAAAGCAAGAGAAGCAATGAACGAAATCAAGTTCGATCACAACGTTTCTTACGAAGAGAAAGATGCTATTGGTAAGCGTTACACTCGTCAAGACTTAATCGGTACTCCTTACTGTATCACTGTAGATCACCAAACATTGGAGGACAACACAGTAACAGTTCGTGAAAGAGATACAATGGACCAATTCCGTCTTCCGATTAGCGAATTGAAGCAATTCTTAGACGAGAAATGTTCGTTAACAAGTTTATTAAAGCAATTGCTTTAATAGATAAATATTAATACATTGAAGCTCAAGTTTAATTTTAGACTTGAGCTTTTTTTTATTTTATTTTTTGAATGAGAACATCTAAATTTTTTATCCCAGCTTGTGCCGCTGTTTTCTTATTTTTTACGTCATGTGCAAGTTTGAGTCAATACACTTACTCTAATAGAGTAGAAAAGAGAAATAAAAAGCTTTTGGCAGAGAATGGAGGTAATGCGAATAATAATTACGTTCCTGATACTAAAAATGAAACGGCAAAAGCCAAGAAAGGAGTAGAGGATAAAATTCCTCCTGGTAAGAAGCTAACGGTACAGGAATATATTGATATGTATAGTCCCTACGCTATAGAGTCTATGCATAAGAAAAAAGTCCCTGCAAGCATTACTTTGTCTCAAGGGTTATTAGAGTCTGGAGTTGGAAATAGTAAACTCTCAAGAGCTACTAATAATCATTTTGGAATTAAGTGTGGCGGTAATTGGAATGGAGATTCTTACCGCTATGATGATGATAGACCTAATGAGTGTTTCAGAGTATATAACTCTGTATTGGATTCTTATGAAGATCATGGTGATTTCTTAAGAACAAGATCTTGGTATGCTCCATTATTCAATTTAAAGATAACAGATTATAAAGGTTGGGCTAGAGGATTAAAAAAGGCAGGGTATGCCACAGATCCAAAGTATCCTTCCAAATTGATAGATATAATTGAAAAGTATCGATTATACGAGTACGATATCAAGTAATAGAACAGGCATGTCTGAACATAAATTTTCAGACATGCTTCCATACTTAATGATTCATCAATAACTAACTATTCAGCATGAAAAGTCAATGGTTGAAAGACCTCTCTCATCAGTTTTCTTCAAACAGAAGGGAAATTGCTAGCCTTCTTATTCTCATTCCATTTGTTTTTATAGTTCTCTATTCTCATCAGATTTATTCTTATCTATTCCCCGGTGACGCTGAAGTAGCTTCTCATAAAATTGAAGTTCATTTCTTAGATAAAGAACATGAAAAAAATGACTTTTCATTATTAGGGCAAGTGAACCCAAATCATCTTAAAGTAAAAGACTGGATGAAGCTTCATTTCTCAGAAGAAATAGCCAATCGAATTGTTAATTATAGATTAAAGGGAGGACACTTTTATTCCAAATATGATCTTTATGCGATTTATAACATTGATAAAAGTAAAGTGGATGAACTTCTTCCGTATCTAATTTTCCCCAAAAAGAAGGTTTATGAGAAGAAATTTTCAAATGTCTCTTCCTCAACTTCTTTCGCAACAATGAGAAAGAAAAAAAGTAAAGCATTAGCATTACAAAAGTTTGATCCTAACACTGTTGAAGAACATTCTTTAATTGCAATGAATCTTTCTCCTTACTTTATCAAAAGCTTGATTAATTATAGAGCGAAGGGTGGTAAGTTTTATAAAGCAGAGGATGTATCAAAACTTTACGGTGTTGATTCGTCATTATATTATGTCATCAAAGACTATATCTCTATAGAAAACATAGAACAGAAAGCTGTTGTTGTTGAAAAACTACTAAGGATAAACCTGAATACTGCCAGCCTAGATCAATTGAAACAACTAAAGGGGATTGGTAATGTGAAAGCTCAAAAAATTCTGGAGCATAAGAAAAGGTTAGGAGGAAGTTTTTATCAAAAAGAACAGTTGAAAGAAGTGTATGGTATTGATTCTTTATTGTTTGAGTCAGTATCTTCTCAGGTGTTTGTTGTTCCAGAAGATTTAAAGAAAATTCCCATTAATACTGCTACTTATGAGCAACTCGCTACGCATCCTTATTTGAGCTATAAGCAAGCAAGATGGATTATAAAATACCGAGAACAGCATGGAAAATATGAAGATATTGAGGATTTATTGAAAATAAAGATGATTAAATTAAAAGATATAGAAAATATTCTTCCATATTTATCCTTCCGATAAATGATTTTTTATGTCCGCTTTTAGAGTATTTCTATCTTTAACCATATTTTCAATCACTTCGATTTGTTTTGCACAAGAATCAAGAATTAATTCGGTCTCTTTATTAACAACTACCAGAGTTTTGTCATCTGATGCTTTCGAAGGTAGGAAAACGGATACTAAAGGAGGACGAATGGCTCGTGATTTTATTGTCGATAAGTTTAAAGAAATAGGTTTAAAACCTTTAGATTCTTCATATGTTCAGACTTTTCAGTTTTATTATAGACTGTATAATGTAAAACCTACAGGACATAATATCATAGGTTATTTAGAAGGTACAGAAATTAAAGATCCTCATCAAGGGTGTATTGTAGTTGGTGCACATTATGATCATTTAGGAGTTTACGCAGGAGATATTTACAATGGGGCAGATGATAACGCATCAGGCGTGGCAGCTTTATTGGAAATAGCAACAGAACTAAAACTTAATCCCGCTTCACTTCCTATTGTATTTATATCATTTGATGCTGAAGAAATGCGATGTGCTGGATCCAATTATTTTGTCAATAGTGGCTTGCTTCCTAAAGCATCAATACATCTTTTTGTTAATATGGATATGATTTCTAAAAGCGATGAGGAGAAGTTATTTGTTACAGGAACTAACTTTTACCCAGAGTATAAAAAATACATTAATGCTACTTTAGAATATTGCGATCTTTCTATCAAATATGGGCATGATCGAAAAAGAGATGATGGATTGAATAATTGGGTATTTCTTTCAGATCATGGAGAATTTCATAAGAAGGGGATACCTTTTATTTATTTCGGAGTCGAAGAGCATGAACATTATCACCGACCTACCGATACTTTTGATAATATCAATATTGGCTTTTTTGTAGAAGCAAGTAATGTCGTATTATCTTTCGTACAAAGTGTCGCAAATAAAAAAAGCCTCCTAAAAGAATCTAGGAAGCTTAAATTAAAGCTGTAAGGGAAGGATTCGAACCTTCACGGAGCACTTAGCCTCTTGACAAATCGTGTGTGCATCGCACGTGTAGTGGTCAACCCATTACCAAGTGTTTATCGTAAACTCTCCACCCCCGAGACAGGAGGGCATGTCTGCCAGTTTCATCACCTTACAGTGTATTTCAAAAGTTATGCTCAACGTCGTTACGTTAAGAATTGCTGTAAGGGAAGGATTCGAACCTTCACGGAGTACTTAGCCTCTTGACAAATCGTGTATGCATCGCACGTTTAGTGGTCAACCCATTACCAAGCGTTTATTGTGAACCTCCACCCCCGAGACAGGAGGGCATGTCTGCCAGTTTCATCACCTTACAGTGTATTTCAAAAGTTATGCTCAACGTCGTTACGTTAAGAATTGCTGTAAGGGAAGGATTCGAACCTTCACGGAGTACTTAGCCTCTTGACAAATCGTGTATGCATCGCACGTTTAGTGGTCAACCCATTACCAAGCGTTTATTGTGAACCTCCACCCCCGAGACAGGAGGGCATGTCTGCCAGTTTCATCACCTTACAGTGTATTTCAAAAGTTATGCTCAACGTCGTTACGTTAAGAATTGCTGTAAGGGAAGGATTCGAACCTTCACGGAGTACTTAGCCTCTTGACAAATCGTGTATGCATCGCACGTTTAGTGGTCAACCCATTACCAAGCGTTTATTGTGAACCTCCACCCCCGAGACAGGAGGGCATGTCTGCCAGTTTCATCACCTTACAGTATTATTTCAATTTTTTTGAAGGGTTTTTGCGATTCGTTTAATCTATTTCCCTTTTCGTTGATACAAAGTAAGAGAATATTAATTTTAAATACAAACTTTTCAATAAAATAATTTATTATTTATGATAATGGTAAAAATAAAGCTTCATATTTAACGATTTCGTAATTCACTAGTCTTATTTTAAGTGTTAATTAGTGAATTATTAAAACAGGAAATTGAGGCATAAAAAAAAGCTTCCAAATTCAATTGAAAGCTTATAAATATTGTAATGAAATAATCAGAATAATATTATTCTGATAACATTCAGTATTAATTCATGATAATTATAGTAGTATGGAACTATCCTTATTTATCATAATTATGCCTGAAGGATGAAAATAGTCGGTTTTTTATGGATATCCACCTTTTTAGATTTCCACTCTTTCAGGGTGAATGTTTTAATATATTCATCTTCTGCTTGTATGTTGGAAGCAACGCAAAGTTTTGTGTTGGGATTTAAGTGCTCACAAAGGTCTTCTAGCATCGCTGTATTTCTAAATGGAGTCTCCATGAAAATCTGAGCTTGATAGAATTTAGTTGACTCAGTTTCCAATCTTCTAAGTGCTTTGATTTTTTCAGTTTTTTGAATTGGCATATAACCATGAAAGGCAAATTTTTGACCGCTCAATCCAGAAGCCATTAGGGCAAGTAAAATAGAGGACGGACCCACCAATGGTTTTACCTTGATTTTATTTTGATGTGCATACTGAACGGCTAATGCACCAGGATCTGCAACACCTGGGCAACCTGCTTCAGAAATTACTCCAATATTTTCACCTTTAGGAACATTCTTGAATAAGCTTTTAACCTGTTCTGGTTTTGTCTTTTTGTCTAAAATCTGAAAATGAAGATCTTGTACTGTAATACCCTCAATTTTCCAACCACCAATAAACCGGCGTGCCGTTCTTAGGTCTTCTACAAGATAGTATTTTGTACTTTTTATGGCCGCTTGGGTTTCAGGGGGTAAAACATCGTATCGATCGGCGGCAAGCAAACTTGGTATTAGATATAAAAACACAAGAAAAATGGTTTAAATGGTAAGAAAATTGATGTTTAACTGATTACTCTAAATAAATATTAATTCATTTTTTATTAATATTACAGAGAGTAGTTACAACACTTCTTTTATTAATTTTACAAACTTACGAAATAGACTAGGTTTTATACTTGAAACAGGCAATAAATAATATAGACTTGGAGAATGTTGATTATAGAGTTATAGCAAAGAAGACGATATTTGTGATTTGTGCGTTCTACTTGATGTTCATTTCATTTGGAACAATGAAATTTGCTTTCACTCTTTTAGGAACAGGGTTAGCGGAAGAATTAGTAGCAGTAGAGCATAATCCATTTATCTATTTTTTTATAGGCCTTTTAGGGGCGGCAGTTTTTCAGAGCAGTTCGGCAGTTACCGCTATAGTAGTAGGAGCAGTTGGATTAGGGAAATTGTCATTAGACGACGCTGTTTTTATTGTAATGGGGGCTAACATTGGTACTACTGTGACGAGTACTATTGTGGCATTGAGTTATATAGATGATAAAAGTATTTTCATGAGAGCACTTTCAGGAGCAGCTCTGCATGATTTCTTCAATATATTTGTGGCCTTAATTTTCTTGCCGTTAGAGCTATCAACCGGATTTTTGTCTAACTTATCACAATCTATTGCAAGTAATTTCTTTAAACAAGATCTCTCAATAGCGAATACTAATACTCGTTTTGAGGGTTTAAATATAGGTATAGATCAAATCAGTCACCTTCTTTTTGATTCTCTTACGGATTATCCATGGGCTATTTTAGGGATATCAGTTCTTATGTTAATTGTTTCTCTGAAGTTAATTGGAGGAATGACCAAAGAAGTTTTTATCAACAATTCTCAAGTACAATCTGTTAATGCACTTTTTAAAAATGATGCAGTGAGTTTATTCTCTGGGATATCTCTTACCGCTATTGTACAGTCAAGTTCTATTACATCATCTCTTATTGTTCCTTTGACAGCAAGTAAAAAAATTACGCTTCCAAGAGCTTATATGTTTATTATGGGGGCAAACGTTGGTACAACTATTACCGCTTTATTTGCAGCACTAGCCACGGGTACAGAATTTGGTGTTGAGATTGCACTGACACACGTCCTTTTTAATGTATTGGGGGTAATCATTTTTACTACTGTACCAACTTTGAAAAGAGTTCCAGTATGGTACGCTGGTAAGTTAGGCTTTTTTGCTGCGAAGGAAAGAATTTTTGGGTTTGTATACTTGTTTCTTCTCTTCTTTGTATTACCATTTATATTAGTTTGGTTGAATACTTAATTCACCTTATCGCTATTGATGAATTTTCTTCTGATACTTTTATACATGATTAAATTAAGACCAATTGTCATGAAAACAGTATCAGTAATAGTTCTACTCCACTCTTTTGAATCGTTTTGGTAGTGAGTGAGTGGTAACCAAAAAATAAAACCTAGCCCTAAGACAAGAAACCATTTATAAACCTTTACCCTCCAAGCTTTTTGATTTTTTAATTCCATATTTCAGCTTCTTCTTTAGAGTAAGTGTACTTTATAGGTTTTTCTTTCATGCTGTTTGACTTCCCTTTTGTAGTTCTTTGAGGAATATCTTTGAAGTGAGGGGCAAAACGATGCTTCTGAACAAACTTATAAGAGTTTTTACCATGACCTTTGCCGTAATACATCTTTGTGAGGGTAAGCTGTTGCTTCACTTTTATATAGTTAGGTTTAAAGTTTGCGGCTTGTCTTGCAATTCTTCGATTTCTTGAACGGTCGATAACAACATACCCTTTATAGTGTGCGGCTTTTTTACCTACTCTTCTTCCTTTATTTTTTTCAACAACTACATATCCTCCTTTGTAGCTGGCTGCAGCTTTATTAATTCTTTTTCCTTTATTTCTTTCTACAATTACATACCCTTTATGGTTTGCAACTGTTTTATTCATCTTTTTTCCTTTATTCTTATCAATCGTTACTTCTACAGCATTACCAAGCTTTTTCTTGTTGTTTTTGGTTTTTTGTTTTGCAGAAGTCGCATTGATATAAGGTTTGAATTTTTTCATGTCTTTAGAGACATTTTTACGAGCATTGTCAGACAGTCTTACATCAGAATCAACCTTGCCCGCTGTTTTCATGTTACGTTTAGATCGCTGTTTATCTAATGGCGTATTAGTTACCTTTTTCTGCTTGTCTAGGTATTCCTCATAAGTATTTATTTCCTCTTCTTTTTCTTTCTTTTGAGCACTAGCGTCATTCAATGCGAATAGTACGAAAAAAGCGAAAAAGAGTACGGAAAGTTTTTTTATTGAAAACAATTGATGAGCCATGTTGTTAGATGAAACATTTTTAATATTGAGATAACAACCATAGATACTAGAAGCCATTTAATGAAAGTATTGGCTTTTTCAGATCCTGATGCAAACTTACCTGCAAACCATGTGCCTATCACCTGACCTATAGCTAATAAGATAGCGGCTATCCATACTACTTGTCCTTTTAGAAGAAAAACTATAAATACAGGAAGAGTGTAAGTGGCAATAATTAGCATTTTGATTGCATTAGCTCTAATCAACGTCATTTTTCCCAATTTTGAAACTCCCACCAAAATCATGATTCCAATCCCTGCTTGAACAAACCCGCCATAAAACCCAATCGCAAAGAAAATAATATTATCTCTCCAGTATTGAAACTTAGGTTTTTGGCCAACTTTCATAGCAAATGTTTGAGAGGATTCTCCTCCTTTAAAGATCGGTATGAGCATCAGTACCATCAAAGTACCAATAACATATTGTAAAGTTTCTTCATCTATATCAGCTACAGTAAGTGCTCCAAATACAGCACCTATAAGTGATGGAATGAGGTATTTAAGAGAAGAGGGAATATCAAGAAGTTTATTTTTATGAAAAGTATAGGCACCTGTGAAGTTTTGAAATAGTATTCCTAATCTGTTTGTACCGTTGGCTATGCCTACAGGCATCCCTAAAAACATCAATAAAGATAATGTAAACAATGACCCTCCACCCGCAAGTGTATTAACTATACCTGCAACAATTCCCGTAATAATGTAGGCAATGATTGATGTGTATTCCAGTAAGTGAGGATCCATGGATAGTTTTTAGGGTAATTTCTCTTTTTTCACATGAGTTAAGTAAGTTCTCCACCTAAAAGTTAACTATATTTGCAGTCAAAATTCAAATAATACAGAACAAAATGTTATTAGTTTCATATATATCTGAAAATAAAGCGGAAGTAATCGAAGGGTTAAAAAAAAGATTCTTCGACGAACCTGAAGCTACAATAAATAAAGTTCTTGAGTTAGATGAGGAAAGACGTCAAACTCAAAAAGATAGAGATGATGCTCAAGCAGAAGCCAACAAAAGCGCTAAGCAAATTGGTATGCTTATGAAGTCAGGTCAAAAGGACGAGGCTGAAGCAGCGAAGGCATCTGCTGCAACAAATAAACAAAAAGCAAAGGACTTGAGTTCAAGAGTATCTGAGCTTGAGGGAGAATTACAAAAATTACTTTATCAAATACCAAATATTCCAAGAAAACAAGTTCCAGTAGGGAAAACTGATGAGGATAATGAAGTAATGTATGAGCGTGGTGAAAAACCGACTTTACCTGAAAATGCAAAACCTCATTGGGATTTGATAGAGCAATATGATATTGTTGATTTTGAATTAGGAAATAAAGTAACTGGAGCAGGATTCCCATTCTACAAAGGGAAAGGAGCTCGCATGCAAAGAGCCTTGATTAGTTTCTTCCTAGATGAAGCAACTGACGCAGGTTATATGGAAGTACAACCACCAATCCTTATCAACGAAGCTTCTGGGTATGGTACAGGTCAGTTGCCAGATAAAGAAGGGCAAATGTATTATATGGGTGCAGATGACCTTTACTTAATCCCAACAGCTGAGGTGCCAATCACCAACATGTTCAGAGGAGAGTTATTACAAGAAAATGACCTTCCAAAGAAAATGGCAGGGCATACACCTTGTTTCAGAAGAGAAGCAGGTTCATGGGGTGCTCACGTAAGAGGATTAAATAGACTTCACCAATTTGACAAAGTGGAGATTGTTGAGATCCAAAAACCAGAGGATTCTGAGGAAGCACACGAAAGAATGACAAAACATGTAGAGATGCTTTTAGAAAAATTAGAGCTTCCTTACAGAAGATTGTTATTATGTAGTGGAGATTTAGGTGTGAACGCCAATCTTTGTTACGATTTAGAGGTGTGGTCTGCAGCACAAGGACGTTGGTTGGAAGTAAGTTCAATCAGTAACTTTGGAAACTACCAAGCTAACCGCTTGAAATTGAGATATAGAGACAATAATAAAAAGACGTCTTTACTGCATACTTTAAACGGATCAGCATTAGCCTTACCAAGAGTTTTAGCCGCAATTCTTGAAAATAATCAGACTGAAAAAGGTATAATGATTCCTAAAGTATTGCAAAAATACACGAATTTTGAGGTAATAGACTGATAGATAGTTGATATTTATCGTTGTTAACGGGTAAGTTACTTGTTTATTAATTATAAATACGATATTTTTGCATTCCGTTTGGGAGAAGTTCGTGAGGATGGTATTCCAAGCTTTATCTAAGAATTTTAATACATATATATAATGGCAAATCATAAGTCAGCAAAAAAGAGAATTCGCTCTAACGAAGCGAAACGCTTGAGAAATAGATATCAACTAAAAACTACTCGTACTTTTGTTAAGCGTTTACGTGAAACAAAAGATCACGGTGAGGCAGTTGAGCTTTATAGCAAAGTTGCATCTATGATTGATAAGTTAGCTAAGCGTAACATCATTCATAACAAAAACGCAGCGAACAAGAAATCTAAATTAGCGAAGCACGTAAACAAACTTGCTGCTTAATTTTAGATTAGAAGCTAAAGTTGAAAAACATTGAAGCCAAGATTTATTAAATCTTGGCTTTTTTTTTATTTTTACTATCAATCTCTTCTTTTAAATAACCCAATTATCAATGATATATTTAAAGCACTTTCTCACTATTTGTCTATTCTTTTCCACTTTAACTCTCTATGCTCAGACTTGGGATTTCCTCAAAGCGGATACTACCGATGCAAATAAAACCTACCCAAGGCAAATATTTGGACAAACTAAAGTACATTTTGGTGGGCACTTTTCAACAGGAGTCGATGGCTTGGAAGAAGTAGAACAAAACTATTTCTCTGCTTTAGAATTGAGGGTAGGATGGAAAGGGTATGGTAGAAAAAAATGGCATAAACTATTTGGTTACCCTAACTATGGATTCGGTTTGTATCAAGCTACATTCTTTCCTGAGGCTAATATTTTAGGGAGTCCTTCGGCAATGTACGGCTTTTTTAATGCTCCTTTTAGAAGGTACAAAAAATGGAGTTTAATGTATGATTTAGGCGTGGGTTTGGCTTATGACTTCTTTGGCTATGATCCAAAGGATAACCCAGATCAGACCGCAATTGGTAGTGAGTTCAATGTTTATTTTACTGTAAGTGTAGAGGGGGAGTTTAAGATCTCACCGAGAATAGACGGTACCGTAGGTCTTTTATTTACTCATTTTTCAAATGGAAGAACAAGAACACCTAATAAAGGGGTAAACTTATACGGTTTGAATGCGGGTATTAAGTATAACTTCAATACCTATATTCCCAAAAAAGGGAGTCAATTTGTAGATAGTAAAAAGGACCCTCGATTGGCATATATTGATCACACTTTTGGAGAGTTTAAGCCGTTTTGGGAATATTATACTTTTGTTGCTGGTGGTTGGAGTACTTCACCTTATGATATTCAAGATCGTGAACTGTATTATGGTGTGGGTACAATAGCATTTGATGTGGCAAGACATTATAGCTATAAGGGTAAATATGGAATAGGTATAGATGCCTTTCATGATGGGTCATTGGTTGAAGAATATCAATCTCAATATCCCAATGGCGTACCGAATAGTAAGTTGTGGTATGCAGGAATTCACTTTTCACATGAGTTATTGATCCATAGAGTTACCTTGGTGACACAAGTCGGAATTCCATTTACAAATGTAGAAGGCCGTGGAGGATGGTATGCAAGAGTAGGAGGCCGCTACGATTTTTCTCGTAAGTTCTTTGCTCATTTAGCTTTAAAAACGCCTGGAGGTTTTATAGCAGACTTTGTAGAGTGGGGTGTAGGGTTTAGAATGTATTCTAATAATAAAGATCCTAGAATGTAGCATTTAAAACAATTGCTTCCATGTACCTTTCCATAAGTTGTATTTGAAGGTGCTTGGAAGTGATTGCCAAAAATATTTGTTGATCTCAACACTAAAAGAAGGTTGCATATAGCAATTGATAGCACAGCCTTCACATTCAGGAAGTCGTCCTTCATTTTGGATGATTTCCTGAATTTTTTTTGATTGATATAATTCAGTAAGATTATTATCAATAGGAAAGGATTGAGTCCCTAAATGATAACAAGGAAGGATCAATTCATTTTTAGGGGATATTACAATACAGCTACTCGCTGCTTTACAGATTGGCTTTTCAATTTTATTGCCTCCATCTTTTCTGAGATTGATTAATGCATCATTCAAAAATACCCTCTTCTTATTTTTCCATTGGTCTAATGCATTTAAGGTACTTTCAGAAAGCCCCCCACCAATATCTCCATATGAAAAAAGAGGGTTGAGTATTAATACAAGGTTTTTAGGAAAAGTAATATTCTGATAAACCATTTCAATCTCCCCTACATTATCATCCATCACCGTAAAAAGAATATCAGGTTTTTCCCCCAAAGATAGAGCAATGTCAATGGACTCCATTACTTTATCATAACACTTTACGCCCCTTCCTTCATCATGCGTTTGAGCATCATATGAATCCAATGAAAAGTGAAGCATATCAATCAACCCTTTCAGTTGTTTAGCTCTTTTAGGGTAAAGCAAACCATTGGAAGTAACAGTCGTTATAAAGCCGTATTTTTTGGCTAAAGCGAGAAGTAAATGTAGTTCTTGATGTAACAAAGGTTCGCCTCCTGTAAAATCGATGACGCGAACACCTAGCTTTTTTAAAGCTTTGAAATTCTCTTCCGCCTGTTCTAAAGTGATATAAGGAGAAGGTTTTTCCCATATATCACAAAAATGACATTTGGCATTGCACCTATACGTGACATAATAATTACATAAAACCGGATGGGAGATAAGTCTCATGGGAGGGAAGAGGGATGTAGGGGTAGAGCTATATGTCTACCCTCTAGCTAGTTTCAAACGAATTCACTGAAATTGAAACGGCTAATTCAAATTCTATATTTCCTTCGCAGGCATGCCAAATACCGTAGTATTCGCTTTCACTTCTGTCATTACTAATGAACCTGGAGCAACTTTAGCATTTTCTCCTACAATAACATTAGAAGAAATAATAGCACCCGAACCGATAAAAGCACCTTTACCGATTTTAGCTCCTGATCCGATAATAGCACCCGAACCAATAGAAACGAAGTCATCAAGCGTTACATTATGCTCAAGAACAGCGTTACTGTGAATAATACAGTTGTCAGGAACTTTAGCATCGTAACCAATTCTAGCACCTGCATTAATGAAGTTACCATAACCTAAGAAGGCAGATGAAGAAATACTGGAATCTTTATGAATCGCGTTTACAGGCATCACTTTACGACGTTCTTTGAGCGTCTTCACTATTTTTTGACGAGTGTCATGATCTTCAATAGCAACGAAAGCATCACATTTTTTGCCGATATGCTTTAAGAATCCTCCATCTTCAGGAGATCCCATTACAGAAACTTCACCAATTTCAGCACCATGAAGTTCTTCGTCTGCATCAAGAAAGCAGTAAACAATAATGTCTTGACTTTTGAAAATGTCTAGAGCGGCTTTACCCATGCCACTAGCACCAAGTATAATTACTGGATTAAGATGGTCCATAATTTTTTATTGTTTTAAAATACTGAAAGAAACAAAACGGATAGTATCTGTAATTTACATATACCATCCGTTTAATATAATTTTTAGCTTATGATTTTAGGCACAAGCTTTATTTTTATCTGTATTAATAAGCCTTAGCAAAAAGAACTCTTTGCGTAGAAGGTTTGCCAGTGTAGATACAAGCACCCTCTTCTTGCTCATTATTTAAAGGAATACAACGAATTGTCGCTTTTGTCAATTCTTTGATTTTATCTTCTGTCTCGCCTGTTCCATCCCAGTGTGCTGCAATGAAACCACCTTTGTTTTCCAAAAGATCTTTGAACTCATCAAAAGTATCTGCCTTTGTGATATGAGACTCACGGTAGTCAAATGCTTTTTGGTAGATGTTCGCTTGAATATCCTCTAAAAGTTGTTTTACCGTCTCCACCACGTTGTCTAATTGATACGTATTTTTCTCTTTAGTATCACGACGAGCAATCTCAACAGTACCGTTTTCAAGGTCACGTTGTCCCATTGCCATACGTACAGGAACACCTTTCAATTCCCAATCTGCGAATTTGAATCCTGGACGTAATGAGTCTCTGTCATCAAACTTCACTGAGATATTTAAAGCTTGTAATTCTTTTTGAATCACTTTTACTTTCTCTGAGATCGCATCCAATTGCTCTTGTCCTTTGTAGATAGGAACAATCACCACTTGGATAGGAGCTAATTTTGGAGGTAATACTAAGCCTTCGTCATCTGAGTGAGCCATGATTAATGCTCCCATCAAACGTGTACTTACACCCCAAGAAGTACCCCAAACGTGCTCTAACTTGTTGTCTTTGTCAGAGAATTTCACATCAAATGCTTTCGCGAAGTTTTGACCTAAGAAGTGAGAAGTACCCGCTTGTAATGCTTTACCATCTTGCATCATGGCTTCAATACAGAACGTATCAACAGCACCTGCAAATCTTTCGTTAGCCGTTTTTACACCTTTAACAACTGGAACTCCCATGAAGTTTTCAGCGAAGTCAGCATATACTTCTAACATTTGTTTTGTTTCAGCAACTGCTTCTGCTTCAGTAGCATGGGCCGTATGACCTTCTTGCCATAAGAATTCAGAAGTACGAAGGAATAAACGCGTACGCATTTCCCAACGCATTACGTTAGCCCATTGGTTTACCAATAAAGGAAGATCTCTGTACGATTGGATCCAGTTTTTATAAGTACTCCAGATCACTGTTTCAGATGTGGGGCGTACGATCAATTCTTCATCTAACTTTGCTTCGGGGTCCACAACTACGCCAGAACCGTCCTCTGCATTCTTAAGACGGTAGTGTGTTACTACAGCACACTCCTTTGCGAAACCATCCACGTGATCCGCTTCTTTACTTAAGTAAGATTTAGGAATTAATAAAGGAAAATAAGCATTAGAGTGTCCAGTATCTTTGAACATCTTGTCTAATGTCTGTTGCATTTTTTCCCAGATCGCATATCCGTAAGGTTTCACAACCATACATCCACGTACTGCTGAATTTTCAGCAAGATCTGCTTTTTTTACCAACTCGTTATACCAAGCTGAATAATCGTCGCTTCTTTTTGGTAAGCCTTTTGCCATGATCTATTATAAAACTTTCTGAAAGTGGTTACAATCAAGTATATAAATTGTCGTTTGAACTGTTAAAGATTAGTGTAATATTGCTTATAATTCTTATATTTGTTTATAAGCTAATGCTAACCTATTTTTTTGAGTTCAATCGGAACACAAATATAATAGAATTTTGCTCCCATTGATGTTTTTATAAAATAGTAACCACGTTTATTATGAATAAATGGATATATACGGCTATTAGTGCATTACTTGCAGTGTCTTCTGCCTTCGGTCAGGAGTTCGATGACATGTATTTCACAAAAGCTGACAGAGAAGCACTTAGTGCAAAACCTGCAATGTTACCTTCGGATATTGCAAATCACGATTTTCCTAACACCCCTGAAAGACAAGAACAACTAAGTCGTTTTTCAAACCCGGATGGTGTAGGCACAGGATATGGATATCCTTATTATGTAACAGATGAAGGTGTTATTCCTTCATCAATTCCTACTACAGGAAATGCCTACATGGAAGCGACTCAAGGAATGAGTATTGCAGAGCAACAACAAGGTGGTAAGAAGAGTGGAGGTTTCTTCTCTAACCCTTCAGTATCACTAGGAATGTCTGCTGGTACATTTGGTACTGGTACAAGTATTGGAATTGGTTTTGGAAACAACTCCGCTTTTAGCTTAGGCCTTGGTATAGGAATGGGCATGGGTATGGGAATGTATCCAGGATGGAGGTACCCGATGTATGGCATGGGCATGGGAGGTATGTACCCATGGGGACACCCAATGTACGGCATGGGCGGCATGTACCCAGGATATGGTTATGGTGGTATGTATGATCCAATGTATGGAGGTATGTATCCGGGTTATGGCTATCCAGGATATGGTTATGGAAGATATCCAATTTATGTTCCTGTTAATCCAGGCAGTGATGTTAGACGTAGACCTTCAGTGGCTAGACCAAATGGGGTTGCTTCAACGAATAGAATCAAGTATCCTGAAAGATATAGAAAATCTATTGCTTCAAATGGGGTAGGTACAACAAGAAGACCTTCTGCTACACAAACAAGACCTAATACTAGTTTTGGTTCTTCAAGACCAAGTAGCAGTCCGTTTAACAACAATAGTTCATTTAGAAGACCAACGAACAGTAATTCATCATTCAGAAGTTCTTCTCCATCATCTATGGGAGGACGAAGTACAGGTTCTGCAGGTCGCTCAGTGAGAAGAAGATAATTTATTCAGATAAAAAATATTGAAGGATGTTTCGTAAAGGGACATCCTTTTTTGTAACTTTAATTTAAGAATCATCAGTAT
Source organism: Flammeovirga sp. OC4 (assembly GCF_000812565.1). Classification (GTDB taxonomy): domain Bacteria; phylum Bacteroidota; class Bacteroidia; order Cytophagales; family Flammeovirgaceae; genus Flammeovirga. Next base: position 58,965 of record NZ_JTAM01000042.1, on the reverse strand, counting down.
TACTAAGCTGATGATTCTCATTTGGTCAATTATTCATCATTAAGTACTTATTCAAATTGTCTAAATCAACTTATTAACTAACTTTGAATAGGTATTTAACTCGATTCTATTACTAAATATCACTTAGAATAATATATTCTTATCCTTAAATAGAAGAATGTGTTTTTGACTCCCAATTTTTTGAGAATACATCAAACTAATATGAATACAAAAGATCTTATCAAACCTATTTTATTAATCGCACTATCCTTATTCTTATCATTTTCTGTTAGTGCACAGTCCGGAGCGGATTTCTATCCCGTAGGGTATTACAGAGATGCTGTTCGTTTTTCACAGCAAAACCCTACAGGATCAGCCCGTATTAGAGCATTAGGTGGAGCGGGAGTTTCATTGGGAGGTGACGTATCGCATGCAATGTTAAACCCTGCTGGATTGGGGTTTATGCGTAAATCAGAATATCATTTATCGGCTGGAGTTGGATTGACAAATTCTTCTGCTTCAGGAGAAGGTATATCAGGAGATGCGGGGCAAACACGATTCTTCTTGCCACAGCTAGGCGCCGTTTTTTCTAGTTCAAAATCATCGAATGGAGACGGAAGTAAATGGAGAGGAGGAGCATTTGCAATTACTCTAAATCGTATTGCAGACTTTAATTCTGATGTTTCTTATACGGATAGAAGTGGTAACCCAACTTCAATATTAAATTCGTTTGAGGAGTCAGCCTATGGATCATCTCAAGCGTTTATGGATGTAGAAAAGCGTTTTGGGGCTTCTTCATTTGGAGGAATGGCTTACGAATTAGATTTAATCAAACCGATATTTTACACTGATGCCAACGATCCTAGCTATCAAGATCCAAATGCTTATTATTATAACATAGGGCGTGATGCAGATGGTTTTACGACATCAAGGATAACTCAAAGATCACAAATGATTGAAACAAGAGGTGGTCAATACGAAGCTGCCTTTGCCTACGGTGGAAACTTTGATGATAAACTCTATTTAGGGGCGAAGATGGGTGTTCAGAATGTGAGCTATTCTAAAAATAGTCAATACGTAGAATTAAGAGATTCAGAATTGACTTATTTAGGATTAGGAGAATCATTTAGTACCACTGGTTGGGGTATCAACTTTCAGGCTGGTTTAATTTGGAGACCTATAGATGCTATTCGAGTAGGAGCTACATTCACTTCTCCAACTTGGTATGCATTAAATGATTATTACAGTGCTTCATTACAAAGAACTGCAGATTACACATGGAATGATTCAACATACCAAGCGAATCATTTTAAAGATGGTCAATCTTATGTGTACAACCCTGACGGTTTAGATTTATATAATCCTAATGCTGTCAATGATACTCAAAGATATTCCGGAACAAGAGTTTCTAATCATAGTGAAATCAGAACACGTTATAATATGAATACGCCTTGGAAAGCTTCAGGTGGTATTTCAGGTTTCCTTGGTAAGAAAGGTTTCATTACTCTTGATGTAGAATATGTAGGCTATTCGGCGATGAAAATAAGCAATGGTACGACTTATTATTTTGAAAATACCATCAATGAAGAACGTATAGAAGAAAATTTCGCTGGGGATAATTATATCTTGGGTGAAGAATATAGAAATACAATTAATCTTAGAGTAGGTGGTGAGTATCGCTTGAGTAGAAACTTTATGCTTAGAGCAGGTTATGCTTACTACCAAGATCCGACAAAGGAAGAGTATCGTTTTGTAGATCAAAGCAGGTCTTTCTACTCAGGAGGTTTAGGGTATAGAAATAATAATTTCTATGCTGATTTTGCAGTAATTTATAGTCAATGGAAAAGTACTGAAAGCCCTTATCAGTTAGAAGATAACTTTGTTGATGGGGATGGAAATACAATTTTGATTTATCCAATTATTGATATGGATTACAGCCGTACAGAATTTCAATTGAGTGTTGGAAAGAGGTTCTAAAGACATCATAATTAGAATGTAATTCTTAAAACGTATTTCATATTTTGATATATAAACAGGTTTTGATCTTGAATTGAAACCTGTTTTTTGGTTTAAAGTAATACATATTGAGCACTTAATGCTTAAAAAATACCATAACAATTTTCTTTGTTTTATTTTTGATAAGTACTTAAGTTACTTAGAAACAGATTTTTTATATATGGTATACAAGATGATAAACGATCCTATTTATGGGTTTGTGACTATTGATTCAGAGCTGATTTTAGAGTTGGTGAATCACCCTATATTCTTAAGATTAACAAGGATCAAACAGATGGGAATGTCTAGTTTTGTATACCCTGGAGCTCAGCACACTCGTTTCAGTCATGCATTAGGTGCCATGCACTTGATGAAGCTGGCTTTAGAATCTCTAAAAAGGAAGGGGACAAAAATTACTAAAAAAGAAAAAGAAGCTGCAATGATTGCAATCCTCCTTCATGATTTGGGACACGGCCCTTTTTCTCATTCATTAGAATATATACTTATCAATGTTCATCATGAAGAATTGACTTCTCTTCTAATGCATAAATTGAATGCAGAGTTTGATGGTGCATTGAATCTTGCGATTTCAATATTTGAAGGAACATACAAGAGAAACTTCTTTCACCGTTTGGTTTCTAGTCAATTGGATATGGACCGACTGGATTATTTACAAAGAGATTGTTACTTCTCAGGAGTTGTTGAAGGGAGCGTAGGTGCGGACCGTATCATTAGAATGCTGGATGTACATAATGATGAGATTGTAGTTCTTGAAAAAGGAATCTACAGTATTGATCGTTTTCTGAACGCCAGAAGAATGATGTATTGGCAGGTATATCTTCACAAAACAGGATTAGCAGCTGAAATTATGCTTCAGAGTATTATAAAACGAGCTAGAGAATTGATGAAGGAAGGGAAGAACATGTTGTGTGATCCTGATCTAAACTTTTTTATGACCAATGATTTCACTAAGGAGGATTTCATGCGTAATGATCAATTACTTGAGCACTTTTTACAATTAGATGATTATAATGTTTGGTCGGCGATTAAACAGTGGAAAAACTCTGGAGATAAGGTCTTAGACTATTTGATTGAAGGTTTACTTCATCGAAAACTGTTTCATTTAGAAATGTCTTCCAAAAAAATATCACAAAAAAAGTTAAAATCAGTAGAGAAAGATTTATTAGCAAAAGGTTTTTCGAAGAAAGATTTGACCTATTTATCGTTTATAGGTGAAGTGAGTAATTCGGCGTATACTTCTGGTAGACAGAATATTAAAGTAAAGATGAACAATGGTGATGTGATTGATATTTCTGAGGCTTCAGACCTGCCTAACATAGAAGTATTGACGAAAATTGTTACAAAGTATTATCTATGCCAACCCAAAATCGTATCTTAGCGTGATTTTTTGACTAATATTCCTTATTGGCTCAAAAAAATGAATAAATTATCTATAAAAGATACATAGGAACCTTACTATGAAGTTAGAGATTACAGTTCAACAAATTGCGGCATTACTACAAGGTGAAGTCGTAGGGGGTGACCCAAATGCAAAAATATCAGCAATCGCTAAAATTCAAGAAGGAGATGCCAATGCAATCTCATTTCTTGCAAATATGAAATATGAAGAATATCTCTATTCAACTAAAGTTAGTGCTGTAATCGTCAGTAAAGGCTTCGAACCAAAACAGGAAGTGCCGTGTGCTATGATTGTAGTAGAGGACGCTTATTCTGGTTTTACCGATCTTCTTACTGAATACCAAAGAATGCTAAGCTTAGCGAAAGTAGGAATTGAACAACCTGCTTTTATTGATGAGTCTGTAGAAATGGATAAGGCAACAGCTTATGTTGGTGCATTTACTTATATTTCTAAGGGTGCAAAAATTGGTAAAAATGCAAAAATTCATCCTCAAGTATTTATTGGAGAAGGGGTTGAAATAGGTGATAATTGTGTGATTTATGCCGGAGTAAAAATCTGTCATGGATCAAAGTTAGGAAATAACTGTACCCTCCAAGCTGGTGCCGTTATCGGTTCAGATGGTTTTGGATTCGCTCCTCAGAAAGATGGAACTTATAAATCCATTCCTCAAATTGGAAATGTGATCTTGGAGAACAACATAGACATTGGTGCTAACACTGTAGTGGATAGAGCAACAATGGGATCAACGGTATTAAAAAGCGGCGTGAAATTAGATAACCTTATTCAAGTTGCACACAATGTTGTCATTGGTGAAAATACTGTGATCGCTTCACAAACGGGTGTTTCTGGTTCAAGTGAAATCGGTGCAAATTGTATGATTGGTGGCCAAGTAGGCGTTTCAGGTCATATTCAGTTGGCTGACAGAACGATGGTTGCTGCCCAGTCAGGAATTGCACAAACTGTAAAAGAATCAGGTACAAGAATCATGGGATCGCCTGCCATCTCTCAAATGGATCACTTAAAAGCATTCGCTGTATACAGGAAGCTACCTGAGTTACAAAGAATTGTGAGAGATCTTGAGAAAAAAGTATTAAGTTTGTAGTCGAGTTTTATACTCGACCGCTAATATATTAGAAATTAACCAAGTAGTTAGGCAATTTCAATTTGCCAATTCTATTTTATGATGTATACAAAACAGCATACTATAAAAGCGCCAGTGACTGTAGAAGGCGTTGGTATTCACACAGGAGCAATCAGTAAGATGGTTTTCAATCCAGCTCCTGAGAACCATGGATTTAAGTTCCAAAGAGTAGATATTGAAGGAAAACCTATCGTTGATTGTGACGTTGACAACGTTGTAGACGTGTCAAGAGGCACAACGATCGAACAAGATGGTGCAAGAGTAAATACTGTTGAACACGTATTAGCTGCATTGGTTGGTCTTCAAATTGACAACGTTTTAATCGAAATTGATGGTCCAGAACCTCCAATTATGGAAGGTAGTTCTATCAAGTTTGTAGAGGCTTTAATGGAAGTTGGTGTAGAGGAACAATCTATGCTAAGAAACTTCTTTGAAGTACCTGAAGGAGTATTCTACAAAGAAGATGATCGTAAAGTAGAAATTGCGGCCTTACCTTTAAATGATTATAGACTTACTGTAATGGTAGACTATAACTCACCAGTTTTAGGTAGTCAGCATGCTGCTTTAAATAATATTGAGGATTTTGCTGCAGAAATTGCTTCATCAAGAACATTCTGTTTCTTACACGAAGTTGAAGCATTACGTAAAGCAAATCTTATTAAGGGAGGTAACTTCAACAACGCTATTGTAGTAGTGGATCAAGTGGTTTCTCCAGAGACATTAGACGAATTAGCAGAGTTATTTGAGTTACCATCAGTTGAAGTAGCTGAAGAGGGTATCTTAAACAATGTTCAATTACGTCACCCTAACGAACCTGCACGTCACAAATTATTAGACATGGTTGGTGACTTAGCATTAGTAGGTAGACCAATCAAAGGGCAGATCTTAGCAGCTCGTCCTGGTCATGCAGCCAACGTAGCATTTGCTCGTAAGTTAAAGAGCTTAATGTTGAAGTCAGCACGTAAAAACGTTCCTTCTTACGATCCATCAGTACCTCCGGTTTATGATGTAAATCACATTGAGGAAATGTTACCTCACCGTTATCCATTTAGATTGGTAGACAGAATTACTGAGATTACTGATAACTATGTAATTGGAGTTAAGAATGTTACAATCAATGAGCCATTCTTCCAAGGGCACTTCCCAAGCAACCCTGTAATGCCAGGTGTATTACAAATCGAAGCAATGGGACAAACAGGAGGTATCTTAGTGCTTAACACAGTAGATAATCCTGCTAATTACTGGACTTATTTTGTTGGTGTAGAAGAGTGTAAGTTCCGTAAGATGGTGATGCCAGGTGATACATTAGTGATCAAATGTGAACTTTTGATGCCAATCCGTAGAGGAATTGCTAAGATGAAAGGTCAAGCTTATGTTGGTGATAAGTTAGTGACTGAAGCAATTATGACCGCTAGTTTGGTTAAAAAAGATAATGCATAAATATTGAGAAAATGAGTTGAGAGTACACTTACTTTCAACTCATATTTTTATTCGATATATTTGCACCCTATGACAAAAAAATTTCTTGTCAAAGGTCGTAATGTTAAAAAATCGAGGTAATATTCGTAAGAATAGGCTGATATTATCACCACAAATAGAAGATGACTAAAAATCCTTATACTGAGAAATATCCAATGACAAATATCCACCCGGATGCTAAAATAGCAGACAATGTTGTGGTGGAACCTTTTGCTACAATTCAAGGAGATGTAGAAATCGGAGAGGGGACTTGGATTGGACCAAATGCTGTAATCATGGATGGCGCAAGACTAGGTAAAAACGTAAAAGTTTTTCCTGGTGCAGTAATTTCAGGTATACCTCAAGATTTAAAGTTCAAAGGCGAAAAAACACTAACTTATATCGGTGATAACACTACCTTGAGAGAGTGTGTGACAGTAAGTAGAGGAACGACAGATAAGATGAAAACAGTGGTAGGCAGCAACTGTATGTTGATGGCTTACGTGCATATTGCTCATGACGTAATTATGGGTGATCACTGTATTTTATCGAATGCAACACAAATTGCAGGGCATGTTGAGATCGATGATCATGTGATTATTGCAGGAACAGCAGCCGTTCACCAGTTTGTGAAAATCGGTCAACATGCATTTATCGGTGGTGGATCTTTAGTAAGAAAAGATGTTCCTCCATTTGTAAAGGCGGCAAGAGAACCACTAAGCTATTGTGGTATTAACTCTGTAGGACTTAGAAGAAGAGGGTTTGAAGGGGATACCTTACAAGAGGTACACGAAATGTATAGAATGATCTATACTAGAGGTTTTACAATGGCTGAGGCAATTCGCCAAATCGAAGAAGAAATTGAGCAATCTGAAGAGCGTGACATCATTTTAGAATTCCTGAAGAAATCAGAAAGAGGAATTATCAAAGGATATTAAGCTAGGCTTGACATTATATTTAAAGCCCCATTATCATTTTATAAAATGATAATGGGGCTTTTTCATATCAAAAGGAAAATGAATATTCATTCTATTAAGCAAATTGTAAACTAAGTTCTCGATAATAATAAACTCCTTTACGAGTAGTAAATGGTTATACATTATGGTTCGTGAGGACGTTTTAGTAAAACGTTCCTACGGCACTGCACTCTAGAAGATTAGTATAAAACACTTTTCTTTTGATCTGTAATCAAACAATCATTTAGTAGTAACTTCCTCGGCCTTGAAGGAAAATTCTTAACGCTTTTCCCTTCAACGCCAGGGAGAGTACAGTCAAACTAAAATGGTAGAAAGCTCAATGGCGCGAATGTTAAGCGTTAGCGTCATTCGTGTCCTTCAGATTATCAGAAATCTCCTGATTTCTAAATACTATAAATAACGAAAACTTAGTTTACAGTGTGCTTGACATTATTCTTCCTCTTCACTTATTCAATTTCATGAAGTTGATTATCCAGTGCTTTATATTTAGGAACGATTAAATGCATGATGAATAAAATAGATATATAAGAACATCCTGCTACTAAAAACATCCAGAAGTAAGCCTCTTGCCCTGTTGAATCTAAATTTTGTCCCAAAATGATATCAATCAACATTCCTGATAAGGCACCAAACATTCCACCTAACCCTACTACAGATGCAGTGGCACTTTTAGGGAATAGATCAGATGAAACTGTAAACATATTAGCAGACCAAGCTTGATGCCCTCCAGATGCCAAAGCTATAAAACAGGCAGCGATATACGGGTTGTTGGTAAGCGTTGCTGTAAAAACAGGAAAAACAGCTAAGGCACAAATCAGAAGTGATAACTTTCTCGCGACATTCAAACTATATCCTCTGTTGATAAAGAACTTGGACAAATAACCACCTCCAATACTTCCCAAATCAGCAATGAGGTACATGACGGCATAAGCAGCACCTAATTCTTTTATACTCATACCAAAGCGATCTGTAAAAAACATCCCAGACCAGAACATAAAGAAATACCATACGCCATCTGTCAATTTACCAATCGTAAATGCAATAGTCTGTTTTTTTAAGAGGATCTTTTTGAGTGGTATTTTTACTTCATCTTCCTCATTGTTCACTTCTTCGCCATCTTGCTGAATATATCTCAGTTCTTCTTCACTGACGCTAGGATGTTGTTCTGGTTTCTTATAAAATTTAAGCCATAGTAATACCCATATTCCACTAAAAACACCAGTAATTAGGAAAGTGAAAGGCCATGACTGAGTACCTCCAACTGTAAGTATTGTAGTCACTGCAATAGGAGCTAAAAATGCACCTACGTTTGAACCCGCATTAAAAATACCTGTAGCAAAAGCTCTATCTTTTTTAGGAAACCATTCGGCAACCGTTTTGATTGCGGCAGGGAAATTTCCCGCTTCACCAAAGCCTAAACCAAAGCGAGTAGCCATAAAACCTATCAATCCGAAACTGGGGCGTAATAATGCATGGAACATTCCAAAAATAGACCAAATGCCAATAGCAACAGTATAACCTATTCTTGTTCCAAACCGGTCGATAATTGTTCCCATAGAAATCATACCGACCGCGTAAGCCATTTTAAAGGCAACGTTAATAGAAGCATAATCCGATTTTGACCATGCAAAAACTTTTTCTAAAGTTGGAGCCAATACACCAATAATACTTCTATCCATATAGTTGATCGTTGTAGCCATAAAGAGAAGTGCAAGTATTCTATACCTGTATCGGCCTACTGGTTTTACTTCTTTTTCTTGAAGTCGTTGAGGTTGTACCACTGACATAATTGTGTTGTTTAATTAGTTTTAAAAAAAGAGATAGTAGTAAGTGCGTTGTAAACTAAATTACCGCGTAATTTCAATCGCCTATTGAAAGGATAACTCTATGATCATATCAAGCGACTATTTTGAATCACTAAAAATTGAAATACGATTTAGCATTGTTGTAACATATATCTTGAATGATTTTGCCAACGTGCTTTATATCATTGGGAAGAAGACCTGCTTCAATGTCTTTTCCGAATAGATTGCATAAAATGCGTCTGAAATACTCATGCCTTGAGTAAGAAAGAAAACTTCTAGAGTCTGTTAGCATTCCTATAAATCGACTTAAAAGACCAAGGTTTGATAAGGCATTAATTTGCTTTTCCATCCCTTCTTTTTGATCTAAAAACCACCATCCGGACCCGTATTGTAACTTACCGGCTACAGAACCGTCTTGGAAATTGCCAATCATAGTTCCAAATACTTCATTATCTGAAGGATTGAGATTGTAGATAATAGTCTTTGTTAAGCTGTTAGTGTCATCAAGTTTATTTAAGAATCGAGATAAACTTTCTGCTTGGGAAAAGTCACCTATAGAGTCAAAACCGGTGTCGGGACCAAGTTCTCTCATCATCCGAGTAGAATTATTTCTTAATGCTCCAAGGTGAAACTGTTGCACCCAACCCTTTGCATGATCCATTATGGCGAGATCATAAAGCATTGCCGATTTGAATAGTTCAATTTGAGATGGGGTTAAAGTATTTCCTTTTCTGATGATTGAAAATATTTCTTCAATTTCTGATTTAGTATAATCGGAGGCTGAAATGTAGTTCAATCCATGGTCAGAAAGACAACATCCGTTTTCATGAAAAAAGTCATGACGCTTCTGTAAGGCCTCAAGAAGAGATTGGTAAGAGTTGATTTCAATTCCTGAAACTTCACTAAGCTGCTGAATATATGCATTGTATTGTTTCGGATGTTCCACTGCCATTACATTATCAGGGCGCCAAGCGGGAAGCACTTTTACATCAAAGTCAGAAGATTTGATTTGTTGATGATAGCGTAAATCATCTATAGGGTCATCTGTAGTACAAATGATTTCAACGTTCGCTTTTTTGATGAGTCCTTGAACAGTAAAATGTTCTTGTGCCAATTTTGCATTACACTCCTTGTAGATTTCAGATGCAGTAGAAGGTGAAAGTACCTTGTCAATACCAAAAGGCTGTTTCAGTTCAAGATGTGTCCAATGGTATAATGGATTCCTTAAAGTATACGGAACAGTTTCAGCCCATTTATTGAACTTTTCCTCAGGAGTTTTATCGCCAGTACAGAAGGCTTCATCAACACCATTGGTTCTCATTGCTCTCCATTTATAATGATCTCCTTCTAGCCAGATTTCAGTGATGTTATTAAATCTTCTATTCTCAGCGATATCTTTTGGAGAAATGTGACAATGATAATCAATGATAGGCATAGCCTTCGCATACTCATGGTAAAGGATTTTTGCGGTTTGATTTTCCAAAATGAAACTATCATCTAAAAAAGGTTTGACATCTTGATGATCATTACTCGTTATTTTTTGTTCGATTACGGCTTTCATTTCTACTGTTATAGTTGTTTTGAAACAAGTTTGAAGAAGTGATCCGCATCTTCATAATGAAGAAAACAGATGCCGCTATTTACCTATATTACCTCTGAAGTAGGCGGTTTAACGGGTCACAAACGGTACCTATAACGGTTAAAGAACGATTCTAATAACGGAGGACGTTAGTATTTACCCATTATGTAATGACATTAAGTACTTTGGTAATCTAATAGTAAACTTGCTTAGTAGGTGAAAACTATTTGGCATAAAAAGAGGTCTTTTTCAGTAGAGGAAAAAATATAAACCTATTTCATTAAGTTTTTTTCTTTTGGATAGTGAGACAAATTATTGGTTGAAAGTAAGGTGAGAAATTTCATACAGTTCATTTACAAAAAGCTTTATTTTCTGTTTTCATCATTAATTTCTACCTAGCAATGTGACACCTAAGCAAGCTAGAAATGAAGGAATTTGCTCTTTGATGGACCATTAATAATCCCTTTATGTAGCGTATTAAGAAGTACAACTATTGAGAAATAAACTATTCTAATGAGATGAAAAAGAAAGTTACTTTTAGTTTTCTACTATTGTTTTTAAGCTTATCTATCTATGCACAAAATGATTGGAGAGCGGGTTATATTATTAAAAAAAATGGAGATAAGGTATACGGGCAAATAGACTATCGTGCCCCACGTTCAAATAGTGCTTTTTGTCTTTTCAAAGAAAATGAGGAACAGCTAATGGGTAAAAAATACTTACCGGAAGAAATCGAAGGTTATCGGTTTGTTGATGGTAAATATTACATCTCAAAATCAATTCAGTTAGGGAAGAAAGTAAAAATGGTTTTTCTGGAATACCTTATTGATGGAACTGTAGACATTTTCTTTTATACAGATGATAGAAAAGACCGGTATTACATTCAAAAGGGAGATCAATTTCTTGAATTAAAAAATACGGAGACGGAAGTATATGAAGGTAACATCAGGTATAATACAGAATTGAAAGAATATGTTGGTGTCATGAATTACCTTTTTGCAGATGCACAAATGAATACCACTATAAACAGTACATCCTTTACGCATAAATCATTAATTAAGACCGCAAAGACATACCATGATAAAGTTTGTTTTGATCAGGAGTGTGTAATTTATGTGAAAGAGAAAGTTCCCTGTAAGGTTGACATTGGATTGACAGTAGGCAGTTTTAGTAAAACATTATACTTGAATGAGAGTCAAGGCTATTCCTATAATAATAGTTTGAGTCAATACGCTGGTGTCGCTATAAACATCCGAAACATGTCAGGTATATACGAACGCTTTTCTATACACTTTGAAATGTTGGTTGCAGAGTATTATCTAAATGATGAGAAAAGATACCATTTTAATGTTCCTTTTTTAGTGGACTATAAATTATTAGCAACTAAGGTTTATCCTAAAGTGGAAGCTGGGCTTTCTATATATTTCACCTCTAATGAAGAGTATTCTGTACAAAACCTACGATTAATGGCAGGAGTGAGTTTAAATTATGACTTTTACAAAGACAATAGAGTGTATATTAATACCAGGGTAGAAGGAGGTGGTATTGTCCGCTTTGGAGGTGGAGTGATGTTTTAACGGATTGGTTCCTGAGTGATTTTAAGAGCAGATGCTTCTAAAAAATAGAATGTGATGTATATTTGCTCAAACACTTATATCAAAGAATGGAAATAATAGTAGAACAATTAGGCAAGAAGTTTAGTAGAGAGTGGATTTTCAAAGGCATTGATTACACATTGAAAAGTGATCAAGCTTATGCGATTGTTGGAGGTAACGGTAGTGGTAAATCTACTTTATTAAAAGTGATATCTGGTATTAATGATCCTTCTAAGGGAAAAGTGATTTACAAAAAGAACAATAAAGAAGTTCCTGTAGATGAAATCTGGAAAGAAATTGTCTTGGCAGGGCCTTATACAGAATTGGTAGAGGAATATACTTTAGAAGAACATCTAAATTTTCATAGACAATTGAAACCAATGGTGAAATCAAACGAGGAAATCATTGAGATATTGGATTTTAAGGCAGCAAATAAAAAACAAGTGCAGGCATTTTCTTCAGGAATGAAGCAAAAATTGAAGCTTGCGTTAGCCTTTTTCTCTGAGGCGTCAATGCTTTTATTAGATGAACCTACAAGTAATTTGGATCATAAAAATATAGAATGGTATCAGCATTGGTTACCCATTTGTAGCAAAGGAAAAATCACTTTAATCTGTAGTAATCAGCCGTATGAATACGAATTTTGTGATGAAAGAATTTTCATGGAAAATTATAAATAATAATATATTATGTTATATTTGCTATGTCGGTCTCCTTATTTCAATTGTCTCTATTACATTCTAAAACTTAAAAATCTATTGTAATGAAAAACATTTGGAAAAATGCAATTCTTTTTCTTTCGCTAATCGGCTTAATGACATTTGTATCATCTTGTAGTTCTTCTGATGATGGTGGTGATGTAATTCCAGACGTAGAGTTTAATTACACTGCGGATGTAAGTGCAACTAACCCAGCAGAGGTAAATACAGATTTTAAATTAGCTGTTAATGTGACAACAACAACTGTTACATTCTCTGGTTACGATTCAGCTTGGCCAATGCCAGAAGGTTTTAAGACATCTATGTCTTTCACTGAAATGTTGGCTTTAGATTGGGATGCTGAATCATCTGTATCTAACATTTCTACAGGAGGTGATGTTGTTACTTTAGTTTACACTGAAACAACAACAAATTCAGCTGCAAGAACTAGAGAAACAGACATTACGTATACTTACGTGTTCAATAAAGACGCTAACTAGTTTACGAATGTAAGGAAAGACCTTTTGAAATTTAGACCCTATGACGGTAACGTGATAGGGTTTTTTTTATGCATTTAAATGCAATAACACTCACAATAAAGCAAGTTTAAATACAATCTATTAACTTTCGGGAACACAATTATTTAAATCATACTAATCGATTAACATGAAGTTTTTTAAAATAGATCTTGGTATTGCTATTCTTATTGCCATGATTCTAGGGGTACTATTAGGCGTTATCTTTGGGCCTGAAGTATCGATTATTGCTCCTGTCGGAAAAATATTCATCAAGCTATTGTCAATGCTTGTAGTTCCTTTAGTTTTCTTTTCAATCATAATGGGTGCTCAAGCATTAGGAAAATCAAAAAATGCTGGAGCAATTGGGACATTAACTTTTACGTATTTTGGCGTCACCTCTTTCATTGCCGTCTTTTTTGGTATTCTCTTACCCGTATTATTTGAACCAGGAAAAGGACTTGATTTGTCAATTTTGGCAGATGGTATGATGGATGCAAGCCTTGCAGAAAAAGGAGAAGTAGCAGGCTTCTGGGATACAGTATTAGGTGCAATTCCTTCTAACCCTTTTAAATCCCTAATGGAAGGAAGCGTATTACAGATCATATTATTCTCTTTGTTTTTTGGAGTAGGAATAGGCAAACTTTCAGAAGAAAAAAGAAATATAGTAAGCCAGTTTATTGAAGGTGTCAATGATGTTTTAACATGGATGATTATCAAAGTAATGTGGTTAGCACCATTTGGTGTGTTGAGTTTAATGGCTGATGCAGTGGGCACTTTCGGTTATGATGTTTTATTCAATATCGGAAACCTTTTTATTTTATATATGGTAGCACTTCTGATTGTAACCTTCCCCGTTTTTGGCGGTTTAGTTCATTTATTGAGTAATGTGTCAGGAAGGAAGTTTATCAAAGAGATGATTACCCCTCAAATTTTCGCCGTCTCTTCAGCATCATCACTCGCTACACTTCCACTCAACTACGAAGCTTGTGACAATATGAAAGTGAAGCGTTCAGTCTCTTCCTTTGTTTTGCCACTTGGAGCAACTGTAAACATGGCAGGAAACGCAGTATTCAACCCAATGGTAGCTATTTTCTTTGCTCAGATGTATGGTATGGAACTTGGTTTTGGAGATTATATTGCCATTGCCATCACCTCAGTATTAGGTGCAGTAGGAACGGCAGGTGTACCTGGTCCAACTTTATTGTCAGTGGCAGTATTAATGGCTGTAGGGATTCCAGTAGAGGCATTGCCGTTGATTTTTGGTGTGGATAGAATTTTCGATATGTTCAGAACTGCAGTGAATATCACAGGAGATGCTTCGTGTGCAGTCATTATGGAAAAAATAGAAGAATTTTAATAATGTAGATTCATTACAAAATATCTAATATAAACAAAGGCTACTCTAATTTTTAGGAATAGGAGTAGCCTTTATTTATATTAGATTGAACAATCCTTTTTTACGTACTTCATAAAAACTATATGTCTAATACATCCAAAACTTCAAAAGAAAAGAAACCAATGACCTTGTCAACAAAAATCCTCATAGGTTTATTTATAGGTATTGCTGTCGGTTTATTTTTTGGTGAATATTGTGAGCATCTTGGGATTTTTGGCGATGCTTTTATTGGTTTATTACAGATGACCGTACTGCCTTATATTGTTTTCTCTTTAATTGTAAATATTGGACGCTTATCCTTAGAAGAAGGGCGTAAACTGATAATAAATGGCATTCGTTGTTTAGCACTTTTGTTGGTTATTGGGATTGGAGTTGTATTAATTCTTCCTTTTGCCTTTCCAGAATGGAAATCAGCCAATTTTTTTAGTACGAGTTTTATCACACCTCCACCTGAGATTGATTTTCTGAAGTTATATATACCTTCGAATCCATTTTTTTCATTAGCTGAAAGCAAAGTTCCTGCTGTTGTATTATTTTCTATTTTGGTGGGAATTGGCGTAATGCAGATTAATGGAAAGGATAAAGATGTTTTGCTTAATAGCTTAGACGCTTTTAATAAAGCATTAAACCAAGTCAATAAATTAGTAGTCAAGTTGACTCCCGCAGGTGTTTTTGCTATTGCGGCAAGTACGGCAGGGACGATGACATTGGATGAATTGGGTAAAATGCAGGCGTATTTACTGACTTATATTGTAGCAGTTTCAATTATGGTATTTTGGGTGTTACCTATGCTAATTTCAGCGTGTACCCCATTCAAGTACAAAGATATTTTTAAATACACTAAAGCAACGTTGATCACGATCTTTGCAACAGGTAAAATCATTGTAGTGCTTCCACAACTCATTGAAGATTTAAAAGCGTTATACAGAGAATATGATTTAGGGAATGATGAAAATAATGCAGGAACAGATATTTTGATGCCACTCGCTTATCCTTTTCCTAACCTTGGGACGCTGGTCATATTTGTATTTGTTCCATTTGCCGCTTGGTTTGTGGGCAATGAAATCACGTTGAAAGATTACCCTATGTTTGTTGGAGCTACACTGTTGAGTAGTTTTGTAGCCCCAGTTACTGGTATTCCTTTTATGCTCGATATCTTGAAAATTCCAAAAGATATGTTTCAGCTTTTTGTGGTTTCAACTGTATTTACGGATAGAGTTAGGGTGGTTTTAGGAGCGATGCATTTGATTACACTTACAATACTAACGTTAGGTACTTCTCATGGCTTTTTCAAAATAAAGAAGCGTAAAATCTCCATGCTGATCACTGTATCCGTGGGTTTATTTATAGGTACATTAATTCCACTTCGATATTTTCTGGCTTACTCTCTCAAAGATGTTTATCAGAATGATAAAGTGATTGCGAATATGCAACTAGTACATCAATTAGTTCCTTTTAAAGTATTGCCAGAAGCTTCTCCTAACCCTGTTCCATTAGAAGAAGGAGAAGGGGTTTTAGATCGAATCAAAAAACGAGGTATCCTAAGAGTTGGTTTTTATGAAAATGAAATACCATTTAGTTATTTCAATGCCAAAGGAGAGTTGGTAGGTTTTGGTATTGATATGGCACACGAGTTAGGCTCTGTATTGGATGTTGAAATCGAATTTGTACCTATTACAGTAGGAAACATGCCTGAAGAATTGAAAAATGACAACTTTGATATTGTGATGTCAGATATATTTATGTCAAGTCAATATTCGGCAGAGTTGGCTTTCTC
Organism: Flammeovirga sp. OC4; assembly: GCF_000812565.1. Classification (GTDB taxonomy): domain Bacteria; phylum Bacteroidota; class Bacteroidia; order Cytophagales; family Flammeovirgaceae; genus Flammeovirga. The sequence goes on along the minus strand of NZ_JTAM01000042.1, from coordinate 42,627 downwards.
AAAACCTTACATCGATGTTACAATGGCCTTGGTGGTAGGGGATCAGGCAGATCAATTCAAGACATTTGATAAAACAGCCGCTTTGGATTCTTTTAATATCGGATATTTTGAGAGAAGTGATGTTGCAGAGAAGTTTTTAAAATATTTTCCGAATGCCAAAGCAGTTCGATTGGATACAGTTGATGAATTTTTTGATAATCAGCCAGACAGTATACCACTCAGTGGTTTGCTGACAAGTGCTGAAAGAGGAGCAGCATTAACATTATTACACCCTGAGTTCCAAATTGCCAATCCATTACCGTATAGTATTACATTACCACTTGCCTATCCTATAGGAAATAATGATGAAAATATGGCCAATTTTGTGTCAGATTGGATTGAAGTGAATCGTAAAGATGGAACAATTCAACGTTTTTATGATTATTGGATTTTAGGTGAAGACCCTACTAGTACAGAAAAACATTGGAGCGTAATTCGAAACGTTTTGCATTGGGTTGATTAGTATATTTAATTGACTTGATACGTTAAAATCCAAGATGTAGCATTTATCTCATCTTGGATTTTTTTTATAGAACTTTTTAATGCCTATTTTAGTAATAGAAATAGATTTTAAGACGCTGTATATTAGATAGTTTTCGTTAATTAATGCGATTACTTTTATGAAGGGTAAATGGTAGTGTATGATGGTTCGCGAGGACTTTGCAATGCAATGTTCCTACAGAACTGCATTTTAGAAAATTATTATAAAACCTTTGTCTTTTGATATGTAATCAGACCATCATTTAGTAGTATCTCCCTCGGCCTTGAATTTTTTGCTTCGTTTTTGTTTCAAGACAAAAATGAAGAAGAAGGAAGTTTGAAAATTGATCTTATAGATGATGCTTGCAGAAAGATCGATTAAAAGTTGACGATAATTTAGTTTACAATGTATTGAACTCTACTTTCTAATAGAAGAGATAGCAAACTCCTCTTTAGCTTAAAAAATATTGTATTCAAAACCACTAACTAATGAGAACCCATATTGGCAATTTTATTATTCTGACCTGTTTTATTCTATGTTGTTCATGTGCGAAACAGTCATCAAAAAAGACAGGTGATTTCACTTCTTTTTCTTCAGAAGATTTCAATTGGAAAGCATTAACAGGGAAAGCTGTTTATGTAAGTTCGAGAGGAAGTGCACCAGCTAGCGTCAAGGAAGAAGTGTATACAATTCCTGCTATTCAACAGTTGGAAGAAGCTAGAGTATTAATGCCTGAAAGTCTGGGGCAGCTTACACAAAACTTCATGAATCAATTATTAGAGCAGTATCCTGATCTGACAGAACATCAAAAGGAAATGCTACACAATGATGCAAAATGTGGAATGCGTGTTTTGTCGAAGAAATCGGATCCAAAATACTTTTCATTTGTACATCACAAACTTCAAAAGGCATTTTTATACCTAAGAGATACGAAGGGAATTCAATCAGGCTATGCTTTTGTAGGGAATATCTCCAAGAAAAATGTAGGTGGGCAAAAGGGATATATTATCAATATGTCGAATGGAGAATTGGTTGAAATTGATATTTCATCAGCTTGGAAAGGAGTAGGCTTTGAAAATGATTCAGGACAAACACCTTTAGGGTATTTTTTAGTTTATAAAGATTATCATCAGAAAGGTTGGCAATCAAAGACAATCACAACAGATCCAAGACATATTTTTTATAAACTTCATCGTCAGGCGTATGATGGAGAAGCGATGTATATTTTTAGAAAAAGTACCAAGGTTGAAAAGGCATTTATATGTAGTAATCAATTTGGTTTAATTGGACAAAATTTTGGTTCCGAATATATAGATCTATCAGCACCTCAATACCTCCAAAAATCACCAGAAGATGTTTGTTATATTGACAATAGTAATTCGGGAAAAAGGCAGCTTTACATTCATGGTTCTAATAGAGTAGATCAATTGGGTTTTGCTCTTTCAGGGGGGTGTGTAAGGGTGTCGAATATCAATTCTTTTATCATTAAAGAAATTGTAGCGAAACAAGGTACGATGCCTGTTTTTTTAGATGCAGTAGCTTTTCATGAGCCAAGGCCTGTTAAGGTACCTGGATTTGATGATTCAGATTTAGAATCAATTTATAATTCGCAATCAATTGTACTTAGAAAACAAAACCTATTAGATTCTGTTTCATTACTGAAAAACCTCTACGCAAATGTACTTCCTGAATTAGCCAATTCGCTTGCTTATAGAATGTCGAAGGTAGAGAAACAACATGCTAATGTTGATATTTATGTGACCGTACCGTTCCCTGAATCAGCCATGAAGTATTGGCTTACATTACATCAGAGCGATGAGTATGCGAATATAATTTTTCAGCAACATTTTGGTTTTAGAGGTGAGTATTTTAAAAATGTAAATAGAAAGACTCAAAACCCGTTTTTTAAAGCATACCATTCCCAAGAAATCAATAGCTATTTTTCGAATAGAATTTCAGATACAAAGAGTGCATTACATGCAGATCTAAGTAAGGCATTAGTTAAATATGAATTGGATACTGTATTACTTTCGTCTGTAGAAATTAATGATCAAACACTGACAGACGATCACTTTAATGTCTTGACTGATTCTTTAGAACCTTTGGAATATTTTTCAATATCAAATGAAAGAAAAAGAGTACTGCATTATATGGAAATGATCGATTCTTTGACTCAGTCAAATCCTGAAGTATTTTCAAATTGGGAACATTTACAGTGGGTAAAAAAGTATATTTCATTTAGGGGGAATTCTCAGATGGTAGCAGAAAGTAATGGTATAGACTATAATGATGTGGTATTAATGCAAGCTTATATCTATGCTCTAGGTGAAGATGAATTATACAGAAGAGGTGTAAAAGCGGGAGAATTGGTATCCGTAAAAGGTCAATATTTCCAAGATAAATTATCGAATAGACATGGTGAAGCTGAAGCTATGAAAATGATGGATGAAGCGGGCTTATGGGTTCTCTTTCAGTATTCTCATAGTTCAGAGAATAGAACATTGATGAAAATGGTTTCAGTAGCTTATCCAAAAGAAGATATGCTATATGGTATGCAGATGCTGGCAGAAGCGTATTATAGTAAGTACAAATGGAAGGCAAATCAATATGTAATCTCTTCAGAGGTAGATGGAGAAACAATTTCGCTGGCCGATTAACAGTAAGTTTGTACAAAAAACTAATTACATTGTAAACTAAGTTTGCGTTATTTATATTGTTTAGAAATCAGGAGATTTCTGATGATCAATAGGACACGAATGACGCTGACGCTTAACATTCGCGCCAGTGGTCTTTCTACTCAATTCGTTAGGTAGTACTTCCTTCGGCCTTGAAGGGAAAAGCGTTAATAATTTCATGAATTGAGCCGTTAAAAATGATTTTCTTGTTTGAGTATCTCAAAACGATGAAGTTTTGATCGAGTTACCCTTTCAATAGACGAGAGGAATGGAATTTAGCTTTTGACTTCTAACCCTAGATTTTTTGCTTCGTTTTTCATCAATGGAAAAATGAAGAAGAAAGAAGCTTGAAAGTTTACGGTAGTTTAGTTTACAACGTACTAGTTGCCTAATAAAAAAGTAGCCCTTTCTAAAAAATAGAAAGGGCTAATTGTTTCAAAAGTAAAATAGTCTTTGGATTATAATATACTAGCAAGGTGGATTTAAAAATTCACATCGGCTAGATGTTATAATTTCTTTTATGCGATCACTCCTTCTAGTTCGATATAGAAATCGACCACATCTTCTAAGTTTAATAATTTTTCATGATACTTTTCATCTTCAGTAAGATCAGTTGAGGAAGACTCGAAAAAAGTTTCTTCTGATTCGTCATTATAGTAAAGTGTAATTTGAAAGCTCATTTCTTTCGATTCCGCTTTTTCAAATCCACCTTCCCATAGGTACTGTTGTTGGTTTACTAAACTCATAATTTCAATTTAATTGGGCTTTGACACTATTAATATACTACTCTTCTTTTTGTGAAAAGTACTTTTGGGGAGAGTTCATCGAAAGGTAAAGTAGGCTTAATGATGAAAGAGAAAGTTATGAACAGATAGTTAAATAATACTTAATGAAAAAAGCTTCCTATACGCTAAAAATGCAGTATAGGAAGCTTTTTATATTTTGACCTAGTTATAGATTAGAATTTCCAACCACCATAAAAACCAATTACAAATGATCTTGTAAGTCCATCTGGACGAGCAGTTCTTGCCATTACAGGAAAACCAAGGTCAGCTCCAAGAGTATAATCTCCAAATGCCTTTGAGATACCACCTGTCAGGTTCAATGTCAATCCACTAGAACCATCAATTTCTTTTCTAACGCCATCCGTATCTACGAAAGAGTCATTTCCCATATGTACAATTCCAAGTAATCCTGCTTTCCAATTTATTTTATCAGGATTCTCTTTTGAATACTCTGCTCTAATCGCTAAATCAGCTTGTCTTTCAAATTCGTTGGTACTCCAAGATTCGTTGTCGGGGTCAGACCCTGTTTCAAAAAATGCATTTTCATTTTGTGTTAGAGGCTGTTGATAACCGGCAGAGAATAAAAACTGTTTATAACTTACTGCTACACCGCCAAGAATATCGTACGTACCTAAACTTGGTTGATAAGCCATTGGTAGCGGAGCTCCATTATAAAGAACATTGCCATCTTGGAATGGGATTTTAGTACCTCCGAAAATAGTGGTAGTCACCTCATCTCCTTTATAAACAGGAACGGAAAGTGATAAGGTTAAATCACCAAACCCATTTGTATTTCCCAATCCACCGGTGGTAATAATGTACGGCAATTGGAATTGGAAATAGACTACATCCTTGATGTTATAATCACCTTCTAGTTGTAACCCAATGACACTCACTTGTTTTTCGCCTAAACCATAAGAGGGACGAAAGCGGAGTTCTCCATGTGTAGGTGTTTCATTAAAAAATTCGCTACTTTTCATTGGGCCAATACTGCATAGTCCAGCATCGGCACAACCTTGTGCATTAGACCGTAGAGAGAAAAGAGCACAAAAAACAATAGCTAGAAGTGTTTTAGAAAAAATGTATTTCATAATAATGAGAGTTATGTAAAAAGTGATGCATCGTACAACACTTTAGTTAGATTGATAATGTTTGTTTAACTGAAAGTTGTTGTAATTTACAATTTACTTTTATTAACTACCATTTTTTTGAAGTAAAATGTAGCTTCTTCATTATTATTTTCTGAAAAATAGAGGTCTGTAAGGTTATTTTGAGATTCTATTGTGATGGATATCTCATTTGGTTTTTTGATTTGAGTATACAGTTTATAGAGTCCACTTTTGTCTTCAAATACATTCGGTTTTACCTCAAAAAGTTCTTCAAAGAGGAAATCTTTTTGAATACATTCAAAAGCAATGAGTTTATTTTTTTCAAAAAAGAACTGCCATTCTTCCAAAGAATGTGTCAAAGTGATAATGTTTCTTTCTTCAACATCACACTTGTCCAATAGCCCTTCATCTTCAATTAGGTAAATAGTTTTATAAGAAGTGCTGACTTTTTGAGATTGTGCAAATAAGCTGTTTGATAATAATAACATCAGCAGGATAATGAGGTAGGGCATTTATAAAATTTAGTTATGTGGTACTCGATTGTTATGTTCTCTTTCTAAAAATAATAACTTAAAATTTCTTAAAAAATATAATTTGATATTTAATGTCGTTTTGCCAAGAAATTTCTGATGCTGAATAATGTTATCCTAAAATCATGAATTAAAATAGATTATTAATGCTATTAATATTGTTTTGTTGCCGAATTCAGAAAACAAGAATACAAGGTGATCTTCATGAAAAAGGGAAGCTTAATCTGAATTAAGCTTCCCTCTACTCTTTATATCATTTGATGTTAGAAAATAGACTGTCTTTGTGCTTCGTGCTCATCGACAAGTAATATCTCTTTTTCACTTTCTTCGTCAATCACTACGTGTGGTCTCAAACCGATAATCAACATATCATCAATTTGTTTTTGATTGCCATGTAGCATCCATTGTTCCATGAATTGATCCAATGACTTATTTTGAAGATCCATCTCTTTATCATGTATAGAGTAAAGAAGATCTTTAAATGGCTTCTGCATCAACTTACGTCCATTAGGTCCACCAAACTGATCTTGGTAACCATCAGAACAGATATACATTACTTTGATATCTTCTAAAGGTAATGAGTACGAATCAAACACCTTTTTCTTTGTGGCTTTACCACCAATACCAAATTTACCACCTTTCAAACGTTTAAGTTCTTCTGGCTCGTTGTTGTCAATGTAGTAAAGTGGTCTACCGGCACCCGCAAATGTCAATGTCTTACGTTTTGGTGAGACAACACAAATAGCGATGTCCATACCATCACGGCTATTTTCGTTTTCTGCTTGATTCAAGGCTTGACGAATCATATCATTCATCAATTTTAAAATTCTACCTGGATCAAGAATACCTCTTTCGTATACAATTTGGTTGAGAAGGTCATTACCAATCAGTGACATGAATGCACCAGGAACACCGTGACCAGTACAATCGGCTGCTACAATGATATGGTTTTCGTTTTTCTCACCATACCAGTGGAAGTCACCTGATACAATATCTCTTGGTTTTAAGTAAACAAAACCATCCCAATGCTGTCCAATACCTTTCATTTGCTCAGCCATTTCAGAAGGTTGACCGAATACGGCAGTTTGCATTCGTCTTGCATAATTTACGGAGCTCTTTACTTTGTCATTGTGTTGAGAAAGTAGAAGGGCTTGTTCTTTTACAAGCTCGTTTTGTCTCAGAATTTGCTCTCGGTGACTCTTCATCTCTTGGTGCTGTTCACGAATAGTACGAGAAGTCTCCTCCAGCTCGGTATTTTTATCTTTCAGCTTAGAAACGGCCTTATCAGCCTCTCTCTTCGCTCTTTCTAGTTCTTTGGTGTTGTGATTAAGAATAGCCTCTGATCTTTTCAATCTGTTGAAGGCTTTTTCTAATTCATTGTTTTTATTTGTCAATTCGGAAGATTGTTGCTCTACCTCTTTTGTTCTAAGGTTTACTTGTTCTTCCAGTCTTTTTTGTTCTCTTCTACTTCTAAGAATGTTTAATTGTACGAAGATGAGTACAATTGTGATTGTTCCGACAACATAGATAACATAACTCCACCATTGTTTGTAGAAAGGAGTGAAAACTGAAAACCTAAAAGCTAAAGGTCTACTCCATGAGAAGTTACCTGTTTTTCTACCTCTAATTTCTAAAGTATAAGATGAGCCCGCTTCTAGTTTATCAATAAGTAAACCTTCGTGGTCTTTTTCGAAATTTGTCCATTCATCCAATCCTGGATATCCTAATATACGTTTCTGTAAGGCTACGTTTTCTGTAGGATATACTGGAATATGGAAATCAACCCTTAAATAGGAGTCAGATGCCACATCAGGTCTTTCATTCATATCAATTTTGTCACCACCTACGTGAACCTGTTCAATAAAAGGTTTTGGAGTTTCTTTTAGTACCTGTAAGTTGGGTGCGAAACCAATTCCTCTAGTAGTAGATATAAATAATTTACCGAAGTCATCAATGTATAAACCTCTATGGTTTAAAGAACCATCAGGAAGACCATCTTTATAAGTATAAAGTAAATATTCATCATGTTCGAAGTTGTAACGAATCAGTCCTGAAGGTGTTGCAATCCATAGTTGCTGTTCAGAAGGGTCGATGGCTAATGCGTTGTTCGAAATCGAAGTGAAATCACCTAAATTTAAACGCTTGATTTTTCCATCTTTCAAGATCATTGTACCATATGAAGTACCTAAAATGACGTCGCCATTAGAAAGCTTCTTTATATCATTGGTTTGAAGGTTTCCTCCCAGTTTAAAGCTTAACTCTTCTGTAAGGTTATCAAAAGCGTCAATTACGTCGTTGTATTGGAATACTAATCCTTCTTTGGTAGAACCACCTAAAAGGATTTCATTTGTACTAGTGATTTCAATACTGATCGCTCTACTAGAAACTCCTTCCTCCACACTGTAGATCTTAGTTTTTCCATTAGGCTGAATCTTAATAACACCAGCAATACCATCTTGACAGATCCATAGGTTACCATCTTTGTCTTGTTTCATCACAAAGATGGCTCCTCCTAAGTGGGATAAGTCATATTTCTTTACTTCTCTTTTACCTCTCCATAAAATAATATGTCCTTCCGCATCAGAAGTCCAAACTCCTTGGCTTGTTGGTAAAATTCTTAAGAAAGAGTTGCCTGAAGGCTTAACTTTAATTTTTTGTTCTAACTTGAATTCATTGATAGAGTTTAAGCTACCAGTATAGAAGTTGTCACCATCCGTGAAATACAAGTTTTTATCATCACCATTGATATGTTGAATAAATGAACTTGTAATGTTTTGAGCAAACTGATTAAAAGGGAGTTTTTGGAACAATGAAACACCATTGTCTCTTGCAAGCCAAAGGTCTAAGTCGTTGTAATACATTGAGTTACCGTTGTATACACCTAATTCTGGATCTCTATGTAATTTAAAACCCTCATAAGTACTTTCTAAACGGTACATACCTTTTAACCATGCAGATACCATATAAGTATCTGTTCCAATTTCTTGAATATAAGAGGCATCAAGCTTCTGTCCGATTTGTTGTCTTGATACTCGGTTTCCTTTAATTTCTACAAGAGAAATACCTTTACCGGCATCAGCCACTAAGAATGAAGAACCATTGTACCAAATCGCATGTTGAATATTAGTTAAAGACAGATTTGCATTCATATTGCGGAATTGGTTTGCCTCTTCATCAAATTTCAAGACAGCACCTGTATGATGAAAAGCGAACAATTCACCATCAATATTTTCTACAAGTTGAAAAGATCTATTTTGAGCCTCGTTGATTAAGTCAAAATCACTAAATGTCAATTCAAACTTACCCGAAGCATTTTGTTTAAAGATTTGAGAATTGTCAGCAGCCCATAGTACATTATTTCTATCTTCATAAAGCATTTTACCATAAAACAGGTCACCTGTATCTGCTTCTGGCGTTTTGGTTTGCAATAATACTTTGAAAGAAACCTCATCTGGAGTACTGAAAATCTGAACAACTTCTTTATCAGTAATCGCATATAATGAACCGTCTTTTTTCTGTAAAAGTTGTTTGATATAATTACTATGAAGTTGACTACTTCCGTAATTTTTAAATGATAAGCCATTATAGCGGACTAAGCCATTGTCAGTACCCATCCATAAATAGCCAATGGAATCTTTAGCAATACTTTTAATATACTCTGACTTCAAACCATTATCCTTAGAGTAGTGTGTACTTAGGATATTTTGAGCTGAAGTAGTAGTACTAATGAGAAGTAAAATTGAGGTAACAAGTTTTATCAAAAAATGAATACGAAGATTCGAATTTGTTGCTCTAACCATAACAAAAAAATGCGATTATGATGTATAGTTCAAATGAACAGTCTTTGATATGTTAAAAAATAAAGACTAATGGTAGCTGTATATTACAGTTTTTTCCCAAAAAAATCAAATATTAGAATGTTTAGATTCTAAATATGTAATAGAATACTTATTGTTCAACAATTACAGGTGTTAATACCTTAAAAAAGTAGGGAATGTTTTACTTTCAATATGTAAATAAAAACAATTAGAATATAAGAATAATTCTATTTCGGGAAGAGGAAATTTTATCCTTTACTTTCGCATGTAATGTAAATTTACACTGTCTTTAAAATTAATTTTAACCTTTCTATGTCCGCTGATTTTGGAAAGAATAGGGGCTAAATACTGTTTTGCGTTTTCTTTTGCTTTCTCTTCTAATTGCATTTCTTGCCCTGTTTTCTTCAGCTTTTTCTCTGCTTCGATATACAGCTGATTCATAGCTTCAGGACTTGCAAATTCGGAAGAATAGACTTTAACTTCTTTAGGGTTAACTCTTCCATCAATATTAAGCATTGGAAGGTCTACCACTACAGTGGAATCAATGATGTGTATATCATCTTCTTTGATTTCATTGAGATTGATATAGGCAACAATTTCACCACCAATAACTGCTAAGATTTTTGATTTAAAATAATCTTTGGCTACAGGTATATCAGCAAAATACTCACTTTCTTCTGTGTATTCGGCCACATCTCTTACGTGTGCCTTGTATAATTCAAGACGGCCAAGACCTTCTAATTCTTCTACAATTAATTGATGTTCATTAGTAGTATCAGCATAGCTTTCTGAAAATAAATCCCACACAATATAAGTAGCCATAAGTATAGCTAAAACAGTCAGGATTGATGTGTGTAACTTCGAGGACATAATCTTTATTTTGGATCGTTAGATTAAACGTAAATTTAAGTGCAGAAAAATCAAAACGCTAACATTCAGTAAAATGACTTACAAATGTTTACATAATTAATGTTAGTCAATAATCTTTTTTAAAGATGGTGATTTTTCTTAACATATTTTATGTAGTGTAAAAGTGCCAATTTATTGGGTTAGCCTTTTGTGTTATCCATTAAATGATTGAAAATAAGTAGGAAACAGTGTTGTGGAGAGCGGTTTTTGAAGTACCATAAAAGCCATTTTAATTGAAGGGTAGTCTGTCACTTTTTGACCCTACGATTTGTTGATAAGATTAATTATACTACTTTTGATGATTTAGAAATTGGAAAAATTGTTTTGTAAAAGAGTTCTGAGCGCAGATGAAAGTTTCCACATCCCAACCCTTTCAATTGGTTTTTTCGTTATTTGAACATCAATTTTTAGGCTATTTATTTGAATCCTTTGTAGTTCAGTTGAACCACGAAAATAAGTTAACCCTTCAACATCAGAATATTTCTGCACGGAATGCTCATGAGTTTTCAAGCAGGTTGGATGAGAAGGATTATGAACTTATTGACCTGATGGATAATATTCAACCGGATGCAGTTGCGCATCGTTTTGGTGGGAAAAAACGACAAAAAGCGAATGCATTTTTCTTATCAACTTTTGATGAGAAAAAGGGTGATGAATTACTTCAAAAGAGAATTTTGGATTATGTTGAAGAGGAAAGAATAAAAATTCTTAACCGACTTTCAGGGAAAATGGTCTTTGAAATGGGAAAAGATGGAAATCCGACCTACAAAACTATACGTGTTCAAAAAGAGAAAGCCTCTATTACTTTCCGATTCTGGAGAAATAAGGATAAAGAAAATACCAATTACAGGCCTTTCATGTTTTTCAACGGAGAAAAGGTCGAATTCCAATATAAACAAGCTGTTCTTCTTTCGAACAAGCCAGCTTGGCTACTTTTAGAAGGAAAACTTTACACTTTTGAAGGTGAAGTAGATGGAAAGAAAATAAAACCTTTCTTGTTCAAAAACTTTATAGCTATTCCTAAAAAAATGGAACCAAGCTACTACGAAAAGTTTATTACTCACTTGATCGAAGACTATAAAGTAAAGGCTGATGGTTTTGAAATTGTGAGATTGGAAGAAGAGGCCAGTGCTTCTTTGTTATTAAAAGAAATTGTCACTGCAGACAATGGTTCGGAAGAGAATGAGCCTGTTGTCAATGATGTAGAGTTGAGTTTGGTTTTCAAATATGGAGACCGTGTAGTGGAGGGCAGTACAATAGGAAAGAAGAGTCATGTAAATTTAGAATATGTAGATGATGAATTTACATTTTACAAAATGACCCGTAAGGTCAAATATGAAAAAGCTGTTAGAGACAATGTACATCAACTAGGGCTTGAACTTGGGAAAAAAGGGAAAGTAATTTTACCTAAAAATGATGCATTCTCTTGGATCTCCAATAACGCTCAAGCGTTAGAAGAAAGTAATATTATAATTGATCAGGATGGAGCCATTGAAAAGAAATATTTCATTGGAAAATCAGTGATCAATCTTGAAGTGGAAGAGGATAGAGATTGGTTTGATATCAAAACGAAAGTGCTCTTTGGTGAGTTTGAAATTCCATTTACTGTAATCAGAAAATTAATCGTTTCTGGACGTCACGAATTTGAACTTCCAAATGGAGAGATTGCTGTAATTCCAAATGTTTGGTTCTCTCAGTACCAAGAACTTTTCTACTTCTTAAACAACGATAGCGAAACCCCTCGCCTCCATAAACATCACTTAGCATTGGTACAAGAACTGAAAGAGGGTTCGTTGGCCAAAGTGAGCTTAAATGAAAGATTATCAAGGTTGAATGACTTTGATCAAATTGAAGATTATGATGTGCCAAAAGGCTTTAAAGGGAAACTTAGACCTTACCAGAAAGCAGGTTATAATTGGATGAGATTCCTTTCAGAATACAATTTTGGAGGTTGTTTGGCAGATGATATGGGATTGGGTAAAACGGTGCAGACACTTGCCGTTTTAGAGTATGAAAGAGGGGCTGAAAATGGCACTTCTTTACTCATTATGCCTACTTCTTTAGTGTACAACTGGGAGATGGAAGCCAAGAAGTTTACGCCAAAAATGAAAATCCTGAATTATACGGGTACGAACAGACAGAAGAATCCTGAAAAATTCGGATTGTATGATTTGGTGATTACTTCTTACGGGACGGCACGTATTGATGCGGAAATTCTATCACAGTATTTCTTCAATTATATTATTCTTGATGAGGCTCAAATCATTAAGAACCCTTCTTCTATTGTGACAAAGTCAGTCAATCAATTGAAGTCTAGAAAACGTTTATTGTTGACCGGTACTCCAATTGAAAATACAACGATGGATCTTTGGTCAGAGATGAATTTTGCCAATGAAGGGCTTTTAGGTGGTCAAAACTTCTTTAAGAAGGAGTTCTTACATCCTATCGAAAGAAAAAAAGACGAAGAAAAATATACAAAGCTGTACCGTTTGATCAAACCGTTTGTGATGCGTAGGCACAAATCGCAGGTGGCGTCAGAATTACCAGAGAAGATTGAGAAGGTGATGTATATTGACATGACAGCGGAGCAGAAGGCAAAATATGAAGAAATTAAGTCTTCTTACAGAAACGAGATTTTAGAACACATCGAAAGTACAGGAGTGAAAGGTTCTCAGTTTATGTTACTCAAAGGTTTAACAGAACTAAGACAGCTTGCCAACCACCCGGTATTATTAGAAGAGAAATATGAGCACTCTGCTGGTAAATTTGATGAAGTGATTCGTTCACTTGAAAATGCAACTGCTGAAGGTCATAAAATTTTAGTGTTTAGTCAGTTTGTGAAGCATCTAACACTATTTAGAAAAGAGTTGGATGAAAAAGGGTTTGATTATGCTTACTTGGATGGAGGAACGAAAGACAGAAAGAAAGAAGTCAACAAATTCCAAAACTCAAAGAATGTTCAAATCTTCTTGATTTCACTAAAAGCAGGAGGACTGGGATTGAACCTTACCGCTGCCGATTATGTTTTCATACTTGATCCTTGGTGGAACCCTGCCATTGAAGCACAAGCGGTGGATAGAGCACACCGAATTGGGCAGGAGAATAAGGTAATGGTTTACAAATTCATCACTAGAGGTACGGTAGAAGAGAAGATTTTAGCCTTGCAGCAAAGTAAAAAAGAGCTGGCTGATACTTTGATTACGACGGAAGAGAGCTTTATGAAAAAGTTGAGCAAAGATGATATCACAAATCTGCTTTCGTAATTTTTTTGAGATTGATATTTATTTTAAAATAAAAAATCATCTTTAATTTATTGAAAACTAAATAATTAGCGCTAACTTATAAGTTTTTGAGAAAAAAATAATAAAAAACCATTGCGGAATTAAAAAATGTACTTACCTTTGCATCGCAAGTCGGGTCGATTTGCTCCTCCGAATCCCCCAGGTGCGGAAGCAAGCAAGGGTAAGGAGTTGAGCGATGCGTTCCCGGCTTGTTTTTTTATATCCAAGATTTTATAAGGAAAAGGTCATTCTATCACATAAATAGAATGACCTTTTTTATTGTAAGAAGGAGAAGGGAAATTGTTTTCAAGAACTGTATCTTCATTCATACCTCTTCCCTCACTTTATCACCCAAAATCGTCTACAATGATATCTTTATTGGGAACCTGTAGGTCTTGCAATTCCTTTTGCATACCTAACACAAAAGATCTTCCTCCAACAATACAGAAACGGTATTGCCCTATGTTTTCGATTTTCCCTTTAATGTAATCCTTGTTCATTCTTTTTTCTGTAGCAGTTAAAACGGTATGATAACTGAAGTTTTCATTTTCCAAGCCAATAAAGTGATCATGATAAGCACAAGCTTCCAAAGTTTTATTGGAGTATAGCAAAGTGATGGGTGTATTTTGATGTTGTTTCTGATGCTCTCGAATTAAAGGAAGGATAGGAGTAATACCTATGCCTGATACGATAAATACAATTCCTTTGTTTTTCTGAGTTAATTTCTGATTTGTAAAGTCACCAATGGGTCCATAGCATTTACATTTTGCACCTTCACTGAGGGCCATCAAAGACCTTTTGTAGCTACTGTCGCTTAATCTTAATGCAAAACGCAGATAAGGTTCATCAGGATGAGAAACGAAAGATAATGCTCTGTGTGGAATTTCTACTTCATTGAATTTTGGATTGATCAGTTCTAATATACCATACTGCCCCGCTTGATAGTTGAACCCTTTAGGCTTAGTAAAAGTAAATTCGTAAGTGTTATCAGCAACACATTTCTTTCTAATCAGTTCTATGACGTTTTCATCTTCTAAAATACCATAATCCTCTACAGTAGTTTTAATACTCTTATTGACTTCTTGAGCACTTAAGAAGCCACTAATGATCGCCCCTGTAAAGCCTCCACCCGGAAAAGTCCAAGCACCAGCAAAATGTAAGTTTTTGATTGGTGAAGCCAAAGGAGTCCTATTTTTTCCGGCTTGATCAGCAGTTTGAGCAAAACCATAAGGCGTTCCCTCCGGATTCATGGTGTATCGTTGTATGGTTTTGGAAGTACCTACCTCATAATATTCAATTTCCTCCTTAATGCCCGGGAAATGCTCTTCTAAGCGATTAAAAAAGATCGTTGCTACTTCTTCCTTCTTTAGAGCGTATTCTTTTGTAGAGAGGCTCTCCCAGTCGGTCAGGTAATCGGCAGCACATATAGCACCAAATGATTTACCCTTAGGAGCTAATTGCGAATCAATCTGACTATAATCCACAAATACAAAGTTTCTCTTTTCCCAAGGCCCCTTACAATTGTTGTACACCTCTTTGATGCTCGTCATATTATCATCAGAAATGAATGTAGAATAATGATCAGTACCCAAGTCTTTGATTTCTCTTTTGAATCCAATGTAAATACTCAATAAAGAACATGCAGCTTTTAAGTTTTTGATTTTGCTGTTTAGTTTATTTCCTTCTTTTGGTGGAAGTAATTTTTGTACCAACGGTACAGCTGTATTCGCTATGATTTTTGAGGCAAAGACGGTATGCGTTTTACCAGTATTGTATTTATCTGTAAATTCCACTCCAACGGCTTTCCCATTCTCAATAATGATCTTATTGACCTTCTTTCCAACAAGGACTTGTCCACTACTCTGATCAATGACCGAGGCAAAGTAATCCGAAAGTTTTTGCGATCCTCCTTTGACAAAGTGTCCTCCCCCTTGAATATAACTTGATTGAGCGGCTGAGAAATAAATCATTGACATAGTATAGGGGTCATCATGATAATACAGCAGGTTGGCTTGAAGCAATAGTTTGAGGTCTTCGTCTTCAAAATAATGATCTAGCCACTCTCCAACAGTTTTGCGGGAAGCCTTTACAAGATGAGGGTGGGTCAAAGGCATAAAAGGTAAACTCAAATTTTGTTTCCACTTTTGATTCGGGAAACTAGGTAGTTCTTCCAAAACGCCATTCATCAAGGCCATGAAACTCCTTATGCCTTTTTCTTCCGAAGGAAACTTCTCAATCAAGGCATTAATACTTTCGTCATGTCCGTGAGGGAAAACAAAATCCAGGTTTTTAGATTTCAAACGATACAACTCTGGAACCTGAACCAAATCTACATGTTGGTCGACCTCCAGAAATTTGAAAATATCCATCTTCAAATCTTTTTCAAAAAGACCATCCATTTCATGTAACCCTACTTCCATGACAAAATCTTTCCTCTTGAAAGTGGTAGCACAACCACCTACTACGTAATGTTGCTCTAGCAATAATACCTTTTTACCTAATTTCGCTAATGTGGCACCAGCTGTCAGTCCTCCAAGACCACCACCGATTATAATTGTGTCAAATGTATTCTTGCTCATGATTAATTGAGTTTAATGGTTAATGAAATTGTTTTGTCTTGATTGAAATCAAAAGCGGCTTTCTCAAAAGAAGGTGCCCCAAACCTTGAGTCTGGATTATTAGAAAAACCATACTTCTCTTTTGGTATGCCTACCCAATTTGTATCTAATGATTGATTGTTATTTTCATCATGCCATACTGCAATGGCGTATTCACCTTTGGGAAGATTACTGAAGGTGCAACTCACTTTTCCTTTTTGAGCGGAAATAATTTGACCTTGATAAACTTCTTCGTACTTGGGAAAGGTGTTCTCTTTATTATAAAGCCCAATCACAAGTTTTCCTTTGTCAGATGAGACCTCTGTAATGGTAACTTCAACAGTATTTTTATCTTCCATTATGTTGAGATAAAAAGAGAAAAAAAGTGTGGACAATAAGAGTAGTGTCTTCATTTGTATTCTTATTTTTTGTGGATAACAATACAAACATAAAGGGGTAGGGTCGAGTTTGCCAGTATGAAGTTATAAGTGGGAAGATATGATGTAAAGTGACGTTTTTGAGTGATTAATGGGCGTTTTTGTGACGAATGGGAAGGCTTCTAGAGGTAGAAATCAATGAGTTCTTTTGAAAATGACCTTGATATAGGAATCGAAAATGGAAGGTTTTGAAGTTGAATCTCATAGTTGCGAGCATTGCCTGAAACTTTTTCAAGGTGTTGGAAATTGGCAACATATGATCGGTGGCAATGATGAATATCTTTCTCTTTTTCTAAAATAGATTTTGCAGTCTTCAGCGGTAAACGGATCACATGTTTTAATAATTGATCCTCTTTCCATTGATAGAGTTCTAAATAGTTGCCTTCGGATTTTATACATAAAAGTTCATGGGCCAAAGAAGTGACAAATTGCTTTTCAGTACCTATTTTATAGACCTGATGATCTTCTTTGACTGATTGCTGTTTATGTATTGATATATTTTTATTGATGGAGTCCGCTTTAGATTCTTTCTCTTCTCTTAGTTTTCTTTCTAGAAATAATACCAAAAATGCACATGGAAAAATGCCGACGGAAAGTGTGATGAAAATAAAATAAGGAAAAGAATGATCAGTGGCAGCAGTAATCTCAACTTGACAAGAAAAGTAATGGGTATAAGCCCAGTTTAAAATACTGATGAATAGTAATTGGAAAATAGCGAAGAAAATCGTTTTTCCGACGGTCCATTGATCTTTTTGAAAGGTTGTTTTGAATACTTTAGGAAGTAAAAATAAAGCAAAAAAGATAACCCCAAAAGTGATCAAACCATACCCTAAAATAAAAACAGGTTTATTGAATTGTATCTGATGTAATTCAAAAGGCTGGAATACAAGAAGGAAAGTATAGACAAACACTCCTGCTAAAGTAGCAAATAACCATCTCGATCGATGAGAATCTAGAAAAGGAAAGGGGGCATTTAGCAGTTGTTGTATCATTTACTTCCGTTTTGGTTGTTTTTCCGAAGTAAACTTAAAAAAAAAGTGATGAAATTTCATAATCGAAATGCATCACTTTCTATGTTCTATCTCTAAAATAGAGCTTATTTCATTTTATCTTTCTTACTAAAATCTAATGCTTTACTAAACATTACACCCCAGAATTTCACTCCTGAAGAAGTAACCCCTACTTCAACCCCTATTTGAGCTCTCCACTCAATAAGGTTGTAATAAGCATCAAACCAATAACTTTGAGACCATGCTGAATAAGTACCTTCAGGACGTTCAGATGTTCCTCTCATTGTTTCATGTTGGTTAAGTGTCCAACCAATAGCCCAATCCCAACGTCCGCCAGGAGCCCAATAATATCCGTTTGTAAACGAGTAATTATTTAACTCAGAAGTAACGTCTTTGTTAAAGACCAAATAAGGTAAGAACTCACCAAAAAGACGTCCATATCCAATGGACATACTTACATTTTCTTCAGCAAAATCCTGATAACCAACACGAAAGTTCAATAAGTTATTATCGTCAATATTCTGCCAAACAGAAATTTGTTGAACATTGCCCATACCATAGTAGTATTGAATACTTGTCTGTGCGTTAGCATCGTTTTGGGAAGTAAATAAGCCCAGCAACATAATGCTGGTGATTAGTAGTAGCTTTTTCACGTAAAGTAGTTTAAATATTGATAATGACGGTTACATAAACGAATGATTAGATTGTCTTTTGTTTATGTATGTACAAAGTAACGTGACTGATTAACAAAGAGCTATTGATTAAATTAAATGATTTTGAACATAAACAACTGTTATGTTACAAAATATAAAAGCTTCATTTTAAGGAGTGAAAATCTCTTAAAATGAAGCTTTTAGTGAATATATCCTTCCTTAAAGGAAGTTGTTATTGCTATTTATGGCTTATTCTTCCATATAAATGTCTAGTAATCCATCAGGAATATCAGTGTATAATTCCTTCTTTTCTAGATCTGCTTTGATGATGATTTCATCATTGATAGGAATCAAGACCTCTTTACCTTTGTATTTCATTTCTAAAATATCTTGAGCAGAGTTAGTGTACACTTTATGTACAGTACCCAAAGATCCTAAGTTATTATCTACTACAGTGAAGCCTTCAATGTCATGGTAGTAGAATTGCCCGTCTTCTAATTTAGGCAAAGCAGATAAAGGAAGGTAAAGCTGAGCGTCTTTTAATTCTGCCGCTGCTTCTATACTATCAATGTCCTCAAACTTTGCAATGTATCTATTATTATGAAGTGATAAGTATTCTAAGAAAAAAGGAACCAAACTTCCTCTTCTCTCTAAAAATACAACATCAAGACCTTCGTATTTAGAAGGATCATCCACGTCGAGGAAAAATAAAACCTCACCATTTAGACCATGAGTTTTGGTGATTTTACCAAACTCGAAACATTCATCTTTATGCATATCTTTAAACTTGTTCTCTTTTTATTTTTCAGTCATTAAAAGTGACATCAGCTGTAATTTCATTCCTGCCTTTTCACTATCTGTCAACTGATTGACCTGATCTACCTCCTGAATCATTTGATGAGCAATTGCCACAGCTTCATTCGCTGCTCTTTTCTTGCCTAACGAACGAATACTATTGAAGCGAGCACTTTCTAAATGAACACCTACTTCTTCTAGTTTTTTCTTGAGTGCAGTTGCGTAAGCATGATTCACGGTAGTAGAATGTAAGCGCAAAGAAACACGTTCTTCTCCAAAATCTTCATATGGATACATTTCTATTAACGTTTGAGCGGTTTCTTTCGCAATAGAAAGCACTGAATCTTTGATATCTGACATTCCATAATAGGCATTGGCAGCGTCAGCTACCTTCCATCTCAATTCAACACTCATTTCTAATTGTACACCATCTTTAGCAAAAGTATCCCATGGACCTACCATTTGCACCTCGTCTTTCAAAGAGATTTTTTGAATACTTCTGAATGGATGGTACCAATAAAAGCCAGATTTGTTGATTGTGCCTTTGTATTTCCCTAAAAGTGAAAGAAGAGCAGCGTTACCTTCACTTACAATAAAGTAACCTCTCAATAACACCACGTCTACAAAAAGTAGAAGCATGGAGATGGCTCCTAAATCAGGAAGAGATAAAACATAACCAGCGGCGCCAAACAAAACTGCTTGGACAATGATCATGATATATCCCGAAATGCCTTTTATATTTTTATCTGTCATATTATTTGTTGTATTGGGTCATCGTTCTTGATAAACCTATGGAAGCAAAAGAAAGACACATATCGGCTGACTTTTCAATTAAACCATCCAAATCAATTTTCTCGTCTTCTGTAAACTCACCCAACACAAAATCAACTTGTTTTCCTTTGGAATAATTATCACCAATACCGAAACGTAATCTTGGGTAAGCGGCTGTTTGTAACTGTGCTTCAATATCCTTCAAGCCATTATGACCAGCAGCACCACCTTTCCCTCTCATTCGTAGGCTAGTGTAAGGAATAGCCAAATCATCTACAATCACCAAAATATTTTCAGTTTTGATTTTTAATTGATTGGCCCAATATTTTACAGCTTTACCACTTAAGTTCATGTAAGTAGTAGGTTTGATGACTGTAATACTTCTTCCTTTATGTTTAAAATCAGCAACATAGGCTAAGCGATCCATCTCAAAAGAAGTGTCATGCTTTTTTGCTAGATAATCAGCCACCATAAAACCAATATTGTGACGAGTTTTTGCATATTCAGGACCAATATTGCCCAAGCCTACGATTAAATATTTCATTGTTTGTATTAAGAAATTTCTTGATAACGAATTTAATACGCAAAGGTACTATTTTCTATGAAGTACTAAACCAAAAATAATTCAGATTTCATTATCTATCGCTACTTATTATTTGAAAGTAAACTAAAAAATGAAGAAGCGATTAGAAAAGATAATCTTGTTTACCTTTCCACTAAACAGTACTTGTTTTTAATACAACGCCAACACCAATGCCTTATGATTGAGTTCAATTTGAACTATTTTTAAAGAACCATTGTTATTCATGGCTGAAGAGTAGAGATAAGACTTCTTATTGGAAGAAGTGATGATTTTTTGAATATTATCGTTGAGTGGTAAGTTGTTATCAAGGTTATATTGATAGGCTTCCCAAACGCTTTTCTCAATTTCATCAGTAGGCGTAGAGCATTCTATCCAAGCTTTTTTGATATAGGGCTTTAAGCTATCAGCAAAAATATCTAAAGACAGGTCACCGCAAGCTTGATCAATTGAAATAGTCTTTATGATAGAGCTTCCAATTGAAAAACCTTTTTCAGCAATGTCATTTTCTTTAATCTGCTTTATCTTACGTTCTTTGATTTGCTTGTTTACACTGTTGGCATCAATCTTATCTGAAGTTCTCAACCCACAAGATATCAGGGACAGGAATAAAATTAAATACGCTACAATTGATTGATTTATAAATTTCATTTGTTCTCTTTTAAAGAGGATGTTTTTTTTATTTCTCCTCAAAACTACATCTTTACATTTTCTAATTAAAATTTCATATATAATGAATTTGTTTTACAGAGAAATTGGTGAAAGAGGAAATAAACCATTAATCATACTTCATGGACTTTTCGGACAATGCGATAATTGGATGACATTAGGGAAGCAATTGTCGGAAAAATTACATGTTTTTTTGGTCGATCAACGTAATCACGGTCAGTCGCCACATAGCGATGACTTTAATTATCAGTTGATGGCAGAGGACCTAAAAGAATTTATAGAGACACATCAGTTAGAAAAGCCGATTATATTGGGGCATTCAATGGGAGGAAAGACTGTAATGCAGTTTGCTGCCAATTATCCTGAAATGGTCAGCAGAATGATTGTAGTAGATATTTCACCTCGTTTTTATCCCGTACATCACCAAACTATTTTGGAAGGATTGAATGCTTTACCAATCGATTCTATAAAAACTAGAGGTGAAGCGGATAAGTTATTGGCAGAATATATACCAAACTTCGGTGAACGATCGTTTCTATTAAAGAACATCTACCGAAAGAAAGAAGGAGGTTTTGCTTGGAGAGTCAATTTACCTGTCATTACGGCCAAGATTGAGGAAGTGGGCAAAGCTTTAGCAATGACACATTCCATCGAAGTACCAACATTATTTATTGGAGGCACGAACTCCAACTATATACAACAAGCAGATCAAGAAGAGATTAATGAAAAATTTGCCTCCGTTTCAGTCGAAATGATTGAAGGAGCAGGGCATTGGGTACACGCTGAGAAGCCTCAAGAACTACTTTTGGCAATTAATAGCTTTATTTTTTAATTTATTAAAGTTTTTATTGTATTTTTAGGTGTTATAAATACTTTTATTCGTTCAACCCATTGACATATATGCACGCTGTGGAAGATTTTATACCATACAATTCTTTAGAAGTTCCAGAAGAACAAATGCTGAAGAAAACGCAGGAATACTACGATAAGATTAACAAAAGACGATCACTTAGGGACTTTTCTGATAAAACAGTGGAGAAAGAAGTGATTGAAAATATCATTAAGGCCGCAAGTTGTGCACCGTCAGGAGCCAACAAACAGCCTTGGACTTTTTGTGCTGTTTCAAGCCCAGAAGTTAAAAAGAATATTCGTATTGCTGCAGAAAAGGAAGAGTATGAAGGCTATCACGGCAGAATGAGTGAAGAGTGGTTGGATGACTTAAAACCCTTTGGCACGGATTGGAATAAACCTTTTTTGGAAAAGGCTCCATGGCTGATTGTGGTTTTCAAGCAAGTATATGAAATTGATGAGCATGGTATACGTCACAACAATTACTATGTAAATGAATCCGTAGGTTTGGCCAGTGGTTTTTTATTGAATGCCATTCATGAGGCAGGGTTGGTGGCTTTGACGCATACTCCCTCTCCAATGAACTTTTTGGCAAAGGAATTAAAACGCCCGGCGAATGAAAGACCTTATCTATTAATACCGGTAGGATACCCAACAGATGATGCGAAGGTGCCTAACATTACAAGGAAACCGCTAAATGATATTGTAGAGTGGTACTAGATCACTTTAGAAAGATAAAAAGAAGCAATGTATCGAAAGGTGCATTGCTTTTTTTATACCTTATTTTATTATATTGAGCCCAAATTAAAGCACTATATTTTTTTCAAAATGAGCAAACTATTTTCATGCCTAAGCACTTTTGTGTTATTAGTTTTACCCTACTTTTCTTACTGTCAATATGTATTGGAGGAAGGTCAACCTTTAAAACAAAATGAATATTCAGCTTTAAGATGGTTGGATAAAGATTTCGAACAAATGTCTTTCAGCAATTATTCTAAAGGAGTTTTCTATTTTAAAGTACGCTATAAAACGGAAGAATCTAAAGAGTATGATTTCACATTCGACATATATTCTGATGACTTGATAAGTATTAATGAGGTGAAATCAGGTGAAAATCATGGAGAATACTTTTTATTTGATAGGAGTAAACGCTTGAGAGTACAAGGTAATTATATGGAAGGGGTAAAAACAGGGAGATGGGTTGACTATTTTTTTTATGATTCTTTTATCAAAGAATATATTTACAAAAATAATGAAGAATTTGTAAATACAATTCGAACTCATCAAGGAGATACTATAGTGATAGAAGGTGATGGGACGATTAAATTTCAAGTCGAAAAAGATTTCTATTATCATGAGTTATATAAAAATGGTGTTGTAGATTATTCTTATATTTTTAATCAGAAAATGGATACCACATATTTAAAGACAGACCAACCGGCTGTGTTGAGGTCAGAGTATGAATTGAAAAAACATTTGAAACAATATCTTAAAGGAATTAGGTATGAAATTTATCATCAGATGGAATTGAAAATGTGGATACTTGTAGATAAAGATGGTAATGTTACAGATGTCGAGATGAAAAAAGGTTTCACTGATCTTTTGAATCGAAATCTTATTAAAGGTTTGAAAGAAACAAAAGGTTTGTGGAGTGGAGCTACACTTAATAATGAAGTTGTACCTTCTTTTTATGAGTATTCTGTTTTATTGTTTGATATAGTAAAACCTATAAAATCAAAAGATTTGAATACACCAATGGTAACAGCTGGTCCTGCCTTTGAGGGACAAAATACTGATAAACCATTAGATTTTTTAAAGGGTGACAATATAAACACTAGAAAACAAACTGTATATAATAATACTTCTCGTGATGGAGTACTAAGTCACAATTATGGTAATACCTATATAAGGTCAGATAATTCATCATCATTAAAACAAGATAGGAAAGCTAGACGCTTAGAATTAAAGGATCTTACTCAGAAAAAGCTGAGAAAAACAAATTTTCAAAATTTACTAAAGCAAAAAAATATTATTCCTCATCAGTAACCTCTATTGTTAAACATTTATAAAAATGTAAAACAAACACTTAAATAGATACCTTCATTATCAATTATTAACGTATACCCTAAAGTACTTATTTCAACTTAATACTTTAATTGTTATGTCGGATAAAGAAAAACTATACGAGATTTTAGGCGAACTATTATTTGTGGTGGCAAAAGCGGATGGTGTGATTCAAGAAGAAGAAAAAGCAGTTTTGGAAAACTACTTTAAAGACCATCCTTATGGTGAAGATATCAGATGGTCTTTCAATTATGAAGCTCAAAAAGATACACCTGTAGAGGATGTTTACAATAAGGTTATCGATTATTGTAAACATTACGGCCCTACCAATGAGTATCAAGAATTTATAAAAGCCATGGAAGTAGTAGCAGAGGCGGCTGACGGTGTAGATGATAACGAAACAGCCGTGATGCAATCCTTCTCCCATGACCTTTTGACAAGGTTTAAAAAAGACCTTGAGACAATACAATCTTAAAGAGTATCAACTTAGCGATACATTAAATATACGGCAGCTTTTTTCTTAAAGGCTGCCTCATCTTTTCTCCAGTAATTTTTTATCCCATCGAAAGTATAAGAAGCCATAAACCCTTCTCTGATTTTGTTGCTTCCACAGACCTTGTCAAACATTCCCCATCTATTTTGATGAGCATTGAAAAGATCCTTAGCAGGGTGCAATTGATGATGAACTGCTAATACATGAAACTGGATTTCAGATAATCGAACCTTATCGTAATCGGTGATATACACCTGGACTCCATGTAATTTCATCCCTTTTTTCTCTTTATAATAAGGCGTAAACGAAAGTCCTCTGAAATACACACCTTCTAAGTTTAATGCATTTAAATGTTGAGCAAACTGAGCAGTATTGATATATTCCGCACCAAATAATGTAAAGGGCAGAGTGTATCCGATTCCAATAAAGTTTCCTTCCAGTTCTCCGATAATTCCACTGGCAGGGTAAAGTTCAGCTACTTCAGGAAATGGAATATGTGGTGAAGTAGGCACCCAATGTCTCCCTGTATCTTGAAAACGCATCTCTCTTTTCCAGCCTTTCATCGGAATAACATTGAGCTTACATTGTATCTTATTTTTTAACCATCCTTCATAGTTCATCATATAGGCTAACTCACCTACTGTCAAACCATAGATATAAGGAATAGGAAATTGACTGACAAAAGAAAAGTAACCCGGCTCAACAATGTTTCCTTCAATTTTATTTCCCCCTAGAGGATTAGGTCTATCCAATACAATGACTTCTTTATTATTTTCAGCCGCTGCTTCCATTACCAATCCCAATGTACTGATGAAAGTATAAGACCTTACCCCAATATCTTGGATGTCATAAACAATTACATCTACGTTTTGGAGCATAGCTGCTGTAGGTTTTCTTGTTTTTCCATAAAGTGAATAAACAGGAAGTCCCGTCACTGCGTCCGTATTACTATCCACATGAGCACCGGCATCTGTATCACCACGCACACCATGTTCGGGTCCATAAAGTGCTGTTAGGTTGACGTTTTTTGCTTGGAATAATATATCTACAGTAGAGACAAAATCATGATCAATTCCTGTAGGATTCGTCACTAATCCTACTCTTTTCCCTTCTAATGCTTTGAAATTTTGATCCCTTAATACCTCTATACCTACTTTAACAAGCGGTGTAGAAGTTTGAGAAAAAGTGATGATGGAGTTGAAAAATAATAAGGTAAATAGTAATAACGTTCTTTGAGGATAATATTTAGAGGATTTCATTCAAAATAGGTAAGTTAAAAATTATATTGAGATACACTTTTTAAGAGTGATAAAGTCGAAGTATCAGGACAGAAGAAAAGGAACAAAACACCATATTCCATGACTTGAAGTCATGTGCTTTTGGGAAGCTATCCTTTTTTTCGACACTCATTATGAACTTGAAATGTTTCAATAATTTACAAGTTCTGACATCCGTTTTAATACAGATTAAGACAAATTATATAATCAAAAGTTGATCATTGAGATGTCTTCCCAAAAGCCCATAATTTCAATTATGGGTCTACGAAATGCTCGTTTTCTTCTGTCCTAGTACTTATCGTCAAATAAATATAGCCAATAAAAAATTGATTTGTTAATACAGGTTTGTCTTGAAACAAAAAAACGTCTGAGATTTCTCCCAGACGTTTCTAATTCAATCTATTTTATCGCACACTTTATATATCTCTAGATGAAGTGGTAGCGCACAAATGCTTCCATTGCTTCATATTCTGCAAGACCAAGTGCATTGTATAATTTCGCAGTACCCGAATTACGCTCTTCTGCTCTTTGCCAGAATTCACGGTCATCTGTTCCTTGGAATACTACGCCATCTTTTTGTGACTCATGGAAGAAAATAGCTTTTCTTTTTGTAAGAACTTGCTCAGGTGACATTGGTACAGCCATTTCGATTTCGTCGATTGGCCACTCATGCCATGCACCTCTGTACATCCAAACCCAACAGTCTTTCATGTATTCTTCTGATTTCAACTCTTCCAAAGCAGCGAAAATAGCATCTAAACAAACACGGTGAGTACCATGTGGATCTGCTAAGTCACCTGCTGCGTAGATTTGGTGAGGCTTGATGTCAGAAATGATATTTTTGATGATCTCAATGTCCGCTTCACCTACTGGGTTTTTACGAACTTTACCTGTTTCATAGAAAGGTAAATCTAAGAAGTGTACTTGTTCTTTTGGAATACCAGTGTAACGACATGCTGCAATCGACTCGTCTCTACGAATCTGACCTTTGATTTGTCTTACTGCTAATGAATCGATATCACCTTCCTCTTTTGCATCTAAGAAACCAGTGATTTCTTTGAACTTCGATTTAGATTCAGCAGATCCAAAACCAAATTTGTCCATCAATGAGTTCGCAAAAGTAGCATATCTACGAGCATCATCATCAGAAACGGCAATGTTACCAGAAGTTTGGTATGCAACGTGTACTTCATGTCCTTGGTCCACTAAACGTTGGAATGTACCACCCATTGAGATTACGTCATCATCAGGGTGAGGAGAGAAGATAATTACACGTTTCTTCGCAGGAACAGCTCTTTCAGGACGTTGTGTATCGTCTGCTGAAGGCTTACCGCCTGGCCATCCTGTAATTGTATGTTGTAAAAGGTTGAATACTTCGATGTTCAAATCGTAAGCAGAACCTTTAGTGGATAATAAGCTATCTAAACCACTTTCCAAGTAGTCCTTATTTGTTAATTTCAAGACCGGCTTACCCGTTTTGTAAGCTAACCAAACTACCGCTTTCTTTACCATAGCAGTGGTCCACTCTACTTCAGAAACTAACCAAGGAGTTGTGATACGTGTCAATTGTTCCGTTGCACCTTCGTCTAGAAATACAGAAACGTTATCGTGTTTTTGTAGGAAAGTTGCAGGTACTTGCATTGAGATATCGCCCTCTACCATTTTCTTTACGATAGGTGCCTTACCAGATCCCCAAGCCATCATAATGATTCTCTTCGCTTGCATGATTGGTTTTACACCCATTGTGATGGCACGTTTTGGAACGAAATCCAAACCACCAAAAGAAGGAGCGGCATCAATACGAGTGATCGCATCTAAAGTTACCATACGAGTACGGCTGTTTTCAGTTGAACCAGGCTCATTGAAACCAATGTGACCTGTACGACCAATACCTAATATTTGTACATCCAATCCACCTGCGTTTGCAATCTTAGACTCATAGTCTTTACAGAAAGCATAAACATTTTCGATCGCTAAAGTACCGTCAGGAATGTGGATGTTTTTTTCTTGAATATCAATGTGGTCGAATAAGTTTTCCTTCATGAAACGTACATAAGAATGTACTGAATCAGGTTGCATAGGATAATATTCGTCCAAGTTAAAAGTAATTACATTTTTAAATGACAATCCTTCTTCTTTATGTAAACGAATTAATTCATCATAAACCTTTAAAGGAGAAGAACCTGTTGCTAAGCCTAATACTGCATTTTCACCTTTTGAAGCTTTATCTCTAATAAGATCAGCAATTTCATGTGCAATCACAGTAGATGCTTCAGCATTTGTTGAAAAAGTGTAGGTTTGAAGACGTTCAAATTCTCTGTCCGTCATTACTTGTTGGTTCAACAATATTGTGTTCATAGTCATTCAATTTTACTTTGTAGTGGTATTATAAAATCAATGGTTGAAATTGATTTATGCTCAAATTTAGGAAGTGCTCACCGCCCCACATAAGTTTTTCGGCACAAAACATTCGTCTATAGTTAAACGCCGTTTATCTGAAAAGAGGCGTTGTTTGACGTAGTAATTAATGTTAATACGCTAAAAGGGGTGTTAACTTCCTATGATAACCACGTACAGATTGAATTCTATGTTAACCGCACATGAAGTAATCCGTAACCGAAGCACTTTATAAGTTGTTGAACAATGAAAGTATGAGTTTTTTTAGCCTACACTCGGCGTTAGAGTTTGGCCTTTGACTAAAAAATTAGCCTCTAACTTATCTCAAGTTCTAAATGTGTAACTGCTTATTACTTTTTGCTCGGCGTTTTTTTCTTTTTCTTCGGGTTCGATGATTTTTTCTCAGTGAAAAGTGTTTTTCGTCCATGTTTAGAGCAGATTGGGCATTCATTTGGATCATGGCGCTGTGCAGGACAATATTCTCTACCAAAATAGATAATCTGAAGATGAAGATCATTCCAGTCTTTCTTATCGAATAGGCGTTTAGCATCTTTTTCCGTTTGCTCCACGCTTTTTCCAGTAGACAATCCCCAACGGTACATCAATCTGTGAATATGCGTATCTACAGGAAATGCCGGAACACCGAAAGCTTGTGACATCACGACCGAAGCAGTTTTGTGTCCTACAGAAGGTAATGACTCCAAATCCTTAAAATTATCAGGTACCTTACCTCCAAACTTCTCTACTATGATCTTCGACATCCCGTAAATGCCTTTTGATTTCATCGGTGAAAGCCCACAAGGTTTGATGATCTCTCTGATTTCCTCTACGCTTAATTGCATCATATCATAAGGATTGTCTGCTTTGGCAAACAATAGAGGGGTAATTTTGTTTACTCTTTCGTCAGTACATTGTGCTGATAAGGCCACTGCGACAAGTAATGTAAATGGATCTTTGTGGTCTAATGGAATGGGTGGATTAGGGTATAAACCTTGTAAAGTTTGAACGATATCTTGAACTTTTTCCTGCTTAGTCATTGTTTATAGTTTTAATTGAGACAGCAATTTATGAAAGTATCAAGGTTTTATATAAACATCGAGGTAACGAATAATTCATTTTTTCACTATGGAGGTTTATAATACACTATTTTTTAAATATATTGTGTGATTATAGCTTCAGAATAAATAAGAAGTGCTAAGATAGAGGTGATCAGAAATCGTTGATTTTGTTTTTCATTCAAATGAGAGTTGAACTGGAAGCGTGAAACCAAATAAGAGTGATAAACGAGTATTCTAATGAATTTTTAGAAGAAGTTAACGAGTAACGGGCAACATTTTTTAGTACTAAAATCAATAAAAATCGATATTTAATCTAATGAATTTCGAAAACTTAGAAGAAGAGGCATTGATTGACCTTGTGAAGGGGGGTGATCGTTTCGCTTGGGAATATATAACAAAGGAATACTATCAGGCAATCCTCAACTTTATCAATGGAATGGTAAAAGACTGGGAAACTGCCGAGGAGTTGGTGCAGGATATATTTGTCAATTTTTGGAGTAAAAGAGAATCTTTAAATATAAATCTTTCATTAAAAGCGTATTTGTACCGTTCTGCAAGAAATCATACATTGAATTTTATCAAGAGAAGAAATTTTGAACGTGATTATCAGAAAGGGGTTGCTGAAAGAATGGTCATTTCAAGTAATGACACGGAGGATACTTATCATTTTTCAGAACTAGAAAAGCGCCTGTCGGAAGCGATTGAAGAGCTACCGGAAAAAATGAAGGAAATTTTTAAGATGAGTCGTTTTGAGGATTTGACTTACAAAGAAATTGCAGACGCATTAGATATTCCTGTAAGAACAGTGCATTATCAAATTGGCTTAGCATTAAAACAATTAAGAGAAAAATTAAAAGGGCATGTAGACCCTAGTCTAATGGCGTTGGAAGGTGGAATAGTGATTGGCTTGATCATTGACTATTTATTACAATTCAATTTATTTTAGATTTTTTTTGTCTTGCCATGCATTTCAATTGTCTTGGCTTTAAGGACGATTATATTGTGTGATTCCGCTATGAAGAGTCATAAAAAATAAAGGACTTAAAATGAATATTCATCATGACTTGTCCTTACGATTATTATAGAGTAATAAAGAATTTATCATATTTATCCGATACAACATGGATAAGGAAATTAACATTGATTGGACACTGATTGCAGAAAGTTTAGGAGGTGATCAAATGGCTGTTGTTAAAGCAAAGCAGCTAGCTGAAACCGATGAAACTTTTAAGAGTGTTCTTTCAGAAGTAACAGAGATCTGGATTCAATCCACTACTATAGGTCAAGAAAAGAAGCGTATACTAAATGCTTCTCGATTAGATGCTAAAGTAAACGAAATCTGGGATAAGATTTTGGAAGTTGAATCTGAAGAAACAAAAATTGCTACTACATTAGAAAATCAATCTAATGAGGTGAGTGAGGAAGTATTGGACATTTGGTCTACTGCGAGTTCGCTTGGTAAGAAACAACGTAAAGACGTATCTTCTGAAGACATGGATGCTGCAATGGCAAAAATGCTATTAAGAATGAATGTTTCTGCTGAAGAGAAAAAGGAAGCTCCAACTTTTAAAGTGGAGAAAAACCTTGCAGCAAAGAAAAACAATACTTCAACATGGTCATTCCCTAACAGTATGGCTGCAGCTGTAGCTATTTTGTTGACATTAGGCTTGTCAATGTTCTACTATTTAGACAGTGATAAAGTACAGATGTTGCAAAAAGAAACAGGCAATACTACTGCTTTGGTAAAACTACCTGATGGTACAAAAGTTTGGCTGAACAAAGAAAGTTCTATTCGTTACCCAGAATCTTTTGGTGACAACGATAGAGTAGTCTCCCTTGAGGGTGATGCATTCTTTGAAGTAAAAAGAGATGAAGAACATGCGTTTAATATCATCACTTCAGAAGCGACAACTACAGTATTAGGTACATCTTTCCACTTGACACAAAATCAAGTAGAGGTAGTGACAGGTAAGGTAAGGTTCGAAAGTAAAGAATCAGGAGAGTATGTTGTTTTAGTTAAAAATGAAACAGGTGCTATTGCAGATGGTACAGTGAGTAAAACTGTTTATGAGCAAGAGCTTAATGCCGCTTCATTAATGCAAACAGAACTTTCTTTCAAAGGTGCAGACCTTTCTGATGCTATTAAAGAAATTGGAAAAGCATACAACACTTCTATTGTTATCGAAAACAAACAATTAGAAAAACGTAAATTCACTGGTACTTTCAGAAATAAAACGTTGGAAACAGTGATTGAACAAGTTTCAGAAGTTGTTGGTTGTGATACTGAAAAATTAGAAGATGGAACAGTGGTTTTAAAATAATTAAAACCTTACTTAAAATTCCAGGAAGTCACTCTATCTTTAGGGTGACTTTTTTTGTTTCCTATTTTTGTCTTAGTCCTTATGATGATTGAAAATAATATAATTCCCTTTCAAACTATTACAAAAAGTCTTCAACTCTATCAATCTTTTCATGCACCTCAACCCACGTTTGGAGTTGATATTTACAATGATACCATCACTGATAATGATGTTGTGATTTTATCCAACAATGGACAAGGAAACAAAGGAGTACCCATGAGATGTGATCATTATATAGTCATCAAATGTTTGCAAGGTTCAGCTTTTAGAAGGATCAATCATCATAATTTTTCCATTTATCCTCACTCTATTCATATCATCAAGCCAGGTCAAATTGCATCTTTAACCAATATATCTTCTGATTTTGAGATCCAAGTCTTATTATTTCATCAAGATCACTTTCAAAAGTTAGGACTTCAATATGAGACCATTGAGAATTTATTGACATTCAACGAAAGCTGTATACCTTACTTTGAATTGGATAAAGAAAATCTTGAGGTCTATCATCAATTGTTTCAACAGATCGAAAACGAGGTGAAAAACAAATATTCTTTTAAAACAAATATTCTCAATGGCTATTTGTTGGCACTGATGGGGTATATACAGCGTAAACTGTACTTTCATAAGAGTGAAGAAGAAGGTACGAATTCCCAGCAAAATCTCTTTTTGAGATATAAAAAAAGCATAGAAACTCATTTTATAGTAAAGAAAACCGTTCAGGAATACGCAGATCTATTGGCAATTACTCCTAAACATTTAAGCGAGACGATAAAACAACTTACCGGTCAAAGAGCACTCTACTTTATACATGAGCGTCTAATTAACGAAGCAGAATACCTTTTGACATACACCAAGGAACCCATCAGTCATATCGCATTTACATTAAATTTTGATACCGTTTCTCATTTCGGTCGTTTCTTCAAAAAGTATAAAGAAATCACTCCAGTGGAGTATAGAAAAAGACTTGTTTAATTTTATTGGTTTCTATTTTGGCTAATAAATTCTGTTTTAATCGTATGATACGACTTATTGGTTCTTTTTGACTGCTTTTTGGTTTAATATCTCCTTCTTTAATACTACACCTTTGTAATGTAATCAAAACAAAAACTTAAACATTACGAAGATGAACAATAACAGATTCTCAGATTTTTTATCGACAGAGAAAAAGTCGGGTTTAAAAATTAAAGACCGCTCACAACAACATGCAGTATCTCTTTTTGGAGGGAAATTACACGAAAATAAACCATTGGCAGGAGATCCATTATACTCTAATTTAATTTATTGGGCACACGTAGAAGCCAATGAAGAAGGGACTTTCCCTATGCACCCTCATGAAGGGATAGAAATCCTTACCTTCATTTTCGAAGGTGGTTTAGAACATTTTGATACCGCTACAAATAAATGGACTCCATTACCTGGAGGTGGTGTTCAGCAAATCTATGCTGGTAATGGTGTGTATCATTCAGAAAAATACTTAAAAGGGTCACGAGCTTTCCAAATTTGGTTTGATCCAGATTTTTCTAGATCACTTCATCAAAAAGCAAGTTACAGAGATTTCCAGTTTAATGAATTTACATGGACAACAGAAAATGGGTTGGAAGTAATGGTTTACGCCGGGCAAGAGGGACCTATTCAGACCAATGCTCCAGAGGTGGAGATTAAGCGATACAAATTACCCAGCGGAGAGGGGGAGTTTGATTTAGACCCAACAAAAGTTTATTCTATTTATGTGATGGAAGGTAATGTAAAAGTGGCAGGGGAGTTAATGGAAAAAGATGCCTTTGTAAAGGTAGAAGGTCAAGAGCTATTGACTTGGGAAACTTTGGAAGAATCAGAACTTTTTATACTGTCTTCACCTTTAAATCTAGGCTATAAAACTGCTTATTAGTCATGAACAAGAATAATGAAAATCCGGTGTATTGGAAGCAGGTGTTGGTGACTATATTTACAGTTTACCCATTAATCGTCATTGTAGATATGTTGCTTCAATACTTATTTCCAATGGCTAGTGTTCCTCCAAAGTTAGCGATCTTCTTTACTGTTGTAATTGTTGGAGCGTTAATGGCAAATCCAGTCATGCCTCTTGTTTATCGCTATTTGGGGAAATGGTTGTATACTAGATAAAATCAATAAGGTGAGGCCATAAAAGTATTTTGAGCCTCACCTTGATTTACATTCTGTCTTATTTTACATTTCTATGAAGAGTGAATTGATTATTTTTGTATAATGAAATCCATCGCAGAAATTTTCAAAGGTTTAGAATTAACCGATTCAGAATATCAATTTATAAAAGAAAGGTGTCAGAAATTAGAGCTTAGCAAAGGAGAAATTTTATTGGAAAAAGGGCAGCCAACGTTATCACAATATTATGTATTGGAAGGTTGTTTACGTTCTTTTTTTGAAGATGCACAGGAGCGGGATCATACATTACAGTTTGCCATTCATGATTGGTGGATTAGTGATTACACAGCTTTTTTTGATGGAAATCCAGCGGTTTTAACGATTGAAAGTATTCAGAAAACAACTGTATTAGAATTTACAAGGAAAGCCCAAATAGAGATTTTTGAAAGTATTCCTAAAGTGGAAAGTTTCTTCAGAGAAAAAATGGAACATAGTTTTGGTGCCTTTCAAAAGAGAATCATTAATGATCTATCAAAAACAGCCAAAGAGAAATACCTTGATTTTCTTCAAACCCATAAAGAAATCGAAACCCATATTAAAAACTACCATATCGCTTCATTTTTAGGAATTACGACGGAAAGTTTAAGTAGGATAAGAAGGGAGTTGGCGAAGCATTAGTTGTTCTAATAGACCTTTCATTTTTTCTTACCATAGATCAATTTTTTCAATGAAGTTTTTTTTTGAGCTTTGCATCATCAAAAAATAAAAACAGTTATGATCAACATTAAAGACTTCTTAATCGGTTTATTATCGTTCCTAATTTTCACATCATGTGGAACAGATAAATCCACTCAATCAAAAGAGACAGCGGAAGAAACAACACAAGTAAAAAAAGTGTTATTTGTTTTAACAAGCCATGATCAATTAGGTGATTCAGGAGAAAAAACAGGCTTCTGGATTGAAGAATTTGCTACACCTTATTATTTCCTAAAAGATAAAGGCGTTGAAGTTACATTAGCGTCACCAAAAGGCGGACAACCTCCATTTGATCCGAAAAGTGATGCAAAAGATAGCCAAACTCCATCGACAGTTCGTTTCAAAGCAGATGAAGAAGCGAAAGCTCAAATGGCGAATACATTAAAATTATCTACAGTCAACGCAGCAGACTATGATGCAGTATTCTACCCAGGTGGTCACGGTCCATTATGGGATTTGGCAACAGATGAGAATTCAATTGCATTGATTCAAGACTTTTACAATTCAGGTAAGCCCGTTTCAGCCGTTTGTCACGCACCGGCTATTTTCAAAAACGTAAAGGCAAAAGATGGATCACCATTGGTAAAAGGTAAAAAAGTAACAGGTTTCTCTAACACAGAGGAAGCAGCTATCCAATTGACAGAGGTCGTACCTTTCTTAGTAGAAGATATGTTACAAGAAAACGGTGGTACTTACTCAAAAGGAGCAGATTGGTCAGCGTATGCAGTAGAAGATGGTTTAATCATTACAGGTCAAAATCCAGCTTCATCAGAGTTGGTAGCTGAAAAATTATTAAAGCAATTGAACTAATTTCAAGCGTACTAGATTCTAGGTCGAGAGAATAAATTCAATAGATATTTAAAAGTGGTAGAGCTATTTTGATATAGTTTTACCACTTTTTTATTGGTAGAATACGAATGACTTTGAATAAAAATGACCTTAAAGAAATTAACTGTATCTTTGCACTGAATTTAATATCAACCTAATGCATAATACGTTAGAATTAGATACAATTGTTGCTTTAGCAACAGTACCAGGGCAGTCAGCCATCCATGTCATTCGTTTGTCAGGACCTGATGCCATTAAAATTGTCAACAAAGTTTTCAAAGGGAAAAACCTAGAAAAACAAGAAGGTCATACGGCACACTTCGGTACTATCCGAGAAGAGGATGGAACCATTGTAGATGAAGTTTTGGCGACTATTTTCTATGGCCCTAAGTCATATACAGGTGAGAATACCGTGGAAGTTTCATGTCACGGTTCTCAGTTTATCGTCGATCAATTGCTCCAGCTTTTTATGAAGACAGGAGCCCGCTACGCCAAAGCAGGTGAGTTTACCCAACGTGCATTTGCCAATGGAAAACTCGACTTAGCACAAGCAGAAGCCGTAGCCGATTTGATCGCGGCCGATTCACATGCCTCAAGAGATGCCGCTATGCAACAAATGCGTGGAGGGTTCTCAAAAGATATCAAAGCACTTCGTGAAAAGCTGATCCACTTCGCATCCATGATCGAATTGGAATTGGACTTCTCAGAAGAAGATGTGGAATTTGCTTCAAGAGATGAGTTAGTCGATTTGATCAACGAATTAAAACGCGTGATCAAAGCCTTAATCGATTCCTTCTCTATGGGTAACGTGTTGAAAAACGGTGTACCTACCGTAATTGCAGGTAAACCCAATGCCGGAAAATCAACTTTATTAAACTCCCTTCTAAACGAAGAAAAAGCAATCGTATCAGACGTTGCAGGTACCACTCGTGATTTTATCGAAGACGAAATCAATATCGGTGGCGTAACTTTCCGTTTTGTTGATACAGCCGGATTACGTGAAACAGAAGATAGAGTAGAAGCCATCGGTGTGCAGCGTTCTTATGAAAAGATGAAGAAAGCCTCATTGATCATGTACATGTTCGATGCTGCCACTTCCACTTTTGAAGACGTAAAAGCCGAAGTAGAAGCTTTAGAACAACTAGGTGTACCGTACATTTTAGTAGCCAACAAATTGGATCAACTAGAAGGAGGACTAGCACCTGAGTTCAAAGAATTCTCAGAGCACCTTTTAGAAATTTCAGCTGATAAAGGAACTGGAGTAGATGACTTAAAAGAGCGTGCGCTACATCTCGTTAATCTTGATAAAGTACAATCAGGAAATACAATGGTCACCAATGCCCGTCACTATCAATCTCTCCGTGAAACCATGAAGGCATTAGACGATGTAATCAATGGTGTGGAAATGGGCATGACTGGAGATTTCTTAGCATTGGATATTCGTACATCGTTACATCACCTTGGTGAGATCACTGGTGAAGTGACAACGGATGATTTGTTGGAGAATATTTTTAGTAAGTTTTGTATCGGAAAATAATGTAATACTAAAAATAGTATGTAGACATTTGAAAGAGGGTTTTGGCCCTCTTTTTTTGTGATATAATTTGTATACAGAAAATTATAAAGACTTAATGGAGTATCTACTCCTCAAAAATGGCATATTGTATGAATTTACCTAATGATAAAAAACTATTCAAAGAGGCTATTGGGTCTGCGAGCATATCACTGATATAATCATGCTTTACCATTCTAAATGGAGGTGTTACGAATTGTTTTCTATAATGATGGAATGGTAAGCTAACCGAAGTTTTTCAAAGAAAATGGTTTTTGCTTCTGGAGCGTCACTATTTCCATATATATCCAAAAGATCATTTAAAGATTGATTAAATCCAGATAACCACTTGGGGCGATCTCCCAAATGTCCAGACCAAACAGTAATATTCCCAATCACTTCTCTAATAGTGTTAAGGTCTTCTTCTTTTAATGCATTCTTGATCACTTCAATAGATCCTTTGAAGCTACTATCTAGGGCATTTTCAGCATTTTGTTCTTCAGGTGTAAGCATGTTAATCATTTAGAATTTTAATAAATATACAAAATGAGAAGAAGTTTTTGTATTAATTGTCTTATTAATGTCGGTATAAAAAAAATAGCTTTAATGATATTGAAAAGAGGGTTGTCGCCCTCTTTTTTTGTACTTCATAATTTTTTTGATGGGAATTTTAATCTCAATGAATAATTAGTGGATTTATTGATACTCTTACTTAGTCGAAGTCAGGTTAAGTTAATACATTGTGAAATGCACTTTTAGTTGTGCGTTTTATTGATTTATTGCACTTTCAATTATGCTTTCTTTAAGTTCATTTTTTGCAAACCTTTCTATTCCCTTTGAGTTTTGTTTCATATTAAATGAAAAATCAGGTGACAACTGTTTTAGTCTTTTATTGAAACTTCTTTCTTCACCTCTGAAATGGTTAATGTGATAGTATTGTTCTTGTAAAACTCTTGATCTAATTCTTGAAGTCGATGATTTAGGTATTTGACATATTTGTACTTTTTATGGTTGAGATCAAGAAAGGTCTTTAGTTCTTTTCTTACAGCGGAATAATTTTTTTCTGATACTAATGCTGTACTTTTTATTAAATCATAAACCGATTGATGGACTAGTGTTTCACGGAAGTCGATAATAATTTCATATTTATAACACAATTCTAATAACTCCATTAAATAGGGTAAGGCATTAATTGAAAATGTTTTGTATGATTTTACAAAGTCTTTAAGAATTCGAATATTATTTTCTCTTAGATGTTCGGTAAATCTCTTCAACCCATCAATATTACCGATACTAATTAGATACTTTAAAATTATAAGTTCTTCTTCTTGGGAATGAGGGTTATGGAGTAAGGTTTTAAGTTGTTTAAGGCAGAAAGAAAATTCTCCTTGATTAAGAAGTATATCTAAAATATACCACTTTATTTTGGAGTTAGATTTAGTAAATAGTTCTTTAAAAACTTCAATGTTTTTCGTTTTTTCCCAATATGAAGTTAGTAAGCCATAATCATCTTCATTTAAAACTTCTGATTCTATAAATTGATAACTATCGATTTTACCTTTTTCTAGTAGGTACTCCAAATATTTGCTTCTAATAATTTTATTCTTTAATCCATTTTCAAGATTGGTTAGCATCCTTTCAATCATTAACTCTGAACTTACCCACTTGCTGATGTAATTAATATTACTATTATTTTCTTCATTGTCAGTCCAAACAAATAACAACATATCTAACATGATACTGTTAGAGTGTTTTAAATTTAGTTTTAAAGAAAAAAAGTAAACCCATTGAGCTAAAGAATTTACAGAAAATGAGTCATTTGATTTGAAAGTAATAGCAGTACTGAAGTCAATTTTTAATATTTTTTTATTCACCCAATCAACAAGCCACTTTTTTTGGAAATCATTTAATTTTTTATCGAAGTCTTCTCTAAGTAAGGTATTGTATAACCTCCTGATTAAATATTCCTCGACATTTTCAGTGTTATCAAACCACTTTAGAACTTCTTGTAGAGTAACGACTTCTTTCTCTTTATTTACAAATTTCTCTAATATTTCAAATACTAGATTGGAGTCAAAGTATTGTAGTTTACTAATCTCTTTTCTGTAATAATGCATATCTCTTATTTCAGTTTTGCTAAACTGACTTTTTTCAGCAAGTTCAAATACACTGATTATTTTATCTTTTACCTTTTTGGGATCAAAAAGTAAATTAAAATCCTTTTCTATGATTTCCGTGAAAATATCTTTGGTTTTTATCTGAGGTAATATGATCTGATCATTGACTCCTTCTTTTAATGTCTTGGCATATGGACTTTTAAGAAAATAAAGAATATCATAAGTAAATATTGTAGTCTGATGATCAATTTCATTCGCTAATATAGCTGATATTAGTATTGAAATATTCTCTTCATCGACAAGGTATGTAATAGCATCAGATTTGTTACTTCTACACATTTTAAGATTTTCACCTTGTATGATATCTTTTAAAGCTTTGTTTTTGGTGGAAGTTTGCTCAAAAAACAATCTAATTATTAATCCTTCATTAGAGTCGTAATAATTCATTTTGGAGCAATACCAATTTAATATAATTGGGAAAATTGAATGATGATTTTTACGGTATAAATCAACTGAATGTTGTATTATCTTGTCAATTAGATTTTTAGATTCTGAGGTGTATCTCAACGTATGATATGAAAGTTCCATTACATACATAATTAATACTTCTAATGATTGTGGAGCATTAACTAGTAGAAAACATTCAATAATTTGACTTTCTTCTCCTACATTAAAACTAGTCATCCGATCTATTTCCTCAAAACCTGATGATCTTTGCGTTAATTTGTATCCTTCAATTAGAAAATGAATTTGCTCATTACTTAAATTATTCTTCTTGATTAATGAATAGACTGCCTTTCTGATATATTGATTTTTTCTATGACAAATAGACTGGATTAATTGATTTGCAAACTTATTATCTATTCCAATTTTAGTTAAAGCTTGAATACAATCAGCGACATATTCCGATACTTCTTGACCCAAATCATTCACATGTGTTTTTATTTCTGTCATTAAAAAATCACATGCTTCGGAATGATTTTTCCCTTTGAAATCAAAGTATTGAAAGATGCGAATTGCACTACTTTTGACTTCCAAATTATTCTTTTCATTAGTGATTTGTTTTTTGAGATAATGAATGACTTCATCAGATTGCCCAAAGTTAGCAAGTCTACTTTCATTGAATTTGTTAGAGTTGAGCCAAACTTGATATTTTTTGGTACGTTTGAATATTTTTTTGAAGACTTTTACCCTGAGTTCAGTTGGAATTATCTCCTTTTCAGCTGTAACAATTGAGTCTGGATCATTATTTATCAGCCAATCTATTAGTTTTGAACGAACCTTTTCATCCTCTATTACACTAATCAGAAAACCAGTAATATTAATCCACGAAGGTTTAACTTTTTTCCAATTTTTGTAAGTAATAAATGATATAATCCTTTCAAAGGAATATCGACACAATGCTTTAGCTGATAGGTATTCTTGAAAAAG
Source organism: Flammeovirga sp. OC4 (assembly GCF_000812565.1). Lineage (GTDB taxonomy): Bacteria > Bacteroidota > Bacteroidia > Cytophagales > Flammeovirgaceae > Flammeovirga. Next base: position 2,185 of record NZ_JTAM01000042.1, on the reverse strand, counting down.
TCGATGATCAAATTCCCAAGAAACGAGTTGAGTATCTTTCTTATAAAACTTAGTGTATTGGATTATTTGGAACTTTCCAGCATCCTCATCGAGAAATTGTTCAAGTTCATGTTCTTTCAAAGCTGAACGTTGATATAGTTCCATTGATAAAGCTAATTGTTCTAGTATTCTTAAAGTTGTTCTAATAAACTGCTTTTTATCGTGTGTGGTAACATATTTATCTTTGTCATATTTAATGTTTTTCTTAATCAATGCGTCAAATAAATCTGTTCGATTCTTATTTAATTGAACATTACCGGAATACTCATCTAGTAAATGGGACAAGTAGAAAGGATTATCAATCAAGTCCGTATAGCCCATAAGGTAAATTTGATCGCGGAACTCATCAAGATTAATGTCATAGTATTTTTGAACAAAAAACTTTACATCCTCTGAATATAAACTAAGCGGAGCTAAAGATATGTTTGTAAAATTATCTCCTAAAATTGAAGAAGTAACCAAGTGATTTGTTCTACATGAAATCACAATTTTGACATTTGGGTAGTTTTCTGAAAAACTTATTATTTCTCTTACCGCTATGTTAAAATCACTACTTCTTACTTCATCCAAACCATCTAAAATAACGACTAAAGAACCTTGAATACTCTCCCAATTTTTTGGTAATAAGGAGCTAATTGTTTTGCCTGTATATCTTCGAAAAGAATAATAAAAGGAATATAGGTTGTTATTTTCTTCAAGGATGAGTTTTAGTCTTTTAAGTTCTACAGTTTTCCCGATTCCCCCATTTCCAAGTATTAAAACTCTCTTTTTTTCAAGAATAATTGATTGTAAATCGCCCTCATTTTTAGAATAGGTCTGATAAAAGTTTGAATCTTGATTCTCTTCAAGAAGATAGTAGCTTCTAGGAATATATCTTTTTAAAGTTTGCAGATCATCTGTAGAAAAAGATTGCTTGAATAATGAAAAGTCAATTTGTTTGTCTTCATCTAACTTTTGAAGAATTGAGTCAGAATCATTTTGGAGTCGATCAATCCCATCACTAATTTCTTCTGTATTAATTAATACATCATCAACTTTACTATCAACCTTTTTATTGGTTTCTATTAATTCTTTTTGATGTAAAGAAAAGGATTTTGAATAGTTTTCTTTAAAAATCTCCATGAAGAGCGAAACTTCTTCTACGAAGTTTACTTTTGAGGAATCTAAAGTGGTGGGATTATGGTAAAATAAAATGTTTTCTATTTTACTTTCTAGGCTTTTATGATGACCTGATATACATGCATTTTCAATTAGTTTTAAAAGTTCTTCTCCTTTAAAAAGAGAAGCTAACTCTTTTCCTTTCTTTTGTTCGTACTGGTATAAGCTGTGATTGAAAATAGAATGTATTTCATTGGAAAGAGAGCTATTAATCTTTAGTTTTTTGAATAATCTAAAGATTGAAAAACTCTTTTTTTCTAAATAGGGGCGAAAGTTTAGGAAAGTGGTTCTTGCTTTTTTGAAAGATACAATTGCAGTTGATACATCACTCATTTCAATGGGGTTTGCTTGTTTTCTGATGTAATTTAAGACTAAATAAGATCAACAACAATACTTGTGTATTGATAGACTACTTGAATTGAATATGTTATTTCCAAAAAATGTGAATCTGTATTTTATATTTCCATTTTTTGGCAAACCTAATTATTGACCTTATTTGAATCAAGAGTATAATAGAAGTGATGTGTATTGTCAGAGGAAGAAAGTATTTCATTGGTGTTCTCTTTTTCTTTAACTATTTCATAAGCTGAAAAGTCATTGTACAATGATATTTCCCAATTAATGTCTTTGTTCATCGCATCATATATAAATTTTTTCTGAACTTGGTGATCAATAATAATTGATATTGAATCACTATCATAAGGGAAACTTTTTCCATTATTGTAATGGTCAACCCTAAAAAAAGAAGATACAGGTTCAGCAGGTTCTATAATTCTTACCCAGTACGTTGAAGTATCATTTGGATTTAGTTCCAGAGAAGTAATAATATCATTACTGTATATTTTGATTAGAACATCTTTATTGAGTGTATTAACAATTTGATATTGAGAAATACTCCCTTTATTATTATCATCACAATGATCACATTCGCTCTTGCACTGAGTAAGGAAGAGTAATGTTAAGTACATTGTAAACTAAGTTTTCGAAT
>NZ_JTAM01000041.1 GCF_000812565.1 Flammeovirga sp. OC4 | reverse complement strand
TTGCAGTCCGTTTTGATGGGGTAACTATAGACATTGGAAAGGGATTTTTAGATACTTTTGACAATCCACCTATTGATACGTGGATGATGATAAAATCTAATTTCCAAACTGAATTAGGTGATACATTATTCTATTGGGTCCCTAATGAAGCAGAAGAAATGATGAAACGTTCAATGGAGGAAGAACTTTTTAAAAGTAATACATGGTTAGATGAAGAAGATCAGGGTTTGTATGATATAATTAAAGAAAAATTAAAAAATCAAAATCTATAAATCAGCTAAAACAGGACTTTTGTCAGACATATATATACAATGAATAAAGTAATTGTCGAAATTAGAAAATATGAAGCAAACAAAGATTTTGATGGTCTTGGAGGTTATTTAATTGATTTAGCAAAAAATGTTGCGAATCTATAGCTATTTTTAGATTAGAATTAAGTTTTTTGAAATACTTATTATTGATTCGTTCAGGACAATAACTTTATTAAATGATGAATATCAAAGAAGGAAATAAATATATAAATAGAAGAGTGTTTATACCATCTATTGGTTTTGGGATATTATTTTCTCTATTATCATCCTACTTGATGACCTTTGAAGGAACATACTTTAAGTTCTTCAGCCTTGCTCTTATTATTTTATTTATAGCATCTTCATTTTTACTGTATAAAGTTCTTTTTAAAGTGTTTTTTTGGAAGTCAATTCAATTACAGACAGATAAATATATTTATTATCATAAGTATTTATATCTAGGAGGTGATTCACTTGATAAAATATATGATCTAAGCGTTGAGCAGAAAAGTTTCATTAATACTTATAATCAGAGAAAATGTAGTCTAGGGTTCCAAGACAATAGTATTATTGATAAGGTTGTTATAAGAAGAAGTTGGTTCACTCCAATTTTATATTTAACTTTTTCTATCTATCCAATTGTAGTGAGTTTAGGACTAATTAGAGATAATAATGTATTTGGTTATGTATTGCTATTATTAATAATTATCATTCTCTATAAGAAGGTAGTAATAATATTATTTGGCAAGGGGAGCAAGATTATTATAGATTCAAAGGGCATAATTAATGATGATCAAAAAAGAATCACATGGTCACATTTATTTAGTTTTGATATTTATATAAAACCTGAGGCACGTGGGAATAGCGATTATGGTATACGAATAGTACCTACAAGTGGTCAAAAACCTTTCAATATTAGTCTATTAAAATATAGCATAGACGAAAAAGAATTAAAATGGATTATTAATGTTTTCAAAGAAAGAAGAAAATTTTTCAGTAATACTTAGTTACCACAAAAACTTCACGTTTAGCCTAAACACACACTCTAACCATTTTATTAGTCATTATAATCCAAATATGAAGTTTTTACGAATTTCAAACCTCTTTAAACGTCATCATAAAATGCCTGTAATCGAAGTATCAACAAACCAAACGATAAAATGAAAGACCGTTTAATTATCCTTTCAGATTTATGGGGAAAAGAAAAAGCTGATTGGTTAACTAATTATACAAGATTTTTAGAACCTGAATTTGATATTGTGTTCTATGACAGTTGCATCATTGGACAAGTAGATACGTCAGATTACAGTCAAGATCACCTTCATCAACAATTTTTAAATGGAGGAATCGATTTAGCAGTTGAATACTTAGTGGAGAAAGAACAAATTCCGATTGATATTTTGGCTTTTAGCATAGGAGGTGCTATAGCTTGGAAATTTGGACTTAAAACCGGAAACATTAAATCATTGACAAGTGTATCATCGACAAGATTGAGGAAAGAGACCAAAAGACCAAAAGGTAAAATTGAATTATATTTTGCTGAAAAAGACGTGCATCGCCCTTCAATAGAGTGGATGGAAAATATGCAACTTGATTTTACTATCTTATCCAATAAAAGTCATGAGGTCTATAGAGAAGCGGAATTCGCAAGAGATTTGAATAAGAAAATATCAAAACAATAACACTCCAAACTATTCATAAGGGTGAAGGATATTTTTTAGACTTGATTGAACCTCACCTTTAAGGAATCACAAACTTTAACCTATGAGCTTCCATATTTTCAAACTTTACATATTAATTTTGAGTCTCTTAGCAATAAAAGCAAACAGTCAAAGTATAGATACGGTTTACTATGGACTAGATGGAATTGTATCTTCTAAAGACTCTGCTTATTACGTAAGATATGTTACATATGATAACGTATCAAAAAGATACCAATATGAACAATGGTCGTTATTCGATTTATCTCATGGATTTTCAGAAAAAGGAGAATTACTTTCCTTAAACCCCGAAATAATTGATGGAAAAATAGAAGAAATTGATCCTCTTGGAAACACCGTGACTTACTTATACAAGAAGAATAAATTTATTGATATTTTGCATTACTTGAATTCAGGAAATGAATCTATTCCAATTTACCCAAACAATCTTGTTGATCAATCAATTAGTCCAAATGAAATTGTTGAAATAGGTGATAAATTATTTTCTAAATTAGAACTACAGATAAGCGAGTTGAAGAATAGTAACAAAAGAATTTTTATCCAATTTGTAATTGAAAAGGATGGATCTATTTCAAACTGTTCAGTTCGAAATAGTTTTGCATATAAACTTAAACCCTATATCATAAAAGAATTGAACCAAATGGACTTAAAACCTGCTCGGCATAATGGCAGAAATGTTAGAGTGCTTGTTTTTACAATTCTATATAAAAAATGAGGGGAAGTCATTTGAATCTCCTAAATGTTTAAGCGAAATACTATTGAATATTTTATATCCATGAATAAGATTGACCTATAATAGAAAAAACATGAGGTTTTTACATTAGAATTAGTCCCTCAAATTGAGAGTTATATGATGGTGGAATGAAGCATTGGTAATTATTTGTTTTGTAATACATTCAATTGTAAATTGAAATCGTCTTTCAACAATCTAACAGCAAACTAAAAGAAAGTTGAGACTACATTTTACTATTCAATAATTGTCACGGTATAATAACAAACCTAATGTTGATACTGCGGCTTATTAGATGTTACCTATATTATATCATCATGGAAAAAATAAAATATTTGAAAGGCGATGCTACTTCTCCACAAGCAAAAGGAGTTAAGATAATAGCACATATTTGTAATGATTTAGGAGGTTGGGGCAAAGGTTTTGTCTTAGCGATTTCCAAAAGATGGAAAGAACCTGAAACCAATTATCGAAAATGGCACAGAGAAAGATCTAAAAATGATTTTGCACTTGGTAATATTCAGATCATACAAGTGGAAGAATATGTCTACGTCTGTAATATGATTGGTCAAAGAGGAATGAAAACAGGAAGTAATGGAGTACCCATAAGGTACGAAGCCGTAAATGATTGCCTTAAAAAGTTATCTATAGTTGCAAAAGACCTAGACGCTTCGATTCATATGCCTAGAATTGGATGTGGTTTGGCAGGGGGAAAGTGGGAGAAGATAGAACCTATTATTGAGAATACTTTGATAGATAAAAAAATAACAACGTTTGTGTACGATTTTTAAATGAAAAGAGAATAGAGCCTTTTCGGAAAGTTGAATTAATAAAGCTAGAGTATACGTGTAATAAAAGTAAACTATGAATTGCATCCTTAAAGCGTAACATGAAACGAATAAATAGAATTGAGATTGGACCGTTCATTCTGAGGTAAATTCAACTGTTAAATATCATTATGGAATCTATTTATCATGATCGCATAATTATACATAATATACCTCAACCTGATTTCAAAATACAGTTTATTTGAAAGATGTTTTTTATATTGAGTTATGAAAAACGCAAAAAAGACATTTAGCAAAACAGATGATCCAAGGTTTCTTAAAAAGATGGAACTTCAAAGGTTGCACAAAAAATTAAAATTGGATCTTCGGTTTGACCCTGAAAATAAAAAATTGAAAAAAGAATATGAGAGGGTTAATAATCTTTTAAAGCCTAAAGCGAATACTAAGAAAAAAGGTCAACCTAAAAAGTATTAAGGAGTTGGTAGTAAGTAGGTACAACTTGACTTACTCACATTTCAAGATTTAGAAGTTTATACGATTCTTTCATTAGTAAACCATATGTGAAGTTTATTATTCATGTATGGTTTATTTTTTTCTACCAGAAAATGACTTCTCTTTATGCCCCCGATTTAGAAATACCAATTACTTTAAAGATGATTGACCTGTGTGCTCTTATTCCTTTAACGTTATTCGTAATAATTCCCCAATAGATCCAACTTGAATTATTAGTGATGCATATAACATTGATTAGATTTTTGATTGTGATCATTTTTTAGGTTTTACTTACTCGATGAAACCCATGTATTAAAAAGAGGGATATTACGTAAGAAATGAATATAAGTTACACGAAATGAGTGTTGTATGTTATGTTTTTTTGTCTGAGAGTTCAATTTTGAGTTAAAAACAATTGTAAATATTTTAATAATTAAAAAAAAAACAGGATTATTGTAATTAATAGAATCATTGCTTCGAAAATTATATTATTCAACTCAATAACTAATATGTGTAATATGACATAGGTTTTTACACTAATAACTTTTCAAAACAATTTTATTTGTTTTGAGTTTCTTATTCTAAGCCTTGAAATTTGTTAGGTCTAATTGAGTAACATAACCTTGATTACTAATCATTATGATTATCGTTTTCGATAGGTTAAAAGACTCTATCAGACACCCTAAATACTAATTATGTATGTAAATTTATTCTACACCTAATTAAACACTTTAATGATGTATACAATTGCTATCCGCAATTGTGTAAATAGTAATTTCCATTTCATTAATATACTCAACACTGAAAATTACATTTCAATTAAAAGATATTCTTTACTGAAGATTATTAACGCTCTGATTATAATTTGAAATTAACATGACTTTATAAATACTATAACCTTTCAATAATGATTGTTGTTGAAGTATGCTTTTAGTCACACTATATCTGATATATACTTATGATGAATAACATTGCAAGTTTATAACAGACTTACACTAAATAAATATGCGACATTTTACCATTCTCAATTACTGTTTAAGGCACCCCAAAGGTGTTATTTCTCTTTTTCTATTTTTGACATTAACTTTTGAATATTACGCCCAAAATGACATCCCCACAGATGGCCTTGAAGTATGGCTTAAAGCCGATCAAATAACATCTGATGACACTACAGATCTAGGGTCGGGTGTATTTAGAGTCGACAAGTGGCAAGATCAGTCGGGTAACGGTTATTATGTGAATAATGACAATAGTGAAAATGGTATTGTTTACCAAACAAATCAAATAAACTCACTACCTGCTATCTTATTTCCATCTTCAAGTCATGAAGGTTTAATCTTAAAAGATGCTTCTAATAACACTGTAGAATTAGAGCTTGAAAACTATGAATTCTTTGTGGTATTAAAGGCTAATGAAACAACGGGTAACGTTGGTTTCTATGCGGGAGGTAATGCAACAAGGTCACTATTTGGTAAATGGAGTAATGCCAGCTTTTATTTTAGAGGGCCTGATAATAATATTAATAACACTGATATTGAAACATGGCCAATAAGTGATAATTGGGGATTGATTTCTGTACAAAGAAACACATCGAATGAGACAAGTTTTACATCAAATGGAGGATTACTTAGTGCATTACAAAAGAACACAGATAATACAAGTACTCATAAATTTGGGTCAGTAGGAGGAGCAGATGAAGATTCGAATTTAGGTTGGGATGGTTACATTGCAGAGGTAATTGTATATAACAAGACATCAGGTGGTAATCTTGATCCTGTAACTAGGTTACGTGTCAATGATTATTTAGCTGCAAAATATGGCTTAACACATGCAGAACTTTCTGACACTGACGAATTATTTAATAATAATACAACACCGAACCAAAACCTTGTCGTTTATGGAAATGACGGAGGCGATTATTCACCAGACAGAGGAAACCCATCCAGCGCAATAGCATTGACTACCTCTAGTACAACAAATGGAGATTATGTCATAATGGGTGAAACAAACGAAGGGGGACTAACATTTGACAATGCTCCGACTAATACTCGTGTCTGGTCTAAAAAATTCTATCTTCAAAAAAATGGAAATCTAGATCTTACGTTAAATTTCAATGTTCAAAACTATGAGGGTAAACCCAATGACTTTGATACAGGTAGCGGTCCAGAGAGGGTAACAGGTGATTATTCTTTAGTTTATTCATCAGATAATGGCTCTACTTACACGGTAGTAGCAGGACCATCGGCTACTTTTGTGGGATCAGATGAAGTCTCATTTACTATTACTGATGCACAATATGATGTAAATGGTGATGGTTTTTATACCTTGGCTTCCACTGCCCCAGATGCTTTTTATACTAAAAGTACAGGTAATTGGACAGACACTGATATTTGGACAAAAAATCCATCGGGTTTTGCGGACGGTACAAATACTTTTCCTACATCTACAGATGATGTCTTTATTTTATCGGGTGGAGTAATTACGTTGGATTCTGATAACATTGCTGCTGGAGATTTAGAAATTAATCAAGGGGGTACACTAGTAGTAGGCACTACCGTAGGTCATAATTTCTCATCGGTAAATGGTAAAGGGACTATTAAATTAAATGCTGATAACTTCCCTTCGCCAGCAAACGCAACAGCTGAAGGTGGCTTTTTAACAGACAATGGAGGTACTGTAGAGTTTAACGGAACAGGGATTGTTTTGTCGAACAGTTACGCTTACCATAATGTAAATATAGAAATGGATAATGCAAGTGATGAATTGATTATCGCTGCAGATCTCACGTTGACAGATTCTTTAGTACTAACGAAAGGTAAAATAACATTAGGGTCAAGCGATAACTCCAACACGGCAGTTGATTTAAATATTAATGGCAATGTGAGGGTTTTACCACAAGCTACCTTAGGGGTGGGAACCGATGATGTAATTCATAACATTATCCTAAAAAGCAGCTTAGTCAATGCTGGGGAAATAGCATTAACTAATAGAGCTGATATAAAGGATTCATTTACATTTGGGTCTGCTTCTTATCTTACAGAATTAGATGCTTACTTATCTGACAATCTTGCTGGTGAGTATGCAATTTTGACTTTTGATGCAGATCAAAAAGATCAAGATTTAATTTGTAATGGATCAACTATATTATATCAAATCGTTGTGGACAAGGGGACATCCGATAATTATAACTTAAATATCAGTGCAGATGTTGAAGGACGATTTGAAATGTATGGTTACAATGAACACTCTAATGGTAGTACTGGAGGAACGGATGGATCTATGACGACAAGTAATGGTATGTTCGTTATGAAATATGGTACACTTCATTTTGGTGAAAATATTTATGTTCCAAGCTATGCAGGTACTACAGGAAATTACGATTTAGGTTTTGGATGTAGATTGTGGGTCGATAATGGTGCCGATATTAATTTCGGACCAGTAAATGCGTTAACAGTTTATGGTAATGTATTAGTGACTGGAGGTCGATTAAATATCGGTTTAAATAGTGATGGAACAAGTAATGGAAGACAAAATAGTATAACCTTGAGAGAAAGAGGTTATTTTGTTCAAGAAGGTGGTGAGGTTTTTCTAAACCAAATTAAAACTTCAGTATTAGGTGTGGATCACCAAGGATCTTTAACAATGACTGGAGGTGAAATGACAATTTATGGCTATGTGCCAGGTAGTACGGTTGCAGCACTTTCTCTGCCTTATAAGACTAATTCATTTAACATGTCAGGCGGTACAATTACCATCCATAATGAAGATACCGATCTTCAATACCTGACAAAATTTGCAATGGGAGATGGTTTCTATAATGTCACTGGTGGTGAGATTATTTTCGATATTAACTCTGATAGAGATGTAGAGTTTGTGTCATCTATCCCATTTTTTAACTTAACGGTTACTACAGACTATCCACTCCGTAATGTGACCTTATCAGATGGTATTGGTTCATTTGGAGATCCAATACCAACAGACGGAGATCTCACAATATTAAGCCACCTTGTAATTGAGGAAAATAGTAACTTACAGATAGGTGATTATGATTTGACAATTAGTGGTGACCTTACTTTATACAATGATACTCAACTGAATATCGGGTCAAATAATAAGTTGACTTTCAACGGAGATGGAGTAGATCATTATATTGATATTAGAGATACTGATGAAGCTTACAGTATTAATCATTTAAATATTGATTTGCCAAACGCATCAGATGTTTTTAAAGTAAGAGATTTTAGTGGTGCTTCAGCAATTGGGTCCACAAGATTAAAGGTATTATCATCATTGTCTTTAACACAAGGTACGTTTGATTATTCCAATTATGTAGTAGAAGTTGAAGGTGACTTAACTTTTAAAGGAAGAATAGGAGAACCTTCGTCAGCAGGTCATTTAATCATCAATGGATCGGCAGGAACATCACAAAGTATTGTCTCTAGTTATGATTTAGCAGATCCTCAAATTGCTGATACTACAAACGTAGGTGTGACGCACTTATGGTTAAATAATGCCAATGGGGTAGAATTATCCAATATCATTTACGCTTCAAAATTAACATGGCAACAAGGTGTAATTAAGGCAAATGAATATGGTGTTGTAGTTGGAGCACAAGGTATTACTGATGAAAATGGAAGTGGGATCAATAATTTTGCAGATAATATAACCGACAAACGTATGTTGGTAGGAGCTGGAAATTATACAGATGGAGGTCTTACTTATCAAGTAACAAGTGATGGAGACTACTACTATCCATTGGCGTCTGAGTTTGATACACCTGTCGCTGATTCCTATAAATTTACACCGGCTACACTTACAGTTTCTAATAAACCAGCAGAAGATGGCTTTCTACAATTAGCGACCAATAATGGTAGTGTGGCTACGTTAACCACAGATGGTACAGATGATGAGATTTTAAATTATTGGTGGAAAACTACGACCTATGGATATGACGCAAATATTCCGGATGTAGCGGGTGTTTTTAAATACAATTCTGAAGATTTAGATACAGTAAATGATGATGAAGCAAATTTTGTACCTGCTAGAGTCCAAATACAAGTTCCAAATAAATCAAGGGAGTCACTAGGAGTAGCAGCAGCCGTTGATACTGATGGAGATGATGCTACAGAAACAGATTATATTTTTACAACAAATGCAGTTCCTGCATATAATTCACTTTACACAGCAGGAGCAGCTTCGAAATTTACTGGAGAATTAACTGTATATTATTCTTTTTGGGGTACAGCAGAAAACAGTTCCAACTTTGAAAATGTTTCAGTTGGACGAGCTGATAATTGGAATGATACGGCAAGATGGACGACTAATCCTGATTGGAAAAACACTGGTAATCCATTCAGTACTCAAGGAACTCCTTCAGCAGGTGATATCATTATAGTAGGTCACGGTAGATATGGTAGTCCAAATGAAACAAGAGGCCACAGAGTTGTGATTAATTCTGCTATTGAAGTGGCAGTAATTCGATTTGATTCTGATGAGACAGCTACCTTAGAGGCGGCCGATTTGGCAAGAATACGATTATCAAGTGGAAGCTTAACTGTTGATGTAGTAGAACAAGTAGGTTCATTGAGAATCCATAAGGGAGCTACTTTAAATGGTCAAGATTTAAATAATTTCTTAAGTGAGCCACGAAGTGAGGTAATGATCCAAAGTAATAATTCAGATATGGAAATACCTGAATTCCCAAAATACCCTTCTGTAAGACTATGGGGAGGTGGTGATTTTGGTAATGAATTTACCTTTGCGGCAGGTGTAAGTCAACCTGTTGAATTCAAATCTTTGATGGTAGATGGATCAACATTGATTTTAGATAAATCTATTAACGTTGAAAATAATATTAATATCGGGGGTTTTAGAGAAGCAGCAATTGAAGTAAATTCTAGCACTCCTATAACAGTGAATACAGGGAATCTAAACCTTCAAAATACAATTTCAAATAATTCATCTGCATCAAACAAATTTTTGGTAACAGGTACAGATGACGTAGAACATACTTTGATAGTTAATGGAGATATCACTATTCCTCAAATAGATGGAGGAGAGAGTGGTGCAGATGCCATTGAGTTTAGTTTGTTAAAATCAACGACTGAAAACCGTATTGTATTAGAGCTTCAAGGTACTGAAAGTGGGGTATTTGACAATTACTATACTGATGATATCACTTCACCATTAACTCCCGAATTATATAAAATTGTAATGAATAAGGGCAACAATCAAGACTCTACTTTCACATTCAATACAAACTTTACGCTACCAAGTGTCACGACCGAAGAACTAATCACACTATCCAATGGTACACTTGTACTCGATAACAGTGCTATTAATATTACACCATATGCAGTTCCAAGTTCAAATTGGGTAATGTCGACTAATGCAGGTTTGATGTTGAAACAAGGTGCAGTGAATGTGGTTGGAGATGATGCAAACTTTTTGCTTGGTGGTAAACTAACAGTTGCTGGAGGTAGTTTTAATATTGCAAATGCTGGAGATGAAAATTCAATTATTTATGCAACAAGTGGTGAGATTGAATTGTCTGCCGGTTCAATTGTAGTAGGTTCAGAATTAAGAAGAGATCTTGCAGCAAACGATGCCAACGTTACTTATACACAATCCGGAGGTACATTTGATGCAGGGTTAATTGGTAATCCTAATAGTGCGACTAGAGGTACATTTGAAGTATTAGGTAGTGCTTCAACATTTGACTTTAGTGGAGGTCAGATCAATGTATTCTCTGGTAAAATAGCATTAGATGCCGCATCTTCATCAGTGAATGAAAATGCCGTGATAGAACTAGGAAATACTTCAGCGGAATCAATCGATGTCGAATTTGTAAATACAATAGGAAAGTTAGTTTTACTTTCTAATGTCACAGTAGAAACACTTATCAATGATATCACAATGGTTGGTGATTTAAGCTTGCCTTCTACAGCAACAATAAATCTGAATAGCTTTGACCTCAATAGTGCTGGTAATATAACAAATGATGGAACAATCAACGCCTCCACCTCTACAATTACTCTTAATAGTACAGATGATCAAACCATAAGTGGTGCGAATGCTATTTCTACGCAGAAATTGGTCATTGATACAGACGGTGCTACAGTTACAATGGGAGAAGACATCACAATATTGGAAGACCTTACAGTTAACACGGGTGTTTTATCTGACAACGGTCAAACTATTAATGTTGGAGGTTTATTATCAGTATTTGGTACGCATTCAACTACAAGTACTGGCCGTATAAAAATGAACGGATCTACTGCTCAAGATATGAATATTACGGGTAGTTTGGGCCGAGTGGAAATTGATAATGCAGCAGGTATTAGTTTGACCAACAGCCTCAATTTAGTGGCTGATGAGATTGTATTTACAAATGGTGTATTAGATATTGATCAGTTTACTTTGAATCTTGGAACAAACGTTGTCTTGACAGCGACCACTGCTTTTGATGCGAATAATATGATTCAATTGAGTGGTAGTAGTAATGCCCAAGGTGTGAAAATTACGTTACCAAATGATGAGATCTCAAGTGAAAAATTACTACCTATTGGTTATTCTGGAATCTTTGCTCCTGTAGGACTTGTTGGTGATTATAATGGAGCTGAACTTGTAGTGAAACCGATTAATACAAGACACACCGTTGCTGAAAATCAGGGAGATAATAACGAAGCGTTGGATCAATATTGGAGAATTGAATTTTCAACAGCTGATGTTACAGTTCCAGATGATAGATATGTTTCATTGTATTATGACAATACCAATATCAACGGAACAGAAGCAGATTACATAGGAATAATCATCAATGATGATGCAGAAATTCAGAAAAATGTCCAAAAAACATTAGATGTAGCCAATAACAGAATTGATATCGATTTAGCAACAAGTCTAGTGACAGGGGATTATTTTGCAGGAGATGTATTATCAACTCCGGATGATATTATTAGATATAGATTAGCTTCAGGGGTTACAGATGGTGTATTGAATGAGGTATCTACTGATAAATGGGAAATCTCTAAGGACAATGGTGTTACTTATACAAAACTGGAAGATGAAGTTTCACCAACACTATTTTCAGGAACTATTTTAGAGGTGCCATCAGGTACTAATCTGGAAACAACAACAAGTGGTACATTAGGATTTAAAACCTATTACAAGGCAATCATTGAAGGAACTTTAGTGATTCATGTCGACGATAGACAAATTAATTTTGATGCTGTTGAAGGTGGTGGGAAAGTAAAATTCTTTGTGAATACAGACAAAGTAGGTCAAATGCCAAATGCGAACTGGGAACCTTTCTTCACTTCCGGTGGTGGTATAATTGTAGAAGGAAATGCAGATTCACCAGTGCTTAACCTGAATGCACCTATCAATAATAATAAATTGACAATTGGAAGTTTAACTTTGATTGGTACAGGTACAGGGCAAGAATGGGAAATCCCAGGTGGTAATGGATTAAATATCTCTACAGGTGAGCTTTCGATTAGTAATGTAGAGTTTGATCTCACAACTTCATCAATATTAAATGATATCAATATTGATAATGATGGTAAACTAACCATTAATACACCAACAACAGCAAATGGAAATGTCACAGTTGATGTTGGGGATACTAATAATGGTACAGGTGCTTCTTTGAATATTGAATCGGGTAGTTTGATTGTAAAGGGAGATTTGACAGTTGATACAGAGGGTATTTTAAACGTAATCAATTCGAGTTTGAATGCTGAAAATAATATTACTTTAAATTCTGGTTCTGAAATAACGCTTTCTACAGGTGCTTCATTATCAATTGGAGGTGATTTTACAGACAATGGCACATCATCAGCCTCTTTGTCTGGTTCAACTCTAATCTTTAATGGTACATCTGGTGATCAAACATTTACGGGTGATTATACTGCTGGAAGAGCGATTGATAATTTAGTGATTAACAAGTCTAATGGACAGGTTATTTTAGCAGGTAGTAATACCAAAGAAGTTTCAAATTTAACATTGAACTCTGTTTTAAATAATATGGGAAATGATGACGGTTCACTGCTGTTCCTTGGTAATTCAAGTGATGTAAATGGTAATTCTTATATTACAGGACCAGTTTCCAAAAAACTAAATGTTGGAGATAGTTTTATATTCCCTGTTGGTGGAGTAGGAGATCTTAGAACTTTAGCGGTCATTTATACTCAAAATGTAACAGGTCCAAGCGAAAAAACATGGACTGTAGAATATGGCCAATTACTCAAACCTGTCGTTGAAGATAGTGTTGACTCAACTACAGGTATTGTTAACGTTTCTTCTGAGTTCCAATGGAGAGTAACAGATTTGGATGAAGGAGATGCACCGTTTTCAAAAGAAAGTAACGCAGAGATTTTTGCTTATTACAGTGCGTTGACTAGAAGTCCTAACTTTATTTTAGCGATTTGGAATGATTTAGATTTAGGGGTTCCAAAATGGAAAAAAGCAGGTGACCCATTACATAATACAGAAACGTATTTTGAAACCGAAGCTGTTTCATTTAGTGAAAAATACCTTGCCATTGCCACCATTGATGATGCGACTGATTTACCGGTTGAATTGATTTCATTTAATGCAAACGCTGAAGATCAACAAGTAATATTGGACTGGGCTACAGCTTCAGAAATCAACAATGATCATTTTGAGGTACAACGCTCTATTGATGGCAAAAATTGGAGTACATTAGCTACAATTGAAGGAGCAGGGAATTCAAGTGTTCGTTTAGATTATGAATTCATTGATGCGAACCCAGTAATGAATCAGTTGTCATTTTACAGACTTATCCAAAGAGACTTTGATGGAACAGAGACCGTTTTTGATCCTCAACAAGTTTATATGGAAGATGGAAATGCAGTTGCTGGTTTGTCAGTATATCCTAACCCAACTCAAGGAGAAAAAGTCAACTTAATATTGAAGTCGTGGAAAGGAGATGTTGAGATTGGATTATTTAATACATTAGGTTATAAAGTATTAGAAGACACCTGGACCTTTGGTGAGAGCCAGTTAAAAGAGATCCAAATCAACGATATACCTAGAGGCGTCTATCTATTGAGGTTGAAATCTGGAAAAACAATCATTTCAAAAAGAGTAATCATTGAGTAAAATCTAGTAACGAAAAATAAAAAAACACCTTGTTCATCTTTTGTGTAGAACAAGGTGTTTTGTCTTGTATAAGATTTCAATTATATCGATTTAGGACTTAAGTTAATGGCAAGACCTAATTCAAAAACATTAAGAGTGTCTTCTTCTCCAAAAATTGGCATAAACGAACCATGTAATACCATGCCATTCGCAAACTGATAACCTGCTGAAAAATCTAAACAAGCAAAAGAATCAGAGCCACTGAGATCACCATAATCACTTTCAATATTAAAACTTAGGTAAGAATATCCCACACCAGCACGAACATAAGCACCTTCTAAGACTTGATACATATAACCCGCTGTTACTGGAACAATATAATTTTTACTTTTAGCAACACCTTCAAAATCTTCAGTGAAATATTTTACATCAAGTCCAAAATATATATAATTTGCTTTTGATAAATGTTGTGCATAAGAGGCACCAACACCAAAACCTAAGTTCTGATATTCCGATTCCGTTGGCAAAACGCCAGTTACTTTGATGAATCCTGTACTTCTGCCATCTTGTGCAAAGGATACGATAGATACAAGAAGAAGTCCAATTGTTAAAAATAGATTTTTCATAATTTGCTTAATTAGTTTTAAACTTAAAGAATAAAGAGCATTAATTTTGATTAGAAATAAAATGTATTACAATTAAATAGATTGCAGTTTTGAGGTAAATAATTTACACTAACCTTAATTTATGTTTGCTTTCTGAGTGCAAATATAGAATGCATGATTAAATTTTATAAATGATAAATGTTATTTTTTTAAAATCATATGAAGCTGGCTTTTTAAACTTATTGGTAGTAATGAAATTTGGTTTTCGACTTCTAAGCCTCGAATTTTTTGCTTCAAGACAAAACCGAAGAGAAAGAAGTTTGAAAGTTGACGATAATTTATGTAATATTTATTTTTGACTTAGTACTTTATTAGAATAAACCCATTAAAATATTCTATGTATAACAATGAAATAAGAACCGTCAATATGACGAGATATGTAACCCCTTTGAGAGAAGGAGGTTCTCTTCCAGCCATTGTAGAAGCGGATGACGGATTTGATTATGTCATAAAATTCAGAGGAGCAGGGCAGGGCGTTAAAGCATTAATTGCGGAGCTCATTGGTGGTGAGATGGCTCGTCAAATTGGTTTGAATATGCCAGAATTGGTTTTTATCCATTTGGTAGATACATTCAGTAAGTCGGAAGGAGACGAGGAAATTCAAGATCTATTAAAGTTTAGTGAAGGGCTTAATCTAGGTATGAGTTACTTAAGTGGGGCCATTACTTATGATCCTTTGGTCTCAATTGCTGACCCTTTAGCAGCATCAAAAGTAGTCCTGCTAGATAGTATCATCACCAATATTGATAGAACACATAGGAACACTAATTTATTGAATTGGAACAAAGCGTTATGGTTGATTGATCATGGGGCAAGCCTCTATTTTCATCACTCGTGGAGTGGTTGGGAAGATCATGCTAAAAGAACCTTTCCAATGATTAAAGATCATGTATTGCTTTCAAAAGCAACAAAATTAGATGAGGCCAATGAAAAATTAAAAGAATTATTGACACCTGATATTATAGAAGGAATAGTATCTTTGTTGCCCGATGATTGGTTGTCAGATCCAAGTATTGATGGAAGTATTGAAGAACGTAAAAAAGTTTACACTACTTTATTGAATACAAGAATTTCAAATTTAGATCAACTAACAAAAGAAGCGAAGAATGCAAGATAAACAAGTGTATGAATATGCGGTCATCCGTTTTATGCCAAAAGTTGAAAGAGAGGAGTTTATAAATGTTGGTGTTATACTGTTTAGTAAACCATTAAAGTTTCTTGATCTCAAATACCAAGTAAATGAAAAGAGACTCAATGCTTTTGATTTAATTGATATTGAAAAAAATGAGATAGAAGCTTACCTCAACACTTGGAAGTTGATATGTGAAGGGGGATCAAAGGGAGGTGTAATTGGTGAACAAGATTTACCAAGTCGATTCCGATGGTTAACCGCTACAAGGTCTACTTTAATTCAATCTTCAAAAGTGCACCCTGGTTTATGTGTTGAAGAGCCTCAGGTCATTTTAGAAAGGCTCTTTGAAAAATATGTCTTATGATGTGTAGACATCATAGGTTTTCCACCAATCATAAGCTTGTTTTTTATTCCAAGGATTTTGAACTGCAATTTTCTCAAGGTGCTGTATCAGAGTGTCAATGTTCTGTATTCTTTTTTCAGGATTAAATTGAATGCATTGCACTAGAAGCGAATATAAATCTTCAGGTATGTCTTCACGGTCAATTAATTTTTGAATTTCAACAGCTTCAATAATTTCTTGACCTGATAATACTTTTTGGGAAAGAATTTCAATCATTAAACGGCCATTGAGCATATAAAATCCAAGAATACCTAGTGAATAGATATCTACTTTACTATCACTATTTTTTGGGTCTCTCAAACGTTCTGGTGCCATATAAAGTGGTGTTCCTCCTACTTTATGAAAGGCTGTTTGTTCACTATCCGGAGTGAGTTCCTTTACTAATCCAAAGTCCAAAAGTTTCACTTGATCATAAGCTTCACCTTGTTTGGATAATAAAATATTCATGGGTTTGATGTCACGGTGCACGAGGTTTTTATGATGAGCCTCTCTGAGACTATAAGCCACTTCTAGTAATATATAAACGGCTCTATTAATCGGGAACTGCTCGTCTCTATCTATAATTTTGCCGAGTGTTATGCCCTCTATGAATTCCATTACATAATAGAAATTTCCTTCATTGGAGACACCATAATCATAAATTTTAATCGTATTAGGATGTTTAAGAGTAGAAGTAGCCCTAACTTCTTTTTCAAATCGTTTTATATTATCTTCAGTATTAAACTCTTTCTTTAAAAGTTTGATGGCTACGGGCATTTTTATCAATGAATGTTCTGCTTTGTAAACGACACCAAATCCACCTTCGCCAATTTTTTCTACGATAGCAAACTGACCGAGTTTTTTGATTTTAGAGTTAAAGCGTAAAATTCTAATATTCGAATGGTACAATAGAAAACACAAAAGACAAATAATAAAATATAATATCCCTAGTACCCAATCCATTTTCTGTATCATCACTAAAGCATCAGCAGCGTCTTCCTTCAAAACGATACCAAATCCTAAATCATCTAGCCATTTCCAAACACCAATAACTTCCACACCTCGGTAATCTTTATAAACATGGTGAATACTACCACTGCTTTTTTCAATAATACCATTATAGTATTCATAAAACTTCAAAGATGTAGCAGTCAAAGGCCAATTGATAACTTCGATTTCGGGTATTTCACCTTCCATGACATTCACACCTGGGTTTAATCCCTGAAGATGATAGATAGAAGAGGCATGGTTTAAGAATCCTTTTTCTTGAAGTACCTTTGTAAATCTACTCTCAGAGATGATAAACCCTTCTTGGTTTAGAGCATATGCTTCGGATGATTTACCGTAAACAGTAGATTTGAAGAGGTTTGAAAATTGATTTTTCGCTAAGGTAACCGTTAAAACATAACCTACAATTTCATTATTATCGTTATAGATTGGAGTACCTGTAGCACAATCAGAGTCACGATTGATCACGGAATCTTCTTCAAGTAATGATTCGGTGACATGAATCGGAGGTATGAAAATCGTATTCCCTTTCTTTAATTCATTATGGTAATCAAAAACTTTTTTACTCAAGTACTTATTGATAAGTGGAGAAAGTTCATTTGTACTTGAATTCCATGTATTATAGGTAATCTTCAATTCATTTTTATGGAGGAGACAAATAAAGTCAAACCCCATAATGTCTCTCAATTTATTAATGGTAATATTATAAGGTTTAATTTTTTCTAAATACTCGTTATCTGGTATTTCGAGTTTTTGTAGACTATCGATTTCAATAGCAAAATCCTTTAATACTTTTGTAGTTGCAATCTCTTTGACTTTTCGTTTTTCGTTCTCTATCCAATCATGGATAATGGTAGAAGTAGCATTGATTTGTGCAGTTTTTTCTTCAATTTCTTGGTCAAAAATACCATTGTAAATAGACTTTCTAACCCAAAAACCTACAACCAGTAATAGGGCAAGACTACTCAAGATCACAATCAAACGTGAATTCTTATTCTTAAGTAAGTGATTAGAAATTCTTCCGTAAAGAGATGTAGTTTGATCTTCTTTATCGGGTTGTATATGTGACTGATGAGATGATTCTTTCTTTTCAGGTGTATAAGTGGTAAATTCCTGATAGAGACTTATAACTTCCTGCAAAAGCTCTTGATCATCTTGACACTGTTCATGAATAACTTTTATTGCTTCTTCCTTTTCTAGCTCCATTATCAGAGCTAGAATATTCGATGCTCTTTCGTGTAGAGATTGTGACATAGGGTAGTTTTAGAGGTCGCTTTTCATAAATTTCTTCAGCCAAGCTTTTGCGACTTTCCAGTCTACTTCAACTGTTTTGATCGATACTCCCAATTCATCAGCAATTTCTTGCATTTTTAAGCCCCCAAAAAACTTCAACTCAACAACAGTTGCTTGTCTTTCATGAATTTTAGAAAGTTGTTCTAATCCTTCATGAATATCCAATACCATACCCTCTTTTTCTGGCGTAAATGCAATACCTTCTTCGAGTTCTAAAAGATGTTCTCCACCTCCTCGTTTTTGAGCATTTTTTGTTCTTGCATGATGCACCAAAATTCTACGAATAGCTTGAGCTCCTACCGCAAAGAAATGTGTTCTTCCTTGCCAATTGATGTGTTCTTGATCTACTAAATTTAGGTAAGCTTCATTGACAAGAAGAGTAGGTTGTAGAGTATGATCAGCTCTTTCTCTATGAAATAGTTTTTCAGCAATATCATGAAGATTATCATAGACAATAGGATAAAGTTGTTCTTTTGATTTTGGTAAATCAAGCTGATTAAGTAATTGTGATACTTCTCTTTTGTTCATGTGTAAGTATTATAATAGAATGAAAACTAAGATAGAGATAACCCCCAATTATAATATAATTATTTTTAGGTTGATAACATTGCGAAATTATTATTTTCTCTAAACGAGAACAATGTTAATCCGTTTACTCCTCCATAAAATACAAATTAATGTAATACAATTATGATGTGAGTAATTGATATTCAAATAAATCATATTTGAGTAAATTCTTCAATAAATGTACTGCTGCTTCTTTCACAATAGTTTCAGAAAGATCAATAATAAAGTCGAGTGTTTCACCGTCACATTCCACTGCCATATTATCAAAAAATTCTTTAGGATAATTTTTGAATAGAGAGAATTTCTTCTCAAAAGCATAGGCTATTATATATTCAATTGCCAAGAAGTCATTTTCCTGTTCATTTAAAGTTGCTTGATATAGGAGGTGATCTATTTGTTGATGAAGTGCATTCGACTCGTCTTCATCTAAACCTATGACTTGGAAAAAATCCCAACTTTGGTGAATATCAAAATGGACAATAATATAGGTATGATCTGCGGTGATTTTCATTTTAGTTCAATTATAATTTGGTGCTTAACTATCTTTAAGGATTATTATATTTCTTTCTTCAACCCTTTATTTTGACCTTTCGTTCAATATAAAAAGTAAATACAATTAAGTGTATTTTTCTAACTTAAAAAGGGGTTGCTATGAAAAATCAAAATATAAATCAAGAAACAATAACTTATAAATTAATCCATAGTCAATATATCAAAGAATTAAATTCTATGTTGGAATTTAATACTGGTAAATTAACAAGAAGATTATTTGAACCGCAATGGGCGTTGTTACCATTTTATTGGTTTATGAAAGATTTGAGAAATTTAAAAGATATTGCATTTGATATGACAGCTGAGGATTTTGTAGAACAGTCCGCTGAAATATTAAAAAGTAAATATGGAATTAAACTAAAGAAGAGAGAAGTTTCAAATCTAATAAGTGGTTATAATAACATATTACAAGGACAAACTCTTTTTAATACAATCCTTGAAATTGAGGAAGAAAGATTTTTTGAAGATTATGAACAGCTAAAAAAAATGAAAACAAAAGAACAAAAAATTGAAGAAGCAAAATTACAGGTTTTGAACCTATATGCTTCAACTAAAAATAAACTTAATTCTAGTGTATTAAATGTGTCTTCTTATTTGGAAACACTTCAAAGAAGACCAAAGCTACACAAAGGTTAATATTATTAGTTTAGATAAATATAAAAGTCCTGATTCTGTTAGATTAGAATCAGGACTTTCTTTTTATCTGAAAAGTAAAGACTACTTCACTACAAACTTATACACTGTTTTTTGAGTGTACTCCTCACCAGGATTTAAAATCACAGAAGGGAAGTGTGGTTGATTTGGAGAGTCTGGGTAGTGTTGTGCTTCCAGACAGAAACCTTGACGTTTGATAAGCGGAGTTTGGTTTTTACCTAGTTCACCTTCAAGCCAGTTACCAGTATAGAACTGTACTCCAGGTTCAGTAGTATAAACTTCCATTGCACGGCCAGTAGTAGCTTCGTAAGCAACACCTACTAATCCGTACTCATTAAGTGGCTTATTAATCACCAAGTTGTGATCATAACCAATACCGATTTTTGTTTGATCGTGATCAGCATCAATTTCGTTACCGATTACTTTTTCTTCTGTAAAATCAAAAGGAGTTCCTTTTACAGTGGCAATTTCACCTGTAGGAATACAAGTCTCATCAATAGGAGTATAGAAATTACAGTTTAGTTTTAAAGTATGATCTGAAATTTCACCTTCACCTTTAAGGTTGAAATAAGGGTGAGAAGTGAAGTTTACGATTGTCTTTTTATCAGTAGTTGCACTGTAATCCAATACCACTTCATTTTCATCCGTTAATGAAATTTTCAGTGTCAATGTCACATTACCAGGAAGGTTTTCAAAACCATCAGGACTTGTATGTGATAGTACCACTGAGTTTACACCATCTTCTGAAATTTCTTCTACGATATCAAAAACTTGACGATCAAATCCTACATCACCTCCGTGTAAGAAGTTGGGACCATTGTTTGTTGCCAATTGATATTCAACTCCATCAATAGAGATATTACCTTTTGCAATTCTATTTGCAAACTGTCCAACAGTTGCACCAAGGTAGCAGCTGTTATCTAAATAGTCTTCTAAAGAATCTTTTCCAAGAAGAACATCTGCCATTTCACCGTTTTTATCAGCGGTTAAAAAGCTAACTAAAATGCCACCATACGTTGACACTTGTAATTGGGAGCCTAATTGATTTGTAAGTGTATATAAAAATACCTCTTTATCATTGACTTTGCCCCAAGAAATTTTTTCAATTTGTTTTATATCTATCATTTCATTAAAACTTTTATGATTTGCTAGTAGTAATATAGAAATCAGTGAATTGACCCTTTTTAAATGTGAGCTTTTAAATAGGAATAGGCTCTAACACTTCTCTTAGTATTTAAGAGAAGTATTTAGAGCATCTATTCATCTGAAATTACCTGTACAATAAAATGCTTCAAGTATTAAGTCAAAAAAATGTTTAGTTTTTTTGCCGTACACACTATTTTACTAAGCTTTTGATAAAGCTTTTTCTTGCAATTGTTGTTGCCATTTCCAAGCAGAACCTGTCATGTCATCCAATGTCTTTTCAGATTGCCATCCTAACTCTTGGTTACCGAAAGTAGTGTCAGCATAAATCTTTTCGATGTCACCTTCACGACGGTCTACCAATTTGTAGTTCAGTTTTACACCTGACATTTTTTCGAATGATTGGATTACCTCTAAAACAGTAGAACCAGTACCTGTTCCTACGTTGAAGAATTCGTAATCTTCTTTTTGCTTGCTCTCGATCATTCTGTTTAATGCAACAATATGAGCCTGTGCTAAATCTACTACGTGGATGTAATCACGAATACAAGTACCATCCTTAGTATTGTAATCATCACCAAATACACTCAATTCAGCTCTCATACCCACACCTGTTTGTGTGATAAATGGCATTAAGTTTTGAGGAACACCTAAAGGTAATTCACCAATCAATGCAGAATCATGTGCACCTACAGGGTTGAAATAACGTAGAGCAATGGCTTTTAATCCGTTTTCTGCTTTTACGATATCTCTAATGATCTCTTCACCTACTTGTTTAGTATTTCCATAAGGAGATAAAGCAGGTTGAACTGGCGTTTGTTCAGTTACAGGCAACACATCTGGCTGACCATAAACTGTACAAGATGAAGAGAAAACAAAGTTGCTCACCTCATGTTTTACCATTAGGTCTAAGATGTTTAATAACGACTGAAGGTTATTTCTGTAATAAAGACTTGGCTTATTTACAGACTCACCCACTGCTTTTGAAGCTGCAAAGTGAATAATACCATCAATCTTCTCCTCTTGGAATAATTGATCTAATTGATCAAAATCTAAAAGATCAAACTCATAGAACTTAGGCTTTGTTCCAGTGATTTTTTCAATACCTTCCAATGCACCAATTTCAGAATTTGATAAGTTGTCAACGATAACTACCTCAAAATCTTTGTTGATTAACTCCACTGCGGTATGTGAACCAATGTAACCTAAACCTCCTGTTACTAAAATCTTCATTTTGTTTATTTGTTAACTCTATTAATGATAAAATTATAGACTAGCAATTATCGTTCATTACTAGTCTATAAATCATCTAATGTTATTTTTCTTCTTCTAAAACAGCACTTTTATAATGTACTAAAGATTGCTCTCTAATACGTGCAGCTGCTGTTTCAGCAGTGATATCTCTTTGAGCATTAGCAAGCATTTCATAACCTACCATAAACTTCTTCACTGTAGCAGAGCGAAGTAAAGGAGGATAGAAACACATGTGCATGTGCCACTCTGGGTGATCCTCTCCATCAGTTGGAGCTTGGTGGATACCAGCAGAGTAAGGGAAAGAAACTTCGAAGATGTTGTCATACTTGATCGTTAAAGCTCTGTATGCATCAGCGAAAGCATCTTTTTCTTCGTCAGAAAGATCAGTAATTCTGCTTACTGCTCTTTTCGGAACGATCATCGTTTCAAAAGGCCATACAGCCCAGAAAGGAACGATAGCAACGAAGTGTTCATTTTCATAAACAACTCTTGTTTGTTGCTTAATTTCTTGAGCAATGTAATCAGAAAGTAAAGTTGTACCATTTTTGTCATAGTACGCTTTTTGATTTACTTGCTTTTTTGCTGGCTCTTGAGGAATAGATTCCTGCGCCCAGATTTGACCGTGAGGGTGAGGGTTTGAACATCCCATCACTGAACCTTTATTTTCAAAAATCTGTACGTGGTTGATGTAATCTCTAGCACCTAGCTCAGTATATTCTTTTGCCCAAAGGTCAACTACTTTTCTGATTCCTTCTGTTTCCATTTCAGGAATAGTCAAATCGTGACGAGGTGAGAAGCAAATTACTTTACACAAACCTCTTTCACTTTTTGCTCTGAAAAGACCGTTACCCTCATTCATTTCACCTGTTGGAACATCTTCCAATAAAGCGGCAAAATCATTTTGGAATACATAAGTATCAGTATACTGAGGGTTCACTTCGCCATTGACACGAGTGTTACCCGGACATAAATAACACGAAGGATCATGTTCAGGACGCTTCTCCTCCTCAATCTTTTCTACTTGTCCTTGCCAAGGTCTCTTCGCTCTATGAGGAGAAACTTGTACCCATTCATTTGTAAGTGGGTTGTATCGACGGTGAGGATGATCCTCAAAATTAAATTCCATTGTTGATTCTTGTTTTCCTAGTCAAAAAATTTCTTTAAAAGCATGTTTAGCATCATGAGAACTAAACATGCCTTTTATAGATATAAATTAAGCTTCAACTGACTCTTCAACTCTTGCTCCGTCGCCGATTACAACTACATAAGCAGAAAGATCTTTACCCATTCCTTCTTTATATGCTTTCGTCATTCTTTCTACAAATGCGTCAACAGCTTCTTCTTTTACAAGGTTGATCGTACAGCCACCGAAGCCGCCACCCATCATTCTCGCACCAAGTACATTGTCATCTTCTAAAGTTTGCTCCACTAAGAAGTCTAACTCTGGACATGATACTGCATATTTCTTAGAAAGACCTTCGTGAGAACCATAGATCATTTTACCTAAGTTCACTAAGTCTCCATTATCCATAAATTCACATGCTTTCGTTAAACGGTCGTTTTCTTCAACCACATACGAACATCTGTCATAAATTACCGGATCCATTTTACCTTCAAATTCGTGCATCATTTCAACAGAAACGTCACGTAAGTTGATGATTTCAGGATAAGTTTCTTTGATTACTTCAACACCTGCTTCACATTGCTCTCTTCTTGTATTGTACTCAGAAGAAGCTAATGAGTGTGTCACGTTAGTGTTACATAATACCAATTTGTGACCAGTGATATCTAAGTTATGGTACTCATACTCTTTTGTACGGCAGTCTAACTTGATTACTTTATTTGCTTGACCAAAAGTTGAAGCAAATTGGTCCATGATACCACACTTCACGCCAGCATAGTTATGCTCTGACATTTGTGAAGCTAAAACGATGTCTAATTTCGATAAATCACCTTCAAATAATTTATTTAAACCTGTTGCTAAAGCACACTCTAAAGCAGCAGATGATGACATACCAGCTCCTAGTGGCACATCGCCAGCAAAGACAACATCAAAACCTTTTGGTTCTAAGCCTTTTACAGCTGTTTCTGCAACAACACCTTTGATGTAGTTGATCCATCCTTCAGAAGGAACAATGTTTGATAATTCGAAAGAACCAGACTCTTCTAAGTCAAGTGCATAAGCATTTACAGTATCAGTACCGTTTAACGCTAATGCGAAAACCATTTCTTTGTCGATTGATGCGGGTAATACAAAACCGTCGTTGTAGTCAGTGTGTTCACCGATGATATTTACTCTACCTGGAGCTCTTGATACCATTGGTTCTTTATTGAATAATTCTTCGAATTTTGCTACTACAGCTTTAGCGTTCATGTTGCTTTATTTTTTAGTTTAAAAATATCGTTTATTTCATTTCGATGGTTCAAACATGAAGGGTTTTATTTTAAAGGACAAATAAACACTTAATGAATTTTGAAAATAGCGTTACCGGAAACGTTCTCGGTAATTTTTGACGTGTTTATTTTTCATCTTTTTTTTAAATTTGAGCATGAAAAAAAGAAAGCCAACCATAAAGGATATTGCAAGGAGACTAGACATTTCTGTCTCTACAGTTTCAAGAGCAATAAGAGGAGCGGAGGACGTTAATCCCATAACCAAAAAGAACGTTTTGGATCTTGCGGAAAAAATCGGTTATAAAAAAAGCGTATTAGCGGCAGGGTTAGCAAGTAAGAAATCGTATTTGATCGGAGTGATTATACCTGAGTTAACAGTTCCGTTTTTTGGGAGGGTCATCTTGGGGATTGAGCAATTCTTAAAACCTTTAGGTTATGATCTGATCATTGTACATAGTGATGAACAAGAGCAGAAAGAGAAAGAGTGCATAGATATTTTATTGGATAGACAAGTGGATGGTATTCTTATTTCTTTGTCATTCAATACTAAAAGTGATCTACACCTTAAAAAAGCCATGGAAGAGGAGGTGCCTATTGTTGTTTTTGATCGAATCTTGCCGAAATCAGAATTACCAATACCGAGAGTTATTGTGGATGATTTTGAGGCAGGTTATCAAGCAACAAACCACCTTATCAATAAAGGTTACAAAAGAATAGCATTTATAGCAGGACCGGAGGATTTGTACATTTCGCAACAACGATTAAAGGGATATAGAACAGCCATGGAACGAAATGGCTTTGGAACTTCAGCAGATTTGATAGTGCCCACTTTAGATTTGAGACGTTCAGTGGGGCAAGCATTAGATAAGCTGATGGTATTAAAAGAAAAGCCAGATGCTATTGTGGCGTTGAATGATCCAATTGCCTTTAGAGTAATACGTCTTTTACAAAAAAGAGGGATTGAAATTCCTCAAAAAATTGCAGTTATGGGAATTTCCGGTGATGATATGGGAGAACTTTTTAATCCATCATTGACCACTATTAATCAGCCAGCACAAGAAATGGGTTTTGTAGCGGCCAACCTTTTGATTGACCGGATGAACGCTATGAAGGATGCAAAAAAACAAGGCAAAATATTCATTCCTATGGCTATATTAAAAAAACTACCCATTTCTTTGATTGAGAGAGAAAGTACTTGATGCAACTCCAAAAGTTTTTGAATTGGATGGTGGCTTTTATTTCATTTAAGATTTTTTTAGATTTGATAGGATCAAAAATAACACTTATGAATAAGCACACTATAATTCTATTCTTTTTTCTATTTATATCATTTAACTCTCATGCACAACAGAAGCTTTTGGATTTTTATTTTGAAGGTGGGAGGTGTCAGATGAATGAGAAAATAGTGGAAGTGATCAATGATGGCATCAATATCTCTGCACGACAAGTGGTTTTACATTACAAAAAAAGTGAAGAAAGCATGACACTTAATTTTGTGGATGAAAACCTTAGAGGCTATGAGGAGACAATAAAAGAATTGGAAGGTTATACTGTAAAAGGGAAAACTCAGCTTATTTGGAGAAATAAAAAAAATAAAAATTTAGAAATTGTGGTCATAGAAAAGGCTGGTAGTTTGACGTTTATGTGGAATGGCGTCATGTACAAAACAAACTAAGCTAAAAAGGGCATAATTTTTAATCACAAACATATTATTTAAGTCAATTTCATTCAAATTATTAACAAATGAAACTATTATTTTTACTTACACTTCTTTTTAACTACTTCGTAGAACCTCCAGTAAAAGATATCAAAGAAACGCTACAACAATCTTCTTCAGATGGTTTACCTTATAATGTTGATGTACTTTCTACTGCTTTTGGTTCTCAAGATTATGTCAACATCGAAGCTCGTATTGTACACGCAAAAGATGATTTTTATGCGATTGAATTTATTAATCAAGATTGGGACATGCAAGTGTACAATGCTAACTCTGATTATTTAGGCTTACCGTATTTCAAGAGTAAAATCAGAAGAGATATTTTGAGCTATTTAGATGATTCATCGAATAAAGTTGAAATCAATGAAATCAGTTATTTGGGTTTATCTTCGTACAAAGTAAAGGTGCTATTACAAGGTGCAACTGACCTTAAAGGAACGAATAAATGGATTGAGTTCATTGTTTCTAAGGAAGGTCTACTTTTAAGATACGAATCACATAGTCTTTCTGGTGGAACGACGAATATTAACCGTCAACGTGAAGTGGTACGTTTTTATATTCAAGAAAATTAAACCATTGTACAAAGCTAAAGATATTTTAAATCAAAAAGCCTCTTCAACTCATTTAAGGTTGAAGAGGCTTTTTTGTAATTAGATGAATGGGATTGTCTAAAAGTTATACCCAATTCCATTTTTAATGCTATAATTCAACTTATCGATGGGTACGTAAGGACGGTTTTCATACCAAAGTGTAAAATTATTATTAAAGTAGAGCTTCTTAGAAATTTTGATATTGAGGTTAGCCAAAATACTTAATCTATATTCTCTTACATTACTATATTTAGTTTGGAAGTATGACATAATATTGAAGAAAACATTGTCAGAAAAATCAGCCCTGTAAGTAATATATGTATTCCATCGGGCTATTGACGGTTTTGCTTTATGTATAATCGTTTCCCCATCTTGTTCGGTTAACCAATGCCAATTTTCGTTTTCATAAAAAGTTCCAATACCAATAGCTAAAAAGCTTTTCTTACTTTTTATTGGGCTAAACCTAAAATTACCACCTAAAAGAAAACGTTCGTTCATTCCCTTTACCTGATCAAATTGAAGCTGCGTAAATACTTCATAGGATAGCTTTCTATTTTTTAAAAACTCCATTCTTCCGTGAAGAAATCCATTTTGGAGAAGATCAAAGCCTTCTGAATTAAGAAATGAAAGATCGGATATTAAGATTAAATCATTGATTTTACCAACTCTGGCAAAGTTTGTTTTCAGTCCTCCGCCCTGTGTAGTTATTTGCTGATTGATTAATCTATAATTCAAAGAAATGTTACCTACCCAGTGTACAGAATCCCCTTCGTCGAGCCTTGCTTTTTCAATGTTTAAGATTTGAGCTTGAAGAGAATAGGATATAAAAAAAGAAATTAATAGCAGTAAATATCGCATTGAAGTGAATGTTCAGATTAGATTATACTTCAAAAGTAGAGAAGTATTTGACAAATTAAAAAACAGAAATTTTAAGTAGATGCATGTCAATCATTTAAAAAAAGAAGACGGCCTTTTTTAAACAATTGTTAAACCAGTGATGATAATCATTATTTGATAGAAGATGATCAAATTTTACAAAAAGTAACACTGTTATTTACCGTTACTAATAATGTCACCTGTAATAGTGAAGAAATAATTTTATCACTTAAGGTGGTTTAAGATGTGTGAAATTTTAATTCAAAAACAATTATCATTTTAAAAATATGGAAACCTCTACACTTTCTACTGTTTTAAATCAATGGGCTTCAGTTTTTAATGGAAAGGTGATCAATACTACTGTTCACTTTAACAATGAAAAGGCAAAAGGAACAATTCAAGGCTATAAAAGTACAGAGTATCTTGAAATCCTAAAGTTTGATTTTGATTTGTATTCCGATCTAATTTTTGAAGCTTCTCCTAAAACTCAAAATAAAGAATACATAGCATTGGTGTTAGGTAACCCAATTTCAGGTAAGCTTCATCCTTCATCGGAGAATGATGAAGCGGCTTTTGAATTCAATGCTTTAGGTGCATTTTGTGTGAATTATCAGTCCAATTTAGAATGGAAAGTAAGTAAGGGAAAGGCAAGAAAAATGATAATTATCCGTATTAGAAAAGACAAGTTTGAACAGTACATAAATAAATCGGAGAAGTTGACGAAGAAATATAGCTTCCATACTTCCTTTTATTTACAGGAACGTTTTACACCTCGCATGATCGAAATTTTTGATCGTTTCTTTTCAATCAATAAGACTGATTTATTTGCCCTTGAAATGTCTGAAGTCTATGCGAAATATTTGATATCAGAGTTTTTCAGAAAAATTAATGAAAGGGAAGAAGCCCAACAAGTACGCGAAACGGATTTGAATGTTCAGCCTGTAATGAAGACAAAAGAAATTTTGGAGAAAGTTATTGATAAACCTGTATTAATCGATGACCTAACAAAGGAAGTAGGATTGAGTGAAAGTCGATTAAGAGTTTTATTTAAAGAAGTATTTGGGACGACTATACATCAATATCATCAAGATATCAGATTAAATAAATCAAGAGAATTATTGTTGAAAAGTAACAAAACCATGTCAATGATTGCGTCAGATTTGGGGTATTCCAGTTCAAGTCATTTTTCAATGGTCTTTAAGAAAAGGTTTAATATTTCTCCCAAAGAGTATAAAAAAGATCCAGAATATATTTTAGCCTAGAATCAACTATTTACTTTTTATCTTAAGTTCAATAGAGTATTTTACTTTGTTGAACTTTTTACATTTTTTAGAGTAAAGATGAACGGAAAACGTATTTTTGAAGGAGGTATTTTTTAAAATTAAATAGAAAACTTAATTAAAACAAAAAATATGTTAAAAAAACGAATGTAATATTCCGCACACTTTTGTGGACAATAAAATATCTTTTACATTAGTGTTACAATAATACGTAAGAAGACGACACCGTTTCAGTCATAATCTTCTTAGTATCAAATACGCTGGAATTTTTTATTACCTTATGATTTTTTTATGCTATACATATGCACCTTCATGTGCGAATCTTGACTAATCCTCCTCATTCATTTTATTGTATGACTTTCTCCATTTTTAAAGCAAAAAAGGAGATTAGAGAAAAGGTTATTATGTAGTGATCATAGTACTATTGTTAGTCATTTTTATGAATTACAAGTTACTTTATTTAAATTGTCATCCCGATAATGTGAAGTGGGATGACTTTTTTATGCTTTACTCTTCTACAAAAAAAGGAGCCAACTCTCGCTGACCCCTTCACTCATCTAATACATCACTTCATTACTTGGATTGATATAAATCGCCGCTTGCTTTTTCGATATTTGTACAAGCTACTTTGTATTTTACCTTAGCATCGATATACTCTCTGTAAGCAATCTGCCAGTTTACTTGAGCATCTGTGACCTCGATGATAGGAGACAATCCATCTTTATAACGATCAATGATCATATCTAAATTTTCATCCGCCTTTGCCAAAGAGGCATTGGTTAACTCAACTCGCTTTGCCGCTTCATCTAATAGATACATTGCTTCATTGATATCTAGAATGACCTGATCTGTCACTTTTTCTCTATTCAAAACAGCAATTTCAGACTCTATTTTTCTAGCAGCTAATTCTCTTTTCTTCTTTCCCGAATGATAAATGGGAATCGAAAAGCCTGCACCTGCATAGTAATTTCCTTCAGGGGAGTTGGCCAATTGTGGACTTGGTGCACCGTAAACTCCTTTTGCAAATACATGAAGATTGCCTTTGTATTTTGAAGCAGTTAAATCAGTATTAGCATGCGTTGCTTTTACTTCCGCAATCGACTGTCTGATTTCAGCTCTTTGTCCCAAAGCTCTAGTCACTACATCATTGGTATCGAATATGAATTCTGAAAAGTCTACTGTATCTTCTACTACAGTCGAAGAAATAATCTCTTTTCCCATCAATCTGTTTAGGTTCATAATTGAGATATTGTAGTTATTTTGTGCTTTCAATACTTCAAGTTCTGCTTCATTAAGCTTTACTTCAGCCATTAAAAGATCATTTCTACTTACGATTTCAGCTTCATACTTGTTTTTAGCAACATCTACTAACGTTTGTACTGATGTTTGATACTGACGAGCCAATTCTAATGCTTCCTTATCTCCAACACTTTTCCAATACAACTGATCAGCATAAAATAATAATTCAGAACCAGTGTAATCACGATGAGCAGAAGCAATTTCCTTTTTCATCTGAGCCAATTTGATAGAACTCTTAATTCTACCACCAGTATAGATATCTTGTTTGATAGTGATATTGGCATTGTAGTTATGATGAACCGGCAACCATTCCCCGATCGGAGCATTGCTAGGCTTAAATCCAGTCGGATCAAACGGGCGGCCAGTATAACTGTAACTTGCGCCAGCATCAATTCTTGGCCCTTTATCACTATTTGCTACTTTAATGTACTCATCAGCAGCACTGATTTGCTTTTGAGCAGATTGGATATCTTGATTATATTCTAAAACTTTTTGTCTATAATCTTTTATTTTCAATACTTCTTGAGCTTGTACATTAAATGTAAAATAGAAAGCAGTGAAGACGAATAAAATATATTTTTTCATGACTATTGAGCCTTTTTTAAGTTGAAGAAAATCGCGTAGAAAATTGGAAGTACTACCAGTGTGGCAATTGTTGCGGCAAATAAACCTCCCATAATTGCGGCAGCCATACCTCCGAATAATGGATCTGTGATGATCGGTGCCATACCTAAAATGGTTGTTGCTGCTGCCATTGATACTGGAATTGTTCTTGATAGTGCCGCCATGATCAATGCATCATACTCATTCAAACCTGCTTCCATTTCTATCTCCACTTGTTCTACTAAGACGATGGCATTTTTAATTACCATACCTACGAGACCTAGTAGACCTAAGATGGCCATGAAGCCTATAGTTTGACCGAAGACTTTCATTCCTAAGATGATTCCCACCCAGATCAATGGTAAAATCGCGATGATGGCTAACGGCTTTCTAAATCCTTTGAAAAGAATGATCAATACGCCTAACATCAATACTGCAGCAATTGGAAGGGGTGCAGAGATTGCCTCATTGGATTGTTGTTGGTATCTCTTAAGACCATCCCAGAAGAGTGTATATCCTTCCGGAAGTTCCATGGCCTCAATGATTGGTACAATCTCATTTTCTACCTCAGGGCTTTCATATCCCATCACCACATCACATTGTACAGCGATCATTCTTTGACGGTTGAATCTCCATACCCAATCCTCTTCGTATTTGTATTCATAGTCGTCAACGATTTGATCAAGTGTCACCATTTGTCCTTCATCAGAGAAGACAGGCATTGTACCTAGGTTACTGTTATCGTAATTCTTTCTTGTTTTTTCTTTGACAAGAATTGGCATTCTTTTGTCTCTTTCTCTGTATTCACCAACCTGAACACCTTCACGTAACATTCTAGTCGCAGTAGCGATATGCTCTTTTGTAACTCCCAATCTTCTTCCTTTTTCTTCAGAATAAATTGGTTTCCAAATCGGAGTCTTTTCACGCCAATTGTCTCTGACATTTTTAGCTGTTTTCACATGAGCAATTCTACTTTTTGCTTCTTCTGCCAATTCTCTCAACACTTTTGGATCTGGACCCGTGAAACAAGCTTCGATATCTGCTTTTGGCGTTGGTGCAGCTTTAAATAATTGGAATACGCTGATAGCATGTGGTAAACTGTCTTGAGCAAATTGCTGTGCTCTTTCCATTACTTCATTAGACATCGATGGGTCTTTCACTTCGACTAAGAAAGAAGCAAGGTTTCTAGTGCTACTCCATGACACTGAAGCGAGGTAATATCTTGGAGGAGTACTGCCGATTGTGATCGATACTTTTTCTATCTCATCTTGTCTCAATAAGAAATTCTCCAGTTTTTTAGAATCCTCATAAGTGAAATCGATAGGAGTGTCTGTCGGTAACCAGTAATCCACTTTGAATAAAGGTTTTGACACAAATGGGAAGAAACTTTGTTTTACTGAATTTCCCCACATGGCAAACCCAATAAATACTACGATTACTCCACCTAAACTGATCCATCTGTGTTGAATTAACTTTTCAATTAAACGTTTGAATGATTTAAAAAACACATTATCATAAGGATCACCAGCTTCTTTAGGCTCTTTCAACATGAAATCACCATAAACCACTGTTTGTGTAAGGGCGAATACCCAGCTCAATAACAATGAGATCGACAATACATAGAATAAAGGTTGGATTGTCTCTGCAGTATCATCTGTTGCTAATGCCAATGGAAGGAAAGAGAAGATAGCGATAAAAGTCGCACCAAATAATCCCCATTGTGGGATAGAAGCACCTTTGATTAAGGCTTCTTTTTTCTTCACTCCTTTTTTCATGGCGTTGATTGCATTGTCAGCCACCACAATGGCATTATCCACTAACATACCCATGGCAATGATGATTGCGGCAAGTGTAGTTCTGTTAAGTGTCAGTCCAATGTATTCCATAAATACAAGGGTTGTTACAATTGCAAACACCAAGCTTGAACCGATCAATAAACTTGGACGAACACCCATCGCAAACATTAAGATCAAGACTACGATCACTACTGACATTACTAAGTTGTCAATGAAATCCATATTGGCCTCTTGAGCCACTTGATCTTCATGGTAGATACCCACAAGTTCTAAACCTACAGGAATTGTTCCTTTTAATTTTTCAAGTTTTGCATCTACTTTTTCACCTGTTTCTACAATGTTCAATCCTGCTTCATTCGAGACTGCAATACCGATAGCAGGTTGACCACTTACTCTCATTAGTACATCGGCAGGGTCTTGGAAACCTTGTTTTACTGAGGCAATGTCTTTTAAACGGAACTGCTGTCCATTTTTACCTTTAATAATTAATTCTTGAATGTCCTCGATACTTGTAAAAGAGTTTGTAGCATCTACTTTCAGAGAAGTTCTTCCTGAATTAAAAGTACCTCCTTGAACAATTTTATTATGATTTTCTATTGTTTGAAATACAATCTGAGGGCTAACTCCTAAATTGGCTAATTTTGTTTGAGAAATCTCTACATCAATTACAGGTTGTTGTGCACCATAAAGTTCTACTTTTGCAACCCCTTTGATTGGTTTTAAACTCTTTTGGATATAAATCGCATAATCTCTCAATGTTCCTGGATCAATTCCATCTTCCGCCTTTAGTGCATAGTACATCCCCAGCACATCACCGAAGTTGTCATTGATGTTTACAGGCCCTGCACCTTCAGGTAGATTGATTTCTGCGTCTCTTACTCTACGTCTGATTTCATCCCATTTCTGTTGGAGCTGATCAGGGTCAAAATTAGGAACAATCTCAACATCTATTTGAGACAGACCTCTTCTAGATTCTGATTTGATTTGTTTTAAGTAACCTACTTTTTGAAGTTCTTTTTCAATTACTTCCGTTACTAATTCCTCAACTTCCCACTGAGTAGCACCAGGATATTCAGTAGTAATGATGACCTGTTTGATGGTAAATGGGGCATCTTCTTGTTTACCAAGACTGAAGAAAGATTGAACACCCGCTACAAGCAATACAACTAAAAAGAAGTGTATTACTTTTTTATTTTCAATGGAATACTTTGCAATACTCATGATATATGTCTTTGATGTTGATTATTTTGAAGAAGTTGGATTGAAATCAAGCACTCTCGCTTTTTGACCATCTTGAAGTAAATTAGCTCCATATTCTACTACCAATTCACCTGATTTAAGACCACCAAGTATTTGTATTTTATCTTTATCAACTAACTGCCCCAGACGTACTTCTCTTTTGTTCACTACCTTTTTCGTAGGATCAAAAACCATCACTGAAGGCTTTTTATCAGCCCCTTTTTGAAGGATAGAGTAGACTGGGAGTAAGATCACATCACCTCTAGAAGTATTTCTCTGATCCATTTCTACCGTCACCTGACACGCCATACCAGAACCGACAGGTGTCGTTTTGATCATCTCTTTTGTAGTCGTCAAGTATAGGAAAACTGGGAAACCTGTCGCCCCTTCAGAACGAGCACCAATTTCTTTTAGCGTAGCATCAAAAACTACATTAGGGTAAGCATTTAATTTTACTTTAAAGCTTGTGACATAATCAAAGTAACGAATGAAGCTTTCAGGAATCGTAAATTTCACTTCAATCGCAGAGAAATCTAATAAGCTTGCAATAGGTTGTTTTGCAGCTACTTCCTGATAATTTTCTACTAATTTTTTAGAGACAACCGCATTAAAAGGAGCGTATAACTTTGTATCTTTCAACGCATTTTCGGCATCTTCAAACTCAGATTTTGCGATTAAATAAGCCGCTAATTTCTGGTCATATTCATTTTGCGGAATAGAACCTTTTGCTAGCAAACCTTCATATCTTGTTTTTTCTGACTCTGCTTGAATAAAACGAGCCTTTTTTGCTTGAACATTTATTCTGAAATCACGAGGATCAATTTCTGCAATTAGATTTCCTTTTTTAATATGTTGTCCTTCTTCAGCACTTAATTTTATAAGTGGACCACCCACTCTAAAGGATAAGCTAGACTCTTTGGTCTCTTTAGTTGTAGCACTGAATGTTTTATTTGAAAGATAATCTGCTGTAGTTGTAGTAATAACTTTTACAGGTCTAATTGTTTCTTGTTTATTTTCAGCTTGTTCATCGCAAGAAAATAAAAGTGAGAAAACAAATAGGAGAGAAAGTGAATGTATAATATTCTTTTTCATATCAATTAAGTGAGTTATCTGTATTAATGATTATGTTTTCTTATACGGTGCAAATCGAACGAATGATTAGTAAATTGTGTTAATAACAATGAACCTTACATATTTCACTTATCAACTGGAATTAATTATTAAATCCAATTAGAATATTAAAACCACATTTTCATTTTTCTGGATTTAGAGATTTTACCACTTTGTAATCAGAACTGACTTTTATTGATTAATCACTTTCGGTCTAAGAGGTTGATATAAAAAACACCTTATACTATTGTATAAGGTGTAAACTAGTTAAAAGGTAAAGAATAATAGATCAACTAATTTCTATGCAGTTCTACACTAAAAGCTTAATTTATGGTGTAAATATAACGATAAGGAAACGATGTTGCTAAATTAAAATAGGTAACAAAATTTAAGTGACATCCATAATGCAGGTTACATTTTTTGGCTTGATAGTAAATGGATTACTTGAATAATTTTCATTGTTATTCTTTCTATGTCATAAGATTGATTTTGACGTTTGGTATTAAAAATAGATTGGGTAGTCGTATAATATCCTTTTTTCCGAATTGATAATTTTGTAATATTGCACGAAATTATTTAGACTAATTCTAATTTAAACTAAACATGGCAAAGAAAAATACTACCGCTTACTGGATGCGAATTATTCACCGTTATCTTGGATTTTTTTTAGCAGGTATTATGGCTGTTTATTCATTCAGCGGCATTATTTTAATCTTTAGAGATACTGACTTCTTAAAGAGGGATTATTACTTCGAAAAGACAGTTGATGCCGGACTTGAGAAAGATAAGATCGGAAAGGCAATTGGTGTTAGAAGACTTAAAGTAAGCAAAGTTGAAGGAGACTTGTACCATTATAAACAAGGTACATATAATGTAAAAACAGGTGAAGCAAAATACACTTTGAAAAAGCAGCCTTACATGATTGAGAAGATGAATCATATGCACAAGGCAACTTCGGGTGATCCGTTATTCTTTTTGAATATCTTTTTCGGGGTATCGTTATTCTTTTTTGTGCTTTCCACATTTTGGATGTTTGCACCGAAAACGAAAATCTTCAAGAAAGGGATGTATTTTACATTGGGAGGAATTGCATTGACACTCTTTGTTCTATTTTTCGAATAGAAAATATATAATGAAAAGTTGTATTGAACTGTTTATATTCTTTGAATTAGGCATGACAATACAACTTTTTTAGTACACCTCACCTAAAGTTGTAATTTTAAACTCAACTCGTCGGTTTTGTTTTCTCCCTTCTTCTGTTTCATTACTGTCAATAGGTTCATTTTCACCTTTTCCTTCAACAATAAGTCTAGAGGCAGCTATTCCTTTTTTAACAAGATAGTTCTTAACTGTTTGAGCTCTTTTTTCACTCAACCACTGATTATAACTTTCTTTCCCTTGATCATCTGTATAGCCTGTTATCGTCACTTTCTCAATAGTAGTTTCTGATCTTAGAAGTTCAACGATACGATCCAACTCATCATGAGATGTTTTTTCTAAATAGCTGCTGTTGGTCTTGTAAAAAATATTTTTCAAAACAAGTGTTGCAGTTTCTTCTAATGGAACAAGTAAAAGGTTTTGTATAGCATGCACCTGGTCTTTTTGATCTCCCAGGTCAATATGTTCACTTTGAGATAGAAACCCTGTAGATTGTGCTAAGAAAGAATAAGATTTTCCTAAAGGTAAAGTTATATAATACGTACCTGTTGTTGCGTTAGAGTAAACGGTTCCCACTTCTTTTTGCGTTTCAAGGTCAGTATAAACTATTTTAGCATTTAAAGGAGATTGATTGTCTTTGTTCATTACTTTTCCAGAAATCACTGCTACAGGTTCTGGAGGTAACAAAATTGGTAGTTTTACACTATAGATATCAAAATTTCCTTTTGTATTTCTTCTGGAGAAAAAGCCAATATCACCTGTAATTGGTACACAAAGATCTGTTTCATCACTCTTTGTGTTGATCAAGGATCCTAGATTTTCAGGTGAAGACCAGTTGGTCCAGGTATCATCTAATCGTCTTACTGCAAAAAGGTCGCTACCTCCAAAACCACCATGACCGGTAGAAGCAAAATATAATGTTTTTTCATCACTGGAGAGAAAAGGAGATGTCTCTTTCCCAAGTGTATTTATGGTATTCCCAAGGTTTTGTGGAGCAGACCATCTACCTTCTTTATCTTTAAAACTCACATAGATATTACTTTCATTTTCAGACCGATGATCAGTGAGAGACATCAACATTACTTTTCTACTATTGGACAGAAAGAAATCAGATTTTTGTTTTAAGAGTTGAAAATTTGGAATAATGATTTGCTCTTGTTCTATCCAAGTAGAATCGGAAAGTTCCAAGGTTGAAAGGTGAAATTCTGAACCACTACCATCGATAACTGAAAGTGCGGTAATTCCATCTGGACTTATCGCTGTGATGTATTGTTGCAAAACATTGGTGGAAGAATCAATTTGAACAGGCTGTGCATTCCACACATTTTGACTGTCTAATGACGCTTCATACAAGAGAGGTTTCCCATTAATGCTTCTTGTAAATAGTAATTTTTGACCTCTTATATCTAGAGTCGGTGTAAATTCATCATAATCGGTATTTAGCGTATTGTTCAACTGATGCGTCATGACAGTAGGAGCAATAAGTTGACTTACTTCTGGTAAAATAGCAATAGATTTTGAAGAAGTAGAGACCCCAACGGCATCAATACCGCATTGTCTTATAGATGATTTTGCTTGTAATCGTATTCTTATAGCTTTAATTCCAGCTGTGTTTTTCTTAATAAATAAATTGGAAATACTCCCACCATCTTTTACATAAGAAGGTACTTGGTCGTAAACGATTGACTCTATGTTATTTGCATCGATGATGGTGACTTCCTGAATAGCATTATGATAGAAGGACTCAGCAATGATAATCTGATTGACATTGGGAATAGGTAAGCCAAAGCCAACGGTAATTTCGGCACTTTCATCTTCATCAGAAAGCCAAGCTAAAGGGTTCTTTTGAATAGAATTGGGAACATTGGGTTTTCCTAGGGCTTGTGTAGCTCCAAATGCAACGTCACTGTATTGTGTAGAATAGTGAAAGACCGTATCGGCCCAAAAAATTGTTTGAGCATTAGAACAAAAAGAAAACACCCAAACAAAGATGATTGTTAGAGGAAATGATATGAAATATCGTTGATTTAATGTCATAGTATTACAATTATACGACATTTAAGAAAAAATCACTAGACCATCACTAATCTGTATTTCGTTAATAATTACATTTTATTCATTTATTTTTAATAATAAATCTATTTGTTTTTTGATTATCCCTTTAACTTTGTGTCTGAAAACATTAATACATCATAATGAGTAATTCAAAAAGACTTTATATAGTCAGACACGGTCAAACAGCTTACAATACAAAAAGAATTGTACAAGGAAGAAAAATTGATGCTGACCTCAATGAAAATGGTCAAAAGCAAGCTTCACTTCTATTTGACGCTTACAAGAAGTTTCCTTTCGATAAATTGTATGTGACCTCATTAAAAAGAACTCATCAAACTGCAAAAGGATTTATCGATGCAGGTTTGGACTATGAGATCATGCCAGAGTTTGACGAGATGAATTACGGAGATTATGAAGGTAATTCTATTGACGATCATACGATTGATGGAATGACCGTTCAAGATATTTCTGATGAGTGGGAGAAAGGCAACTTCGATTGTTATCCAAAAAATGGTGAACAATTGATGGACGTCTTGAGAAGAGAGGCAGAAGGATTGGAGAAAATCATGAAAAACGAAAGCGAACGCAATGTGATGATTTGTATGCACAGCCGTTCTATTCGAGTTTTCTTATGTCTGTTATTGGACATGGATTTCGATCAAATGAAAAATTATGCACCTAAAAATACAGGTGTAACGACTATAGAATACAACGAGTACACTGGTGAATTTAAGTTAATTGAGTTTAATAATGTAGATCATTTAGGAGGAGATCCTGAATTGACTCATTTGCCTCAAAAACCAGGTTTGGAATTAGAAGTTGAAAAAAAAAACGCTGAAAATGACGAATTAGGTTTTCGCCGCTTTAAGCTGAACAAACAACTTTACAACGCTTGTGATGATCAAGGGTACTCCACACCAACTCCTATTCAAGAAAAGGCAATTCCTTTAGTTTTGGCAGGGCATGACCTTTTTGGTATTGCCCAAACAGGTACTGGTAAAACAGCCGCTTATTTATTGCCTTTATTATTCAAAGCAAAATATGCTCAAGGGAATGATCCTAGAGTTTTGATTTTGGTGCCTACTCGTGAGCTTTCTATTCAGGTAGGCAAAGAAGTGGAGAAGCTTGGTAAATATACAGGACTTCGTCATGCAGTGGTTTATGGTGGTATTGGACCCAAAACACAAATTGAAGAAGTTGAAAAAGGGATCGATATTTTAATTGGTACTCCGGGTAGAGTCATGGACATCTATTCAAGAGGGAAATTAAAAACGAAACAAATCAAGTATATGGTCTTGGATGAAGCCGACCGTATTATGGATATGGGTTTTATGCCTCAGATCCGTCAGATGTTGGAAATCATTCCTCGTAAGCGTCAAAACTTATTATTCTCTGCTACAATGCCTGATATTGTAGTCCGTTTGAGTGAGGAATTTTTAGAATTCCCTACTAGAGTGGAAATTACACCACAAGCGACTACAGCTGAAATGGTAGATCAATACGTTTACTATGTGCCTAACTTCAGAACAAAACTGAACTTGTTAGAATACCTTCTGAATGAAGATGATGAACTTTCAAGAATCATTGTTTTCGTGAAAAAGAAAGATCATGCAAATGGTATTTTCAAGTATTTGGAGCGTAAAATTGAAGGAGAAGTAAGAGTAATTCATGCTAACAAAGGGCAAAATGCTAGAATTAATAGTATTGAAGCCTTTAAAGATGGAAATATACGTGTATTGGTAGCCACTGACGTTGCTGCTCGTGGTTTGGATGTGAGTATGGTTTCTCATGTGATCAACTTTGATGTACCGGTTATGTATGACGATTATGTACATAGAGTAGGTAGGACAGGTAGAGCCAACAATGAGGGGACAGCCTTTACTTTCTGTAATCAGGCCGAAAAATATCACCTGAAAAAAGTTGAAAAACTGATCAATAAAGATATTCCAGAATTGGATTTGCCGTTGGATATTGAAATTTCTGAAACGCCAAAAGATGAGGCGAAAGAAATGGCGATGGAAATCGATATTCAAAAGAGAAAAGAAGATCCAACGTTCCAAGGAGCCTTCCATGAGAAGAAGAAGAACAAAGATAAAGTAGATAAGAAGCGAAGATTAAAAAATAAAGCCTCTATCGATAAACAAAGAGCAAGTGGTAAAGTAAGTGCTTACATCGGCTCCGGAAAAAA
Organism: Flammeovirga sp. OC4; assembly: GCF_000812565.1. Lineage (GTDB taxonomy): Bacteria > Bacteroidota > Bacteroidia > Cytophagales > Flammeovirgaceae > Flammeovirga. The sequence continues at coordinate 49,148 of NZ_JTAM01000041.1, read as the reverse complement.
GAAAAAATAAAGGACAGCCAACTCAGCAATGAGTTGGCTTTTTTTCAACTGTTTAAAATATACAATTTTCTCCATTTTTACTGACTTACTTTTGTTATAAGTAACAAGACGATATTATATGTGATCTAATATTGGCTTGGTACTTATCAATCATATAATACAAGTAAGATGAGATTAGAACATATTGCCATTTGGACCAAAGATTTAGAAAGATTAAAAACCTTTTATGTAAAATACTTTGGAATGAAGGCCAACGAAAAGTACATTAATTTAAAGAAAGGTTTTTCTTCCTATTTTCTTTCAATAGATGGGGAAAGTACTCGATTTGAGATAATGCAAACCGATCAACTTGAATTATCCACCGAAGTGAAAGAAAGAATAGGTTTAACGCATTTTGCTTTTGATGTCGGGAGTCAAGAAAAAGTGGATCAGATGACAGCTGCTTTTAGAAAAGAAGGAATCGTTATTGTGGGAGAACCGCGTCTTACCGGTGATGGATATTATGAAAGTGTCCTTTTGGATCCGGATGGAAATAGGATAGAACTTATGGCTTAAAAAGACAGTTTTGATTGATTTAAAATCATATACACCTTTTCAATACTCAGATTTGATAGAAAGAGTCTGGGTATTGGAAAATACTACTGATGATCTTGAAATCTACTCACCTCCAAGTCAGTATATCAATCTCATTATACCTTTATCTGAGGTGAGTTATTCTTATAACAACTCTGTAAAAAATAGCCCACACCTTGAAGGGGTAAGTTTGTCTCCATCAATTCAATTTTACCCTAAAGGTGTTAAACTATTGGGTGTGCGGTTTTACCCTTATGCTTTACAATCTTTTTTTACCTTAGCTCCTAAAGACATTATTAACAAAGTAGTCGACTATGATTTTTCTTTCACCAGTAGGCAAAACTCTCCACTGGAACATGAGATAATCATTCAGCTCTCCTCACAATATAAGCAGGGTAAGTTATCTTCCCTTGTCAAAGATTTTTACTGGAATTTTAGAGGAGAGAACCCTATAAAAACCATTGAGGAGTTTTGCGAATCTAACGCAACGAATTACACCTCACTCCATCGATTATTTTCAAATCAGATCGGTATTTCCCCCAAGAAATTTGAACGTCTCATCAAGTTTAGAAAGGCTTTATGTAATATCATTGATGAAGAAAATCAATTGACAGCCATTGGTTTATCTTCTGGATATTTTGATCAAGCCCATTTTATAAGAGAGTTTAAGTTTTTTGTTGGAAACACACCTTTGTCCTTCAAAAAAGTAATCGAGCAAGCAGATCAGAAGAGCCAAATAATCAACTATAACTTTAGAATTTTATGAATTTCCTAAAAAGTTCATTGAAAAGCCATTTTGGTCTTTTTTAGGTATTCATAATGTCTTTTAAAGGAAATCAGAATAATGTAGTATCACGTTTTTTATACTGAACGTCACAAAACATAATTAAAAACATAATTAAAAACAAAATGAGATACTTCATTCAAAACATTACTTTTATTATTCTTTCATTAGCTATTTTTTCTTCATGTGGAAGTCATGAAGAACTAGGACCAAGTGATGATACTCCAGATTGGGGCATTCCAGTCGACAGTATTCCAGATATTGATATTTCAGATAAAGTAGATGCTAAATATAGAATAGTACACACTTCACGCAATACTGTCACAGTAATGGAGTTTGATATTAGAGAAAATGCAACTACCGGAGCTTACCAAAGTGTTGAGTATAATCCAAAAACACTTACGGTAACAGGAATTAGACATCAAGGCTTTGATGCGAAAGTAGTAATTACTGAAGACCCTTCTGGGGATAATAAGCGATTTAGATTTACTCCTTTAGCAGAAAACCGAATTACTGAGGTACGTGAAAAAGATGATTATGAATGTAAAGAGGTAGTAGATGAACGTGCTTCATCACAATTATCTTTCAGTACGATTGAAAATAATCAAGCCAAAAGAATAAACGATTTTAGTTTTTCATTGTGTAGCTTGACTGATAAAGACATTTACGAATTACACCAAAGTATTCTAGCGGATTTGTAAAAGCGTAAATATTTCAGTTGCTTTTGAACTACCTTTCTTAATTGGAGGGTAGTTTTTTTGATAAAGAGATGTAGTTAATATTAGGTTAAAGCGATCTCAATTTTTTTTTATTAAATTGGCTTGTGAATAAACTGATTAAGATATGTCAACTTTAGAAAAACTAAGAAATCTAAACAGCAACGATCAAGTGGTAAATCATGAGTTTTTATTACATGAAGACCACTATGACTTATTAATGGATCTCGCCGAAGCTGAAACAGACGATGAGGAGGAGGAAATTTTCGAACAAATGTCTGAAGTGCCCAATTTGGCTTATATCGCTTCAATTATTGAATGCTGGGAAAATACAGTAGGTTCTGCAGCAATCAAAAGAGAAATTGATAGGGGATATCAAGTTTCTATGGAAGATAAATCAGAGTTAGAAGAAACAGTTTGTGAGGAGTTGTCCTTAGAGTTTTCTCGATTCACTGTAGAAATTGATGACGAAATTATCCGTGTACAAGTGATCTCAAACGATTAATAATATTGGAATTCAAAGCAATTTAAATACTACAAATTACCCATGCTTAAGGTATGGGTAATTTTTTATAATTGGATATAAGCAAAAAACTCCATCAATAAGGCGATACCAATATGAATAATGATTCCTCCCCAAAGACTTTTTGAATAATAGGCAATCACTCCTAAAATATACCCACCAAAAATAGAACTAATTGCTTCACCCATTGGTTTTCCAAAATGAAAAACAGCATAAGTAATCGCCATCGGAACGACAACATCTTTCCCAATAAATTTTGTTAACCCAAAAATTAAAACGCCTCTAAAAAATAATTCCACGCCAAAAAACTCTAAAGCATAAACGATTTCATAAAATGTAATAAAAAGCTCTTTAGGGAAATGGTAAAGTTTTGCCATCACTTCAGGGTAAGCATACTTTACAAAAGGATAAAATTTTTGAAAGGCGGGTGTAAAAGAAGCACCTATAATAAATGGAGCGATGAGTGCTAATAAAATAAAATAGGGACGAAGGTTTTTAGCCTTCATGGACAAGCCATAAAAGTGAGAAAGTTCTTTTTTATCAAAGAAAAAGTAAAGAAGAATGGCCCCCGTAAAAAAAATGATAACTTTTCTCGCTTTCGAAAATACCTTGAAAAAGTAAACCTTCGTGTAACCATCTAATCCAGCGACTAAATAGTGATGAAAAAAGAAACTTCTCGCAGCTGCTAAAACGATAAAAACAAAAGTCAGCTTTATCCAAAAATCTTTGTTTTGCGTCAGAACTTTCCGATCCGTACTCCAATGAATTATAACTAATACACCCAAATAACCCACTAAATGATAAATAAAAAATGCCACTCCTTTAAGTGGAAAAGAGTTGATGTGATCGATATAACCATCCTCTATGTCAAAATAATAGTTCACACCAATTAGAAAGGCAGCCCATAGGCCAATTAATAGGAATGTAAATGGGCCGTAAAGGTTCTGATGGAAATCTTTGAAGTAAGTAATCAGTTGTTTCATTATCCGAAAAAAATCTATTGAGAAGTTGAAAAAAGAAGATGGAGATATCAATACTTTGTTCCTTGTTTTAAAAAAGCTGAAGAGCAAAGTATTGAAATTTATGGATTCATGATGTGATTAGCTTTTGACAATAGGATTTTCAGATTTTCCCCATTCCGACCATGAACCATCATAAACCGACATGGGTACCTCTATAATTTCTGAAGCAACAAGATGTACAATACAGGCTGTAATACCTGAACCGCAGCTAAAAATCAAATTCTGACCTTGAGGTACCGCAGCATTAAAAATCTTTATTAATTCACCTTCTGGCTTTAGTTTTCCTTCTATGAGTAGGTTTTTAAAAGGAATATTGACGGCATTAGGAATGTGTCCACTCTTCATTCCAGGCCTTGGTTCGTCAACAGTGCCATCAAAGCGTTGCTTTCCTCTTGCATCCACAACGATTTCTTTTTTTGAAGTAATATTTTCCAATACCTCTTCCATAGATTTTATTTTCTGAGGATCAAAATGGGCTTGAAAATCACCTTTTTCAAATGTTGTATTATGATTTTTTGGGACCGTTTCGAAACCATCTTTCAGCCAAGCAGGTAGCCCACCGTTCAACACTTTTACGTTTTCATGGCCCATGGCTTTAAACATCCACCAGGCTCTTGGACTTGAAAACAGACCAATATTATCATAAACGACAATTTTGCTGTCTTTATTGATCCCAAGTTTTTGGCATTCATTTTCAAAGTGGACCGCAGAAGGAAAAGTATTCGGTAATCCACTCGATGTATCGCTAAAGGTATTTTTGATGTCAAAAAAACGAGCCCCACCGATCATTAAATCAGGATATATAGTCGCTAAACCAGCAGCTTTACCATCCTGACTCGCATCCAATAACACAAGGTCCTTGTCTCCTAATTGATCTGATAATTGTTGAGGTGTGATTAGATTTTTCATTTGTAAATTGATTATTGACGAATTTAGGATTGAAGATAATAATATTTCATTTTATACAGCGATCTTACCTCTTAAGAATCTTCGATTGTGATCTATGTTGAACTATGTAGCCCATATTCTACTTATCAAAGTACTTATTTTAAAAGAATTCATTAATTTAGAGATCGCTGAGATTTTTTATACGAAACATGACTCAGTAGATTTTTTATTACAAATAATAATTTTATGAGAAAGAAAGACCTTCCTTTTATGCCTAATTTTTTTGATAGGTATATCAACAAAGTAGATGATAAATTGTCAGTTATAGATGCACTTTCAGAAACGATCGTAAAAATTGATGCTGATTTTGTTGCTGATTTAAAAGCGTTGAAAATGAATGTGTATGCTCCTAATAAATGGACGACACATGAACTCATGCAACATATGATAGATACGGAGAGGATATTGGCCTATAGAGCATTGACAATAGCTAGAGAGGATAAGACAAATTTGCCGGGTTTTGAGGAAGATGATTATGTAATATCAAGTATGGCTAATCATAGAGAGTTGGACGATATGATCAATGAATTTCAAATATTGAGAGTAAATACCATTTCTTTATTCAAAAGCTTTACAGACGATATGTTACAGCATGCAGGTTCTGCTAACGGTAATGAAATCTCTACGTTGGCTTTGGGCTTCACGATTGCAGGGCATCAATTACACCACATGGATATCATTAAAGAAAGGTATTTCCCACTTTTAGAATCAAAATAGAAATGATAGATACATTTTCATCAAGTGCTTTTGAAAGAGCACCTATTATGGGTGTTTTGAGAGGTGTAGATTGGGAAACGCTAAAGAGAATTTTACCATTGTATGAAGAGGCAGGGTTTACCACCTTAGAAATTACAATGAACACACCAAAGGCTGAAGTATTGATCCATAATGCAATCCAACATTTCCCAAATCTAAATATTGGAGCAGGTACGGTTTGTTCGGTACAAGACCTTCAAAAAGCAATGCATGCCGGAGCTAATTTTATTGTTACTCCTATTTTAAATGAAGAGTTATTTGAGAAGTGCAAAACAAGTAACACACCTATTTTTCCGGGTGCATTTACACCTTCTGAGATTTATAAAGCATGGCAACTAGGAGCAAAAGCAGTCAAAGTATTTCCATGTTCTCAATTAGGTCCTAAGTACATAAAGGACATCAAAGGCCCTTTAAATGAAGTTCCACTTCTACCAATGGGAGGAATCAACCAAGACAATTTGTTTGAATATTTCAATATAGGTGTGTATGGAGTAGGAATGGGAGGAAGTGCTTTATTCACTCCAGAACTAATGCTAGAAGGAAAAGAAGAAGAGTTACTAGCGCATTTTAAGAAGCTTTATGCAAAGCTAAAAGAGATCAAAACCATTTTAAAATAATGAACAAAGAACTTCCCTATTATGAAATACCAAAACTTCCCGAAGTAACCAATGCGGCTACTATTTTAAGCAGGTTGGTGGATGGACTTGGTTTTAGGTATCATTGGGCAACAGAAGGCCTTTCTGAAAACGAAATTGAATTTAGACCCGTTGAGTCGAGCAGAAATATGCTAGAATTAATTGGGCATATTTATGATTTGGCTTTTGCTGCTCATAAGGTTTTGACCAATAGTATTTCTGCTAAAAAAGAGTTGTCAAGTTTCGAGGAATACCGTAAAGAAACCTTAGACCTATATTGGGAGTTAGGCCAATATTTAAGAAAAATGGACCCTCAATCCTTAGAAAACCACAACTATAATGGGGCTACACAATCTTTTCCCTTTTGGTATTTAATCAATGGTCAAATCGCAGATGCTTTGACCCATGTAGGACAAGTGGTTAGTTGGAGAAGAATTGCAGGAAATCCTCAGCCAAAAGGCGTAAATGTATTCTTGGGAAAGAAAATGTAGGTATTTGATTTTTAGTATTTTCCTATTTTTCATAGTACGAAATAATTAAAAAAATCAGAAAAAATACTCAAAAATGGTTATTGCGCTGCGTAATACTACTGACTAAATTTGTTTCAACATTTATTAAGTTACAAAAGTAGTTAGAATCCCAATTATTGGGAATAGAAAAACATCACTTCATGAGTGATGTTTTTTTTAAATATAGTTTGAAAGAAAAATTTCCACTTCATATTTCACCAATTCAAATAAATTCCTCCTTACAATTTAAGGTGTTTTGCGACTACACTGTAAACTAAATTATGCATCTCTTTTTATGAAGGGTATATGGTAGTGTATTGTGTTTCGCGAGGATGTTGCAATGTAACATCCATACAGCACAGCATTTTAGAAGATTATTATAAAAAACCTTGCCTTTTTTATGTGTAATGATCCTATCATTTAGTAGTAATGACCTCGGCCTTGAATGGAAAAGCGTTAAGAATTTCATGTATTGAGCCATTAAAAATGATTTTCTTGTTTGATCTTTAGCGAGTTTAAAATCATTTAGGCGAGAGGTATGGAATTAAGCTTTTGACTTTTAAGCCTTGACTTTTTTGCTTCGTTTTTGTGTTAAGACAAAATGAAGAAGAATGAAGTTTGAAAGTAGATCCTATAAATGCTTGCAGAATGGGTCAATTAAAAGTTGTAGTTTACCACACATTAGCTACATTGTTTTATAAAATTATTGAGTGATATTAGTCAGTAAAATTTTATAATGCCTTTAAATTATTCCTAACAACTATTATTCATTAAACTATATAGAATCAATTAGAAAACCCCAAATGTAAAATAGGAGTAAACAATAATGTTAGTATTTAAACTAAATTTTATTATTCTAATGATTTATAAATTAATCGTAACAGCTGGTTTATTTGTTTTTACCCAAAATCTATTTGCTCAAGAAATTGAAGGAATTCAATTAGGAGAACGAGATCAAAAAAGTACTTTTACACAAATCAATGATCAATTATTTCAAGTCATGCCTATTGAGGACGAAGAGACCGATGTTACCTGCGGTGTGATGTACCAACCTGTAAATGAAGATTCACAAATTCCGACTACCCTAACTAAATCGAATATTTCATCTTTTGAAAAGGAGATTACCAAAGAATATGATATCAAGTTTGACAGTGTACTTCACTATGGGGATACGACCATGAAATTCTTCATTCATAAAGAAACTGGGGTGGAATATGAACTGAGTCGTGAAAAAGTGGGGGATGAATATGATATCTTTTTTGTAGTATGGTACGAGAAATTATCTTCCCCCAAAAAATCTAGTCAAATAAAATAGGTTTGGATTCATTATTACTTCTAAATTTGTGCTGAACGTAAAAACAAACACATTTTATGGGAGCTATTATGAATTTTGCGATCTTCCCCATTGACAAGGGAGATCATATTGGTGAATATGTAAGTAAAGTGGTTCAACACATAAAGGAGTCGGGTTTGACTTATCAGTTTTCACCTATGGGTACAGTCATTGAAGCCGAAACAGTTACTGAATTATTGAAAGTAGTGGATGAAGCTTATAAAATTATGGATCCAATTTCAGATCGTATTTATTGTGTCATGAACATGGATTACAACAAGAATAAATCAAATATGATTAAGTCTAAAACGGAATCAATTGAAAAAAGGATTGGTAAAGTTGACTAATGATCTAGAAGGAATCTCAAAATAAGAGGTTCCTTTTTTAATAACCATTTTTTTACACTAGATCACCAGAATTTATACAAAGTAAGGATTCAAATTCCCGTTTCTATTTATAACTCTCATCAAATCATTGCACTCTTCAATAAGGTTTGATGTTTTATTCTTCAATAAATTGTAATTAGGAAAATGGAATTCAATAATCGCTTACTGATTATTCTTGGTATTGTAGGTATTCTTACTGCTTTTAATGCTTGTAGAGAGATTCAACGCTCTACAGATCTAGTTTCAGAAAATGCTCGGAAAATTGAGGATATCTATAATTTTGGGTTTCCAATTGTACTGTTTTATTACAGCCAAAAGGCAAAGAAACAGCAAAATTTAAATTCAAAAGAGTCTGTATTTTCTAACCCTTCTTTAGAAAAAGTAAAGTCTTTATCCCTTGAAGAATTTTTGACAGAACTTTCTTTTATCCTTCAAGAACAGAAATATGCAAAAGATGAAAAAATGCTTCAAAAGATGAGGGAGATAGGTGTCCGTATTGGTAAACCTTTTTCAATGGGAAATATAGGTCCTCTTGAAAGGGAGTATTATAGACAGATACCCTACGAGGTTCAATCTCATTGGCAGAAAAATACACAATTAGGTAAAATATTTTAATTCGTGATGGTAAAAGCTCCCCAATAATACGGGCTGCCAAACTCTTCAAGCATATTTAATTGTGCCATTCGGAAGGCTTCGTTTTTAGACCTTCCACCAATGAAATAACGATAAAAATTGCTCATCAATTTTTGAGTCGCAAAATCATCGACATCCCACAAACTCATGATCATACTTTTGACTCCAGCTGTATGGAATGAAAACTTTAAGCCCAATACTTCTTCGTCATCAAACGAATTTGTGATACCTGTTTTACACGCTGAAAGTATTAAAAGTTTAGTATTGGTGAGATTAAGATTTAAAACCTCATAGGCCGATAGAATGCCATCATTGCCTTCTTTAAACTTTTCATCAAAAGGTTTTGAGCTAAGTTCACTTAATATAAGACCTGATTGAAAGAGTGAACTGTTGATATTTTTATTTGTATTTTGATTAAAAAAGAAGCCGTGAGTAGCAATATGAAGGATGTCAGGTGATGATTTTATGTTTTTAATATTTGTTTCAGTAGCGTTTTCTTGAGTAAATAATTCAACATTCCAATCGTCATTTTTCAAAATAGTACTTATTTGATCTACTTCTTTCTGGGTACCAGGAAGGTCTGATATTCTAAAATTAGAAAGCATTCCTCTGCTATTTTCTACCTTCTTTGAAAAATCAGGGTTCCCCAATAATACTGCTGTTTTTTCTTTGAATTCAATTTGATCATCATCCATCAATTTTGCAGAAGATACCAATGGAACAATAGCATGCGTCTCTAAAATATATTTATCCGTTTTTTTATTCTTAAGTGTGTTGAGGTTTATCAGTCTGTAAATGCCATCATTGATTAGATAAATAGAAGAAGGATTTATTTTAAGTTTATCTATTTTACGTTGAATGGGTGCCCAAAAGAGCTCATAGGTGTCATATTCATGTTCTTCATGAAGTACAAGGGAACGTCTAGAAGTCATCTCACTTAAGTAAGAAGCATAACCCTTTGTTTCTAAAACGTCTGCTTTTTCAAGGGGGATAAATTCAGGCGAGGTACTATTTTTTGAAATCAATAATGCAAAATAATGAGCCTTTTGAGTCGTTTCATAGAGTTGAGCTTTTACAATTTCAATTACAACTTCATGCTCATGCAGTTGGCTTTTAATGTCTTTCCAAGTATAAAGTTTATGGTTTCTTTCATCATCAATTTGAGCCGAGGCTCTGATTAATGTCTTTTCTAAGTTTCCAGCTCTTAAGTCAGTAATAATCCACTCGTTTTGATATTTTTCTTGATCTGATGAAGAGGCAAACTTAAAAGTTGAAATTCTTGACTTCATCAAGTTAAGTTGGGTAAGGTAAGAAGGATAATGATGGTTTCTTCTATTTTGTTGAAAATGATATAATTTTGAATTTCTCTCTTGAGCATCCAACCAATAAAATTGATAATTCATCAATTGAATATCATAAGCTTGAGCAATAAATTTCTCTTTGGTAGAGGCATCACACCTCATTAATAAGTCGTAAAAGATATCAAATGCATACTTCGTTTTTCGGAGGTATAACCTTTTATCGACTTCACTAGCTGATGCAAAATAATCATAATAAAGTGCCGTTCTGTTTTGTATAGCTTGATGAATGGTTTGGTAAGCAAGGTCCCATTTATTTTGAGCAGAATAAAAGTACGCCAGATCACTCAATGCTTTTGAATAAAGAATATGACTTGTTTCTATATGCGATAATATCTTCTTAAAACTTTTTTCGACTCCATCAAATTCTCCTTCTTCTACTTTGATATTCAGTAAATAGGTCTTGACTTTTAATATATCAACTTGATAGTCTGTATACTTTATTTCTTTTCCAATTTCAAGTGCTTTTAGTAAAGTAGTTTTAGCCAACTTTAAATCCTTATTTGCATAATAGGCATGTCCAAGAAAGAGATGAATGATAAAGTTTTCATAAGGTATTACCTCAGGATTGTCCGCTAAAATAGCCTCTAAATTGAGGATGGACTGTTGATAATTATTACTGGTCAGCAAACGAAAAACCTCTAAGAGTTCAACATTAATATTGAATTTCTCATTGCTACTTTTTGATTCATTCAAATATTTTTTCCATTGACCAAGTAGAACTTCTGCTTTATTTAGCCTACCTAAAAGAATTGTCAATCTTATATTGAGTTGTACAGCAAGATGTTCATCATAGGATAAATATTTAGACCCCTGAAGAATGGGGTTGGGAATTTTAGAGAGATGAATTTCAGCTTTATTGTATTCCCCCAACGTCATGGCTCTTTCTGTTTTTACGATGTGAAGTAGCGTATTGTATTCTTCTTTATCAAACGTAATATCCTTGATGTCTTCTAGAGCATCATCTACCTTGTCGTACATCCCGAGTTCAAAATAGCAGTAAGCAAGTTTTACTTTAATTCGGTTGATCTTATCCTTGTTTGTATCGTTGTCATATAGTTTTAGTGTTTTTTGTAAAAGCGGAATGCATTCATGAAACCGAGAAGTATACATCATTATTGCACTTCTTCTGCTGTAGACATCACCCAAAAATTCATTATGATCAGGTAGTATTTGGTTAATCACAGTTTCGTATTCAACATAATGTTTTTCACTGTCCTCAAAGTGTTCTTTAGCGAAATATGCGTTCCCTAAAAACAATATTGTTTTAGCATAAAGCAAAGTAGATCGGTGATCAATGGATTCCAGTTTACTTTTGATTTGATGAAGGTTTTCTAATGCAAGATCTTCTCGGGCTGTTTTAAAATAGAGTTTATTGAGATAAAGCTCCATAAATAAATAACGGCCATAATATTCAGAAACGGTAGTCATACTACGACTGATTTTGATCGCCTCGTTAACCTTCTTTTCTGCTACTATATAGCGTTTTTGTTTGTAAGCATATATGCCTTCATTAAAAAGCAGATTTGCGTAACTAATATTATCCTTTCCAATACTTTTTTGATGTACTTCATTGACTTCCTTCAATAAATGATCAATGCTCTCTAATTCATTGAGTTTTAGTTTGGAGTAGATATAAAAATTTAATGCTATTCCATAGTCAGGGTAAAGCCAACCTGTATTGTCTTCAATAATTTTTAATACACGCTCTAAGTACTCATTCCCTTTTTTATATTTTTCTAGAAAAATACAAACCTTTCCAGCATTCATAAGTGGAATTACGAGTTCAATTGGATGAGTATGATGAAGCTCAGCTTCTTCGAGTTGCTGAAGTACAATTTTCTTTTCTTCACTTAAGTTGCCATTCAAATAGAATGCTCCTAACGCATTGGTTTGCATGGATTCTTGTCCCCAAAGTGTATGGAAGAATAGGCATTGAAAAATAACGTAAAAGAAGAGTTGAAAATAAATTTTATTCATAGAGCATGAAAAAGATGTGTTGATCCTGTTAAGATAATCGTTTTTTGATCAAAGGTAGCTGTTTTTTTAAAATAAGCATTTCAAAAATAGAGTTTAAGAATAATGTCACTCGATAACAGTGAAACATTCATTATTCAAATAACACTATAACAATGAAAATTAGAATTACACTTTTGATTTTAATGTCAGCAATAGTTCATTTTGCTAAAGCTTCAGACGTAGAATTGGGGAATATTAAAAATTCAGATGGAGCAATTGATAAAACCTACTTATTCCAAACGCCACAAGGGACAATTGATATGAATGGTGGTAAAAAAGGAAAAATTGAGTTAGGTCTTCGTTTTCTTTCAGATGTTGGTATTGATATGACTTACAATTTGAATAAAAACAGACTACACTTCACGGGTACCTTTACTCATAACTTCCAATTGGCAATGTATTATGATTGGATGTTTAATGTAAGTTCAGCGCCTGGCTTGTCAGTGTATGGAGGTGCTGGTATGGCGGTTCGTTTTGAAGACTGGTCTCCGTTTGGTCTAGGAGGTAATCTTGGTGTACAATATGCATTTTCGGGTGCTCCAATAGCTGTAGGTTTTGATTGGAGACCTACTTGGTGGTTGGCGAATCATTCTCATTTTGATGCAGGAGACTTTGCACTTATGGTAAGATTTCAATTCTAATTGAGTGGTTTTGAAAAAGTTTTTAATAGCTCTTATAATGATCACTTTTGCGATCTGTTCCTATAAAATATATGAGAAACAGTATGTAGCTCAAAGTACAACCACTTTAATGGTGGATATACAATCTACGGGATTAGAAAGTAAAGATGGGCAGGGTAATATACATCAAGCATTTATGGATTTTGACTCGATTTGTGTCAACATTATTTCTTTTCAATTACCTATTAATAACGACACACTTTATCATAGGCCATCTTCAAAACGTAGCATTGACTTGTTGAGTTTTGTGTCAAAAGATACCGTTTTATGGGAGGATATTTTTGTAGATGTAGGTGAAATTGGGCGGCTTGCAACATTAACAATTAAACAAGAAGGTAATTATTTGGTAGATCATACCGGAAACAAATATAATCTAAGGGTAGATAATCCTTCTTTTGATTTTGAATTGTATTCCGATAACGATATAAAAAATGGATCTTCCTATGGTATCAAGTTAGACTTCTTACACAGCGTACAAGTCCTACAAAATAGTGAGGGACAATTTACCCTTTCACAGAAAGAAAGTAAAAGTTATCAAAACGGATTAATGTTCTTGTATAAGGTTCAATAAAACGTTTTAACCTAAGATTGATAAAATTAGAAATAGATAAAGACGATAGATAGTTTTGATTGTAATGATCAATTTACCCAATTACTATTCCCTCTTTTTTATAACCCAAAAAATATAAGATCACATTTTGAATGATATGGAGTAACTGATACCTGTTTAGGAATTAGTTACTTTTTCTGTTTTAAAGAAAATGAATTGATAGTGTATTGAATATGTTCAATTTCCTCTTTTAGAATTAGTAGAATATTATATGCTTATAGCCATTTTTTGTATAAAATAAAGTCCACTACAGTCGTTTATCATCTTATCAATAACAAAAAAATATATTTAGATGAAAACGATAGTTCAAATTACGATTCTTATGATGTTAGTATCCCACTCAATATTTGCCCAGAAAAGGTATTTATCAGAGGATATAATGGATGATTCAGAAAAAATAGCAGAAGAGATTGTAGAAGGTATTTATAATACAGAACCTCATGCTTACTTGGAAGGCATTTCTATGGTAAGCTTTGAACAAATTGAAGAAGACTATTTTTCTGTGTATCAAGAGGTTTCAGAATATCTAATTGATGAAGATGCTTATGAGGTAGTTCTTTTACTTGATGATACGATAGAGACGAGGTATTATAATCTTACTGGACAAGCCTTTCTCATTATTACGGAACATTCAAATGCGACTTTCCCAGCTGAAATTTTAGCCAATTTCACAAATATAAAACCTGCTTGTGAGGTCATCAAAAGGACTGTAATACAGCCAACATCAACAGAACAAGTAGCGGTTTACAAAGTAACATTACTTCAAGCTGAAAAGACAAAAGTAGCATATTTTAAAAAGGCAGAAGAAGGTTATCAAGAATTCAGATTTAAAGATATTACTATGCTTCAGAAATAAGAATCACGACTGATAAAAACAAGTGGTTATTTTATCATTTGTTTGAGAGAGTTTCAAGGGAAAATAAATTTTGATTGGTGTTATAAAAAGCTTGAAACTCTCTTGTTGTTTCCTTTCCATCAGTATTAGTTAAATGGTGTACAAAACAAATTCATAATGAGATTGTTGTACCGATAAAGATGGGGAGTGAAATAAATCGTATTCCCATCAATACCTACTTTAATCTTTATCACGTTACACGAATTGATAAATTAATAATTTTATGTTTCAGCTGTTCTTTACAAAATTTATTGCATTTTTCACTGTGATTGATCCCATTGGAACCCTACCTGTTTTTATAGCTGTCACTGCCAATATGGATCGTAATCAAAAAGTGACGATTGCTAAAAAAGCTACTTTTGCGGCTAGTGGAGTATTACTGTTTTTTATAGCAGTGGGTGAGATCATTTTGGAGGTGATAAAAATTCCAATGTCTAATTTTCAAATTGCTGGTGGTATTGTACTTTTCTTATTTGCTTTAACAATGATTTTTGGAGCAAGTAAACCAGAAGAGGAGATTTCGCATATTGATCAGAAAGAAGATGTTGCAATTTTTCCTTTAGCTATGCCTTCCTTAGCAAGCCCGGGAGCAATTTTAGCAGTAATGCTTCTCACAGAAAAAAGTAAATATAGTTTGCAAGAACAGTTCTTCACTTCATTAATCATGCTTATGGTAATGGTTTTAGCATGGATTTTTATGCTTTTTTCCTCAAAAATATTCCATAGAATAGGTAACAGTGGTGCAGCTTTAATAAGTAGAGTAATGGGATTAATTTTGTCAGCGGTTGCAGTCAATCATGTTTTAATAGGGTTGCAATCATTTTTTGAAAATTAATAGTACAAAACGATGGACGGTTTAGAAACTAAAATATTAATCACCCTTGGAGTTCTTTTATCACTGATTACATTATTAGGGGTGACAAGCAGGTATTTGACGAAAATAGCAGATGAAAAGGGTTTCTCTGATCATAGAAAAGTCTACGTGAGCAACTTTTTTACTGCGGGTTATATAATTGTGGTCGTCGTAGTTTTAATTAGTATTTGGGATGTTTCTATACAAGGTGTTTCTCTATTTATTTCTTCAATTTTTACCCTTCTAGGAGTTGCATTTGTGGCACAATGGTCACTTTTGAGTAATATTACAGCCTCTATCTTATTATTTTTTGCTTATCCCTTTAAAATAGGAGATCATATTAGAATTCAAGATGGAGGAGAGAACTCTATAGAAGGAAAAATCATTAATATCACTCTCTTCAATATTCGTATTTTAACAGAAGATGGATTTGATGTGGCATATCCTAATAATTTAGCGATCCAAAAGCCTATCAAGAAAATAAAAAGCGAAGAGCCACACATACATCCCAAAAGCTTACAATAGTGAGGAATTTTCAACATACTCTTAATAATTTTAAGGCAAATTTTATCCAAGGTAATTTTATTGTAATTTTAAAAATCGATAAAATTTGACAAAAATGAATTTAAAGGAATACATCAGAGACGTACAAGACTTTCCTAAGCCTGGTATTGGTTTTAAGGATATCACTACACTTTTATTAAATCCTGAAGCACTTTCAGAAGGAGTTAATCAATTTGTGAAATTGGTAGAAGGAAAAAAGATTGATAAAGTAGTGGCCATGGAGTCAAGAGGCTTTTTCTTCGGTCCCTTAATTGCCAATGCAATTGGTGCTGGATTTGTACCTGTGAGAAAACCAAACAAATTACCTTACGAAACTATCTCTCAGGAATATGAATTGGAGTATGGAACAGATGTTTTGGAAATGCATGTAGATGCGATCCAAAAAGGAGATAAGGTTTTGATACATGATGATGTATTGGCCACAGGAGGTACTGCTGAAGCTGTAGTGAAAATGGTAGAAAAAGCAGGAGGGGAGATCGTCCAGCTGGACTTTCTGATTGATTTAACTTTCCTCAATGGAAAAAAGAAACTAGAAGGATATCAGATTAATTCTTTAATTGAATATTAAATATAACAAGTGTTGGAATGTAAAGTTTCAACACTTTTTTTTATTATGGAAATAGCAAACACACCACAGCCACCTTACTATGCAGTTATTTTTACTTCTATTACTTCAGAAGAGTTAGAAGGATATGAGGAAACGGCCACAAGAATGGTTGAATTAGCTAAACAACAAGATGGTTTTCTAGGTTTTGAATCGGCAAGAGATGGAATTGGTATTACAGTTTCATATTGGAAAGACTTGAAAAGTATTAAAAACTGGAAATTCAATTTGGAACACTCTTTAGCTCGTCAGCAAGGTAATAGTAAATGGTATACGACTTTCAAAACCAGAATTGCATTGGTTGAAAAAGATTATGGGAAATTGTAAAAAGAAAAATCCCAAGGTAGATAAAATTGATTTCTATACTATCCTTGGGATACTGTGTTAGCTTTCTTGGCCCAAATTATGAACAGGTTACCAATGCCATTTCTTTCAGCATTGGAATTGTAGTTTCATATTTAGCCTTTAGTTGTTCAGCTTTTTCTAATTCATCTTCTGAATCATAATAGTAATCGATAGCTTCATTAATACAATCCTCATTTTCTTCAAAAAATGTTGTAATAGTGTTGCCTGCGGTTGTCTTTTCTTCACATGTTGCCTCTTCACTATTTAAAATAGCAAGTTCAGCAGCAAATTTATTTTCTAAATTAAGAAAACCGGGGTCGATGATACATCCTTCTGTTACTACTTCTTCTTGAAAGCATGAAAACAGCATAAATGAAAGTAGTCCTATTAGTGAATAGGTTAGTAGCTTGTTCATAAAAAATAGTTAAAGTGACAAAACTTTGGTAAAATTAATTGATTGTAAACAATTGTGAAAGCTCATTTCTTTAAAAAGTTAGTTTTGTAATTATTTGTAAGGTATTTTATCTAATTTCTTTCACTTTTTGATACAATTTGACAGCAAATGTAATTCTTTATCAGTTACTTATGGATATTTATTAACTTAATTACGTTGGAATTTATAGTATTAATTGTTAATAATTAAAGTGTTATTTATACGGGTAATTGGTAAAGTTTACTATGATTTTCTACTAAAAATAGAGGCGCAAATTAAATTTTCATTCAATGATTTTTAGGCTGATCATCATCAAATTTCAAACTCTTATTCCGATAACATTACTCAAGCTATAAGAAAAAAGAAAGGATTTTGATAAGCCCATCAAGTCAAAAGACCTCTCTTTTGGATGAATAGATTTACCAAAATCCCAATATTAAACACCTGTTTAAAATTATCTATAGCTTAAATGCATTTGAATTAAACTCAGGTTTCGTTATAATTTTTCGTCTTAGTGTTTATCTCAAAACACATTGATGTTTATGAAATGATAAGCAGTGTTATATTCTCTCTATCGAGCTATCCACTTTTTTCGGAAGTAGTGCATTGACTGTACTTTCAATAGATGGACATTCATGTGTAAATGAATTAGCATGAGGTTTATCTTCAGTGGTGAAGATTTTAAGAGGTTGTTTTTTACCTCTGAATTGGTGAGTGCCCACTTCTTTAAATTGAGAATGCAATAAGTTAACGACATCTTCTGACATTAAAACTTGGTAGCCAAGTTCTTTACACTTTTCTTGTAATCTTGATGTCGCATTAACAGTGTCACCATGATAGGCGACTTCTCTTTTAATAACACCTACTTGAGAGGTAGCAACGATACCAGCATGAATACCGGCTTTAAATTCTGGCATTACACCATATTTTTCCATAAAGTAATCTCTACGGCTTTTTAGAGTAGCGTCTATATCATAGAATAATTGTATACAACGGTTATTTTTAATTCCTTTTTCTAGTGGCCAAGTCAAGACAATCTCATCACCGACATACTGATAAACCGAGGCTTTTGAAAAGCTAATTGGGTCCGTCATTGTACGGTAACAATCTTGTATTAATCGACTATATTTCATGTGGCCTAAACACTCCGCAATAGAAGTTGAGTTATATAAGTCTAAAAACATAAAAACTCTATGTTCTTCTTTTGGAGTATAATAATCTCCTTTTAATGCGGTTTGAAATAATTCAGGA
The DNA here is from genome assembly GCF_000812565.1 of Flammeovirga sp. OC4. Classification (GTDB taxonomy): domain Bacteria; phylum Bacteroidota; class Bacteroidia; order Cytophagales; family Flammeovirgaceae; genus Flammeovirga. The sequence goes on along the minus strand of NZ_JTAM01000041.1, from coordinate 30,718 downwards.
CCAAGTATATCCTTTAATTGGAACAATGAGTTGATTAAAGCCCCTGCCATCATAACGTAAATAGCATAAATAACGAAGCTTTGTTGTGATAACTCATTAAAATAGGGAAGTCCTTCAGGGTAAATGTTTTTACCCATATAATCTCCAATACTTAATAATAATGAAGTCTCTACAGATACAATGGCAAAGATTAATAGACCTCTTTTCCAGGATTTTAGTTTGGATCTTTTATCTAAGAAGAAATAAAAATTCCAGGAAAACCATCCTAAAAATAAGGCAAGTACTGCATTAGCAAGTAATGCAAACTTTAGCTCACTGTGGATAATGAAAAACTCATTATTATCAATAAAACGATTATAGAACTGTAGTGCATCATATCTTATTAGAAGATACAAGGCATTTATAACATACCAAAAGGCACTCGAAATGAGATATCCTTTGATATATTTTTCGAATTGATAGCGATTTTTTAAATATTGCATGGGTTAGTTGGTTAGTACACTGAGAAAGTGATAATAAACGAGATCACGGAAATAGTTATACCAACCATAAAGAAATTGAATGCATTTCTAACTTTCTTGTATTTTAGGTCAAGCACCTTGCCCAAGTAATAGGCGTCCTTACTAAGTTTATCATACACTTGTTCAGGGTATAAGGTGGCTTCTCTTAATAGTTGTTGGTATTCTTCTAGTTCCAAATCTACGAAATCTCCAAAGAAAAGTAAATTCAGATCCTTTTTATCTTTCTTTAAATGCTTTTTTACATTAGGTCTAGTTGCCAAAACAGCTAAAATGGCAGAAACTAAACCTGTAATTGCCAAAGTTAAACTTGGCCAAAGCAGTTCGGGTAACTCATCAATTTTTCTGAAAAGATAACCAATTGCGAAAGAAGTTATGATGGAGTTAATGGAAAGCAAAGTACTTGCTTTTCGATCGGCGATGGAGCTTAAACCTAATTGATTTCTAGCCAAAGTGGTATACATTGATTCAATATCTCTTCTAGGCTTAGTAAGCATTGGTACTCCGTTTAGCATTTCAGTAGGCTCTGAAGGTGCTTTCTTTTTCTTTTTCTTTTTTTTCTCTTTTTCTGGTTTAGGCTCAACATCTTCAATGATTGTTTCAGCCTCCTTTAAAATAGATTGTAAATATTCTCTTTTGCGAGGTCCATAGTGCGTTCTAGCATAGTTTGTAAAATACCTATGGTCTGTCATAAACCTTGCATTCATCATTAACCATTGAGATTTGGAGATATTTCCAGTTTCAAGGATCTCAGATTTTTCTTGACGTAAGGCTTCCGAGAATGTGTTAAAATCTTCTTTACCTAAATGTGCTAGATCTGCATCGCAAATGATTTGCTCCATTAAGTTTCTTGGAGTTTGTGGAAGCTGTGTAGCCATGATGCACTCCTGAATTACTTTAATGTCCTCGTTAGATAATTTTTCATCCAAGAATTCTTTACAGATTTTTGAGCTGTTAGCTTCATGATTGCTACAACTTGCTTGCGTATAACCAGTATCATGAAACCATGCTGCAATCTCTAAAAGATAGATGTTTTTTTCGTCAACCCCTTCGTTTTCACCAATTTCACGAACGGCACGAACAACATGCTCAGTGTGTTTTATATTATGATAAGGAAGATCTTGAATATTTTGTTTAGCAAACTCAGATGCTGAAGCGATCAACTTATCAAAATTTATATCAGTCATTTCCATGGTATTAAAAACTAAAGCCTATGTTGAAATATACATTTAAACGTTCATCAGATGCACCTACGACTGAGGAAAGAGCTATTTTATCAACTGGAGCAATATAAATACCCCCTCCGTATGATTCATGCCATTTGTTTGATGATTCTCCTTCCAACCAAACTCTACCAAAATCATAGAATCCAATGACTCCAAAAGTGAAAGGTATGATACTATTTTTAAATTTAAAAATATCAAGGTGAGCATCAAGGCTGTTATACAAACTAGCATCTCCATAAAAACGGTCTCTTCTGAAACCTCTCATGTTTTTATTTCCTCCAATTTTATTAGCCATTATATAATGGTAATCACCGAAATTGGTGCCACCACCTACATTGTAAGCTAATGTTAGATCTGTAGGTAACTTAAATGTGTAATGATAAGTAAATTGACCATTTAAATTGATATAATTTAGGTTGTCATTGCTGAAATTGCGAAGTGCCATACCTCCAATTTCAAAATGCCCACCTTTTTTCGGTAGTAAACTATTATCACGTTTATCAATTTCAAAACTTATTGCAGGACCAAAATAATTTTGTGGATCGAGTGCATCTTCAAATAAAAGGTAATCACCAGATTCTACAAAGTATCGATCTTGTAAGTATTTATCATTACTGACATCTGTATGTATAAACGTTCCTCCAAGTTTTATGTTTACGCTTTTGTTGAATTCAATAAGAAAGTGAGTATTGACTTTATGGTATATGTACAAAAATCTGTAATAATCAACGCCATTTTCTTTGTTGAACACTGTCTCATTACCTAATCCATAATAATTGGAGTTTTTAGGAGAACGAAGCTCTGCTTGAACCACAAGATCAGAATTACCCAATACATCGGTAAATTGTCCTTTATATTTTAGTTTGAAAGCACCAGCATTTGCAGTAGCAACTGCACCATATAAAGTATGTTTTGATGCAAAAGGAATTTTCCTAAAACTATGGTTGGTAAAAATAAAACCTCCTCCTAGTTGTACTCCATCGTCAGGAAGGTAGCCACCATATAATAATGGTAGTATAGAGTTAAACTTAAATTCAGTTCGGTTATAATTATTTACACCTGACTTTGAAGAAAGCTTTTTCTTTACAGCTCCACCTTTATGGACAATGTTTGTACTGTCTTTAGTGTCATACAATAAGATATTTTTAGATGATTTTTTATCAGTAGTATCCTCTATAGTATCTTCACCATTTCCACCAACAACTCTTACTTTGATTTTACTCTTATGATTTCCCTTGAAGATAAATGTATCTTTACCGCCGAAACCATAAATTCGAATTTCTTTTGTTTCCTTAGGGTTAAATACTCTATGATATAATGTCTGTTGAATATTTCCCTTTTTAGAAATCTTTTTTAATGTGACTTCTGTAAAACCGTTTTCTAAACGTTCAATAACTACCTGCTCCATCTTGTCAGAACCAAGTACAGATACGTTTTTGGAAAGGTGTAAATAATATTCTTTAGCAATAGCAGGTAGTTGTGCCCTTCTTGCTTTCAATACCTCAAAGATTTCATCATGATGAAAATCTTTAATTTCCTTAGGTAAGTATTGTAGTGCTTCAAGAATTACATCATCAGTGATATTTTCTTGTATAAACTGTGCTTGTGCCAGCCAATCGTCTAAGCTAGCCTGAGCAAGGAAATATCGATCAAAATATCTGGCGTTAAAGTTAAACCCAGGAGCCCAATTCATCTCTTCATCAAAACCTTCAAACTTTGGTAATACCCATCTGTGAGAAGCAATATTTGGAATAATACCTTCATTAAGGAAGAAAACTTGATCACGATCTCTAGGTATCGGTCGGAACATTTTTCTGCCTTTTTTTTGTTTAAAAGCTGCCCAACGCCATTGATCATCATGTCTGTCCCAATCACCGATCAACATGTCAAACAATCTCGATTTGAGCGTAAACATATAATCAGTATAATTATCATTGTCTTCTCTGAGTTTTTTTACAGTTTTTATAGTACTATAAATCTTTTTGGCGTTTCCAAAGCTTTCAATGTCACCTGTATTTTTTGAAGGCCTTTCTTCCAACATGTAAACTTTATTCGCTGCTAATTCTTGATATATCCCAAATTGTGGGTCATCACCAACATAGACTACTTTGGGGTTAGCGTGATAAATGCCAATTGCATCAGCCATAATTGGTACCGTCAAAGGAGAATAGGGGTGTGCCGCTGAGATCTGGTCTTGAACTACTGATTTCGCTATTGTTTCTTTTAATTCAGCAGGAATAGCTTTAATTGGATTTTTATCAATAGAACGTAAGGTATATTGATTGCCTAATGAGTCTTGAAGCCTAAAGGATAGTGTAGCCATACCACCACCTCTTTGAACAATTTTTACGCCTCCTTTGAATTTCGATAAATCAAAGACAGGCATTTTGATAGGTGTTTCCCATTCATTTCTGTAGTTTTCTCCCATCCATTTTTGCTGAGAGGCACTTGTTGCATATTGAGTACTGGCAGGGACAATCACACTGTCTGCAAATTCAACTTGTTTCACACTCGCTACAACTGGCACTTCTTTAGGTAAGAACGAAGTGTTGAACAATTCTTTGTTTGCATCAAAATATTGAATGTTAGTTGCACCACTTTCTTTAAAAGTTACGGTACTAAATCCATTTGTACTTTGAGCAAACTTTGAATACTTCCCTTGTACTACATGAGACGTCTTTGAACCCGAACCAGAAACAATATAGTGTACATTGTCTTTAAGGTTATATTGTAACGTATGTTCATGATCACTTGCATAAATAATGTTAGGATGGCTCTTGAAGATATTTTGGAACGAAGAAGTCATTTTTTGATTGACTTTATTGCCCAAATCTTGTCTGTTGACTCCTGATTTTCTAGCAATTGGGTAAATTGAACCAACAACAGGCAGTGGCAAATAGGCCCATGATGCAAATGAGGTCAATGGGAAAATATGATCTTTAGCAGTGAAAACACCTCCATGTTCACCATATGTGATCACGGGATGATGCCCTGCGACGATTAATTTTTTATCCTTATTTCTAGCAACAATATCTTGTAATGCAATTAAAGCTTCATCTACACTTCTGTATTGACAGCCGTTGTATTCTGCTGTTTCAGGGTAATCAAAGATCAGCCATTGCGTATCTATTAAAAGAAGCGTGACTTTATCATTGAGTGGAATTTCAACAGGATCTGGACAACCATCAAAAGGAGCAAGTGTAGAATCTCCTAAAATACCATTCACAAACTTCTCTTGATTTCTTAATCGTTCTAAACCATTTTTTTTCCCTCTGTTGTAATCATGATTACCAGGAACCATGAAAACCTTTCCTTCAAAGGATTTTAGAGGTGATAATTGGGCCTTTAGGATCTCTTCACCTTCTATACGTCTCTTTTCTCCAACATTCTCTAAACCATGTGGATAGACATTATCGCCAAGAAAGATGACAGTACTATTCTTTTGATCTGACTGATTAATTTTCTCAAAAAATGAACGAAGTACCACATCTTCTTCAGATGCTAAGCCAGCGTCACCAATCAAGTAAACAGTATGATCTTGAGCAAAGGCATTCACACAAAAAATAGAGTAGAAGCTTAAAAAGTAGATTAATTTTTTCATGTTAAAATTCAAGTAGATTACCCTTTAAATTATTCCCCATCTCATTAGAAATAAATAAACGCCCATCAGGAGAAATACAGATTCCTTCAGGTTGTTCAAAAATACTTCTTTTAATTTTTACGGTTTTAATATTTCCATCTGAACTGCTATTAACTTTGCCTGAAGTAGCACTATCTGCATTTGAAGCAGCATTGATGAAAAATATCTCTTTCGATCGATGAGATAGTACAATAACCTCATTATTTTTCTCATCATAGAACACGCCTGATGGTCCAGTACTTTTTCCTTTAGGAATCTTGTAAGCCAATTTTACATCAGAAGGGTCTTCAATGCTCACCTTATAAATACCTTTATAATCTGCTTTTTTACCGTTTAGCCCACCTCTTCCTTTTAGTGCTACGAGAAGGTGTTTATCACCAAAAGTACAAAGTCCTTCCACATCATTTTCAACTGTAAAAGGAAGTTGAAATTTATCTACATTGCCATTTTCTTCGTTGACAAAATATAGTTTTCCTTTGCTGTTGATGACATAAAAGAAGGGTTTAGCATAAGCTATACCTTCATAATCTCCTTTCTTTCCGAAAGAGATTGTTTTTACAATTTCTTTTTTCTTAATGTTATATAGATATATTTTTCCTTTTTCATCATTGATGGTGGCAATCGTGTTTTTAGAATGCCAGGCAAGACCTGATATTTCTTCTAATTGGTGAGGAAGAAACCACTTGTTTTTTGGTGTATCAAAACGTCCTTTTGTTTCATTTTTTGATTGAGCGCAAGATGTTAAAGACGTAGTGATAATAAATAGTAGTAAAATGTATTTCAAATTCACTTATTTTAAAGTTGAGATAAGAATAGAAATATAAAAATAGAGAATACATCGCTTCATTGAAACTAAATTTGTATTTCTATTACAAAGTTAAACAAAAATACATAATTTGTCTAAACAAAATATTACATGGTTAAGTTTGTAGTTAAAGAACCTCATTACTCTAATAATTTATAGTTTTTTAAATATTCATAAAAGAAGAATAGTACTTTATTAAAAAAATTAATAGATTCAAACTCTAGGATTCTGTCCAAGGGTGATTTTTTACTTCAACCAAAGTTTTTAACACCCTCTCAAATCATCATTTTTTTCAATCTCATCTATTGAACATGACAAGATTAGTTTTTTTTATTTTATGTTTATCATATTCTACCCTTTCATTTGCACAAAAAGCAGACTCAGTAAAATGGTATAAATCACATTCCAAAGTGTATTATGCTCCCCCAGTAACAACAGGGAGTATTGCAGCGGCTGGCTTATTAGCTAATTATCTTGGGATTCGTATGTTGAATAACCGCCCTGAATTAAATTTAAACGATATAAAAAACCTGAGACAAAGCTCAGTCAATGCTTTTGATCGTCATGTATTTGATCATCCTGTTGAAGAAAGAGAAGATTCACATAACTTTACGGATTGGGGACTTTATGTTTCGGTAGTGCTACCTTTTACATTGTTTTTTGATGAGGAGATTAGAAAAGATTGGGTAGAAGTATCCTTAATGTATTTGGAGACACAGATGATTGCCGTAAATATCTATAATTATTTAGGCCCAGGTGTTTTTAGAAGGTACAGACCAATTGCGTATATGCAAGGTCATCCAGATGTGCCTGATGCAGAATTAACGGACAATAATAATGAACGTTCTTTTTTCAGTGGTCACACTTCTAATACAGCTTGTGGCACTTTCTTTACAGCCAAGGTACTTACAGATTATCACCCTGAATGGTCAACCGGAGCCAAGATTGGTGTTTATGTCGCAGCTTTTATTCCTCCTGCATTAGTAGGTTACTACAGAACTAGAGCATACAAACATTTCTACACCGATGTAATCACGGGTTGTGCTGTAGGTGCTTTAACAGGTGTTTTTGTACCTCATATCCATAAAAAGTTAAGAACAAAAAGAGCTGACGGTTCAGGTACAGCATTTATGCCGATAATGCAGCCTCAAATGATGGGCTTATACGTAAAGAAAACATTTTAAGAGTACGCTCTAACATTTTATTTTTTACCTTTGCTCTTAAACACAAACTAAACACTATCGAATTATAGTGTATGTAAAAACATACACTATAGAAATTATCAGAAATATGTACGAGAAAATTGCATTAGTGACAGGATCCAACCGTGGAATTGGGTTTGCTGTTGCAAAAGGCCTCTTATTAAAAGGACATAAAGTAATTGTGACATCAAGGAAAGAAATTGATGGAAGAAAAGCAGTAAAATATTTGAGCGTATTTGGAGATGTAGACTATCATACCTTAGATGTATCTGATGATGAAAGTATACTTCAGTTACAAGAATATATTGATAAAAAATACTCTCAGTTAGATATATTAGTCAATAATGCGGGCATCAATTATGATACCTGGCAGACGGCGCTTAATGCCGATTTGGAAGAAGTACACGAGACAATAGAAACGAATGTCTTCGGCCCTTGGAAAATGATTAAAGCATTTTTACCCATGATGAAAAAAAACAAATACGGTAGAATTGTGAATGTTTCAAGCGGATCAGGGGCAATGAACGAAATGGGGGCTGGAACTCCAGGTTACAGTATCTCTAAGACTGCCTTAAATGTATTGACCATAAAGTTTGCACATGAGATCAACGGAAATGATATTTTGATTAATTCTGTTTGTCCGGGTTGGGTAAAAACCGATATGGGTGGAGCTAGTGCACCAAGGACGCCGGAAGAAGGTGCAGAAACGATTATTTGGTTAGCCGAGCTAGAAGACCCGAACTTAAATGGCAAGTTTTTCAGAGATAAGAAAGTGATTGAATGGTAAACAGTTAATTTCCATTTCATAAAATAGACAAAAGGCACTCATTAAAAAATGAGTGCCTTTTGTTGTATTATTATCGTACTTGGTGTACTCTAAAGCTTTCCATAAAACGATTTGTAATGCCTTCGTGATGCACAGTGTTTTCATCAGCATTAAAATCTAAAAAACCGTCTTCTTCATAGTGGACACTTTCATAATCAATATCATCAAAAATTGCAGCCAGATCAACAATAATGGCTACTTGATGTAGGGAGTCTTGAACGATGTCAATACCAACTTGCTGAAGTATAGTAACTGTCTCTTCTAGCGTTGAAGAATAATGAAAAGGGTGTATAACCACTCCATTTGGATGATAATTACCATATATGTCAATCGACAAGTTATTTTCTAGATGCTCTACAATATCCAATTGAAATAATTGATAGTGTCCTACTTCTATATTACCATACGGTAGTTGAGGCGTAGTAGTATTTTCGATTAAATCACAAATGAAGGGTCCCTCAAAATGTGCATTTGAGTTGCTTGTGTCTTTTTGTAAGAATGTGATTTCATCTAATGCAATTTTTGCATCAGTAAAAATATAATCAGGCTCATTCCTCGCATTATTAGGTTTTCTATAATCTGAAATAATATTTAACGCCACATTGCCATCGATGACTGGAAGATCATGATCAAATGAATCTTTTTGACAACTCGAAAGTGCGATTAACGCTATTAAAACAAAAGAAATTAGGTTTTTGTATTGCATATTTTTGATAGGGTAGTACATGAAATATGCAAATTTAGAAGAACCATTTCTCAAAAAATGTCAAACCGCTAAATTGTAATTGTAATAATTCTAAAGGATAATTATTTGCTACTACTGAGTTGTTTATACCCTTTTTGATGACCAATTAATAGACTTTTCTGAAATTTCTCCCAGTTACCATCAAAAACATTCATATCCACCTTATTTGGAATCCCATCAATGTTTGCTTCTTGAGTATGTTGCCACATGGTCCAACGAGCTTTTGGAGCTTTCGTAGACTGACCATAATTGGCAATCCAAACTCTGTATTTTCTGAAGTGTCCTTTAAAATAGTCCTTATAGAAAGAGTCTCCAGTATAGATCATAGGTTTTACTCCATATTCTTCTTCCACCCTTAACACAAATTCTTCAAGACGATCTCTCATTAGGCTAGGGTCTACACCGTCTAATACCTCTATGTCAACAACAGGTACTAAGTCACTTGGGTCAAGCGTTCCCACTGTTTTGATGAAATATTCCGCTTGTTCTTTTCCTGAAGTTTTAGGTCTAAAAAAATGATAGGCTCCAAATAAAAGATGGTGTTCTCTAATTTCTTTCCTATTACGATCAAAGTGTCTGTCTTTGTGGTCTTTACCTTCTGTTGCTTTTGCATACACAAATTTGATCGAAGTATTTTGAGCATAAAAAGCGGATACCCTCTGAAAATCAATAAGTTTTTGATGATGAGAAATATCAATACCATGGACTGAATAATTGTCAGGTAGTTTTACACCATACCCTTTGAAATTTTTATAAAAAGGAGACTCTACATAATCTTTAAGGTTTAAAGTAAAATCAATACCTCTCTGAAGGTATGGGGCGAATTTTTTATGGGCCTCTTGATTGACATTGATATAATAGCCTAATGCCATAAAAAATAAGAGTACAAAAGAGGAAAAAGGAAATATGTTTACTTTTTTTCTCATCAATTTGTCTTAAGCTGAAAAAATAAAAAAGGTTGTAATGACGGAAAGTCAATTACAACCTTAAATTTATGAAATTTTGATGGATTTAAGTACCGCCATCAAAGAAAATGGAGTACTAACTTAAGAGAAAAGAAACGTAATTTGATTTGAATTGACGTTCTCTTCTATCAATCCATTTTTCATTATCCTTTTGAAGTTTTGATAGAACAACCCACTGCTTTTGTAGTCGTTTCAGCAACTTCTTTATTCTTCAACAATGCATCAAGAGCATTTTCTAAATATGTAACTTTTACATTTTCAGCACTTTTGTAGTTGTCATCAATTGCGCCGATGTATCTCACAAAATACTTCTCATTTTCTTTTTCTAATAAGAAAACATGAGGAGTTTTAGTCGCTCCGTAAGCAGGGTAAATTTTCTGACCTTCATCAAATAAGTACGGGAAAGTAAAACCTTTTTCTTCAGCTCTTACTTTCATTTTCTCAAACGAGTCATCCGGTTGTTGCTCAGGATCGTTCGGGTTGATCGCAATAACAGGGTAACCTAATGCTTTATATTTTTGATCAATAGCAAGAATACGATCTTCATAAGCAACTGCATAAGGACAGTGATTACAAGTGAAAATCACAACTGCTCCTTTATTGTCTTTGAGATCGTTAAGACCGAACATTTGATCATCTACATTTTTAAGGTTAAAAGCAGTTGCTTCATCACCAATACTTAATCCCGCTTTTTTTGCTGGAGTAAGTGCCGTCGCTTTTACTGTTTCAGTTGAAGATTCTTCTTTGTTTTGAGGAGTTGAACAACCAATTGTAGCTCCGATTAATAAGGATGAGACAAAGAGTTTAAGATATTTCATTTTAAAGAAATTATTTTGATAAAAAGTAAATTAAAGTTTAGAAGATGTAACCTGTAGAATGATTGTCTTTTTGCAATCTTCTGAGGTTCTATGTTTTACTTTGATATAAATTTTTCTAGCTCTTCATAATCATGAAAGTCCGTGTTATGAAAAACGGTTTTATTTTTATCGATGGTTAAAGTAACTGGAATTGCACCATCCCAATTTTCATTGACCTTACCTAGCCATGCATTTGCATCAGGATCATCCAACCATAATGTGGAGGTTGTGAGGTTCTTTTTTTTGATATAATTTGACAAGTTTTTCTCATTCATGTCAAGGCTAATCAGAATTACTTTGGCTTTTTCTCCATTCTTTTTGAATTTTTCATCAAGCTGTTGGAAATAGGGGAGTTCTTTTACACAAGGTTTACACCAAGTAGCCCAAAAATTGATCACTCTCAGCGTATCATCTTTATGAGTAAATAATGGAGAAAGACCATCAAATTTATTGAATTTTAAAACTTCTTGCTGCTCAAGTTGAATGACCTCATCAGCTTGTAAAACGAGCTTAGGTGATTGATTGCATGAAATGACAATAAAGAATGGGATAATCGATAATGCGTACTTAATAAAGCTTGTCATAATGATATTGGGAGTTTAAATGTAATTTTAAGTTTAATTTTCCGATCAAAAATTACACAGCTAATGTAATACTATTTTCAGTAACTTTTTTCTTGATATAGTGAAGTAGGGGTACTTTTAGCTCTTTTTAAGTGAAATAAATGATCATCATAAATTCAAAAAGATCAACTTAAAGTAGAAGTATGCCTGCAAAACTTACTTTCATCGCTAAAAGCGGATGAACTGAACCTGTATATAAATGGTAGTAGAGGCAATATTTAATTATACAATTACTATTATGTCAGCTTTGACCCCAAACTCCAAAAGAAAACTGGTTGTTATTTGTTTGATAACTTTGTTTACAATGTCCACGGCCATTATACTGGACCAAAAAATCGAAAAATTGAATTTAGAAAAAGATTCACTTGTGATAAATGGTATCATGAACCAGCACCACTTGAGATGGCATTATACACATTGAATTGTACTTATAGAAGTAATCATTGCATAATCAATTATAATTCTTTTGATCAAATTGTATTTTTTGCATATTGGTAGTAGACCAACCTAAATACTTTTTATGATTAAAAGCGTTTTAATTATTTGCTGCTTGGCGTTATTTCTTGTAGCGTCAATTTTTATCGCTGGAGGCTTAACGTATAAAAGCGAAAAAAAGTCAGTTGTTTTAAATGACACTATGAAAGAAAAAGTGGAAGTACCCTTGACTTTTTCTCAAACTACGGGCTTCGAAGAAGTTAAAATTAAGCCCCTACGTATTTACCTCAGTGAGAGGTAATGAAAACCTAATTGTAAAAAGAGAGCTCTCCGTGTAGTCGGGGAGCTTTATTTTTGTTTCTCAAAATTGAATTGAGGAGAATGATCGATTCAGATTAGAAACTTAAAATAGCCTCTTCATATTTATCTTGTACCTCAATGATTAGGTCAAAACCAGAAATCTTAAGAATTTCCTGTACAACATCATTTGCTTCACAAACAATAAATTTACCTTGAACAGCTTTTATACTTTTAGAGGCGGCAAGAAAAACTCTTAGTCCAGAACTACTCATGTATGAAACATCTTTTAAGTTGAGCAAAAGTTTTGTTTTTCCCTCATCAATCAGCTTTAACACTTCTTTTTCTACAATGGGTGAAGTACTTGCATCCATGAATCCATTGACATGTACTACAAAGATGTCTTTTACATTGGTTACTTCTATTTCCATGTGTTATACCTTTAATAATAACGTAATTTTATTTTGACTATCGTTTCTTGCGTAAGTAATAGTACTTACAAGACTCTTCACAATATGTATTCCCAAACCTCCAATCGGCCTACTTTCAACAGGTAAGCTAATATCGGGGGCTTCTTTTTCTAAAGGATTAAAAGGAATACCATTGTCGAGTAATTGTATTTTTATTCCACTTTTATTTTCTAATAAGAAAACATTTAATTGAATATCGGTATTTTTTTCTTCAACAGTAGCATAATTGATAATATTACTGATCAATTCATCCATTATTATTTGAACCTTTTGTATAACGGTTACATTATATTTATTATCTAAGAAAAAGGATTGTAATTGAGATGTTAATTCTTCTTTGTCATTGTAATTAGCTTTAAACTGTAAAAAGAAGTCAGGATCACTTTTCTTTGAGTATTTAACACTGAGTACTGTGATATCATCTGCTTGTTCTGATCCTTTCTCATGTAACCCTACCTCTTGAATAACAGTATCAACGATTGAAATTAATGATTGCCCCTTAATTGTTTCTATTAATTTGAGTAATTTTTCATCAGAGTACAGTTCTCGTTGAGTATTTTGAGCTTCTGTAACACCATCTGTATAGGCAAAAATCAGTTGACCAGAGGTTAACTGCAAGGTACTTTCACTGTATTCAAAACCTTCTAGAGCACCTACCACAGGTCCATGTCTTTCGGTCAGCTTTACTGGCTTACTATCTTCGGACAGTATATAAGAGGGGTTGTGCCCTGCATTGGTGTACGTAAATTCACCCGTTTTAATATTCAATAAACCTAGGAAGATAGTCACAAACATGTTGTTTTTATTTTCCTTTGCGATTTCGGTATTTACATGAGTGATTATTTGACTTGTTGAATGTTCAGTGATGGCTACACTTCTTAGTAAAGATTTTGTCATTGCCATTAATAAGGCAGCAGGAACTCCTTTCCCCGAAACATCCCCCACAACAAAATAAAGGTAATTATCATCTATAATCTGAAAGTCATAAAAATCCCCTCCAACTTCACGAGCTGGAACAAGTTTAGCGTGCAAATCAACATTATCATTAGTAGGAAAATCGGTAGGAAGCATACTCATCTGAATATTTCTGCCTACAGCAAGTTCACTTTCCATTCTTGCACTATTGTCTTTGGCTTTTTTTAGATTTTCGTAAGATTCTAGTAAATCTTTATTTTTCGATTGCAATTCAAATAATAACTCATCCCTAGACCTTTCATTAAAAGTGACGACAGCATCTTCCAGCCTTTCTACAGGAAACATTTTATCAATTACTATTTCCAAAAGGTCATCTTTAATGGCTAGTTCGACATGATGTAGATAAATGTCAGGTATTTCTTTAGCAATTGCATAAAAAGGATCGAAAACTCTAATCTTCACTAATTTCACATAATCACCAGCTATAATAATTTCAGTATCTAAATATACTTGCTGATGATCAATGATCATTTTTTTGAGTAAAGACGAAAGCATTGTAGTGACTTTCACTGAGAAGCTATTATCATCAAAACAAATTAAGAAAGCTTGATATATTTTTTTTCTTAAGTTGACGACATCTTGTTCAGAGGCTATTTGCTGTCTACTAAATTCTTGATCCATCATTTCTTAATTTTTACGGCAATAAGAGAAGCATCATCAAACATTGATCCCCATTGCTTAATAATTTTTTTAGCCAAAATTTCACTTGAGAATAAATGATAATTTTTAAACTGATGATTAGTAAAGGAGGAGTCCAAACCATCACTGTGCAAGAGTATGAGGTCTTTATCTTGTAGTACTTTATGACTTACTTTTACTGTTCTTCCACGTACACCCAACAACCCATCAGTAGACAGTAGTTCAACATTTTCTGTATTGAGTATCTTACAGGAAATATTACCTAAACTACCAAAGTAAAGGTAATGATGATCAATAACGCCAATTCCTAATGCAGCACCCTCACAACCTAACATATATTGATGAGTATCTTGTATCACTTTGGAAATGTTGATACTGATATTTCGAGTGAGAAATTCCTTTATTTTTGAAGAAATTTCAAATGCAGGTTGACCATGACCAATTCCATCTATTATTGCAAAAAAACAGAAATCTTCTTTTTGATGAATAAAAATAGCATCCCCATTTTTATGCTCACCAACAAACGGTCTTGTATAACCTCCAATATCAATATTTATTTTTTCCAATATGTTACTTTGATATGTGTTCCTTTTTCTTTTGATGAATGAATAATCAGGTCATCAGAAATTCTTTTGATTCCTGGTAGACCTAAACCTAATGAACCACCCGTTGAGTAATTATCTTTCAGTGCCTTCTCAATATCGTGAATTGCAGGGCCATTATCTATTGCTTCAATTAAAATTCCAGTATTAATTTCATTTGTTACTTTAGAAAAACGAATAAAACCCTTTCGTGCATACTTTATAATATTATGAGCTAGCTCAGATATTATGATTGAAACTTTAGTAGTGTCTAAAGTTTCCATTCCTATACTTTTTGCATATTCAACACCTTCATGTTGAGCATAGTGCACATCGTTTTCTGATCTAATACTAATTGTCATTTTTTAGTATCTAAAATAACCACTGCTTCATCCAAACTGATGGCAGACAAAAGATTGTCAATGTCTGCATCCATCATGATCAAGGAGGAAACGACAGTAGGCCTTAAACCTGAGATTACAGTATCGTATCCCGTTAATTTAATCATATTAATGATAGAGCGGAGATGTTCAAAATCCATCAAGTCAATAATATCCAATCCTGATAAATCGAATATTATACCTTTGATGTGATTGTGTTTTACAATCTCATCCAATAATTCTTGCTGAAATAATTTTAATAAGTCCTTTTGGAGGTCCAATTGGAACGATGCAATCACACATTGACTATGTAACTGAATTGGAATTCCAGATTTTACCCAATTACTCATGGAAGCTATTGTTTAACAATTTTCATATTCAATTTTTGAAAAGCAATTCCTATCGCTGCTTTTAAATTGGCCGTCGTTCTAATGGTTCCTACATCAATTCCAAGTTCAACAATGGTTTGAGCAACAGCCGGCGATAGCCCAGAGATAATACATTCACACCCCATAAGTTTGGTCGCTTTTGTAATCTTGATCAGGTGATTTGCTACTGCGGTATCCACTACAGCCACACCAGAAATATCTAAAATAAAGCTTTGTGCATGATGTTGTGAAATGTGATTTAAGGTATTATCCATAATATCTTGTGCCCTTCTTGAATCAATAAGTCCTACTACAGGTAAAAGTAATAGTCCATCCCAAAGTTGGGTGACAGGAGTAGACATGGCCATTAAAGTTTTACTTTGGGCCGTAATTTTTTGGTTGACCACATGCTCATAACTTTGTACAATGATAGTCATATCCAAGTGAGCTATTTTATTTAAAGCTCTTCTTGTTTTATTAATTTTTGCATTGTCCCAATCTTGAGCCAAAAGAATTTCAATAAATAAACTTAGAAAATGATCTACACCTGCTAGGTATATTTCTTGTGATAATCCAATTCTAGCATGTACTTCTCCAACACTTTTTCGGCTTGAGACATATTGGTCATTGATGTTTGCATCAAAAAATTCTTCCCAAAAGCTCAACTGAAGTTTTTGAACTCGATGCAAAGTTGATGGATCGGCAAAGTACTCTTGAAATTCAGCCGTAGTTTTCAGCCAACTATACCATGAGTCTACCATTTCTGGAATTTTATCAATGGCTACAGGCTTAAATTCATGTACAGCTTCAATGTCTTCTTTGGTGATTTCGTATAGATCACAAAGTTGGGTAGCAGTTCTAGATATCACTTCCATTGGTCAGTATATATTAAAGAATAATTATCAAAAGATTGAATAGTAGAAAAATGTACTATTTGTGCTATGTCAAAATTACTTATTATAATTATGTGATGATGATTTTGAAACTTAGAATAGTATAATTATAAAGTTGTTTTATCATGAAGCTCATAAAAAATAATAAAGAGCGTCTGATAAACAATTATGGACCTAGCACATAAACAAATTTAGTGTTTAGTTACAAATTCGCAATTATTATTTTAAAAATGAGGTTTGCATAGTTGGGCTCAATTGGATATTGTTTATCTTAAGATGTGATATAGAATACTTGAAACCTAAGTACCACATCGAAATATAGATACTACCATCAATGAATATTAAAGTTAACCCGCAAATAGAATTGAAACCTTTAGAGATGGGGGATTCAAAACCTATTTTTTCAATTTTAGATCAGCAAAGGGATTATATTGGAAAATGGCTCCCATTTGTACAGTATACTCATAAGATTGAAGACACACGTAAGTTTGTGGCTTCAATGATTGAAGAAGCTGAGAAAAATACCACTAAAGTTTATTCCATTATGTTGGGAAGTGAGTTGATTGGATTGATAAGTTTTAAAGATATTAGTAGAGTCAATAAATCAACGGAAATAGGCTATTGGATTTCTCAAGATTACCAAGGAAGGGGAATTATGACAGACGCAGTTAGACAAATGTGTAAAATGGCTTTTGAGGAATGGAAAATGAATAGAATTGTGATCAAATGTGCAGAGGAAAATTATCCAAGTAAAAGAATCCCTCAGAAAATTGGTTTTAAATATGAAGGATTAGAAAGAGAAAGCATTGTTATGATTGATGGACAATTTGCTAATCTTGAAGTGTTTAGTTTATTGAAAAGTGATGGAATGAAGATTTAGTTTTTTCATTTTCACAAAATAATGTGTCCATACTATTAGGCATCAAAACTTTATATTATGAGCACTTTAATTCTTTCATTGATTTTCTCTTTATATCCTTATTCCGATACTTCAGATTATCGGAATTATCATCAACAAATCATTCATATTGAAGAAATGATAGTTGATGAACAGTATGATTTGGCATTGGATGAATATGTTAAGCTGTTCGATCAGTATGATTATATTTTTAAGAGAGACTTGAAAATTGCGACTGATCTATCTTTATTCTTAAAAAGAAAAGAACAAGCTGTACAATTAGTGACAGAATGTTTAAGTAAGGGATGGGAATTGAAAAGTTTTCAAAAGGACAAGCTAAAAGACCTCTTTTCTGCTGAAGAATATTCTAATTTAAAGCAACAAGCACCACAATTACACCATCAATATATTTCTTCTCTGGATATCGACACGAGAAAAACAGTCCATGGCCTTTTTAAAAAAGACCAAAGGAAAGCATTTAGAGCCTTCCTAAAATGGGGAGATAAAGCACAAGAAAAGTTTATGGACTCAATATTTGCTCCTCATAGTGAATTGCAAATGAAGACAATGAAGCAGGTTATCCTTTCTAAAGGCTACCCAGGTGAACAATTAATTGGTAATAATTACTGGGGATCCACTGTCATTTCTCATCACAATTCTTTAACGTATGATTATGTAAAACGTGATACATTATTTCCTGATCTTAAACCTTATTTGTACGAATCATTGAGAAAAGGACAAATTTCACCCTATGAAATGGCTTTGATTGAAGATTGGAAAAATGCAGTTTTACGTGATTCATCTAGTATTGCTTTTGGTTATGTCAATCCACCTTCTAAGCAAACATTACAGCAAATCAATAAAAATAGAAAAGCAATAGGTTTAAGATCCATAGAACTGAGAAATAAACTGGTGGGAATTGAAAAGAAGACAGGTTTGAAATTTTATTTGCCCAATTGGACAAAAGGAGAAATACCTATTTTGGAGGAGAAAGGTGAAGTGTGACCTGAGGGTTGATGATAATTTAATCACAAACATTTGTACATTTAGGTTCAAATATATTTAATCATTTAAGGGTGTATTCTAATGAACATAACGATATCGGAAACGAGAACAATACCTCAAGAACAAATCATCGAATTATATAAAGCCAATAAATGGAGTTCTGCAGATAAATCTGATTTGCTTTACAAGGCCTTGACCAATTCCCATACTTTAATTTCCGCTTGGGAAGGCGGGAAATTGGTAGGTATCGGGAATGCAATATCTGACGGATACTTAGTGGTTTATTATCCTCATCTATTAGTACATCCCGAATATCAAGGGCAGGGGATTGGAAAAATGATAATGGAAGTAATGTTCAAAAAATATAAAGATTTCCATATGCAGATGCTTACTTCTGATGGTAATGCAGTTCGATTTTACGAAAAAATGGGCTTTGAAAAAGCTGGAAATACTACACCTATGTGGATTTATGAAGGGAAAGAACATTAGAAAATAAAAAACTCCAATTACCATTGATAAGTAATTGGAGTATATATGTGTTATTAGATCCGAATCAGAAAAATTTCTTTTCCTCTTTATTCTACCTCTAATTATACTGCTTGTAATTCACTGACTAGTACATCCGGGTTTGGACGTTTGGTGTAATCAACTGAATATTCAGCATATCTGATTGTACCGTCTGTATCGATAATAAATCTTGCTGGAACAGGAAGTGTCCAAGAATCATCACCGTTGTATTCATTCAATTTGATATTGAACTTGTCATTGTATAATGACTTTAACGGATCGACCATTTCCCATTTCAATCCGAATTGAGCAGCTATAGTATTTTCCGCATCCCTTAGTAGATCAAAATTCAATCGTTGTTGTTCAACAATCTTTAAGTTGTTTTCAACTGTTTGTGGTGAGATACTGACCATATTCACGCCCATTTCATCAAACTGTGCTTTGTATCTTTTGAGGAAAGCCAAGTCTGTATTACAGTAAGGACACCATACCCCTCTGTAGAAAGTGATTACCAAAGGTCCTTTTTTCAAGAGTTCTTCACTTGATACAAGTTCTCCTTTGTGATTTGGTAAAGAGAATGAAGGAGCCTTATCTCCTGCTTTTAAAATCCCTTCGCCGATTCCTGATGCTTCAAGGTCACGAGTGGCTTGGTGCATGATTTCTACGAATTCGGCTGGCATTCCACCCTCGATTTTTTCTTTGAGTCTACTTAGTGATTCTTGTAATTCCATAATTAAGCTTTTTGGATTAATTCTTCTTTAATGTGTTTTTCAAAACGGATAAAATCATTTTCCACTTCAGGGTTTTTCATAACGTCATAAGCGAAAAATGTTTCTAAAGGTTCCAAACCAAACCATTTAAAGTTTAGGTGCATTGGTAACATTAAGTCATCCTCACTGATGCCGTTAAAGAATTTTTCGTCAGGATTGTTGAATGCTTCCTTAGGGGCATTTGCAGTAACAGAGATCATATATTTTCCTTTTAACAAACCACCTAAACCATAGTTTTGTTTCGGGTTTTCAGCAGTTCTACCATCGCCCTGTGACATCTTACCCATCATACCTGCGGTAAACACATCATCCATGTATTTTTTGAAGCTCCAAGTGATGCCCATCCAGTTTAATGGAGTTTGAAGGAATACTACGTCTGCCCAAAGGAACTTCTCCATCTCTTCTTCTACGTCGTATTCTTTTTCAGAAGAAGTGTATTTGATCTCAAAATCAGCTTCTTCCAACCAAGAAGATGCCTTCTGGATTAATGTGTTATTTAGTTTTCCTTCCGCAAATGGATAGTACTGATGACCGTTAATAATTAATATTTTTTTCATGTTTGTTTCGATTTGTGTTATATTTGTTTCGTAAAGGAACTAACATTAGTTTAGAAAAGAAACTAATAGGTTCGATAACTGAAAAAATAGTGGTTACAAAAAGGTGACTTATGGGAAGAAAAGTAATAGATAACCCCAATTTGTGCTCATTGGTACATGCAATGAATATCATAGGAGGGAAGTGGAAACCAATAATTATGTACTTATTGGCAAATGGTAGTTTACGTTTTGGGAAATTACTCATGTTTACACCAACCATCTCTAAGAAGGTTTTGACAGAACAACTGAAAGAATTAGAAGAAGATGGTTTAATTATCCGTCAGAAGTTCCCAGAAATACCACCAAGAGTGGAGTATTCTCTTTCGGAAAAAGGAAAAGCTTTATTGCCTGTCTTAAAAGCACTGAGCGATTGGACGATGGAAACCTATGGAAATGAAATAGGTTTTGAGCAGTGTAGAATCGTAACATTATAATAGATGAAGTCAGTAATATTAGTCGGTAGTGCTAGAAATGAAAGTAATACTTTAAAACTAGCACAACGACTTCAAAAAGAAGGAGAGTTTGAGCTCATAAATCTATTGGAGTATAAGATTGGGCATTATGATTATGAGCATCAGTATACAGAAGATGATTTTATTCCCTTAATGAAAAAGATCATTGAAAAATATGATACAATCGTCTTCGCAACGCCAGTGTATTGGTATGCAATGAGTGGAATGACGAAGGTGTTTTTTGATAGAATCACCGATCTAATTACAATTGAGAAAGATTTAGGGAGACAGCTAAGAGGAAAAAATATGGCTGTTATTACTACTTCTAATGGAGGTAATCTAGGTGATGATTTCTGGCACCCTTTCAAACATTCGGCATCCTACCTTGGAATGAACTTCTTAGGAGGGGAACATACTATTAATGGGATGGATAATGAGAATGCAGTAGCCAACTTCCTTGATTTCTTTAAGGTAAAATAGAACAATTGATCGTTTCTTTAGTTAGATTGAAACACCTTTAATCTACATAAGAACGATAATGAAAAAAGAGATTTCAATTTTTTGGTATAGAAGAGATCTTCGTCTATTTGATAACGCGGCTTTGAGTCACGCTCTTAACGATAAGGCACCGACAGTGCTACTGTTTATTTTTGATGGTGATATAATCAATGAATTAGATAGAGATGATGCTAGAATCACTTTTATATACGATCAATTGTCAAAGATAAATGCTCAATTAGCAGGTTTAAACACTAATCTTTTGATAAAAATTGGGAAGCCTTTTGAAGTATATAAGGAATTAGAGGAGGAATTTGAGATCAAAGGAATCTATACCAATGAAGACTACGAACCTTATGCGATCAAAAGAGATCAGGAAATAGGAGATTACTTTAATAGAAAGAATATACCTTTTCACCTTTTTAAAGATCAAGTCATTCATGCGAAAGACGAGGTATTGAAGAAGGATGGAAAACCTTATACTGTTTTTACTCCTTTTAAAAATCAGTGGCTAAAACAATTTGATTCCTCAAAAACTTTAGAATATAAGGTTGAATTAAATACATCAAATATAATTCAGCAGCAATTTAAATTTCCCACCCTAGAAGATATTGGATTTGAAAGGTCTAAAATCAAGGTTTTGGATTACAAAATAGACCATTTAGAAAAATACGATACTGATAGAGATATTCCTTCAGTAAAAGGAACAAGTAATTTGTCAGTTCACCTTCGTTTTGGGACAGTTAGTATTAGAGAGTTAGTGCATAAGGTGCAAGATCATCCAAGTTTCTTTTCGGAATTGATCTGGAGAGAATTCTTTATGCAAATCCTATATCATTTCCCTGATGTAATCGATCTAAGTTTTAAGAAAAAGTACGAACATATCGAGTGGAGAAACAATGAGCAGGATTTTGAGAAATGGAAAAATGGTCAAACCGGTTACCCCATTGTTGATGCTGGCATGAGGGAATTAAACCAAACTGGTTACATGCATAATCGAGTGAGAATGATTGTAGCGAGTTTCTTGTGTAAGCATCTTTTGATCGATTGGAGATGGGGAGAAGCTTACTTCGCAAAAAAGCTATTGGATTTTGAACTCTCTTCTAACAATGGCAATTGGCAGTGGGCAGCAGGAACTGGATGTGATGCAGCACCTTATTTCAGAGTATTTAATCCTACTGCACAAACTAAGAAATTTGACCCTGATTTTAAATACATAAAAAAATGGGTCCCTGAATTTGATGGATTTGGTTATCCACAACCTATGGTGGATCACAAAATGGCAAGAGAAAGAGCTTTAGATGTCTATAAGTATGGCTTGGCTATGAGTGAGCAATCATAATTACATTATTAAATCATATAAATTAAAAACCACTTTAGTTCATTAGCTAGAGTGGTTTTTATATATAAAGAGATTGATCTTTGGGTGACTTGGAGTTGGTATGAATTCAATTTCTACAATTAGTGCCATCTTCTCATTCACTAAAAAACTCTCCCATAGCCATGAGAGAGTTTTAAAATTTTAGGTAACCATATGTAAGTGTTCGGAGTATGTGAGAACTAATAGATCTTCAAATAGATGACTGGAAATATTCTGTTTATAAGCCAATTGTTACGTTTAAACTCGGTTTGAGATTTAACTATTTATATTTATCATCTCTTGAAAATCATTAGTTCAGCATCCTCTAAAATTGAGCAGTTTCAGTACTACCTTCCATGGCTGTCGTCGATGAAGTGCCTGCTGTCACTGTATTTTGGATAGCGTCGAAATAGGTAGTACCCACAAAAGCTTGATGTTTCACTGCTCTGAAACCGTCTGTTTGTAAGCTGAATTCTTTTTCTTGTAATTGAGAGTAACCGGCCATTCCTCTCTCTTTATATGCTTTGGCCAATTCGAACATACTAGTATTCAAGGCATGGAAGCCTGCTAATGTGATGAACTGGAATTTGTAACCCATATCAGCAAGGTTTTCTCTGAATGTCTCCATTTCCTCCACGCTTAATTTAGATGCCCAGTTGAATGAAGGAGAACAGTTGTAAGCCAACATTTTACCAGGGTATTTTGCATGAATTGCATCAGCAAATCGTTTTGCTTCTTCCAAATCAGGGTGAGAAGTTTCACACCAGATAAGGTCGGCATAAGGAGCGTAAGATAAACCTCTAGAAATCGCTTGATCCAAACCGTTTTTCACTTCATAAAAACCTTCTGCAGTTCTTTCTCCATGAATAAACTCACGATCTCTTGGATCAATATCACTTGTCAGTAAATTGGCTGCATCTGCATCTGTTCTCGCAATGATAATGGTAGGAACACCACAAACATCAGAAGCAAGTCGTGCAGCTACTAATTTGTTGATTGCCTCTTGAGTTGGTACAAGTACTTTACCGCCCAAGTGCCCACATTTTTTAGCTGAAGAAAGTTGATCTTCAAAGTGTACCCCTGAAGCACCTGATTCGATCATCATTTTCATCAATTCAAAAGCATTTAGATTTCCACCAAACCCAGCTTCTGCATCTGCAATGATTGGCACCATATAATCTGTATCATTTTTATCGGCTACAGATTGGATTTGATCGGCTCTTCTTAAAGCATTATTAATTCTAGCAACTACTTTAGGAACACTATCGGCAGGGTATAACGATTGGTCTGGGTACATCTGACCCGCTAAGTTGGCATCTGCCGCTACTTGCCACCCCGAAAGGTAGATCGCTTTTAATCCAGCTTCAACTTCCTGAATCGCTTGGTTGCCTGTCAAAGCACCCAATCCTGCCATAAAATGTTCTGAATGTAATCCTTTCCAAAACTTTTCTGCCCCTTGACGTGCAAGAGAATGCTCCACAAAAACATTTCCTTGAAGCTTTATCACTTCTTCAGCGGAATAAGGACGTTCGATATTTGCCCATCTTGGATTTGTTGCCCAATCTTCTTTTAGTGCATTGATTCTTTCTTGCTTTGTCATAATTGTGTTAAATTTACTGTGTTGAAAATGTATAAACGTGTATGCATTGGACCCCCATCCAGCATTCACTACATTGGGGGGCACTATTTAATTATAGTGCCCTTTTTTTATAAATAATGTATTGGTTATTTTTTGAGAATAAGAGTAATCGATTTACTCTTTATATCTGTTGATAAGCCGGTAACGTAAGGAATTCAATAAATTCGTCTGTAGTTACCAATTCATCAAAGATGTTTTTCGCTTCCTCATATTTACCATTGTTGAAGTTCTCTTCTCCAACATAGTTTTTAATGGTATCCATGATTTCTGGAAGCAAGCTTCTGTACAATTCAGTGGTGATCAAAGTGCCATCTGCTGTAGTCGCTCTATGTTTGATCCATTGCCAAACTTGTGTTCTAGAGATTTCAGCAGTAGCTGCATCTTCCATTAAATTGTAGATCGGAACGGCACCTTGTCCATCCAACCATCTAGCGATATACTGAATCCCTACATCAATGTTATTTTTCAAACCATCGATGGTGATATCACCCTCAGGTACTTTAAGAAGATCTTCTGCGGTGATTTTTTTATGAGTGATTGGTTTTTTCAAATTATTAGGACCACCCATATACCTATCAAATACATCTCTAGCCGTTTGAACTAAGCCAGGGTGAGCAACCCAAGTACCATCATGACCTGCCATTGCTTCACGAGTTTTGTCCTTCGCTACTTTCTCAATGGCTCTTTGATTGGCTTTTTCATCCTCCTTGATTGGAATTTGAGCAGCCATACCACCCATCGCAAAAGCACCTCTCTTGTGACACGTCTGAATCAAAAGTTCGTAATATGATTTCATAAAGTGAACTTTCATGGTCACCTGTGCTCTGTTAGGTAACATGTAGTTCGGATCATTTCTAAACTTCTTGATGTATGAGAAAATATAATCCCAACGTCCACAATTCAAACCTGCTGAATGATCTTTTAATGCATATAAGATCTCATCCATTTCGAAGGCTGCTAAGATCGTTTCAATCAATACAGTCGCTTTTATACTTCCTTGAGGAATCCCTATATAATCTTGGGCGAAAACGAAAATGTCGTTCCAAAGTCTTGCCTCCAAATGACTTTCAATCTTAGGAAGGTAGAAGTAAGGAGCACTACCTTTTTCCAATAGAGCTTTCGCATTATGGAAGAAGTAAAGACCAAAATCCACCAATCCGCCAGAAGCAGGTTGACCATCAATAATGATGTGTTTTTCGATCAAATGCCATCCTCTAGGACGAACCATCAGCGTAGCTGTCTTCTCATTTAATTGGTATTCCTTCCCTGTTTTTGGGTGAGTGTACTGAATAGTTCCTCGAATAGCGTCTCTTAGGTTGATTTGACCATTGATGTTGTTGTCCCAAGTAGGAGAGTTCGCATCTTCAAAGTCAGACATGAAGACATTAGCTCCACTGTTCAATGCATTGATGATCATCTTTCGATCTACTGGCCCTGTGATTTCAACTCTACGGTCTTTTAAGTCATCCTTTACCTCTGCAACGGTCCATTCACTGTTACGGATGTAAGCGGTCTCCGCTAAAAAGTTAGGTCGTTTGCCCTCATCAATGGTGTGTTGTCTTTTGATGCGAGCCTCTAAAAGAGCAATTCTCCTTTTGTTGAATTTCTCATGTAAACGGACTACAAACTCTAAAGCCTCTGGAGTTAGTATCTCTTCGAATTGTTTAGAAATTAAACCTTTAATCTCTAAATTTTCAAGCTGTGTAATTGGTTGTGCTCTCATAGTATTTAAAGTTTTGTCTGGGTGAATGATGTCTCAAAGATATAAAAAGCGAATTGAATAAAAAAAGCGAAAATTCGCCAGTGAATAATCATTCAAAAATATAAAATATAAATAATAAAATATGTATGTTATAAATAAGTGTAAATATGAAACTTTAAGTATTAATATAAGAAGAGTAGAAAAATAGCGAAAATTCGCAAAAAAAATTAATTTTTATTTAAAACAAAACTTATGTCATCTTTTGGGTGTGTCATTAACATATTTTCCGGAATTGTTTCTGATGTGAAAAAAATAATGTATTTTTATATAAGGGCTTCTTGATAGAAATCACTATAAAATAGTTTCGGTTTATTTCCTCATCATTTTCCCACGAATTAAATCATAGGTTAATGATGAGTAAAAGAAGGTTTTGAGGCTATAAAAAAAATAAAGCCGTGAAAACTCTAATGATAAAAGTGACTCAGTTCATTATTTTTATATCATTTTCTATAATTTAGCACTTGCACATATTCACTGAACTTGAAAAAGCATGCACATGAAATTTAAAGTAACACTAACCTATTTGCTTATTTTTATTCTCCCGCTATCCATCTTTGCACAAGATTTTCCATCTGAATATTGGCATCAAGGTGAAGTGGATTTAAAAAATGGCAACTCTATGAGAGGTAGAGTGAAGTATTCATTAGAAGAAGGAGTAGAGTCAATACAGGTGATTGTCAATGGCGTCATTAAATCGTATGGTGCTCAAAATGTTCAATCGTTTGAGATCATGGATGCGATGACCAAACGACAAAGAGTCTTTTTCTCTTTACCTTTTAAGAAATCAAAAGGATATGTGAAAAACCACTTTTTTGAGTTGATAGAAGAAGGAGAACCTTACATCTTATTTGCGAGAGAGAGAATCGCTGAAATATCAGAAACATCTTATGACCCATATTGGGGCAGTAACTTCAATACACGTAGACGTGTTTTAGTTCACGATTTTTACCTCATGGATATGTTTGCAGATATCAGACAGGTAGATATGAGAAAAGAAGAAACTATGCTGGCATATTTTGGAAAGCATAAGGATAAAGTAAAAGCCTTCATTAATATCAACAAATTGGATTATAAAGACCGGGAAGATTTTCTACAAATTGTAAGGTATTATGATTCACTCGTAGAGAAAAAAGAAATTTCAAATTAATAAACTAAATTAGGGCTGTTAAATCAATAGCCCTTTTTTAAGCAGCAGACCAATCGTAATGTAATGAAGAAGAATGACGATTGAATATTGATTGAAAATTCTTCCATTCGCTCATTCTTGGTCATAAATGCTTGCTTTGAATAAAAACAAAATAATAATATGAAACCCTTAATTCTTATTTCCAATGATGATGGAATTACATCAAAAGGAATTAAATTTTTAGCAGATATAATGCGTGAACTTGGAAAAGTAGTAATTGTGGCTCCGGATAGTCCACAATCAGGACAGGGACATGCAATCACCATAGAAGACCCATTAAGATATCATAAATCAGATTTATTTAGCGATTGGGGTATAGAAGCCTACCAATGTTCGGGTACACCTGCCGACTGTATTAAGTTGGCCAAAAATCATATTCTCCCTAAAAAACCAGACTTAGTGGTAAGTGGTGTCAATCATGGAAGTAACACCTCTGTTAGTGTACTCTACTCGGGCACAATGTCAGCGGCTTTGGAAGGAACTATTGAAGGGTTGCCAAGTGTAGGCTTTAGTGTATGTGATTACAGCTACGATGCGGAGTTTGAACATACACGAGAGTGGGTCAAAAAAGTAGCTACATCAGTATTAGAAAATGGTCTGCCTCAAGGAACGGCACTCAACGTCAACTTTCCGAAATACAATGGAGAGCCTATTAAAGGAATGAAAGTCGGAAGACAAGCCAAAGGACGTTGGCATGAGCAGTTTGATGAAAGAGTAAACCCAAGCGGAAGAAAATACTTGTGGTTGACAGGGAAATTTGTAAATCCTGATAATGCGGAAGATACTGATGAATATGCAATAGAACATAATTATGGTAGTATAGTCCCAACAAAAATTGACCTGACGGACTATAAGTATATGGAAAGTTTAAAAGGTCTCTGGGAATAATAACAGTTGATTTAAAAATGAAAGTGATCAATAAAGTTAGCTTGCAATTTTATTTGTAATGCTTTCAAAATAAATCTTTACCCTTCGTCAATACAAAATTGAGTAGTTGACGAGGGGTTTATTTTTAATTGTACAGCTGCTTTTATGAAGAAGAGAATTAATGAATGTATTATTAATGACGTATTACTTTGATATACATTGGAAAAATCAATCCTTTATATAAGTACCAATAAAGCTTATCTATTTTACTTATTGTGCCTTTATCACCTACTTTACATTTATTATTCTAAGAATTTCTACCTGTGATTCAAGGATTTAATAAGGTAATTCTATTGTGATGCGAAATTCAGTTTGTTTTATATGAATTAACCTTGCATATTTGCATCGCTTTAAACGAAAAGCAAGTACACAAAATATGAAATGAACCGCCTAGGTGGTGGAATTGGTAGACACGCTAGACTCAAAATCTTGTGAGCTTTGCTCGTGTGGGTTCGAGTCCCACCCTAGGTACTACGTTCATTTTCTTATTTTTCGCTTGAGTGGTGGAATTGGTAGACACGCTAGACTCAAAATCTTGTGAGCTTTGCTCGTGTGGGTTCGAGTCCCACCTCAAGTACTTTTGTCCATATTGAAATTAAAAAACAATTTGCCTAGGTGGTGGAATTGGTAGACACGCTAGACTCAAAATCTTGTGAGCTTTGCTCGTGTGGGTTCGAGTCCCACCCTAGGTACTACAATTGTTTTTTAATTTCCGCCTGGGTGGTGGAATTGGTAGACACGCTAGACTCAAAATCTTGTGGGCTTTGCTCGTGTGGGTTCGAGTCCCACCCCAGGTACAAAAAGCATTGATAGAAATATCGGTGCTTTTTTTTTGCTTAAAAAATCATCCCTTATAATAAGGTATAAAAGGTTTGTAAGTAGGGAATATCCAAAGAGATGGAAGGGTTAATTTTGTATTATCGAACTCATTAAATGAGTTTTTAGATTTAAATATAAGACTAATAAGAACTAATGAAAATACATTTAATAATGATAAGCACACTCATGATATATATAAAACATTATTACAGGTAAATTAAAAATCAATTTTTAAAAGACATTACTTTTCCTAAAAGTGTTCAAAACTTATTTGCTAAAAAGCTTGAAGCAAAAATAAAGGGAGAAACAGATTTGGAAAATGAACGCTCCACAGTAGCAACAGCAAGAGCCTTGAAAAACGCATCGAATATGATGAAGGATGATGATAACATTCGTTTTATTCAATTTATGCAGGCAATTACAAAAATTTCAGCAAAAGGAAATCATACATTCGTACTAAGTGATTTTATAGATAAGTTTAAAAAATAATGATCTCGAATAACTTCTTACTCAGGAGTTGCATATTAAAAGGGT
This sequence comes from Flammeovirga sp. OC4, assembly GCF_000812565.1. Lineage (GTDB taxonomy): Bacteria > Bacteroidota > Bacteroidia > Cytophagales > Flammeovirgaceae > Flammeovirga. The sequence goes on along the minus strand of NZ_JTAM01000041.1, from coordinate 1,320 downwards.
GTTTTTATCTATCTTTCACTTATCAAAGAATGTTGTTTTGTATTACATTAACAATTAGTTTGAAGAGGCTTTTCAATTTCTATTATAAATGATGCACTCAATGAATACTTGCTGTATCAAGATCAATTAGAAAAACGGCTAAAATCATCTTATTAATCAAAGCTTAGTTCATTCTTTAGTATCAAATAATAAGCTTATATTATTTTATGTCATAAAAATGAAAATAACGATTGATCATAAAAGCCTTTTAGAAACCTATCCGTATTTGGAAGTGGGTTCGAGAAGTATCGGTCAAAATAATTCACCTGAAATATTACACAAAATACTTCCAATTTATTTTGGAGAATATGAGAATGTAAATACAGATATCGACTTACTAATCATAACTTCTGATTTACAAGGAATAGCTGAGGAAAATGGTCAAAAATATTTACTTGGCGAAAAACTACCCTCTTTTTTAAAAACGTTAATTGAAATCGAATTACCTAAATGTAAAAAAATAGGTGTTTTGTTATGTGGAGATCTGTATACGTCGTTGGAAAAAAGAGGAGCAAGTGGAGATGTTAGAAAGGTATGGGAAGAATTTAATAATTACTTTGAATGGGTGGTGGGTATTGCAGGTAATCACGATACTTTTGGTAATGAAAGTGAAAAGGAGCAATTCAAATCACAAGAAAATATTCACATTCTTCATAAAGAGAAAATAGCATTGAATGGGATGAAAATAGGGGGAATAAGTGGAATAATAGGTCGAAAAGACAAGGTAAATAGAGTTCAAGAATCTGATTTCTTAAATGGGTTAACGAAACTTTCTCAACATGAGCTAGACTTTATCCTAATTCACGAAACTCCAGACTTTCCAAAAAATAATGAGATTGGGAATAGTAAAATTAGAGAGCATATTGAAAAATTAAACTCAATAAGAATATGTTGCGGCCACTGTAATTGGGATAATTCATTAGCAAACTTTGATAATGGAACGCAAATTCTTAATGTTGATTCTAAAGTAATATTAATGAAAATAAAACGTAGCGAACAAAAGTTATAAGTGGAAACATACATGAAAAGCAGTGACTAAAACTCCACGTCGTTACTAATGAAATATTGCTGAATTATAATAACCCTACTACTTATTAAAAATGACTATTTCTTAAATTTTCCTTTTCATTATTAATATCATTCCTTTTGTGAAGGACAAATGGAGTGTATGGTTTGCAAGGACGTTGCAATGCAACATCCTTACAGAACTGCATTTTAGAAAATTATTATAAAACCTTTGTCTTTTAACGTTTAATCAGACCATCATTTAGTAGTATCTCC
>NZ_JTAM01000040.1 GCF_000812565.1 Flammeovirga sp. OC4 | reverse complement strand
ATTATTAACGCTTTTCCCTTCAAGGCCGGGGGAGTTACTACTAAATGAATGCCTGATTACAAATCAAAAAGACAAAGGTTTTATAATAACCTTCTAGTTACCATTACAACATCTACTCACCCTTATCTCAACTCCATCTTCTTTAACCCCTCCATACTTTCTTTGATACTCAGATAAGTATCTTCTGAATAGTCCTGTTCTACAAAACAAGACTTGATATTTTGACGTTTTGCTTCTTCAAGTAAAATGGGAAAATCAATTACTCCTTTCCCGACAGGAACAAAAAAATCATGGGGAACAATCTGATCATTGAAATAGACTTCATCCTTACTCCTCAAGTCTTTGAGATGTAGAGTGCTAACTCTTCCATTTAAACTTTGAAGTACCTCGGTAGCATTTAAACCCGCAATCTCCAACCAGAAGGTATCCAATTCAAATTTTACTAAATCACTTTCTAAGCGATGAGTTAGGATTTCAAAAATAGAAGTATTGTTTTCTTTTTGAAACTCAAAACCATGATGATGGTAGGATAAAATTATTCCCGCCTCATTGCATAGTTCGCCAGCTTTATTTAAAGCATCTGCCCATTTTTTATAATTTTCTACTCCCCTTTCTTCTTCAAAGATATAACCGAAAGTAAGATGTGTTAATCCTAATCGGTGAGCCATTTCCACCAAATGTTCGAAAGTATCAACATTCTCAATTTTTTGTATCCCTTTCTGTTTCGCCAAACTCCAGTTTTCAGTTAAATAGGTCCATTGAAAAAAAGAACTTGTGATGGATAAACCTACTTCTGATGCTATTGGTTGTAAGGATTGAACTTGTGGTAGTCCCATGCCTTCCAATTGCTTATAGCCAAAGTCTTTTACTTTTGTCAATGTCCCCAAAGGGTCTTTTTCTATTTCATTTCTTAAAGTCCAAAGTTGAATACCTAAGTTATCAACGTAAGAAGTTTGATCATTCATTGCATAAAGAGTAGTTGGAAAAAATGTCAGGCCAAAAGTGGATTGCGTTAAAAGTTTTAGAAATGTTCTTCTGTTATTTTTCATTTGATAAAAATAGAATCCATAACGCCGAAGACACTATCAATTTTATATCAAATTCTATTCAATTTGTAGCATTTTTCTACTGGATCAAAAAAATGAAGAGGTTTGAAGTAGCATTGCAGTAGTAAAGATGGAATTCAATAATTTATGAGACAAAAAAAATCAGCCCATTACGAGCTGATTCAATATTTTTTAAAGTGCTAACTGCTTTAAGAAGTCATTGTATTTATCTAACTCTTTAGGCACATCTGCATTTTTTTCCATATCATAAAAATGATGGGTATCTATTAATTCCATCCCTGTAAAGGCATTCATTCTGTGGAAACCGAACATCACACCATCGTCTACACTTCTTTCTTGGAAAAACTCCCCTTTCATGGTAAATGCAGTACTAGGAGCATTCCAACTTGTAGTCAATACATATTTTTTACCATGCAACATTCCACCTGTTCCATAATTGATAGCAGGATTTTTACGGCTTCTACCGTCACTCCTATAGATTCCATTTTGATGACCTGCTGTAAATACTTGATCAATGTATTCTTTAAAACCAAAAGGAACTTGAAACCACCAAATCGGTACATGATAGATGATTACATCAGCCCATTGGAAATTTTCAACCTCAGCTACTGGATCATATTCGTCTCCAATCTGAACTGTTCTAACGTTTATATCTTCTCTATCTGCATAATAATTGGCTGTAAATTCAGCTAGTGTTTTATTAAATCTTCCTCCTGAATGAGCAAATGGATGTGCAGCGTTGATAATTAGTATATTTTTCATGTTTTCGTTTTTTGATGATAATAAGTACCAAGCCAAGTATTGGATTATCAATCCGTTTGACTTGACAATTACAAAAGTAAAACACGAATTACTATCATAAAAATAATACATTTTATACCTTTGTATAAAAATTTTAATAGATAAGATTATGGTCAATTTAGAATGGTACAGAACTTTTAAAGAAGTTTATGAAAATGGAACGTTGACAAAAGCAGCCAATGCTTTGTATTCCTCACAACCCGGAGTGAGCGTGCACCTCAATGCTTTGGAAGCTTATATTGGTAAAAAGCTATTTGAAAGAACTTCTCGAAAGATGATCCCTACAGAAGAAGGAAAGTTTCTATATGAATATATCATTGGGTCCATTGAGAAATTGGAGAAAGCCGAACAGCATTTTAGAAGAACTTCTAAAGAGCGAAAACCTTCATTACATATAGGAATGTGTTCGGAGATGTTTCAATTAATTTTAGAGCCTAAAGTACCTCAACTAGAATTTGACCTTATTGCAAAATTCGGAAGTCATATTGATTTGATCAAAGACCTTAGTAATGGCCTTTTGGATTTGGTGATTACTCCAAAAACTCCTGACACCAAAAATCAACATGTGACATACACCCCATTTTCGAAAGAGAGAATCATTTTGATCGCAGGAAATAATGTGGATACGACCGAGATTGAAAAATTGATTGAAACAAAAAAATGGAAAGCTTTGGAGGACGTACTTCAAGAAAAGACTTGGTATAGTGCTTCAAATGAAATGGAACACTTCAGAAGGTTTTGGTTTGAGAACCTAGGGAAAAAGCCTGCTTTTAAACCAAATTATATTCTACCAAATATTACTTCTATCATTCGTTGCCTTTATCATGCTGAAGGAGTAGCATTAGTTCCAGACTTTTTATGTAAAGAAGCTATCGCTGAAGGTAAAATTAAATTAGTATGGGAAGGAAAAGTAAGTACTGACAATACATTATACTTTGCTTCAAGGTCTGATATTAAGTCAAAAGAGGAGCTAAAATACGTTGAAGAGATCTTTCAAGATAAATTTGAGAAAATAAATCAAATAAATTTTTAGACTAGAACAACTTAAAAAAACACTCATTTTCGGGATATCATTTCTCATCAAAAACACCAAAGTACACAGTGCATATAAAGAAAAAGTCAGTATTGTGTATTAAACAAAAAACTTATGATTAAAAAATTAGTTGATGAAAAGATAAATTTGTTACCATCCATTTACTTAATCAATCCTAATAATCAGCACCTTATCTCAACCTTTCCCGTTAATTGAGCTATAAGTTATTACAAAAATATAAATCCATTAAAAATCATGAAAAATTTAATCATCTCATCACTATTATTTTTCGGAACGTTATTCTCATTACAAGCTCAAACAATAGAAACTGAAGAAGGAACATTACATTACGTTAAAGAAAGAAGAGCTTTTGTCTCAAATGCGTTTGGTAAAGATGTAAACAACAACGATTTTAATGATATTGTTTACACTTACTCTTACAACCACAAAAGAGGTATTATGAAAGTACACGTGGTTAGTAAGCCTGAATACGAAATTTATGCAGAAGCTGAGGCTTCAAATGCAGCAATTCCAATGATTGAAGAATTTGGAATTGAATTAACAGAAATTCAACGTGAATCATATGCCTTGGATGGTCGTTATGAAATCACAATTACAATGCCTGTTGATAAAAATAAAGTCAATGTTGTTGAAGACTCAATGATGGCAAAATAATTTATCTCAATAGCAGAGAATTACAAAAGATACAACAATCGTCAAATGAAAGGATTAGGTGAAAGCTTAATCCTTTTTTTGTGTTAAAAAGGAAGATAAAGGCCCCTACTTTTTGCATAAAGCAGCAATTTTTTAATGTATTTATGGTTATATAAAATGTTATCAATCTATAAATAACCATTTCTATTGCTTCCTATTTCATTCTTCAAATGTCTATAAATAGGAACAAATACTCGGTCAAATTAAAAATATCAATCACTATACTTAGTCTTATGAGAAAAAATATCAATGCTCTATTTATCATTTTATGCCTTCCTTTTTTGACGTTGGCGAATACACCTATTGAAGTAAAAACCAATGTGAGCAATGCGACAGTCTATACCAATTCTGCAAGCGTGGAACGAAAAGCTGCTGTTGCTATTCCAGAGGGAAAATCTACCATTATTTTTAAAGGACTTTCTTCCTACCTTTTTACCAATACAATACAATTTCAAGCGAATGGTGTTAGGGTTTTATCCATAGACTACCAGCAAAATAATATCTTATTGAAAGATAATGATGCCTATCAAAAATTGATGGATCAGATCAAAGGTATCAAAGAGAAAATTAAAGAAAAAGACACCTATTTAGAGATTTTAAATAAGGATCTAGAGCTCTTAGAGGCCAATAAAACGATCAATTCCAATAACCTTAATATTGCAGAATTGAAAAGTGCACTCGCTTTTTTTCATGATAAAAGACTTCAAGTAGAAAAGGAAAAAAGCATTTACCAAAAAGAAATCAAAACACTAAGTGAAGAGATCAAAAAGCTACAAGAAGAAGCCAATGAGATCAGAAAGAAACATAAGACTTATTTTAAAGATATTTTGGTTACTGTGCAATCTGAAAAAGAACAAAATATAAAGTGTCTTCTAAAATATATTGTGAATAATGTAGGTTGGAACCCAACGTATGACGTGTTGGCTAAGGATATTAATTCTCCTTTTGATGTCGTTTTCAAAGCCAACATTTATCAAAATACAGGGATTGATTGGAAAGATATTAATGTCAGCATTGCATCAGGAAATCCATCAAAAGACAACACACTTCCCTATCTTGAACCTCTTTACCTCAACTTAGTTTCAGCCAATAGAAATAATTACAATATGCTTCAAGGTAAAGTGGCCGGTGTACAGATTGCTCCGCAAAAAAGTAGAATAGTACAAGAGTTTAATGATGATGATTGGGGAGCTAGTGATGAGATAGAGGAAGAATACATACAGGAAGTTGAAGTTTATTCAGGATGGAACATCGAAAGTACTTCTTTCCAAACACAGTTTACTTACAAAATACCTCAAAAATACACGATTAATGATGGCACAAGGGAAAAGGAAATTTCTTTGAAAAATGAAAAAATTGAAGCTCTTTACTCTTACAGAGCTATTCCTAAGCTTAACACGGATGTATTTTTGGTAGGAAAAGTTACGGATTGGGGAAAATACAATTTCATTCCTGGTAATGCCAATATCTATTTTGAGAATCAGTTTGTAGGCAAAACATTCCTGCAATCAAGTCAATCTACAGATACATTGGACATCTCTTTAGGCATTGATGAGAGCATTATTGTCAAAAGAGAAAGAGCTTATGAGATGGAAAAGAAGCGTTCATTTAGTAATAAAAAACGTACCAATAGAGTTTGGAAACTTACTGTAAAAAATAATAAATCATCGAAGATCAATATTGAAGTGCTGGATCAAATTCCGGTTTCTACCAATGATCAGGTGATTGTGACTCCATTGGAATTAAGCAAAGGACGTTTGAATAAGGAAGACGGTGAAGTAAAATGGGAGTTTTATTTAGAAGCTTCCAAAACCAAAGAATTAATTCTTCAATATGAAGTAGAATACCCTACCAAAGGGTTTGAACCTTTAGATATCAATTAATATCAATACTACATTGTTGGTCTATAACTTGAAGGGCCAACAATGTATTTTTTTATAAAAGCATACTATAAATTTTATTTTTTCTCTATATGTTCAATATTTGCAGCCTAATAAATATAAACCTATGAAGGGCTATCAATAGTGCATATCCTTCTTTCAAGACAAATTAAAAATACTAATGAAGCAACTATTATTACTACTGTTACTAACTGTATATTCATTTTTTGCTCTAGGACAAGATACCATCGAACCTAAATTAGGTGTAATATCAGAAGAAGAAATAAAGTTAACGCACTGTTCTTTTGATTCTGCTGCAGAAGCAGTAGTTCTTTTTGATGTCGGTGAAACTAAGTTTCTCGATTACTTAGATGGGTATTCTATTCGTACAACAAGGCACAAAAGAATAAAAATCTTAAATGAAGAAGGGGAACATTATGCCAGCGTCTCTATTCCTTTTTTTGCTAAAAAGGGAAAGGATTTCGAAAAAGTAAAAAATATCGAAGCCTACACTTATGTGATAGAAAATGGTCGTATCGTTGATAAAAAAGAAATTTCATCTGAGAACATATTCACCGAAAGAATCAGTGAATTCACCATGATTAAGAAATTTACTTTTCCTAATGTAAAGGAGGGTGTCATTATTGAATACAAATACGAACACATCACACCCTATATTTTTAAAATGCCACATTGGAAATTTCAATCAAAAATTCCAACTCTTCATAGTCAACATAGGGTATTTATGATTCCTTTTTTTGAGTACGTTAGGTTAGAGCAAAGAATAGATGAGTTTGATTATTACAATGTTGAAAAAGGAACAATTACAAAAGGCTATGGGAGCTTAGAATACAAAGAAATGATTTATACTTCTGTATTAAAAAATGTAGAAGCATTCAAAGATGAAGCATACATCACTTCAATCAATGATTATATCAAAAAAATTGACTTTCAAATTTCTAAAGTGACCTATAGTGACTTAACGGTAGAAGAAATAATCACTACCTGGGAGAAATTGATAACTTCATTGTACAACTTAGAACACTTGGGAAAGTATTTGAAAATTTGTAAAAGAATGGCAAAAAAGATGCTCCAAGAAGACTTAAAAGTAGAAGGCTTAAGTGATGCTCAAAAAGCTTCTGCTATCATTAATTATATGAAAAAAAATTTCATTTGGAATAAAGTTACCGGCTTTGGTACTTATGACACCCCCAAGGATGTGATCGATAAAAAGACTGGAGATGTAGCAGCCCTTAACTTATTAATGATAGCACTATTACAAGAAGCTGGTATAGAAGCTTCTCCAGCTATATTAAGTACAAGAGATCATGGAAAACTAAAAATGTCTTATCCTTTTACAAGCATGTTCAATTATTTACTTGCAAAGGTAACAGTAGGTGAAACAATTTTTCTTGCAGATGCTACAGCACCACTTCTTGAAGTCAATATGATTCCAACAAGATGTATCAATGAGTATGCATTAATACTTGATAAAAGTAAAGAGGTAAGTTGGTTGAAAATTGGATACAATATTCCTTCTGTCAAAAGAACGGAAATCAATATTTCTATTGATGAAGAAGAAAACATCGTTGAATCAGATGTGAAAGTGGTCGCGAACTTTTATCAAGGCTATAAACATAGAAAATTGTTTAAAGATGATACTGAAAAAATTGAAGAGTATTTTAAGAAATCACTATTTGACGAAGTGTCTGAAATAAAAAGTTTGAATTATGACAATATTAATCTTCCGTATACCATTTCATTTAAGGGACAATCAGGACTTTCAAGGTTAAATAATATACTTGTCATTGACCCTTTTCAAGGATTATCCATTAAGAGTAATTTATTAAAGCAACCTACTCGCGAATACCCTGTAGATATGCTTTACCCTAAAAAGAATCAATATATCATTAAAATAAAGATGCCAGATGGCTACGGTGTCAACCATTTACCTGCCCCCTTTTATATCAACAATGACGATATTTCTACTTATTTATCTTTTGGATACGATAAGAGAAATAATCAAATCATTGTGAATGGTGAATATTTTTTCAAAAAAGCAGTTTATCAACCTGAAGTTTATCAAGAACTAAAATCAGGTATAGATGCCATCGTCAAAAATTTCAACTTAAAAGTGGCAATAGAAAAAATTGATAACTAATATTCTATGGATCATACTTTAAACTAAATTACCCTCAATTTTCAATCTATCTTTTTGCAAGCTTCCATAAGATCTACTTTCAAGCTTACTTCTTCTTCATTTTTGTCTTAACACAAAAACGAAGCAAAAAAGTCAAGGCTTTGAAGTCAAAAGCTAAATTTCATTCCTTGAGCCTAAATGATTTTAAACTCGCTATGCTCAAACAGCGAAATCATTTTTAACGGCTCAATAAATGAAATTCTTAACGCTTTTCCCTTCAAGGCCGAGGGGTTTACTGCAAAATGATTGTTCATTAGAGGTCAAAAGAAAAGGGTTTGATAATGATCTTCTAAAGTGCAGTGCTGTAGGGGCGTTTTAATAAAACGTCTTAAAGAACCATAATGCATAACCATTAACGATTTTTCATTTTCACATTTTAGTTGCTAACGAGGCACCTATCCCAAGCTGTATTCTACTGAAAGTTAATGGTATAAATAAAATTAATATTGCTGTATAAATTTATCTTATACAGTCATAGATTTTATCACTTTGCCTTATTTTCATTCGCCTGTTATGTTTGCAATGTGATCAGAAACAAACTGATTCAGAAAACGAAAAATTATTTAATTATATATAGATATTACTATGTCACAAATCGGAAAACAAATTGTAGACTTCAACGTACAAGCTTACGCTAACAACGAATTTAAAGAAGTTTCTAAAGCTGACGTTTTAGGTAAATGGTCAGTATTCTTTTTCTACCCTGCAGACTTCACTTTCGTTTGCCCTACAGAATTAGAAGATTTAGCAAACTTATACGAAGAATTCAAAGCTACAGGTACTGAAGTATACTCTGTGTCTACTGATACTCACTTCGTTCACAAAGCATGGCACGATGCTTCTGAAACAATCAAAAAAATCAACTACCCAATGTTAGCAGATCCTACAGGAGTTCTTTCAAGAGGTTTTGACGTAATGATTGAGGAAGTAGGTTTAGCTGAAAGAGGTACATTCATCGTGAACCCTGAAGGCGAAATCGTATCTTACGAAGTAGTTGCAGGTAACGTAGGAAGAAACGCTGAAGAGTTATTGAGAAAACTAAAAGCTTTACAGTTCGTTGCTGCGAACCCTTCTGAAGTTTGCCCAGCAAAATGGAAAGAAGGAAACGAAACTTTAAAGCCTAGCATTGACCTTGTAGGTTTAATCTAGTCAAAAGTAATTATACACCCCAACTTAACTCTTGTCCCATCTTTTACGAAAGTAGAAGATGGGATTTTTTATTGAACGAAGATAAACCACTGTAAACTAAATTACCATAAACTTCCAATCCATTATTCTGCATGCTTTTATGTCCTACTTTCAAGCTTCTTTTATATCGCAAGTGTTAAGCCGATAGGCGTCACTTGTGATTAAATATTGTCTCCCGACTTCGAAATGAATGAAAGTGTGAAACTTATATTCGAAGTCGGGAGACTTCGCCAATGATCAGTTCCAAGTGACGCTAACGCTTAACACTTGAAACATGGTGGTTTTTCAACACTATAATAGGTTTTGCGACAGTCTCTCGCGAACCATAATGCATACCATCTACCATTCATAAAAAATGAATAATAATCAATAAAACTTAGCTTACAATGTGATAAAAGTAAAAAGGACTCTAGCCACAAGAATTCAACACCTCTGAATATCAAATCCTTAAAATTAAAATTTGACAAATAAATAGAGTAAGACTAGCTTCAATCTTCATTTCTAACTTTTACACCTCTATACTTAACTAATTGCAAGTTATTGATTTACATATGATTACATAGTACCACTTCATTTACCGGTACGTTACAAAATTATTCAGCACCTAAAAAACAGCTAGGGGTACGATTCTAAAATCATTCTTCCGTAACATTGTATCAACCTATTACTAATAAGGCTCTCTCAACCAGCAATAAAGCCTTAAGACGCATGTTAGAGATGCTCTTATAATAGGTCTGAAAATTAACTTACTTTTTGAAATGAAAATGAAATCACAATTACTTCTTATGCGTACCGTTATCCTATCGGTATTGGCATTACTAAGCTTAAACTATGGACTTTTCGCTCAACAGAGCGGTAGAAATGATGTAATTCTACAAGGTTTCCACTGGGAAGCTGCTGATGCTACTAAAAAAGATTGGTGGCAAAATCTGAACAGTAAAGTAGGAGATATTTCTTCTGCGGGGTTTGATGCCATCTGGCTACCACCTCCATCTGATGCGGCAGACAGAGCAGGTTATCTTCCTCGTAAATGGTATGACCTCAACTCCAATTATGGTACTGAGGCTGAATTAAGAACCTTAATTTCTAATCTTGGTAATAATAATGTACAGGCTATTGCTGACATTGTTATCAACCATAGAGTAGGTTCAACAGGATGGGCAGATTTTACAGAACCATCTTTAGGAGGTTGTTCTTCTATTTGTGCTGACGATGAGGTAAACTGGAGCGAGTACAGTACTGAAAAAGGTGCTGCTTGCGGTGATAACGACTCCGGAACTCAATATGAAGCTGCCAGAGACCTTAACCACAACTCTTTGACAGTTCGTGATGAGGTTAAAAAATGGATGAACTGGCTAAAAAATGATGTAGGGTATGATGGATGGAGATATGACTTCGTACATGGATTCAATGCCTATTACTTTGCAGAATACAACAACGCCACTTCTCCTTATATTTCTATCGGAGAACAATGGAAGCCTTACAACGAGATTGTAAGCTGGCTGAATGGAGCACAAAACACTTCATCTGCCTTTGACTTCCCTCTAAAATATACGTTACACGATGCCGTGAATGGCAACTACAACTATCTTAATGGCTTACCTAGTTTATTAGGTACACATGGCAATCAAGCGGTATCTTTCCTAGAAAATCACGATACTGAGCCCGTAAGATCAGAATATGGCAATAACTCATTTCCTAATGATCCTTCTAACAATTCCAAACTTTTACAAGGGTATGCTTATATCCTGACTCACCCTGGAATTCCTGTAGTATTCTATTCTCACTACTTTGATTATGGAATCAAGGATGCATTAAAAGACATGATTTCTATTCGTAAGGCCAACAATATCACGAACACTAGTTATGTGCAAGTAGAAGGTCAAAACGATAATTCTTACTATGCTGCTATTATTGACAATAAAGTAGCCATGAAAATTGGTGGAGGAAACTGGTCACCTGGAAATGGTTGGAACTTAAAAGTTTCAGGACCTGGATACGCTATTTGGGATAAAGGTACTGTAATCACACTTCCTGAGTTGACTTTAAATACTCCTAGTGGTAATTATTCAGCAGGTTGTGCTAACGTTTCGCTTACAGCAACTGAAGGTACAATTTATTACACTCTTGATGGTTCGACACCTACTTCAGCAAGTGCTGTTTATACAGGGGCGTTTGACATCTGTGGTAATCCAGGTGAAGTAAAAACGTTGAAAGCTGTTGCGATCAATGAAAATGGTTCTTCGGATGTAGTGGAAGGGGCTTATACTTTTAATGAAGCTTCTACAATGACCGTTTATTTTAAGGCGAACTGTAGTAATCCGAGTATTTATTTCTGGGGAGTTGTCGATGGAACAGCAACAACAACTTGGCCTGGTGTAAGCATGCAAGCTTCATCGAAATATGAAGGATATTATGAATATACCATTGAAGGTAGCTGTACAAATTTGATTCTATTATGCGATGGATCTAAGGTTACGGATGATGAAATGAATATTTGTGGAGATGTATGGTATGACAATGGATGGGTTCCTGAACCTCAACCCATCACTCCTGATACTGAAGCTCCAACTACATCTATTACTCCTGATGGCGGAACCTTTGACGGTAGTGTAACAGTCACTTTGTCTGCATCAGATAACGAAGATGCAAACCCTAAAATATATTATTCTACCGATGGAAGTACACCATCAGAAATAGCGTATGGTAGCACTACAATTACATTGACAGCAGATGCTACAATTCAATATTATGCTGAAGATGCATCTGGTAATACAAGTACTTTAGCAAGCTCTTCATTTACAGTGAATGAAAACAATACTGGAGGCGGTTTTAAAGTACATGTAAAAGGTTACAATATGATTTATCATTGGGGTGCGGTACCAAGTGGTAGTGTAGCGAATGCCGTTTGGCCTGGTGCCACAATGACGATGGAAAATGGATGGTATGTGTATGAATTCCCTGCCGGAGTTCAATCAACAAACTTACTTTTCCATGATAATAATGGTAACCAAACGGATGATATGACAAGAGATAAAGAAGGTTGGTTTGAAAATGGCCAATGGTCAGATCAAGCACCTCAACCGGCAAGTGGTTTGGTCGTTCATTACAAATCGACTTGGGGTAACAGCACAAGTATTCATTATTGGGGAGCATCGAATGGTACGAGTTCAAACTGGCCAGGAGAACTAATGACAGATGAAGGAAATGGATGGTATACTTATACCATAGAAGGTGCTACATCAAGTAACTTACTTTTCCATAATGGTGCTGGTGCTCAAACAGGCGACCTTAATAGAAGTGGTGAAGGCTGGTACAAAGACGGTACTTGGTATGCCTCTAATCCTGAAGGCTCCAACGGAAGAACTACAAATAGTCTGCTTCTTGAAGAAGACAACTTAAAGTTATACCCTACTATTGTTAGTAATCAATTCACACTGGATGTGAGTGTTACTACCCCTGTACCCTTTACTATGCAAGCATTTGATTTAAATGGTCAACAAGTTTTGACTTCTATTCATAGAACATTGGAAAGTGGCATATCCAAAATCAATGTTCCAGTAAAAGATTTGTCTAAAGGGCTATACCTTATTAAAGTGAGTGTAGGCGATAAGAAGTATGTTAAAAGGATTGTTATCAATTAATTCCAGCACTATCTAATATTTTTTAGGACAAGATTTTTTTCATCATTAGATAATAAAAAATGAGATAAAGTAGTAGAACATAATTGAACAAGATATTTAAACTTAAGATTTTAAATTCTAAAAATAGATTTTTTGAAAAGTGGCCTTTTGCCATGAAACAAGGACCTCACATCTATAAGATTGAAATGAATGAATAAAGATAAAGTTTGAAATTGTTCTACAACTATTTGAAGTTAAAATTCATTCACTCGTTTACGCTGGATAGTTTTAATTTCATTCCTAAACCATACACCTAGGAGTTTCTATAACTTCTAGGTGTTTTTTTGTAATAGGATTTTAGTAATCATTATACAGTAAACTGAATTATCGTTAATGATCATCAGAAAACCATTTCTTTTATAGAATTACACCCCAATTTTTCATGTACTATAGAACTTGATTTCATTAAAAATCACCTCACCTTATCACCACTAAAGAACTGATAACCCATTATATAACACCTATTTCAACTTGTAATATAATTTTGCATTTATCTTATAATCTTTTTGTCCTAATACTATATTTTCAAAACAAAAATTTCATTTCTGTGTTAATGAATTAACAAATTACAATAATACAAGAATGAAAAAATTTTTAGTGATTGGTGGTTCGTCAGGAATCGGAAAAGCAGTAGTAAATCAGCTTTCGAATGAAGGTCATGAGGTCTTTGCGACCTACAATAAAACTGCCCCACTTGATGAATTCAGTAACGTACATTTCTTTCCCCTCAATGTGTTAGACGAAACACTCGACTTTTCTGTTATCCCTAATGAATTAGATGGATTAGTATACTGTCCAGGGGCAATTGATTTGCAACCATTCTCTAAAATATCATCGCAAGCGTTTATTGATGACTTCAATTTGCAGGTGGTAGGTGCAGTAAAAGTAATACAATCTTGTATTAACGCACTCCGAAAAGGTAAAGGGTCAGTTGTCCTTTATTCAACAGTAGCTAATCAGATGGGCTTTAAATACCATAGTTTGGTAGCCTCATCAAAAGGTGCAATTGAAGGGCTTACAAAATCTTTGGCCTCAGAATATGCACCTAAAGTACGCTTTAATGCCGTTGCTCCTTCCTTGACTGCTACTCCCCTTGCGGCGAAGTTTTTGGGTAGTGAAGCCAAAGTTGAAGCCAACGCAAAAACACACCCATTACAAAGAATTGGCAGTGCTGAAGACATTGCCAATATCACACACTTTTTATTATCAGACCAATCGTCATGGATCACTGGTCAGGTTATTCATGTTGACGGCGGTTTATCAACCCTAAAAATGTAAAGCTATGTTTGGATTATTTAAAAAGAAATCAAAGAAAGAAGTTCTCGAAAAAAAATATAGAAAATTATTGGAAGAGTCGCACCGCTTATCCACAATCAATAGAATGGAAAGCGATAAAAAAATGTACGAAGCCAATCAAGTTTTAGAAGAAATAGAAAAATTATAATCATGGGATTTTATCAGTTTAAAGCTACTCAAAATATACCTGCATCTAAAGAAGAAATTTGGGACTTTATTTCTTCTCCTAAAAACCTGAAAGAAATTACTCCCGACTATATGGGGTTTGATATTACATCAGAACATGCGTCGGACAAAATGTATCAAGGCATGATCATCACTTACAAAGTGAGCCCACTTCTAGGTCTTAAAATGGACTGGATGACTGAGATTACGCATGTCAGAGAAGGAGAATATTTTGTGGATGAACAACGTGTAGGTCCTTATAATTTATGGCATCACCAACATATTTTAATTCCAACTGAACATGGAGTAACTATGAAAGATATTGTGACATATGCTCCTCCTTTTGGGCCACTAGGTGATATTGCCAATGCTATCATGATCAGAAGTAAGTTGAAAGAAATTTTTGCTTATAGAAAGAAAGTGATTGAAGAAAAATGGGGAATTTATGAAGAGAAAGTAATAAAAGAAAAGGCATCTTAGTGAGGATGTTGAAACTTAAAAAATACAGGACAATAAATAAGATATTAAAGATTATCATAATTGTAATTATACTCTGAATAAGAGACCCAAATTAACTATTTCTTGACCAATAAAATACCCCTTGTCGAATTCGCTTCGGTAAGGGGTTATTTTTGATTCTAAATCACGGATATTTTAAATAGTTCATTTAAATAAAAAAACCAACCACATTGTAAACTAAGTTTATATCATTTATAGTGTTTAGAAATCAGGAGATTTCTGCTGATCTGTAAGACACGAATGTCGCTAACGCTTAACATTCGCGCCAGTGAGCTTTCTACCATTTTAGCTTGGTAGTAGGCCCCGGCCTTGAATTTTTCACTTCGTTTTTTATCAATGGAAAAATGAAGAAGAAGGAAGTTTTAAAGTAGGTCCTATAATTACATGTAGAAAGGCCTATTGAAAGTTGACGATAATTTAGTTTACAATTTACTAATACTTTACCCCCATATTTTCCATTTTGGTACTCTTACCATATAGTCTACAGCACACTCTTCACTACATTGTTTCCAATGTACTCTGTTTTTAAGATTCAATGGACTATCAATATGAACTGGATCTTCTCTTCTAAAATCTCCTCCCCATCGTAAAGCCTTATCTTTTCTGATGGCATTAATAAAGTGCTGTACATTTAGAGGTAATTCACTGAGGCTACCTCTTCGTAATTCATTGGATAAGTACTTTTTCCCATCGCTTATTAAATTAAAATCAATAGCAAAACCTGCTAAATGATTCGATTGCCTACCCGGCTTTACAATTGCTCCTTTAACAGAATGTTGTTCCGATCTGTAACTTTGATTGATAATCAGCACAACATCATGCTCCATCGCATAGGCCTCAATTTGTTTCAAGTGCTTTTCAAAGTCTTTATGAATAAGAATTTGCCTTCCTCTTAAACCTTCTATATGCTCGCCCTTATATTCGACTAAAACCTTAAAATTTCCCGTTTTATAATGAGTCCAAAACTGGTAGTTAAAGTAGAAATAAAGAGTAGTGACCAAGGTTATTATCCCTACAAAAAATAATATTTTAGTTGCTTTTACCATAGTTTGCTTTAATATTAAACATGGATAATCCTTCTACTCGTAAAATGAATTACACAAATATATATTTTTGTTTTTAGCTAACGGTATTTTCTTTCTGTTTCGTGATCCATCAATGAAAAAGAAGAAAATCTATACTTTTAAATCTAAAGCTAGATTCTCTTCCTAATAAGGCTTTTATACAATTTCCTCCACTACATCTCTTGCACTTCTTGCGGCATTGTGTACTGCTCCCCAATCATATTCTTGGGTATAGGCATCTCCGGCAAAATAGAGTTTATCCTGAACAGAAGTAGACAGTACTCTTGAAATTCTAGCGGGAGCATTATCTGCTAAATAGGCTGCAGATATATAAGGTTCATCATCCCAATTTTGGGCAATATGGTTTATATAATTTGATGATGCTTTTCCTTCAAAAATTGTATCCAATTCATTCAATATAAAGTCTCGTAATGCTTCTTCCGATAAGCTCTGATATTGCTTTGCTTGTTCTCCTACTGCAAACAAACCAATGATGTGTCGAGAAGAATTTTGACCATAAGATGCATCATAATACAAGCGTTGTCCCTCTTGGGTTTCGCTATCAGGAAAAGTGAGATAAACAGGGTAGAATTTTTCGGAAAACTCCATAAATACTTTAATTCCACCCCATACGGTAGCATCTTGAATGGCTTTCTGTTTTGTATCCGATAATGCAGGTGTGAAAGTAATGGTTTCCATTTGTAGTATTTTCAAAGGTACAGTCACCACAACTTTATCAGCTTCGTAAGTTGCCCCATTATTATTACTCACTACCACTTTATCGCCCTCATAATTAATACTTGTAATTGGGGTATTGAAAATGAAATTGGATTGAATACTTGGCACAACATAAGTTTCAAAAAAGTCTAGCCAACTACTATTTATAAACTTTTGATCCTCAAAATTCCCAAACTCTTTTGCCAGTGAAGACGTGGAATAAGTACCATCATAATACCCAATGTCATCACTCCCATTATACCCTTGCGTTTGAGTTGCTATTTGGGTAGAAGTATCATTTACAATTGCATCTAAGTCCGAACGGTCAACATGTAACCATTCGGCCCCTAAGGGAATAGGAAAATCTGCAAAAGTTGTATTGTGTTTTACTCTGCCTCCATACGTTGCACTTGCTTCGATAATTTTAAAGTCAATCCCATTTTGTGCTAGTAAATAGCCTGTAGACATGCCTGCAACACCAGCTCCTATAATCAACACTGAACCTGAAAATCCTGAGGGTTTTACTGTATTATCATTATTACAGGAAGCTATAACCGATTGAAAGGGAATTGAAACTCCCAATATTCCACATACTTTGATAAATTCTTTTCTTGTCATAATACAGGTAGCAAATGTAAAATAGTAATTACACTGTTAACGTAGTTTTTGGTCACGTTTAATCTACTAATCTACAACTTTTTCTCTTCTATAAAAGCAAATACAGCTCCACCAGGATCAGATAAAACGGCAATGTGTTTGTTTTAAATTGCAACTCTTCAACAATCCAAAAAATGAACTGCTTCCATTTATTGCACTGTAAAATACGTTTTCGTTAATTTATGTAATTCCTTTTGTGAAGGACAAATGGTAGTGTATTGTGGTTCGTGAGGTCGTTGCAATGCAACGACCCTACAGAACTGCTTTTTAGAAGATGAGTACAAAACTTTAGTCTTTGATCTATAATCAGGCAATCGTTTAGTAGTAAATCCCTCGGCCTTGAAAGGAAAAGCGTTAAGAATTTCATGGAGCGAGCCGTTAAAAATGATTTTCTTGTTTGAGCTTTAGCGAGTTTAAAATCATTTAGGCGAAAGGAATGAAATTTAGCTTTTGCGTTCAAAGCCTTGATTTTTTTGCTTCTTTTTGTTTTAAGACAAAAACGAAGAAGAAAGACGTTTGAAAGTAGATCCTATCAATGCTTGTATAAAGGAAGCTTGAAAGTTAACGATAATTTAGTTTACAATGTACTTATTATATTATTGGTTAAAATTCACATCAATCACCTCACATTCTCCGATAGGTCTTCCTTCATTAAAGGTTCCTTGAGTTCCTATTTGTATTTTCTCTTTATGAAATTCTAACCAATCATAATTAGCAACAAACATTTTTGCTATTCCTGATTCAGGAATTGGTAATTCATCTGAAAGCCTTCCTCCATCACAATCCTCAAATTCTGGATAGATCATAAATAGTTGGTTTTTCTTAAAGCTTGGATCATTGTATCCAAAATCCCACTTTATACCTTGAAATGCAGAGGACATTCTTCCGCCTTGATCTGGTCTGAATAATTGATATTTCACTTTGAAATCATAATCTCGACCATAAATATTTTTATATGACTTAGAATCATTCATAATGCCACTTTTATAACTATTAAATTCAAACATCAACATATCAGAGCAAATGTATTCGCACTTAAAATGGGTTAAAAGTCTTTTGGGTGTTATTATCCTCCTCATCATCAGGAGTAAATGTCTTGACAATCGGTAAGATCAATTTATTGTTGGGGTTGGGGTATTCTTTGCCAAAACTTGACCAACCAGAGCTCCAAAACAAAATCATTTCTTCCCAAAAAGGAATCGTTTTGTCTTTGGCATTTTTAAATTCCATCTGATTTATTTCTTGCAATTCCTTCACTGGTTCGGCGTACCATTCATCATCTTCATCATCATAAACTAATTCATTTAGATTCAAATGATCCTTTAGTTCTTCTAACAGATAATGCCTCATGTTCCATCCATAAACAATAATATCAGACCCATAGATGGACAGTACCGGAGTATCTTTTACATCACTAACTGTAAACCGGTGTCCGAAAAGTGGAATTACTTTAGGAGTTTGTTCAAACCACTCTGAAAATATTCTTTCTTTTTCTTTATCCGATTGAGGTCTTATTTGACCCCATGATTTTAACCAAACTTTATTTGCCCCTACTACATCTTCAAAAATGGTACGAAAAGGCCAATCAAATCGTTCTCTGATTTCCTTTTCATCCTCCAGCCAATTGTAGAAAAATGGAATGTGCTCAATTTTTATTTCAGCATCTTTATCAAAAGAACTTTTATACTCAACTGTTTCCTTTCTATCAATTGTATGAAGAATCTTTAGAAACTGTCTATGATCGGGAGTAAATGTGATATTGTAACGATGTTCAACAGCATCAATTTCAGCATCACTTAACCCTATCCATTTTGCTCCATAAATCCATTTTTCACATACAAAATCAGCCTCTGAATGTTCTGGGTTGATACTCCAAAATTTTTCTGTACGCTCTTTTACCCAATAAAGAAACGCTGTATAATCATCAGGTATTTCTAGTTTCATGGTTTACTTTTTAATCTACCTTACGATAAATATAACACCCTGCTTCAGAAGGATGATCTTGTACCAAATCGGAACTGTTTTCTTTTCGAATCAAATTAATCACTAAAAAATCTCCTCCTGCTGCCATTGTAAAAAACATTCCGAAAAGTAACAATCCAAAATCACCAATCATAATGGCTACAAGTGAAGGAAGAATACCTAAAAATAGCGCTGGAGTTATAGCTCCAATAATATATTGTCTTACATATAAAGGTTCTTTGCAATGACAATACGGTGTCAGCACCTTCCAAAGCACACCAAATTTTATTGATTTGAAGCCCTTCTTAGCAAAAATTGCCCAAGTAATTCCATGTATCAATTCATGTACTACAATTCCTAAAATCAAAGTAAATAGTACCGCTACCATCCCTAATTCTGATCCTTCAGGCCCCATATTACTCAGGAACTCACCTACATCAATTTGGGGTTTCCAAATCATAAAAAAAGGGACTCCGAAGACTAACCCAATCGGAATGAGAATGAGTATACCAAATATATTGGCCCAACTTAAATTAATTGTCAGTTTTTCTTTCTTATAGTTTTCTAATTCGAGCATTTTGTAGCTAATTCAGGCTTATAAGTATTTTTTTCAACGAATATAATCTATAATTCCAATCTTCGTATCAATTCCTTTTAAAACTTCAATTCCCAAACAATGCTAAGCATTTTCTAAGTCAAGCTGTCAATTAAGTAATCCAATAGTTTAAAGGTGCCCATACCTAAAAACACCCAAATGAATCTTTGCAAAATGTTGGTTTTTACTTGCTGCTTTTCGATTACCTTGTCATCTTGGATTAATTCCAATTCAATTTGCCTATTCTTGAACTGTTTGTAATTAGACTTCAAAATCAAGTTTTTAGAATTCAAGTTCAATGAATGATTGAACCCAGAGAAAGAGAACTTTTTAGAAGCAGGTTTTCCATTCAATAAAACACTTTCTACTCCAAATACGGAATTGTGAAATTCTATCTTATCATTTTCAATTTTAAATTCAGCGTACTTCATTTTTGTTTAGTTTTTAAGTATGAATTATAACCTCAGATAAGTATAGTAATACATTCCGCTTTGGTGGTATCCTTTATCTGAAAGTTATTTTTAAATAGTTTTGCTTAAGGTGTAAAAGTACAAAGAATGTTAGAATATTTAGCTATCTAATGAGAACTTTTACAAAGTGTTATTTATTGTCATTTCACCCACTTTTATAACTTTTGGATTTGAAGAAATAGATACCTCAAGATCATCACCGTTTTTAAAATGAGGATATGTTACTTCAATACAAGTACCTCCATTATTTATAAATGCCTTTAATATCTTATAAGTCAATAGCAATATTGAAAGATACATCCCTGCAGTTTCTACAAAAATCACTTTGTATTGAATCGTCATAATATAAATCTGGATTGCTCTCTGTTGTTGCTCTCCTAAATCATAAAAACTATCCGTTATATTTATTCCTTCGCTTACACTATTGGTTATCGTAAAAAAATCATCAACCTGAGTTTGATTTAGCCCATAGTTTGACATGTACTCAAAGACATTCTGCGATTTGAATAATTTATTCAATAATGGGTTTTTAAATGAATTTTGAATAGAGTGAACACTTTTACCGAAACAATAATTTTTTCGTAGTAAACTTGATATCTCTTTATATTGATGATTCATCGAAATACCGACTTCTATTCTGACATAATTTTCTTTAGAAATGTCTATCTCTTCAAACTTAAAACCATTATAATTTATACTTTTTAAAATCATTTCTTTTGAATTGTGGAGAGTCAATAGTGTTTGTCTCAGATTATGTTCGTATGATACTATCCGTAAAGTTAAAGAACTATTGAAAATGTGGTAAAAAAGAGACTTGAATATCTATTACTTGCCTCCTTATTCACCACACTTACAATAGTATTAAAAGACTTTATTTGCTTGAAAGCATCAAAAGATGATGTTTCTCTACTTAAAATAATTAAAGTTTGACAGCATTTAGTAGGTTTCTATGATTCTAAGAATATCACAAACCAAAATCATTGCAGCCTTAGAAGCCTCTAGCTGATTTAGGGTACCCGAAATGTAAGTATCGAGTTGTGGACAATACCATAAAAATGATGCTGTACTTCCATTATGACCAATTATCTCTAAGCGTGTTTCTGTATTTATTAGTTTGTCCAAAGTTACTTTGCGTATTCCAAAACCATATTCCATTCCAACAGATTCATCAATCCAATGTTGCATAGCTAAACGGGTTTCCTTCTTTAAAATTTTATCTTGATTGAGTGCTTCAAAAAATTTAATAAGATCTTTAGTTGAAGATACCAATCCCCCTCCGCCCCAATCCGCACTTAAACTTTTAAGTGATGATAACTCATAGTCACCCGCATAGAACTTCACAAGAGAACGTTTATTCACCATTGCTTTATTTTCATTTAGGTTGATGTATGAACTATTCATGTTTAAAGGTTGAAAAATGTACTGTTGAAAGAACATGGCTAACGATAAATCACTTAGGTTCTCGATAATCAACGCTAAAAGCACATATTCTGTATCGGTATAATGATAGCCTTCTCCAGGGATAAAAAGGGGTGTCATCTTATCTTTTGAGAATTGAATCATTTCTTCCGCAGACCATGATTTATTGGGTTGAATTATTAATTGATTGATGATATTTGGACTTTCATCATTCGTTATATCTGTGAAATAATCAGGCAAACCAGATGTATGTTGCAGTAAATGTGCAATTTTTAAATCCTTTGAATAGTCTTTACCATCCAAAACATGAAGTTTATTCATTAATGAATCTGGTAAATACTGCACTATTTTGTCTTCAAAATCTAATAGTTGTTGCTCTTTCAAAATACCAATAGCTGTAGCAGTCAGCATCTTTGTAATACTAGCTGTATAAAATGGACTGTGTATTGAAATAGAATCTTCTTTACTTTTGGCTAATCGAAAATGAATATCACGAGAGGCAGAGTAAACATGTAAAATGCCACTTTTAATGATTCTCTTTTCTAATTCAGTGTTAAACCGTTGTTCTATTGTTGTTTCTATTGGTTGCTGAGCGACAGCTAATAATCCAACGAAGTTGATGAGGACAAAAAGCAAGTATTTCATAAGATTAACTTTAAATTGATACACAATGTTACAATTTTATACCAATATAAAGATTTGGTTCAAAAAGGAAATAAGAATCCCATCTGTTATCGAGTTGTTTAAACTCCTCTGGGGTATTGGTATCAATATGCCAAACATTACAATGAAATTGCGGTTCTATAAAAAATTGCTTCTTTTTTCCGAAAGCGAAATGATATCCAATATGGTACGAGTTGTAGAGTTTAAAGCCATTCGCAATTTTATTGTTATCAAGGTCCAAATAGGTTTTGAACAGCGGTAAAACCTCAACGGAAGCAAATAATCCTTTCCACAGCATGTGTTGGTATGAAAAACCTACTCCTGTTTCTCGTAAATAGCCAGGATAAAATTCTTCCTTAGAATCTATTTTATCTAAGAGTCCGTCCCACCATTGTATACCCATAGGTTGAAATAAACGCCAAGTAGCTAATTTCACACCCACAATACTTTTAGCATTAAGCTCGCGTTTGATGTGTAACTCAAAGTGTTGAGTGTTGGTTCTTTCACCACCTTCTCCCAAATTTCCTAGAATGATTGCCGGAAAACTAACTCTGTATTTTAAATCGTTGTCACCTTTCTTTGATAGTTCGGTGTTTTGTTGGGCAAAAACATTTAGTGTAAAAAGTGTTAAGCCGATGAATAGTAATTTTTTCATAGTGATAAATTTTAAATTATTTGTTTTGTTAATTATTTGATAGTGCAAAGATGAGGTGGAAGTGAAAGTCAATCGTTCTGAATTATGATTTGAAACTCTTTTGATCTTCTAGTACTTTTTATAAAATCATCAAACAAAAAAGACCTAGAGCAAAACACCCTAAGCCTTATTGATTACTATCTTCGAACAGTAAATCTATTTTAAATAATTATTTGTTTTTTATCGTAACTCCTCAAAAGCAAGGTTCAAAATGATTGGGAGTTACTCTCAGTTCATGATCAAACATGATTGTCAGCATCTTATTTTTGAACTTTCTCATTCTTTAGGTCCAAGAAGTAAAACTTATAAGTACAAATTCAAAATTATCTAATAATTCTATTTATTGTTCTGCGATTTCTTCCTTGAAAAACTTTTAACACATTGTAAACTAAGTTTTCGAATATTTACGATGTTTAGAAATCAGGAGATTTCTGCTGATCTTTAGGACACGAATGATGCTATTGCTTAACATTCGCGCCAGTGGACTTTCTACCCAATTCATTTGCTACTTCTTCCCTCGGCCTTGAAGGGAAAAGCGTCAAGAATTTCATGGAGTGAGCCGTTAAGAATGATTTTGCTGTTTGAGCATCTCAAAACGATGAAGTTTTGATCGAGTTATCCTTTCAAAAGGCGAATGGAATGAAATTTAGCTTTTGACTTCTAAGCCTTGAATTTTTTGCTTCGTTTTTGTTTCAAGACAAAAATGAAGAAGAAGAAAGTTTGAAAGTAGGCCTTATAAAATCTAGTAGAAATATAGATTAAAAGTTAACGGTAATTTAGTTTACAATGTATTTAATAGAACCACTATTCATACGTTTTTTAGAGTTGAACTCACAAAAAATAAATTAGAATTAACTATGATTAATTTTCGGATTTGTACTTACAGAATGACTTTTAATCCAACGGCTTGGTGTAGTACCTTCACTTTTCTTAAAAAAAGTATTAAAAACAGTTTTTGAATTAAATCCACTGTTGTAAGCTAATCCTAAAATAGTAAGATGCGTATTTTCAGGATCTAAAGCGATACTTTTGAAATGCTTTAAGCGATAGAGATTAACAAAATCATTGAAGTTACTATTAAATGCCTGATTGATTAAAAAAGATGTTTTATTAGTGTTTAATTCTAAGGCCTCAGACACAAATTTCAGACTCAGTTCTGGATTCAAATAAGGCTTATTTTCTTTAAAATAAATAAGCAAATCGTTTTTTAAACCCTCAATCTCATCTTGATTTAAAATAGATATTACCGACTTATTTTCAGCACCTTGAATTTCCTTTATATCATCATGACTCAAGTTGCTTACATGAAGTTCTTTAAAGCCAGAAATTGTATGAAGTGTTTTTAAAAAAGGGTCTTGTCTATAATTTATAATTTGTCCACGCTTCTGTAAAATCATTTCCTCTAAACGAGAAAAAGCGAGGTCTCTATGTGTTGTCTGACTTAGAATAAAAAGATCATAAGGTACAATTAAAGCCTCTTCATAACCTTGTTTTAGTTGATCTAAATCTGCCTGAGAAATTTCAAATTTACTTCCATTTATGAGTTGGAATAATAAATTTTTCTCTCGCCCAAGTGAAGTATTTTGAATAAAAGCATCAAAGGCTTGTCTATCATTCAACCAGATAAGACAGTAACACTTAAGGTGATGTGCTAACTCAAAGGTTGAGTTTAGTGTTAAAGCATAATTTACCCTTTCAAGTGCTTTTTCATATTGACCACGATAATAATAAAGATGTGCTAAAGTATAATGATTGTTGGCAGAAAGCGGATCTACTTCTAAAAGTCTATTGGCGAAAATATCAGCCTCTTCAAAAAAGCCAAGTGCTATAAATAATTCTGCCATGGCTTCTAACCCATCAATATGATTGGGGTTAATGTCCAAAACCTGCTTTATGTGTGTATAAGCATTCTTAAAATCCCATTCTCCCCAGAAAAATCTCCCAACAAAAGATAAAGGATATTCAGGCAATGTAGTATCGATTGCTTTGGCCATTAATAAGTTTTGTATCGCCAATTGCATTGCTTGTTCATGAGGCATATAATTCCACAAACCTAGTAAACCGTAGCACTGTAAATTTGCATAATAAGCCTTTGCATAATTTTTATCTAAAGAGATTGCTTTGTTATAGTATTGAATAGCTTCATTTAGGCTTTCTCGTGTCCATAATAATTGTAATGAACGTCCTTTCAAAAACATTTGATAGGCTTCAACGTTATTTGTCGGCTGTATGACTAATTGACTTTGTACTTCAAAATAACCAAAATTATTCCTCACTTCATCTGCAATAGCCAAACTTATTTCATCTTCTAACTCAAAAAGATCAATCAATTCTCTGTCATATTTTCTTGACCAATAGTGAATACCATCTTCAACATTAATTAATTGAGCTGTAATTCTAACTTTGCTCTTGGATTTCTTAATACTACCTTCTAGAATGGTATTGACGCCTAATTGATTTCCAATTTCTCTAATGTCTATCTCCTTGTTTTTAAAAGCAAAAGAAGAGGTTCTAGCAATCACTTTTAGTTGATCGATTTTGGTTAACGCATTAATGATTTCCTCACTAACACCATCACAAAAGTATTCATTATCAATATCATTACTCATATTGACAAACGGAAGTACTGCTATAGATTTTTGGTCGCTCATTTTTTTTCTTGAATTTAGCACCTGTTCTACACAAGTCGACTGAAGAGAACATGCAGCAAACAGAGTACATTTGAACAAACTTACTGAATAGCAAGGGTGTTAGGCTATATCATATTGGTTTATTCATTTTAATTTGGTAAGAATATCTATCAATTTTAAAAATACCATTGATATTTTTATTTATTGGTATCGTTAATTCATCAATACTTAATATATCATCATCTCCTAGATATTTCTCTATACCCAAGTAGTCTCCTTGTACAAAATATTCTACTATCGCTTTATGGTGAATTCTTATGATAGGATCTAATTGTAAATAATCTCTATTGCTATCCATTTCCAACAGATAGTATTGATAGTTTTTATTACTGTCTAGTTCAGCTTCAATTCTAATTTCCATTTTAGATGAATCCAGAACAAAGTATTCATTAATTACTGGAGGTTGGTAATCATTACTATCTAATTCATAGACTAAAAATAATATTTCATCATTCTTCGTTGAAAGCACACTTACATCCTCACTAAGATTAGTTGATGATATTATGATTTCAAATTTACTTTTTTGTGCAGTGATAGTATTTGAAATAAAAAGTAATAATACGAAATAAATAAACTTCATTTTTGATAATATTTACGAATCATAATATATACCCTACAAATAGATACCAAATAATCATAACGACTAGAATATGGTTTGGCGGACGGGTTAAGTAAGTCATACCCGACTTATATAATATGTCCCTTATTATGCTTTTTCAATATATTTTAATTTTTACTGCTTGAATAAATTGGTGTTAAACTTTCTTGAAAGGTGATAAAAAATGGTCACTAATATTATTTCTAGTAAAATCGAAAATATCACAAATAAATTTGCTTCAGGCATTAACTCAATAGTAGAATCTAATACAAATACACTTTCTATGTTTGAACCACTTCCCTCAAATGGAAATATTACTCCTTGTATAAAATTCCAAGAAAAATGCATACCTATAGCGATGTAAACAGATCTAAATTGATAGGCTGCATAAAAAAGTGATATCCCTGCCAAACTAATTAATAGTTGCAATCTAGGAAATAAAGATAAGTCTAAATGTAAAAATCCAAAAACTACAGAACTTATAAATCCTAATAGTAACAATCTAAAATTTAATGACTTATTTTGGTCTTTAATCCACTTGCGAAGAAATAAGTATCTGAATAGATATTCTTCCACTATTGCGACAAATAAACAGTAGAATAAAGAATTGAAAAAACTCGTATACTTTAAGTCTGAATTAATCAAATATTCATTGTCTCGGTATTCCGTAATAAAAAGTAACATAAAAGAGAATACCGATATAACTACGCCTAACCCAAAAAGTAGTAGGTCCTCTTTCTTGATTTTAAATTTAGATTTCATAAAATTTATTTATTAATTTGTTCTAACGACTCGTGCGTGGTATCTCAGACGGATTACGTCTCATACCTATTGTAAACTCTGCCCTCCCTTTTTGTAACACTTTATTTCCTTATTTTTTTAATAAATTGCTCTCTAAATAATTCAAAGGTTTTTTCATCTGACATTTTCTTGGGAATTAGAAGCGTATCATTATCATCATTTAGATCAAAATAAAAAATTAGAAATGATTCTTGGTTAACAAACCCTTCAATATCATTCCATGACTTACATAATTCAAGTTTCCCATTCTCAAAGTATCTAATTTCACTTTCATCAAAATCGATAAATGCAGTTTTAATAAGCTTCAAACTATCAATACTTACTTCTACACTTTTGATATTACTTTTAATTATTCTACGGTTATTATACTTTAAATAGACGATCTTCAATAAGAAGATATTACCGTATATTAAAGAAAGAATAGAAAAATTAAACCACCCCTTATTTAAGAATCCTAGAGCTGAAAAAATCATAATTAATAGGAATGAAAAAATGATATGATTTTTCCATGATCGAACAGTTCTTTTCTCTTGATCTATTAGTATATCATGCATTTGCTGATACACGTATCTATACTCATGTTCATCAAATTGTAGTTCTAATCTCATTTATAAAAAATATTTACCCATAACCTAACGGCTAAACTACGACCAGTGGTAGTAAAGCTAATGTTATCCTCATTTTACATATTCCATGAGAAGCACAATTTTTTCTTCATGGTAAGAAGGTTCAAACCTATTCTTAATTGGTGAATATAAATCCAATTTGATAAATTCATTCCATTCAAACGAATTATAAACTGAACACAAATAATTTGTATGATAAATTTTATCTAGGTAGCTGATGATTGCAATAGCCCATTCAATTGATAAATCTTCGATAACTAATTTATTCTCATTTTCAATTAAATAAGCTATTTGTTGCTTAATAAATTTGATAAAGTACTCAGATGGTCTGTCTTTTTTCAAAAGCAATAAATTTATTAATGCATGCTCACCATGTCTAGTTCCTGGCTTATTTAAATACTTCTCAATTTCGGATGTTAGGACATGCCTTTTTGATAAACCTATCATCCATGCAGAAACTTTACTTGGTCTCCAAGAATCATTAAGCAATTCGATTAATATCTCATCGCTTAATTCATTTCCTAAAGCTATTAATGAATTAAACAATTCTGTTATTTGGTTGTTTGTTCGTCTTAAAAAGTTCATCCGCATCAAAACGCCATAATAAGGAATGATATATTTTGAATAAAGTTCTGATTCAGTCATTTTTTTGAAGCTAACGATAAACCATGCTTTATGAGCCCTTTTAAGGGGATTTTACTTATTAATTTTTATCAATACAAATCCTCCAATTTCAACTGCATCGACAAATGCAATCTCATTCTGATTGTAGAAAAATTTTCCTTTGTCAAAACTAATCATAGTCGTATCCATAAGAAAAAAATATTCGTTAGTATTAGTCAAAATATCTGAGTTTGAATCAGTCAATTCCAAAACTTCAACATAGCTTATTGCTTTATTTTTAATCAAATCATTAATCGGAATTTGGTTATTCGAGGTCTGAAAGAAATATTTTGTTCCTCCTCCAGGCATACCAAACCATGGCATTACTTGTCCTGCTGATACATTTACATTTTCAGGAAGTTCGTTTACTATGAAATATTTATGATCTAATCCTTCAAAGTTTGGTGGTAAAGATTTCTTTTCAAATTGCTCTTTATATTTCCAGAAGAAAACTGCTTGATGTTGCCATTCTGGATTCTCTCTCTCCTCTTTTAAATTATCAGTCCAATAATGCATAAATAATTCATGAGTCATTAGTTGCAATCTCGACTTCTCTATTTTTTCTTTCAATTCAACACTAAATCTTTTACTTGAACTTTCAGAATCAATAGTGTTTGATTTCATCTTAGTTTCTTTCTTTTTTCCGAATATTCTTTTAAGCATTTGATTTCTTTATTTCTGTTTTATTTTACTTGTCGTCTCACTTAATTGTACACTACGTTGAGTGTATGGTGTCGTAAGGGATTGAGGGCTTCAAACGTATCAAGTTGAGAGCCAAAATTGATGCAAGTGATACCGCTCGTAAACCTCTGAAACCCTTATGCACTATACACATTGTTCTCAACTTTTATTTTTCTCTTTTATTTTTCTCTTTTATCCTTAACCACCATTTCATCGTCTTGAGTTTGTCAATTTCATGTTCTCTCTTCAAGTCATTTTCCAAATTGTCAAAACAAGTTTTCACTTGGTCGATACCATAGTTTTGTACAAGCCAAAATATAATTTCCTTACAGCTTTTATTCCAAGTCCCTATTATTCGACGAACTATTTTATTTAAGTCAAGTGTCGATTTCGGTTTTATTTCGGCTAATATCTTACAGGCTACTTCTTGTTCCTGAAAACCGCTTTTTTCATCTTCAATTAGTAAGATAATTCCCTCAACGATCACTTCATGAGGGACTTTTGGCAAAAATTTAATGAACTGTCGAATTCTTAAATCTCCTATTGAATCGTACTTGTCAACCGAAATTTTAATCTCATTCTTAAAATCTATTGGTGTCTCTGGAAATTTCATAACTTTTTAATGCCAATCATACCCGCAAAATCTGCATTGTTTTGCCTTTGGAGTCCTAGCTAATTCACTGCATTTTGGGCATTTATTAAATTCTATTTTATCGGAGTTTTCATTTAAGATTCTTTCTGCTGTATTTAATCTGAACTGGTCAATTCCGTTTTCTAAAAGTCTCAACGTTTGCTCATCTTCTGTCAACCATCCTTTACTTAAATATATTTTTCTTCTCTTCTCAACTGTATCTTGATTTTCACTGTGAGTCAATTTATATTCTGAGGAATAATGTCTCCAAGCTAATGCTTCCTTTTCATTCATTAATCCGCTAAAATAATTCAATATGTAATCTATTGTCTCTGTTTTCATAATTGCTGAGAACTTTAAATATAAACAATTACGTATACCCCATAAATTTCAAGAATAAACACCATTGCATATATCCATGAGTAAAAACTTCCAACTCCCTTTTAAAAAATAGTTTGCTGTTAGAGTGTTGAAAGACAGTTTCAATTTACATTTTAATGTATTACAAAACAAGATTTGGTTTTATATGCCATCGTATTCCCTTGCTTCTTGAGGCATTAAGTTTGTAACGAAAAAAGACTTCCCGAGTAATCGAAAAGTCCTTGCTAATTTACATACAACTAAATGCAAGAGAACTACACCGTCTTTGTTCAACTAGGGCTTCATTTTTGGGTCTTGAGACCAAATTAAGACCTAATTATTAAATATTTTTTTTAAAATTTCAATTCCCTACTATCATGAGTTTTAATGGCTTTTCACGCTTTAAATTTTCAATTGAATTTGAGCTATTTAAACTATGTAATAAATAATTCTTGTAACCTTTCCCAACTTGTTCAATCGCTTCAACCAATACTTTTTCTGAACACGTTGAGTCATATTGAATTTGTATAAAGTTATATTTTTGGCCATTTGAAATAAGATATTTTGAAATCTGAGTACTTATTTCTTTAACATCTCTAACAATCTTATTATCTGATAAATATTCTCCTTTTTTATTTACTAAAATATGAAAAGAATTTCTAAAAGGGATACATAAACAACATATGTTTTTATGCATTAATATTAAATGAAGGTTTTTAAATTTACCAATATCTACAAGGTATTCAAACTTACCATCACAAAAATCATGTTCAAACTTTTCTGTTATAAAGTCTCTGTTTAATCTATGTAAATCTTCAAAAGAAGTTGCCAACTTAGGGTAATTATCTTTAGCTTCTAATATTTTATTTACTGTAGGTTCATTTGAATGAAAGCATGATCCTAAAATAATAATTAAAAAAAAGGTCAATATTTTTCTAGACTTCATCCTATAATTGTACACAACGGTTAATGTAAAATGTGTTTTTAATACTTTACTTTTTATATAATGTTATTGCCTGTTTATTCTAATCATTTAAATTAATTTCTTTCGGGCGTTCCAAATTTTCATAGTCGCTAATATTTTCATTCATCTGTGGAAGTTGCAGAATGACAGGTTTCTTTTAATTTGTCCATTTTTGAGCCAACTCTAATCTATAATCACCTTTTTTATTTGGGTTCCATCCATCATTTAAACCTTTTCTTATCAATTGTGAAACCTGATTGGGTTTAATTTGGATAACCTGCTCTGGGCCTAAAAAACCGTCAATCAGCAATGTATGACATTTAATAAACATACTGGAAACAGAATTATCCATAGATTGAATTACAACATTAATTGTTGCATCTCTTACGCTGCCTAATCCATATTGCTGAGCGTATTTCTTGAAATTATCGTTTAGCTCATTACCCTCTTGTCTCCAATCAGATATTGGTTTTAACTTTGATATCTTATATTGAAACCTAATTCCATCTACTTCAATATTTCTACTTCCTTTTTTTGGGAAAGCCATCCTCATTTATTTTTTATTGGTTGATTGGTTACGTGATGACTAAACTCGTGAGCGGTTGCGTCATCTGTGAATGGAGTTTAGTTGCTGTTGTGTGGGGTATTATTTTGAAGGTCTTTTCCTATATTCAAAGGGTCTTTTAATAAAACCTTCAACTCATATAGTTCTTCTTCATTAATAACATATGTTTTACTCCATTTGTCATGCCAACCTCTATCTTCTGAACTAAAGAAAAATGACAAAGCATCAAAAGGAACAAATCTTACTATAGTTCTAAGAAGTACTTCTCTAAAAGTAAGACTTTCTCCATATTCATTTACAACAATTGACTGAGTCAAATACTTCCCTGGTGTTTTTTGTAAATAAAATTCAAATAATATGTAGTATATAGGTACTGATATCAAGATGAAGAAAGCCTCAAATGGAAAAGGTGGAAGTTCATTTAAAATATATAGAAAACCTTGATATATTAATAAGTCACAAAATACATTTACAAATCTCATTGATAAGCTTAAAGGTTTTATTTTTCTTTTTTGCCTAATTTCTAAATCCACATATTCTAATTCTCCATATTCGTTACGTTGTCTACGTGAAATTTCTTTAGTGATATATATATCGGTTAATTTTGGTTTATCTATAAAGTGATTCTTCATAATTTTTTACAATTTACTTATCCTACACAACATTAAATATAAACAATAACGTATACCCCTTAAATTTCAAGAATAAACTCCATTGCATATATCCATTCGTAAAAGCTTCCAACTCCTTTTCAAAAAATAGTTTGCTGTAAGACAGATTCAATTTACATTTTAATGTATTACAAAACAAGAATTGGTTCTAAAGGTCATCGTATTCCCTTGCTTCTTGGGGCATTAAGTTCGTAACGAAAAAAGACTTCCCGAGTAATCGAAAAGTCCTTCCTAATTTCTATACAGCTAAGTGTATTGGAAATCCACTGTCTTTGTTCAACTAGGGCTTAATTTTTGGGTCTGAAGACCAAACTAAGCCCTAATTATTACCTGCTTTTTTTATTTTATTCAGGTTTTTACTTTAACACAATTAGTATTGCGGAAATCGCAAACAGCCCGAAGCATAGAAATAAAAACTTGAATATTGTTTTATTATTCTTAATTATTCTCTGTTCGGAATCATCCAATGCTCCTAAAAATTCTTTGTCCGACAAGGCATTTCTAGTTATCATAATTCCGAAACTATGTTTTTTATACAGTTCAGGTTTCGTTTTTTTTACAGAGTCTGATAATTTAAAAATATTCACTCCGTAATTAAGAATTCCGAACAGCGCAATGCCCCAAAATATTACAGGACCATAAGCAGCAATTTTCTTGTCAAAAAAGAGTAAAAGAACTACTTCGGCAATGATTCCTATTATGATTATAGTTGTATAAATTTTCTTCATCTTCTAATTGCAGGTAACATTAAAAATAAACAATAACGTATACCCCTTAAATTTCATGAATCAACACCATTGCATATATCCATTAGTAAAACTTCCAACTTTCTTTCAAAAAATAGTTTGCTGTTAGATTGTTGAAAGACAGTTTCAATTTACATTTTAATGTATTACAAAACAAGAATTGATGGAAGGGAGGAAATAGAGCATTACCTCATTAAAAAACTTTTTTACTGATTGCAAGTTAGTATGCTGAATATAAAATGCTATGTCGGACGGATTCAAATTGAAATCAATAATGCATCTTTTTAAACATCAACGTGTAAAAATAGCCTTAAGGTGGCTTCTTATCATTTTTTATCTGATTGCTGGAATCAATCATTTTGTACATCCGCAATTTTACCTTCCACTGATCCCTACCTATCTACCCAAACCTGAAATGATCAATTGGGTCAGTGGTGTTGCCGAAGTACTATTAGCCATAGGTGTCATTCTTCCGAGGTATAGAAGAATTGCAGTCCTCCTTATTATTTTGATGTTGGTTGCGTTTATTCCCTCACATGTGTTTTTTATACAACAGGGAGCATGTGTCGGGACGTCTAGTTTGTGTACCCCGATGTGGGTGGCTTGGCTAAGGTTGTTCCCAATTCATCCTTTGTTGATGGTTTGGGCTTGGTATGTGAAATAATTCCATCAAAAAAAGCTGTCCCTCAAAGAAGAACAGCTTTCGTATTATTTTATTAAAATATCTATTTCAAAGCGATTTGACTTTTGTCCTCGAATTCAATCTCAAAAACAAATGCATGTTCACAAGGTTTTTGAGATGGAAGCATTATTTCTAATGCTTCTTCATCTTGGGTAAAATCAAGCGCACCATCATTTCCTAATAATTTGATTTTCTTAATCCCTGAAGTAACATATTCTGACTCTTTGTTCAATACCGGAATCTTCACTTTTCCGTTCGAAGCCCATGCCATTGAGATAGCATATAATTTACCTTCGTTAGTAGTGAAACGAAAATCATCAGCTGTTAAGTCTTCATTTTTATATTCTGTATGATGACCAGTTGCTACTTTTGTAGGGCCGTCACCATAGATTTTCCAAGGTCTTGAACCATAGATTGCTTTTCCGTTCACCGATAACCACTGACCGATCTCTAATAAGATTGCTTTTTGATCTTCTGGAATAGTACCATCTGCTTTTGGACCTACATTCAACAATAAGCAACCATTTTTACTTACAATATCTACTAAATCATCAATCAATGTATTCGCATCTTTTGAAATCCAGTTCTTTACATAACCCCAAGAGTTCTTACCAATAGAAGTATCTGTTTGCCAAACTTTAGGGTTGATGTCTGCCATTTTACCTCTTTCGATATCCAAAACATGAGTTCCTTCTGGGAATGTTACCATTTTGAAATTTTTCGTTTGAAGTACTACGTCTTTATTCCACTCCTTCCCTTTATTATAATAGTAAGCTGCTAGTTTCGGGTGGTAAGGCATAAATTCCTCACGGTCTATATAAAAATCAAACCATAAGATATCCGGCTGATAGCTATCAATAATATCTTTTGTTCTGTTCCACCAATGTGTCAAGAATTCCTGATCTGCTGGTGCATAATGATCGTGTGGTCTGCTGTATAAATCACTGTATTGAGGGTCCATTGTATCAAAACCTTCCTTGTAAGTGAAGTAGTTCCAGTTGAAGGCATAATGCGAAGAAGCACCAATTTTCATGTTTCTGCTTCTCGCCTCTTTTGTCAACTCTCCTAAAATATCTTTCTTTGGTCCCATGTCTACTGAGTTCCAACGCGTATGCTTTGAATTGTACATTGCAAAACCATCGTGGTGTTCAGCTACAGGTACAATATATTTCGCTCCTGACTGTTGGAAAAGGTCCACCCATTCTTTGGCGTCGAAGTGTTCTCCTTTAAACATTGGGATAAAATCCTTATAACCAAACTTGTCCAATGTCCCGAAGTGTTCTACATGATACTTGTTCATGGATGTAGCACCAATTTTTTTCGCCTCACCCTTAGGGCTCCACTCCACACTGTCCATATACATCAAACGAGGATACCATTCTGATCCATATTCTGGCACTGAATACGCTCCCCAGTGAATGAAGATACCTAATTTGGCATCATGAAACCAATCGGGCACCTCATACTGTTGCAGGGATTCCCAGTTTGGTTCAAAAACATTTTTACTTGCTGCTGCATTTTCCTTTTGTACGGAGCAAGCCCCAAGGAAAGCAGCAACAATTAACATTACTACATTTCTCATACTATCTAATTTTTTCTTAAGTAATCATTATATAAGCCTACCTTATTGTATAATGTCAGATTATTATAAAACTGATATTACCTTTCTCTCAAAACTGTTTGTCTTGTTTAGATAAAAGCGTGCTTTATCATTGTTTCAAATTTATAATTGAATGCTCAGACAGTATGGAAATTATCATTTCAAATAGAGGGGCCATAATTTGAGAATAGATATATTTGCACCATTTTTATGAATAATTATTACGATTAGTTAAATTCATACCTTAGATATTAGGTAAGTTTAAAGAGGGTGTTTTTTGTAAATATGAATTTTTAGTGTTTCCCTCTCCTGAATGACCTCTCTTTTAGTCAAAACATCCCTCACATCGATGAAATGAAGATTTGAAGGAAAATATTTTAGTCTATACGGGGTGTATATTTATTCTTTTCCCTCTCGGTATTGGTACCGAAGGGGGATTTACTTACTTTGTATAAGTATTTTTTGGACTTCAGAAGAATTAGATGATTTATTATTACTTTGAAATGAATTTACTATCAAAAACTGCAAAATATCTACGATTTCTAACGTATATTTTGCCACTGACTTGTTTGCTGCTATTTGTTGTTGTTCCGTCAAAAGCTTTTGATGAAACTCCAGTATTTGCACATTACACTACAAAACAAGGGCTCTCCCAAAATGACATTAATTGCGTTTTTCAAGACGAAAATGGCATGATATGGATCGGCACCAATGACGGTCTAAGTCGCTTTGATGGGTATGAGTTTAAGAACTACAGAATGGACACGCACACGCTGCCCTCTAACCTTATTACAACCGTAATTCAAGATGATCACGGTAACTTATGGATTGGGTCCGCTGATGCGGGATTGTTCCGTTTTAATCTTACAACTGAAAAATTTACCTTTTTTGCGAACACCAAAAAAAGCCCTAAGCTATTGACGGATAATAATATCTCTACAATGGTGAAAGATCATGATGGTAACTTATGGTTTGGCAATACCAAAGGGCTCAACAAGATCGAAAGTAAGTACGTTACGCGAGATAAAATTAAAGTCAATAAATACTATCATAACCCACACAATCACGAAAGTATTCTTTCTAATTACATCACACGCTTATTTGTAGACCAAAGAGGGAATTTATGGGTAGGAAGTAAAAAAGGAATGCAACTCTTAATTAACCCAAAAGAAAA
This sequence comes from Flammeovirga sp. OC4, assembly GCF_000812565.1. GTDB lineage: Bacteria > Bacteroidota > Bacteroidia > Cytophagales > Flammeovirgaceae > Flammeovirga. Next base: position 10,664 of record NZ_JTAM01000040.1, on the reverse strand, counting down.
GAGCGAGTTTAGCATCTTCAAGAAGTTTCATAAAGGATTTGATAACAGTGTTTTTTCGGTTACAGAAGGTAAAAACTGTTTACTGATCTCCTATTTCGACGGCATCTACCAACTGAAAGTCAAAGGAATAGGTGATAGCGAGGGAGAATTCAAAAAAATCTCTGACATCAAAGCAGAACATATTTATAATGACGAAGAAGGAATAATATGGGCAGGCGCTGGAGATGGGCTGTACCGTATGAAATGGGATGCTATTGGTGAAAAGCTTACAACAGTAGATTTTTTTAACAGTGACAACAATGAGTTTTTCACGGCCAATATCATTACGTCACTTTATGCTGACCAACTTGGTGTAATTTGGATTGGTACAAATGGTGGCGGTATCAATAAGTTTAATCCAAGAAGAAAAAAATTCAGACATCTTAAAAAGGGAGATAACTCAACAGACCTCAAATACAATAAGATTAGATCTGTTTTTGAAGATAAGAAAGGAAGACTTTGGATTGGTACTGAAGGTGGTGGTATCAACTTGATTGAAGATCATCAGGTAAAAACGATCAACATTGCCCCTAATAAAAAAGCTCAGAATGTGGTTTATGCCATTGAATATTTCAAAGACATGATGATTTTTGGGATCGGCTACCCTTATAAAACATTAGCCATCAAAATTGATGAAGCCACTCAACTTGAAGAAAAATTACTGAAAAGTCTCTTCCACCCTATCGGTCATGGCAATGCCACTTTTGACCTGGTCAATGATGGTGACTCTATCTTATGGATGGCAACCTATGGCGGGGGATTAATCAAAGGCGTTCAAGAAAATGGTAAAATGCAATGGTCTTTTCCTCAAATCCTAGACAAGGATGATGATATTATTGACGTTATCCGTAGTTTAACACTAGACAGTAAAGGAAATTTGTGGATTGGCACTAATCAAGGGGTTGCTTTTCTTTCAAAAGAAGAAAAATCAAAAGAAAAACCTCAATTTCAAGTCATCCAAAATAAGGCGGAACATCCCAAAAGTTTAAGCTACAATTATATATTACCAATTTTTGAAGCTTCCAATGGTGAAATTTGGATTGGTACAATGGGTGGTGGATTGAACGTGTTCCATCCCGACAAAATGCCATTGAAAAATGTGCAATTTGAAAGAATCACCAATAGAGAAGGTCTTCCAAGCAATGTGATTAAATCAATTTTAGAAGACGAATATGGAAATCTATGGGTAGGGACCAACAAAGGTTTAAGTAAAATCAACCTCGAATCTCGTGCGATCAAAAACCTCGACGTTTCAGATGGTCTTCAAGATGATGAATTCAGTGAGTTAGCCGCTGTTAAATTAAAGAACGGTGAATTACTCTTCGGGGGAGTGAATGGTATCAATATTTTCAAACCGCATGAAATCATTGATGATAATACCATCGCGAATTTAATGTTCACTGAATTGAAAATTTTAAACAAAAAAATCAATACTTATGATAAGTTTGAAGGACATGAAATACTTTCTTCTTCTCTTCAAACCACAGAAGAAATTGAATTACAATACAGTCACAATAGCTTCTCTGTAAAGTTTGCTTCTCTGCATTATGGTGCTTCAGAAAACAATCATTACAAATATAAGTTGGAAGGTTTTGATAAAGATTGGGTGGTGGCTGATGTGGAACAAAGAGAGGCAAAATACACCAACCTTTCTCCGGGAGATTACACTTTATATGTAAAAGCATCAAATGGAGATAATGTATGGAACCCTAATCCAATTACATTAAAAGTGAAAGTGCTTCCGCCACTTTGGTGGAGTTGGTGGGCTAAAATCTTTTATGTTCTATTTATATTATCCATCACTTTCTTCTTCTCTCGCTATACAATTATCACGGCGAGAAAGAAAAGTCAGCTGGAAATGGAGAAGTTTGAACGTGAAAAATTAGAGGACTTAAGCCAACTGAAGTTACAGTTCTTCACCAATATCTCTCATGAGTTGCGTACACCACTGACTTTGATCCACACACCGATCGAACAACTCATCAAAAAAGGAAACAAGCTTTCATCAAGTGAAAGAGAAAATAGCTATCAGATGATTTTCAAAAACGTTCAACATCTTATGCGTTTGGTCAATCAACTATTAGATTTTAGAAAAGTTGAACAAGGACAAATGAAATTGCAGCTCTCTAAGGGCAATTGGTCTACGTTCCTTGATCAGGTGCATCACTCTTTCAAAGAGTTTGCTGAACACCAGAACATTAGCTTCACTTATGAAGTAACCTCCAACAATATTCATGGCTATATGGATACGGATAAGCTTGAAAAGATCTTATATAATTTACTTTCGAATGCTTTTAAATTTACTTACGATGGTGAAATTAACCTTTCACTGACACAAGATGAAAATAAAGTAAAAATCAAGCTACAGGATACTGGCATCGGTATTTCTGAAGAAAAATTGGATTACCTTTTCAACCGTTTTTATCAGGTAAGTAATCTTAAAAAGGCAAAAAATAGAGGTACAGGTATTGGTTTAGCCTTCACCAAAAGCTTAGTAGACTTACATCATGGTACCATTAAAGTAGAAAGTGAACTGAACAAAGGCACTACTTTCTATCTTGAATTTCCATTACATAAAGAAGATTACGAGGGTGAAGAAATTGATGAAATCACTGTAACTCCTTTAGTACATGAATCTCTTGTTTTAGAGCAACAACAGCAAGAAGAGGATGAATTGGAAGTTTCTGCCAAAGCCAAAGTGTTAGTAGTCGATGATAACTATTCAATCCGTGAATTACTCAAAGGCATTTTGAAAGATGACTATGATGTGTATCTCGCTGAAGATGGTCAAAAAGGATTACAAATTGCCAAGGAAATAATGCCTAACCTTGTGGTTTCTGACATTATGATGCCAATTATGGACGGTTACGAACTGGCAAAGAGTATTCGTGATGATGACCAACTTTGTCACCTTCCTATTATTCTTTTGACAGCAAAAAATTCTGAAAAGAGTAAGTTAAAAGGATATGAATATGGTGTAGATGCTTATGTCACTAAACCTTTCAATTCTGATGTTTTACTAGCTAGAATGCACTCTTTAATTGAAAATAGAAAAAATCAGCAGAAGAAATTCAGAACAAAAGTGGATGTAAAACCAAGTGAGATCACTTATACTTCCATTGATGAGAAATTCTTGAAGAAACTAGTCAATATCGTAGAAGAAAACCTTTCTGATTCTGAATTTACAGTAGATATGTTAGCCTCCGAATATGGTGCAACGCCCATTCGACTGAATCAAAAGTTAAAAGCCCTTACTGGACAGACCGCTAAAGGATTTATCCGAAATATTCGTCTAAAACGAGCAGCCCAAATGTTAAAATTAGGACGATACAGTGTCAGTGATGTCACTTATGAAGTAGGCTTTAATGACCTAAAGTATTTTAGAAATTGCTTCAAGAAAGAATTTGGTATTCCACCTTCAGCCTATTTAAAAGAAAACTCAACTGAGGGGGAAACATCTGACATTTTGGAAGATATTGTTTAAGACTTTATTACACGAAGTTGCTATGGGTAGACCAATCGTGTCTACCCGTAAACCGTAAGGGATAAAATAAATTATTTTTCACCTCTCCGTTTATTAAGTTTTAACTTAATTTTTATAAACAAAAAAGGAAAGTGAAAGTATAAAATTCGGAATTATGGTTAAAACTACACTCTTCACTCTTTTATCATCGTTCGATTTTTCACTTTAATACTTCTCATTTTGCACTCAATACCAACACACTGATAAAACATTTAAACGTATAGGGGGTGTATAATTTAAATCGCGGTTTAAATACAAATACAGAGGGTTAACAATATTTTTTACCCCCGATTTTACAATGGTTTTTTTAACACTTATGAAAAATTAACAATCTAGATTTGAACTGTCAATGATAAATGAATTGAATTTTTAAATCTTAGTATGTAGAGATTATGAATTGTTATTATACAAAAGCAAATCTATTCAAATACTTAGGCGGAACGTTTCTGCTAGTATTACTCTCTTCAATCCAAATTTTTGCACAAGACCTCATTGTTAAAGGTGCCGTGATTGATGAAGAGCAAGCTCCCCTAATTGGAGCTTACGTTATCGTAAAAGGAACTACTATTGGTACAGTAACTGACTTTAATGGTAAGTTTGAATTAAAAGTCCCTAGCAAAGAAAGTGTTCTAGAAATCACTTCTATTGGCTACGCTACTCAAACACTGAGTGTAGGTGACAGAACTACATTTAACATCACAATGCTTTATGATACTGAAGCATTAGAGGAAGTAGTAGTAATTGGTTATGGTGAACAATCTAAACGTGAAGTAACGGGTTCAATTGCTCAAGTAAAGGCAGAAGACCTTGACCGTTTAGCAACATCAGATATCGGTACAGCACTTCAAGGTCAAATGGCCGGTGTGAGTGTTAGATCTGCTGGTGGTTCTCCGGGTGCTAACTCTACGATTACCATTCGTGGTGTGACCTCTTTCCAAGATGGTGGTTCTGAACCGCTATATGTAGTGGATGGAGTAACGTATACTTCTAACCCTAACATTTCTCCTCAAGAGATTGAATCATTAGAAGTACTAAAAGATGGTGCATCTGCTGCCATTTACGGTTCAAGAGCCTCTGCAGGTGTAATTTTGATTACAACAAAAAGAGGTAAAGCGGGACAAATGAAAGTAAACATCGATTCGTACTACGGTGTTCAGAAAATTACTTCAGGTGTCAACCTAGCCAACACAAACGAGCACCTTTACATCAACAAGTTATCGAACTTATTGAAAGAAACGGGTAAGTTTAATCCTTTGGAGCAAAACAAAAATGGTCTGTATTATGACACGGACTGGATGAACGAGCTTCAAAATGATATGGCTCCAATGCAAAACCACAGTTTAAGAATCTCAGGTGGTTCGAGTAACTTAACATACAACATTACAGGTACTATCTTTGATCAGCAAGGTGTTTTAGTGGGTTCAGATTATGCTCGTCAAACTGTAAGAGCAAACACTACTTACAAGAAAGGTAAGCTTCAGTTCCAAGTAAACATGGGCTTGAACAACAGTATGGCCAACAAAGAACCTTGGGGTTTACAATATGACGCAATCAAGCAAGCTCCAATCTTACGTGGTGTAAATTCTGGTGAAACAGACGTAGTTGTACCAGGTGCTAACCCTGAAAACATGGGTCGTTTTATCGGTAAATTAAACCAAGTAAACGAACAAGCGATCAGTGGTTACAATGGTAATGCACGTATCAACTATGAATTATTCAAAGGATTCAAATTGAATGCAAACATTGGTGGATCAGTTTCTTATAATAATCAGAAATTATTTGAACCATCTTACTCTATTCGTGATGAAGACGGACTATTACTAGTAAATGCTTCAAATCCTGTTGCTCAATTGAGATATACAGATTACAAATACCAACGTACAATCCAAGAGTATACTGCCACTTACAATAGAAAATTTGGTAAGCACAAAGTAGGTTTCGTAGGTGGTGTTACTTTTGAAACTTCAATAGGTAGCAGACACTTCGTACAAGCGAGAGACTTCCCTAGTAATGATACTCAATCAATTGGTGCTGCCAACGAACTTATTGCAGCGGATGAAAGATACTCTGAAAATAAGAATATCGGTATGTTAGGTCGTGTTCAGTATGCCTACGACAACCGTTACTTATTCAGTGCTTCGGTAAGACGTGATGGTTCTTCAAGATTCCATGAGTCTAACAGATGGGGGGTGTTCCCTTCAGTATCTGCAGGTTGGAATGTATCGGAAGAGAAATTCTGGGAACCTGTTAAACCTTACGTATCTGCTTTAAAAATTAGATATGGTTATGGTGAAACGGGTAGTGATAAAGCAGGTCAAGGTCTAAACAACTTAATGGCTGACTTACCTTACCAATCGATCGTAACTCCACAAGTAGATTACGCTTTAGGTAGAGAAGGAAGTGACAACTTACAATTTGGTGCTATCGCTCCAACGTTCGTAGACAGAGCTATTCGTTGGGAAACAAACGTATCTCAAAACATTGGTATAGATAGTGAGTTCTTAGAAGGTCGTATCACTTTATCAGTAGATGTTTATAAGAATGATAAAAGAGACATGTTGTTAGCGGTTCAGATTCCTCCATCAACTGGTGCAACTTCTACCAACAGTTATGACAGAGTATGGCAAAACGTGGGTAACTTATCGAACGAAGGTATTGAAATTGCTTTAGGCTATAATGATCGTTTTGGTGATGTAAAATTCTCAGTAAACGGTACATTTACAAGAAACATCAACAAAGTTATTTCACTTGCTCCATCAGTTGAATCAATCTCAGGTGGTAAGCCAATCATTGGTAGAGATAGTGAGCCTACAACCTTCTTAAGACCAGGTTACACAGCGGGTGCATTCTTCTTGATTCCTACAGACGGAACAATCCAAACAGCTGAAGAGTTAGCTGCCTACCAAGAAATGATTCCTTCTGCTCAATTGGGTGACTTAAAATATATCGATACAAACGGTGACGGTCTACTTGACCAAGAGGATCGTCAGTACATGGGTTCTGGTACTCCTGAGTGGGAAGCAGGTCTTAACTTAAATGTTGCTTACAAAGGTTTTGATTTAGGTGTACAATTATTCGCTTCAATGGGCGCGAAAGTATACAACGGTGCAAGAGCTTACTCTTACTTAACAAAGAGAAATGCTGAGTTAGTAAATGCTTGGTCACCAAGTAACCCTACTTCAAATATTCCAATGCCAAGAGATCAAATCGAGCACTATAACACTCGTACATTCTCAGATTACTTTATTGAAGATGGTTCATACTTAAGAATTCAAAATATCTCATTAGGATACACATTGCCAAAAGCGGTAGTATCAAGAATGAAGATGAACAACTTAAGATTCTATGTAAGTGCTCAAAACCCATTCACTTTCACAGATTACTCAGGTTTCGATCCAGAAGTAGGATCACAAAGTATCTTCTTAAGAGGTGTTGATAGAGCTAACTATCCGATCTCAGCAGTATACAGAGGTGGTTTATCTCTTGAATTCTAAACTTACTTACAATCATGAAATTTATATCTAAAATATTCGTTGGACTTGCTTTGTCAGCTGCATTATCAAGCTGCACAGACTATTTCGATGTAGAAAATGTAAATACAATTACAGAAGATTCTTTCTGGCAAAATAGAGAGGATGCTTTCAAAGGATTAATGGCAACATACAGTGGTTTACAAGGTCATGGTGTTACAGGTGGTACTTCTGCTGTTAACACACCGGTAAGATCTGATACAGGTAGACCAAATAACTGGAATGCGGGTGCTCAATCACTTCAAAAGTTATCATTTAACGATAACACAAACGTTGTAAAAGAAAAGTGGGCAGATTTGTATACTGCTATTCTTCGTGCCAATCAGGTCATTGAAAAAGTACCTGGCATTGAAATGGATGAAGAAGAAAAAGCACTATTTATTGCAGAAGCACGTTTTGTACGTGGTGTTTGTTACTACTGGTTATACTCTACTTACAATCATGGTAGTGTTATCCTTCACAAAACAGTGCCTGCCTCAAAAGAAGACTTCGCTAAGCCACTTGCTCCTAAAGAAGACGTGTTGGCTTTCCTTATGGAAGATTTAGTACACGCTCAGGAGAACCTTCCTGAAGAATGGGACGACAACAATTTAGGTCGTGCTACTTGGGGTGCTGCAACAGGTTTCTTAGGTCATGTTTACATCAACGAACATAACTATGAGCAAGCAAGAGTTGAATACAAAAAACTCATCGATAGAACGGACTTGTATCAATTGACTCCTGAAATTTCATGGAACTTTGATACAGAACACGAGTTCAATTCAGAATCAATCTTCGAAGTAGTATTCTCTGCTACTCAAAAAGCAGGTTCTGCTGCAGCTGGTGCACAAGATGGTCCTACAGGGTCTGAAGGTACTACTAGAGCAAGAACATTAGCACCAGGTGGTGCAGGTGGATGGAGAGTTGTAATGCCTTCTTACTGGATGACAATGCAACTAAAAGAAGATCCTATGGATCCTGATGACAGCAGAAACGACGATAGAGTATATTCTTTAAGATGTGAAGCTTCTATTGCACTAGCTGACGATGGTACAACATACTACCAACAAGAAGTAGAAAAAGCAGGTTTCAACAACAACGAGGCTTCTTACTTAAGAAAGTTCCAAAATCACCAAAATATAAATGATGGTTTAGGTGATGTTTACAGTTCAGGTATTAATGAGAGAATCATTCGTTTAGCAGACATTTACTTATTGTATGCTGAGTGTATTTTAGAGTTGAATGGTGATGGTGCAGTAAATGAAGCGGCAAACTTAGTAAACCAAATCAGAGCGAGATCAGGTGTAATGCAAATTGACCCTGTAAACTACACAGCTAAGTCATTAATGGAGCACATTATGTGGGATGAGAGACCTAAAGAATTAATGTTTGAAGGTCATGATACACGTTGGGTTGATTTAAGACGTTGGGGCAAAGTAAAAGAGCAGTACGACCGATTAGCGAAGTTAGAATTTACAATCCAAGAGAAGAACCTTAGATACATCACAGATGAGGATGTTGATATTGTCCCTTTAAGAGAATATGTAGAAGGTGCTGCGGCTTATACTCCTTTAGCACATGACTACTTCCCTATTCCAGTGGATGAAGCACTTACTAATCCTAACATCAACAACTAATTAAAGAATTAGAACATGAAAATTCTAAAAAATATATCACTTGGAGTGATGGCATTGGTAATTGCTCTCACATCCTGTCAGAAAGATGAAGTTGTTCCTTATGGAGACTTCCAAGATATTGCCATATTTTCTCCCTATGCCAATCAAATCACTGTTGAGATCAACCAACAAATCTCAATTGCTGACGGTTCAAAAGGGTTTTTAGACAGAAAATGGACTGTTCCTTTCCCTTCTTATTTTATCAATAACGATGACTCTGTTTTAAAAGAAGAAACCGCTTTTGTAAAATTCATGGAAGTAGGTGAGATTCCTTTAAAAATCGAGTGGGAATTCGAAGATTCTACTGGAATCTATATGGAGGACTCTACTTTCTTAGTGACAGTACTTGATACGATTACTACTGATATTGCTGTTACAAACATTGAAGGTAATTACACTGAAGAAAACGGTAGATATGTAATCGAAGCAGGTTCAATTGTAACGATGACAGATACCTCTTCAGGAAGCCCTGATACTTACGAGTGGTTAATTGATGGTCAAGAGGAAACATTAGAAACAAAAACTGTTGATATCCAATACAAAAAGCTAGGTAAATTCTCAGTTGGATTAGTTTCTTCAAGAGTAGAGCCTTTTGGTCGTGCAGATACGTTGATTATCCCTGATTATATCGAAGTTATCCCTTCTACCCTACCAGTGGTGATGACAGGTGCTGAAGAAAGTAGCAACGGAGGTACAGTACAGTTACAATTCTCTAGAGAAATGGATGCGATTGATGCTAGTCAAATCCCTGCCTTCACTGTAAAAGTAGATGGTGCAGCAGCAACAATCAGTGCAGTACAATTGAATAAAAATGATGCTAGTATTGTAGAAATTGTATTAGCAGACGATATCTACAACTCTCAAAGTGCAGTTGTTTCTTATGATGCATCTGTAGGTACTGTACAATCTTCTGACTTCGTGAAATTAGAGACCTTTACAGATCAAGATGTGAAAGTTTACATCGAAAACTTATTGACAGTCAACCCTGATTTTGAAGATGGTACAATAAGTCCTTTCGCAAGCCCTTGGAACCAAAAAGGTTTTGCTAATGTAAACGTTCTTTCTTCAGGTGCTCAATCAGGTACGAAGGTATTAAACATCGTGATGGATGAGGGTACAAACGCTCAAATGGGTATGGATCAAGGTTTCATTTCATTGAGCAAGGATAAAACATATGCTTTTGAATTCTGGGTGAAAGTGAAGAGCAATCCAGGTGGAAACGGTTTCCAAATGAGTTGGAGAGTAATGCCTAGTGACGGATGGGCTGACAACTATAAAGAGTGGATGGGCGTTTGCTGTACAAATGCTTTAAAACCTGAAAATGAAGGTGTTTGGCAAAAAGTACAAATCTTAACAGACAAACAACCACCTGCTGATTGGCCAAGTGCTAAACTTCACTTACAAATCATCAGTGGTGCTGGCGGACAAACTGAAGTAGAGTTTGATAACTTTAAATTCTATGAATACGAAGTTCCTGCAGCTGAATAAGAAAAATAAATCAATCTAATAAAGATTACAGGGCATCCGAGTTTGGGTGTCCTGTTTTTTTATTTTTTGTCTTCAAGAAGGCATCAAGATTATACTTCCAAACCTCCTTGTTTTTATCTCGTGTTTTTTAGAAATCAAGAGATTTTACTATAAATATTACTTTTATGGAGGATAAATGGTATTGTATTGTGGTTCGTGAGGACGTTGCAATGCAACGACCCTACAGCACTGCATTTTAGAAGATAATTATTAAACCTTTGTCTTTTGACATGTAATCTGATAATCATTTAGTAGTATCTGCCTCGGCATTGAAGGGAAAAGCGTTAAGAATTTCATGGAGTGAGCCGTTAAAAATGATTTTGCTGTTTGAGCATCTCAAAACGATGAAGTTTTGATCGAGTTATCCTTTCAATAGGCCCAAGGAATGAA
>NZ_JTAM01000039.1 GCF_000812565.1 Flammeovirga sp. OC4 | reverse complement strand
GGCGAGAGGAATGAAATTTAGCTTTTGACTTCTAAGCCTAGATTTTTTGCTTCGTTTTTCATCAATGGAAAAATGAAGAAGAAGGAAGCTTGAAAGTAGATCCTATAAATTTGACAGAAAGACCAATTGGAAGTTTCCGAGAACCTTAGTATGATAGTATTTCCCTTCAATACCTAGATTATTTGTGGATAAGAACTTTCAATATCTCATTTGTGTTCCACTGATCATCAGAAATCTCCTGATTTCTAAATACCATAAATATTCGAAAACTTAATTTACAATGTGCTTAGCTGATAGTATTTCCCCTTCAATATCTAGACTGTGTGTGAATAAAGACTTTCAATATCTCTTTCCTACTTATAACACCACTGTTCTGAAGGTCAAATTGATCCTTGGCTTCAACACTCTCTTGCTCACTGGTAAGGCATGTACCCAATGCTTTTGTGTCTCCCCTTTCATCACTAACAAAGAACCATGTTCCAGCAAAAGATTTACTTTCTCTTTCGTTTCCCTATGTTTAAAAGAAAACTTACGCTCTGCCCCTAACGATAAAGAGGCTATGGCACCATATTCTTTCATTTCTTTTTCATTGTCACTATGGTAACCCATTCCTTCATTTCCATCATGATAAAGATTCAAAAGACATGAATTATAAGTCTCTCCTGTTTTTTCTTCCACTACTTTTAAAAGCTGAAGTAATGTTTCATTAAACAAAAGTGCCGTTTTCTTCACCTTAGAATAAGTATACTCATAGGGTTCTAAACCATACCAAGCCATTTTACGTTTGGTTAAAATTTCCTTTCCAAACATCTTGATTAGGTCAGATTGCCAATCTATAGTAGTATATAAATTTTGATACAAAGAGGTCGCTTCTGCAAAAGAAAAGACTTTACCATAGTAATAGGCATCCCCTTCAAAGGGTAATAAATTTTGTGATTGATTCGAGGTTTGATCAAATAAAGAGAGCATATTTTTAGTTTGTTGATAGTTTATTTAGGAAGTTTTCCGCACTTTCTAAAAGTAGTTCTTTTTTCTCTTTATTCATATTATCATATTTTTTTAATAGCATATTTATACGTGGATTACCACCAATTTTTTCTCTTTGATGGTCCATAAAACGCCAAAACAAACCATCCCAGACCTGTTGCCAGTCTCCTTTTTTATAATCGCTCATTTTCATCAAATAATTGCTACTACTGATGTAAGGCTTTGTAGACATCAGACCGCCATCGGCAAACTGACTCATTCCATACACATTGGTAACCATTACCCAATCATAAGCATCAATAAACAACTCCATAAACCACTGATAAACACTATTAGGGTTGAATTCACACAATAGCATAAAATTACCAAGCACCATTAACCGTTCAATGTGATGGCAGTAGCCCGTACTCATCACTTTTTTAATGGTGATGTCTATCGGTTTGATCCCTGTTGTTCCTTGATAAAACGATGCAGGTATTTCTCTTGTGAAACCAAAATAATTGGAAATTCGTTCCTCTCTTCCTTTCACTTCATAAATCCCTCGGATAAACTCTCTCCAACCTATAATCTGACGTATTAAACCCTCTGCGGAGTTTAATGGGATATTATGCGAAAAAGTCACTTCTTTTATTCTCTCCAACACATAATCGGGCGTCAACAACCCGGCATTCAATAAGGGAGACAACAAACTATGGTGTAAAACACTTTGATGACTGACAATAGCGTCTTCATAAGCACCAAATTCAAGATACCTTTCCTCTAAAAAATCTTCTAACCATTTCCTAGCTGCATCAAAACTAGTCGGATAAAGAAAGTGATCATTGATGATGCCATAATTCTCCGAAAAATTAGTTTCAACATATTCAATAGCTTCAGAAATGTAACTATTTTTCTTACAGAAATGGACAAAGGGAGGTAACTTTTTAGAGGGATATTTTTTTCGATTCTCTGCATCAAAAGACCATTTCCCCCCTACCGGTTGCTGTTCTCCACTGATGAGTAAATTGAGCTTAACTCTCTGCTTCTTATAAAAATTAGCATGATAAAATTTCTTATTGGTAGCCTTAAAAAATTGTTCATTGTCCTTTGATGTATTCAGGAACATAGGGCTACTAAACGTGCGAAATGCTATGTTATTTGATTTAAGCGACTTTTCTAACCTTCTACTCAGCCAATCATCTACAGGGTCAATATACACCACTTCCTTATTGATCTTTGATGCATATTGATTGATAAAAAATCTGATATCAGACTTTTCCTTATTTTCTGCTTTCCAATGCACCACTTCATACCCCTTCTCTTCCAAAAATGAGGCATACTGAAGCATTGAAGCTCTATGAAATAATAATTTCTGTTTATGAAATTTATATTGATAGAAAAATAAATACTCCTCTATCAATACAAATGTGGTACACTCAGTATTAAATAAAGGAGAATTTTCGAATAATTGATGAGGAAAAACTAATGCAACCATTGAATGGGGTTAAACCGTTTTTGATTTGATATTGCGTGTATGCAACACTAAAATTTTCTCTTTCTCTTGTCGGACTTCTGGAGATTTCTTAAAAGAATAAATCCTTGTTCGTGCTTTTTTCCCACTCGTTTTTAAATCAACAATTGGAGCTGGATAACGGAAGTCACTTAGACCAATAAAGGCTTTATCTAAAGAAGTCATTTGCCATGGTTCATGAATAAAACGCTGAGGAACATCTTTGAGTTCGGGTACCCATTGTTTAATAAAAATACCTTCAGGATCATGTTCTTGGGATTGCTTTACAGGGTTATAAATACGTACAGTGTTGATTCCTGTCGTTCCCGCTTGCATTTGAAATTGTGTAAAATGTATGCCTGGCTCGTAATCCAAAAATAGTTTAGCGAGATGATAAACTCCATTTCTCCAATCCTGATCCAAATGATGGCATAAAAAGCTCACCAACATCGCTCTCATTCTGAAATTAATCCAACCTGTAGTTTGTAAACAGCGCATACAAGCATCAATCATAGGATAGCCTGTAGTACCCTGTTTCCATGCTTCTAAAAATTTTTTATCATTTTCATGAGAAAGGTTTTCAAATGCAACGTTTAAACATGTACTCTCATAACTACATTGCACCTCAAACTTCTGAATAAAGTGACAGTGCCACTTAAGGCGAGTCAGAATACCATTAAAAGCCCTTTTATTGTACGCTCTATTCGGATGGTTTTTGATGTGCTGATAAGCTTGTTTGATCGAAATGTTACCCCAAGCGAGATAGGGTGAAATCCTACCACAGCTTTTTCTACTCTCTAGAGGTTTAGAGATAAATTTACTATAATCTTTCCCTCTTTCATCCGTGAATGAGTTTAAGTATTTCCATGCAAAAGTTTCTCCTGCAGGCTGAAAATCTTTATTGTAATTTTTAATGAGATTTCTAAAGGAAGCTGGTAAAGGAAATAAGTTGACCAACTCCACTTGTTTATTGTCGGAATACAGATTTTCGACTACGGGTTCCTTCATCCTCACAAACCAATCTTTATCCCAATTATCTCGGTTGACAATACCTCTTTTGATACCATCTCTTTGAAACTGATGCCATTCTATATGGTTTTTATGAAATAGCTTTTGCATTGATTTATCACGATCATAAGTGATCTGTACACCGCTCTCTTGATAGCTGAATACATTCTCAATCTTAAACGCCTTAATAAGGTATTCGAAGATAAAGTTTGCGTCACCATACATTACATGCACTTGTCGTTTCACGGTGGCTAACCTTTGATTCATATCATCGATAGAATGATAAATAAACTTTAAGTGCCTTGAAGAAGTGTCGTTGTGCTTGATAAGATTCGGTTCATAGATGTAGAGCATTAAGTAAGGTAGTTGGCTTTGCTCGGCGTAGTACAGTGGCATGTGGTCTTGGGTTCTAAGGTCCCTTTTTAGCCAAACGATGTTAATATGTTGCTTTTCAGTCATAATTTAATAGGTTTTCTTACTGATCTTGTTGTTGCTTATTAACCTTTGTCTGCTACATTTAAATCTGTTTATCTCCTTAGACCTTTTCATAATGTGTTTGCTGCTGGCTTTTGTATGGACTCTTTTCCTCCACCTTTTAAAGCTCTTTTCTTTCATTTCTAGCCGCATCAGCTTCACCACCTCTGACTCTGACAATCCAAATTGGATTTCTATGGCGGAAAAAGGAGTTCTATCCTCCCATGCCATTTCTATTATACGGTCTATTTCCTCATCATTTAGTAGCATTTTCATAACTAGTAAACAAAAGAGCAAACATATTGTTTACGTTGGGTTTGAGATTTTTTAGATGACATCAATTCCAACGTTGATCACGTATACTACTCTCCTTCATATCAATTAAATCATAGCTTACAAGCAATCAACACCTTAATGCATTACAAACTTAAATTATCATCAACTATCAAAATTGATATTACTCCTAATATTTGTTGTTCTACTTTCAAGCTTCTTTCTTCTTCATTTTTCCATTGATGAAAAACGAAGCAAAAAATCTAGGCTTTGAACGCAAAAGCTAAATTCCATTCCTCTCACCTAAATGATTTTAAACTCGCTTCGCTCAAACAACAAAATCATTTTTAACGGCTCAATCCATGAAATTCTTAACGCTTTTCCCTTCAATGCCGGTTGAAAAACTACCTAATGAGAAGCGTAAACCCAGAATACAAGAGGAGTTCTGAAAGTGTATGTAAAACTGTAGTTAACGTAAGGTCGTTGCATTAAAAAGTCTTCGCAAACCACAATAGATTACCACTCTCAATTCATATAAGGATCCCATCATAAGTAACGAGAAATTAATTTACAGCACAAGACAATATTCATTTTCGGGTAAAAACAAAAAAAGGTTTTTATCGGCTATTCAAAAGTGAAGTCGTCGATAAAAACCTTATTTATGTTGCTCTATTAAAAGAGTCTAATATTAATCTTCGGTTGCTTTTGGAACTTTCATAATAAAGAAATAAGCCAATAACCAACCAACTATAAGAATTGAAAATACCATTGGAGAATACTCTACTTTTGGTGCTTCAATATCATGACCTTGTGCTCTATAAATCATTCCTAGTGTTGCCAGTAAAAGACCATTGATCAATGTTGCCAATCCCTTAGTCCAACCTTTTACACCTTCTAGAAGTTGTTGTTGTGTTTCTTTTGTTGCTAACCATTTTGATTTATTGGGTACCAAAATCAGCTGTTGGGGTAAATGCAGAACACTAGCACCCAACCCTACTAAAGCAATGTTGATGAAAAGCAAAACTCCCATAGAAGTATAGAAAAAGTCGCTTTTTGACATCACAGTTGCACTTGCATCCTTCGTCGCACCAATGACCATTACTCCACTATCAGGGAAGTAAATATAGGCTAACAAAGAATATCCAAGGAAAATAAAAAGGGAAAGTGCCCAAATAAACTTGATGTATTTCATTCTGAAAACTAACTAATGTTTGATGTTTCGGTTTAGTGGCGTAAAGATATAGTTTTTTTTAAATGAATATTTAACATTGAATAATGAAAAATCAGTTTTGCTGAAGAATTAACACTTTGTCATTTTCTGTGAGACAGTTTGCCGCTTTTTGATTTTTTGAAAATAGGCAGTAATTGCAGTACAATAAATGGTTATGTGTTGTGGTTTGCGAGAGGTTGTTGTAAATCCATTTCTTTTATTTCGAAGTCGGGAGACTTCGCCAATGTATCATCACAAGTGACGCCTTTCGGCTTAACACTTGCGATATAAAAGGAGTTTTTTTAATAATTAACGGATAACTTAGATTACGATGTGCTTACACTCTTGTAAAAAAACATATTTCCTTATTCAGTTTTAATATTAAATTCTTAACTTATTTAAAAGTAAAACACAACACATAATAATCATGAATTATTCAACTAACCAAAAATCAGCATCTCAAACTTCACTCCAACACCTCACCCAAAAGTTGCTGAGCAACCGAGAACGGGTTTTTCTAGGTGGAGGTGAAAAGAAAATTGCTAAACACAAAGCCAAGGGTAAAATGACAGCCCGAGAAAGAGTGGATTTTTTACTCGATAATGCAGAAGAAGCCATTGAGATTGGTGCTTTTGCGGGAGAAGACCTATACAAAGAGCATGGCGGTTGTCCCTCTGGAGGAGTGATCATTAAAGTAGGAAAAGTAAGTGGCAAAAACTGTGTGATCGTAGCCAATGATGCCACGGTAAAAGCAGGTGCTTGGTTTCCTATTACTGGCAAAAAAAATCTTAGAGCACAAGAAATAGCCATAGAAAACAAAATACCCATTGTGTACCTCGTAGACAGTGCAGGTGTTTATTTACCCATGCAAGATGAAATTTTCCCTGATAAAGAGCATTTTGGAAGAATTTTCAGAAACAATGCTGTAATGTCAGCAGAGGGAATTCCACAAATTGCAGCTATCATGGGAAGTTGCGTAGCAGGTGGAGCTTATCTACCTATTATGTCAGATGAATCACTTATTGTCGATGGCACTGGGAGCGTTTTCTTAGCAGGATCTTATTTGGTCAAATCGGCTATTGGCGAAAGTGTAGATAATGAGACCCTAGGTGGAGCTACCACACATTGTGAAATATCTGGGGTGACTGATTATAAATGTGAAGACGATGAGGCTTGCCTGAACAAGATCAAAAGTTTGGTAGATAAAATGGGTAACCCCAATGAAGCGGGCTTCAACAGAGCAGCCTCTGCGGCTCCCAAAAAGGATATCAATAGTATTTATGAGGTCTTCCCTGATGACAGGACCAAACCTTATGACATGTTAGAGATCATTGAGCGACTTGTTGACAATTCAGAATTTGAACAATATAAGGAAGGTTATGGTCAAAGTATCTTGTGTGGTTATGCTCGCATTGATGGTTGGTCCGTGGGGATTGTAGCCAATCAACGTACGATCGTCAAATCAAAACAAGGAGAAATGCAAATGGGAGGAGTAATCTATTCTGACTCTGCAGACAAAGCAGCTCGTTTTATGATGAACTGTAATCAAAAGAAAATCCCTCTATTTTTTATACATGATGTAACGGGTTTTATGGTTGGAAGCCGATCAGAACACAACGGAATCATCAAGGATGGTGCTAAAATGGTCAATGCCATGGCCAACAGTGTTGTTCCCAAATTCACGCTAGTCATTGGTAATTCTTACGGAGCTGGTAATTATGCCATGTGTGGAAAGGCCTATGATCCACGCTTGATGTTAGCATGGCCTACCTCTCAATTGGCCGTAATGAGCGGTAAATCCGCAGCAACTACATTGCTTCAAATTAAAATTTCAACTCTCAAAGCACAAGGCAAAACAATTGATGAAGCAGAGGAAAAAGCACTATTCGATGAGATAAAAGCAAAATATGATAGTCAACTTTCACCTTATTATGCTGCTGCACGTTTGTGGATTGATGAAATAATCCAACCTGAAGAGACCAGAATGTATATCTCAAAAGGCATTGAGATGGCCAATCAAAACCCCATCGATAAACGCTTCAATGTAGGTGTAATTCAAACTTAGAAAAGGGTGAGTTAGATAGACACCCCTCTTGTCTACGATCATTTGAAACCTCCCAATTTATAAATAGCACAAAAAAGTCACCCTCGTTATGCAACAAGGGTGACTACCACTATCTATTGAAATTTACATTATAAATTTTGTTCTAGATCTCCGCCAATGTCAGTTTCTCTGTAACCTTCACATTGGATTTTGAAAGCATGAGCATAATCTGTTGGGAATTTAGCAGGACGTTTGATTACTAATCCATGCTCGTTTCTCTCCCATTTTAATGGCTCATCACTACCTAAAAGTGTGATTTTCTCAATTTTGTTGTTCAAAACACCAAACTTAGTGCTCAATGTTTCTACCACAATATCACCTTTTGGAGTGTCCATCACGAGTGCGTAGAATTCACTATCATTCTTTTTCGTGAATCGGATATCGTTTTCAGTATAAACGATTTTCTTTCTTTCGATTTTGTGACCACCAGCAGGAATTCTAGTAGGACCTTCACCGAAGATTGTCCAAGGACGAGTTCCGTAGATTGCTTCTCCGTTTACTTTTAACCATCCACCAATATCAGTCAATAAGTTTTCCATCTCTACTGGAATTGTACCATCTGGATTTGGAGGAACATTCAATAACATGTTACCATTTTTAGAAACAATGTCAATCAAGATATCTACCAGCTCATTTGTTTTCACAAACTTCGCATTTGATCTATAGAACCAAGTACCTGGAGAAGTATCCGTTACCCATGCATCTTTTTTCGGTTGGTTTGGTCTACCTCTTTCGTAATCTCTTACGGCTGTTGCCTCTGGGAATGTAGTTTCTTTAAACATTACCACTACTTCCTTATTCCACTCTTTACCTTTGTTGTAGTAATATGCTAAAAACTTCTTTCTGTAGTTTTCATCCATATTTTCTAACCACCAGTCAAACCAAATAATATCTGGTTGATAATCGTCGATGTATTCTTTCAAGACTGCCCACCATTGATCATGGAATTCTTTTGTAGGCATTTTATCATCATAACCGTGCGGTGTAGTATACAAGTCATAATCTTCTGGACTTACTGCACCTTCATATTGGTGAGCAGGTGCAAAATACATCCAAGTAAATGCGTGGTGGAAAGAAGAAAGGAACTTCATACCACGTTTTTCTACAGCTGTTTTGAACTCTTGAGAGATGTCTTTACCTCCATAGTTTACAGAGTTCCAACGTGTCGCTTTACTATCCCACATGGCAAAGTTATCGTGGTGCATTGCCACTGGACCTGCAAATTTAGCCCCTGATTTTTCAAACAAATCAGCCCACTTTTCAGCATCAAAACCTGTCGGTTTGAAGTTTTCAATTAAGTAAGTGTAACCGAATTCAGCAGGGTCACCAAATTGCTCTACGTGATGTAAGTAATTTTTTGTTGGATTAGTGTTAGGGGTACCGTCTGGCTTTGTTGGTAACTTTCCTGTTTTCCAGTTTGGAATACCATTTTTACCGTACATCAACATACCGTGCCATCCTGGTAAATATTGCTTTTCTTTCATATTAACGAAAGCACCTGATACTGGTCCCCAGTGTGTATAAATACCAAACTTAGCATCTTGATACCAATCTGGTTCTTTGTTTGCTTTCGCAATAGATTTCCAATCTTCTTGATACGTTTGTTCTGTTGTCAATTCTTGCTGTGCTGGCGGCTTTTGACAAGAAAACATAGCACAAAGAAGAATCGGAAGCGATAATTTTTTGACTAATTTCATACTTATAAAAATTCTTTTTTACTATTTCAATCGCAAAGACAAAAGAGATGTTATAGCATAGCCTTACGCTCTTGTCCTTGTCTTTCTACATTTTCAAAATTAGGTTGTAGACACACTTAGGGTAGAAAAAATTGATGCTTTAAATAAGGGGTAAATTTGTATTGAAGCGTATAAATGTGCTTTTATGTCAATTATTTCACCTATTTGGTAACATCAAAAAGGCTGCTATAAACCATTTTTTAAGTGTGAAAATTATTTTGTGCCCCTATTATTACTAAACCGATTGAGGAATATTGAAGGAAGTAGTAAGTCACTAATGATTTAAATAAAGTTTGTTCGCTACAATAAAAGTCAAGGCTTTGAAGTCAAAAGCTAAGTTTCATTTCTCTCTTATTAATATTTCAGACGCTCAAAAGTACAATTTGTGTTACCATCATTAGCCCTTACTAATGGCGTAGACTAATGATGAAGTATATCTCGAAACTTTAAAAATAATCAACACAATTAGTAAAAAACTTCTGAAAGAAAATTACAAAGTCAACACTACCTTACCTACTACCTTTTTGTTTAAGATATTATTCAATGTTGCTATGGCTCCTTCAAAATCAACAGTCACTAATTTTGGAGATTTCACTTTACCATTTACTAAAGCTACTGTCAAACCTATTCCGGCATCTACAATTGCTTTTTGTCCAATGTTTCCATGTTCGTGACCTGCACCAAGTGCCAATTGATGAAATGTCAAATTTTTCATAAAAACATTTTCATATTTTTCAGGTCTTACTGTTCTTACCAACTCCAACATTTGACCATTAAAACCTAAGGCATTGGCTGCTAAAATATCATTATCATCACCTATGGTATCAAAAGATTTAGTCACCCCTTCACCATTTGTAAGTCGATGTACTTCTTCTAAAACATCAACTTTATCATAACAAACCACATGATCGGCCCCTAATTGCTTGACATAGTCCTCATTTCTCGATGATGCAACCGCTATTATTTCTTTACAGCCACACACATTTTTAGCAATTTGTACAGCATAAGACCCTACTCCTCCAGATCCACCAATAATTAATAAGGAATCATCTTCATTAACCTTCAATTTTTCTACAACGGCTCTCCATGCCGTCCAACCTGCACATGGGCTAGCTGCTGCATCTAATAAAGGTAACTCCTTGGGCTTATCTAACAATGTATTGACTTTATGAATTGCATATTCAGCCAAACCTCCATGAGGTCGGGTCATATTGCCATGGTAAAACACCTCATCTCCTACATTCCAACCATCTACTTCTTCGCCAATTTCATCAATCACACCTACTACATCTAACCCCACTACCCATTCATCGTTCATTCTTTCCCCTACCATTCCTTTCCATTGAATGACTTTTGCATCAACAGGGTTAATGCCGCAAGCTTGTACTTTTATTCGCACCTCATCTTTTGCAGGAATTGGAACTTGAATTTCTTCTATTTGAAAAGAATCAGCAGCGGAGTGAAATGTTATTGCTTTCATGGTTTTGATTTACTGAGGATGATAAAAAAGGCATCAACTTCATTCGAAATTGATGCCTTAATTTAAGGAAAACTCTGATGATAAAAAGTGATATTATAATCTCTTCATTAAAATATCTTTGTAATGGATTTATTCGCCAAACAAACCTTCAATCGATAAGTATCTTTCGCCTGTATCGTAGTTGAATGTAAGGATTGTAGCATCCTCTTTTATTTCAGGTAATTTTTGGCTTACAGCAGCCAATGAAGCACCTGTTGAAATACCTGCTAAGAACCCTTCTTGTAAAGCAAATTCTCTAGCAAACTTTTTAGCGTCTTCAGCCTCTACTTTGATCGCTCCATCAATGGCTTCAGTATCTAAGTTTTTAGGAATAAATCCAGGACCAATACCTTGAATAGGGTGCGGACCAGGACCTTCACCAGAAATAACAGCACTTGTAGTTGGCTCAACGGCATAAACTTTTAAGTTAGGCCATTTTTCTTTTAAGATTTGTGCCACACCAGTGATGTGACCACCTGTACCAACACCTGTAATGATATAATCAATGCCGTTTGGAAAATCTTCAATCAACTCTAATGCTGTCGTTTTTCTATGAATATCTACGTTAGCTTGATTATCGAACTGAGATGGAATCCATGAATTTTCTTCTTCAGCAGCTTCTTCAGCAGCTTTTTCGATTGCTCCTTTCATGCCTTTTTCCTTGGCTGTCAATACCAGATTGGCACCATAAGAGGCTAAAAGTTTTCTTCTCTCGATACTCATCGATTCCGGCATTACTAGGGTTAACTTATACCCTTTTACAGCAGCTGCCATTGCTAATCCAATACCTGTATTTCCTGAAGTTGGTTCTATTAAATGAGTATCTTTATTGATCACCCCATCTTGTTCAGCTTTCTCAATCATGGCTAAACCAATACGGTCTTTGATACTTCCGCCAGGGTTGAATTTTTCAGATTTAATGTAAACGTTACGATCTCCAAAGAGCTTATTAATTTGAATAACAGGTGTTTTACCAATTGTTTCAAGAATGTTTTTGTATATCATTATTTCTATATTTTTTATTACTCTAGTATTTCTATAGGACAATATTAGTTATAAGATTTTAATGATGCTAATTTTTTGGCAGGAAATTTTTGTGATTTGCTATTTATGGTTAATTCTTTTAGCATGGAAACTAAGTTTTCGTCAACTTTTAATCTGTATTTCTACTTGACTTTATAGAGACCTACCATACCAATTAGGTAGAAAGAACACTGTCACGAATGTTAAGCAATAGCGACATTCGTGCCTTACAGATCAGCAGAACTCTTCCGATTTCTAAATGTTAGAAAAATTCGAAGATGTAGAAATGCAAATTTATTGTAGTGTGCGAGGTCGTTATAATAAAATGTCCCTACAGTAACTACACTTCATCTTTAATTTTGATCCAAAAAACATCCATTTATTTCACCTTCAAAACTTTAAATTCCCTTATCTTGCAGCTCAATTTGAAAAACAGAAAGAAAAGGCATAGTGAGTTTAGATTTTCATCAATTTAATTTACCCGTAGCAGAAGTTGTTCCTGAGGTAAAAAAGCATTTAGAACAAGAATCCACCATCATCTTAAAGGCTCCTCCGGGTGCAGGAAAAAGTACGTTAGTACCGCTCACCTTATTGGATGAAGAATGGCTTGAGGGAAGAAAAATATTTCTGCTTGAACCCCGAAGATTAGCAGCGAAATCCATTGCTCAACGTATGGCGGATATGTTGGGAGAAAAAGTGGGAGAAACTGTAGGTTATCGTGTTCGTTTTGATGTGAAAGTCTCTGAACGTACACGAATTGAGATTCTAACCGAAGGAATCTTGACCCGTATGCTTCAGGATGATAACGCATTGGAAGATGTAGGGATCGTTATTTTTGATGAATTTCACGAACGTAGTCTACATGCAGATCTTGCCATGGCATTATGTAGAGAATGTCAGCAAGTTTTAAGAGATGACTTGAAAGTAATGGTTATGTCTGCTACGTTGGATATGCCACAACTTTCGGCTTTATTGGATAATTGCCCTATTGTAGAAAGTCAGGGTAGAATGTTCCCTGTAGAGAAGTTTTATGTGGGAGATACAGATCGCTATTTGTTACCAGAATTGATGACAAAAACGATCCAAAATGCCTTAAAAGAGCATGATGGTGATATTTTATGTTTCTTACCAGGACAAGGAGAAATCATGAAATGTGCCGATTTACTGCATCAACACACCAAAGGAATTGCTATTTACCCTCTTTTTGGACAATTACCCATCAACAAACAAAGAGCGGCTATTTTACCTCATCCAGAAGGAAAAAGGAAAGTTGTATTGGCGACTTCTATAGCCGAAACCAGTTTGACCATTGAAGGGGTAAAAATTGTGATCGATAGTGGGTTTACGCGTATTCAGCAATTTGACCCTAATTCTGGATTGTCGAGGTTGGAAACTGTAATGGTTTCTGAAGATGCTGCAGATCAAAGAGCGGGTAGAGCCGGGCGTTTAGGGCCAGGTATCTGTTATAGAATGTGGAGCAAAACGACTCATACCCGATTAGAGGAAACGAGGGAACCTGAAATTGAACAGGCTGATCTAACTTCCTTAGTTTTAGATTTGGCACAATGGGGTGTTATTCACCCTAATGAATTGGCTTGGGTGACACCTCCTCCAGCCGGACATGTGGCACAAGCCAAAGATACATTGACGCAATTGGAAGCGTTGGAAGATGAAAAAATTACTCCTCACGGAAAAGCAATTCATCGCTTACCTTGTCATCCACGTATCGCACATATGCTCTTATTTGCGGAGGAAAATGATCTTTTGCCGCTTGCCACCGATCTTGCCGCTATTATTGAAGAAAGAGATCCATTGCCTAAAAATAGTGGTACAGATATAAATACTCGAATTACAGCATTAAGACGTTCTAGAGAGGGTGGAAAAAATCCTCGTTTCCGTCAGATCAATAAAATCGCTGAGGTGTACCGTAAAGTTTTCAAATCCAAAGAGGATAATCATTCCTTTGATGATTTTGAAACCGGTTTGCTTTTAGCTCATGCCTACCCTGAAAGAATTGCTTGTGCAAAACCCGGTAATAATGCCCAATTCCAATTGGCCAATGGAAAAATTGCTGCTATTGGACATAGAGATGAACTAGCGGATGAGGCTTGGTTAGCCGTAGCTCATATTGATGCCAGAGATGGAATGGGAAAAATATTTATGGCTTCTCCTCTTGACCCTACCGACCTCGCTCCAATGGTTCGAGAAAAAGAGATGGTAAAATGGGATACGGATGAAGGTGGATTGATTGCCAACAAACAGTTGTGCATTGGAAATATTATTCTGAAAAGTACACCAATCAATAACCCCGATCCTTCACATTTACAACAAGCCATTTTAGATGCCGTAAAAAAGGAAGGGAAACAATTGCTTCCTTTCAAGGAAAAAGAGGTAGAACAATGGCAGTCACGTATTCTTTCATTGAAAAAATGGAACCCAAAAGATAAATGGCCCGATGTTTCTACAGAAACGCTTTTATATTCTGCTTCCAAATGGTTAAGTCCTTATTTGGATAAAGTAAAAAAGCCTTCTGACTTGATGAAGCTGGACTTGAAAGATATTTTACAGCATAGTTTACCTTGGGAATTACAAGAAAAACTAGACACTTTAGCTCCTATTAAAATTGAGGTGCCGAGCGGTTCCAACATTAAACTGAAGTACCTTGATAATGGACAACCTCCTATCTTGGCGGTGAGACTTCAGGAATGTTTTGGTTTGGAAAGTACTCCAATGATTAACAATGGGAAGCAAAATGTGGTGCTTCATTTACTTTCTCCAGGATTTAAACCTGTCCAAATCACTTCAGACCTAAATAGCTTTTGGAATAATGCTTATTTCGAGGTTAAAAAAGATCTGAAAAGAAGGTACCCGAAACACTCTTGGCCGGATGATCCTTGGACAGAGGAAGCGGTTAGAGGGGTGAAGAGGAAAAATAAGTAGTATATATTGTAAGTACAATCAAAAGACAAAGATTTTATAATTACCTTCTAAGATGCAGTGCTGTAGAGACGTTTTTGTAAAGCGTCCTCACGAAAAATAAACCATTTATAGAGGGATCTAATAATTATCAAATAACTTAGTTTAGAATATTAAGTCTCAAAAAAAGGGATGAAAGAATATCATTATCAATTTCTTTCATCCCTCTTTTGTATTAACGGACTGCTTTTCCATCAAAATACAATGACTTTTTCTTTTTCCCCGCCACTTTGAAGTAAAGGTTCTGCAAGAATCTAAAAGGCCAAGTGATTATTCTTATTATATAATAAAAGGCACTACTCGCCAACATACTGCCTATAAAGAATAACATAAAAAAGGTCTCGAAACAGGCCACTAGAAACAAGAGTATTTTCTTCACAATATAAGTATTCATAAAGCTGGGTATTTGAGTAAGACGAATGTTTGGGATAAGAAATAGTACATATCCCTTAAGGTAATGAATTATAAGTAGTTCATCACTTCTCTGATGCTTTTTAACTCTTTAAATTTATCTCCTTCCACTTCATGATCTACCATTTCATGCTCCCACGTACTATGGAAGGGTACATGATAAGCATGTGCTCCAATATTCAAAACAGGAACAATATCAGATTTTAGAGAATTCCCCACCATCAAAAATTCATCAGGTTCAATATCCAAATGTTTCAACAGTTTATGATACCCTGCCTCTTTCTTTTCAGAAACAATCTCGGTATGATGAAAATATTGATCTAAACCAGATTTTTCAATCTTCCTTTCTTGTTCCAAGAGATCTCCTTTTGTGGCTACAACCAATCTATAGTTTTTGGATTGCAAATATTCTAATGTCTCCACTACGCCATCCAATAATTCGATGGGATTGTTGAGCATTCTTTTTCCAAACTCCAAAATTTGAGCAATTTCCGAAGCCTTTACCTTTCCATTGGAAAATAAATTAGCTCCTTCAATCATGGATAACGATAATCCCCTTGTTCCATATCCATACATTGGCAAGTTTTTAATTACCAAATGGAATAGCTTCTCTTTTAACTCCTTCTTCTCCATATAAGGAGACATCAATTTAAAATAGTCCTCTTCAAACACTCTGAAAAAAGGCTCATTGACCCACAGTGTGTCATCCGCATCAAAAGCTACTACTTTAATCTTATCCATTATTTTTTGTCCCTAATTATTACGCAATAAAAATACAAAGTAAACCCAATGTTATTCAAAACACAAAAATTGGAACAAATTCACTGATTAATTAAAACAACATTGCTTTAGTGTTCACTCTAATAACACATTTCTAAAATACCTTTGTAAGATCAACAAGTATATAATTATTTGTGATCAGAGATATTCACTAATAGGTCCAAATACATTCGTTATAGTACACCTAAGTGCTTGATAATTCATGAATTAGAGTATTAAATTTGTTATTATAAGATGCTATCCTACAGAAGTTTAAAACTAAAGAGACAATTTTACAATTTAGCTCGCAAATACCCTTCAAGTACACATACCACGAATGACCATAACAGAGATAAGATAATGCAAGACAATATAAATGAACATTTAATTTTTGGAAAAGGGATAAACTGTAAACTCAATATCATTCAGAATACACTATTTATAGAGTTTAACCCTACGCAATCATTGGTTTCAATGACAAGAATCCGGCTTGATTTCAAGCAACATGATGGTATACATCTTGGCTACCTAAAATGCTTCCAAAGCGTAAAAATGGACCTTTACAGACATATTAATAGCAAGAGGAATCAATTTAATGCAATCCACATTGTGGGGTATGGGTTCGCCGGAGCTATTGCCCAAATTGCATCATTAGGTATTTATAAAAGTTTCCTTATTCCTTCAGCTATAACCACATATGATAGTCCTACTCCTTTTTCAGAGATGAAAAGAGAAGAGTTCGATATCACCACTTTAACACAAGAACATTTTGTGTTTGGCTATGATATCAACTTTAAATTTTACACAAAATTATTTGGATACGCATTCCCTAGTAATATTCAAGAATATAAAATTATTTAGGAATAGGAAAAAACTGAAGAGAGAGTGTTATATGATTTGAGTATTCAGTATTGCTCTTATTATTTCAGTTTGCATTGAATAATAAAAACAAGTATTCGCACTCTTTTAAATGCAACAAGTAAGCCAAAATGTGTTATTTTGAAAATATTTCCAAACACGAAAAATCCACATCACTGATAATCAACAATGTGGATTTCTATTTTTATAAAATTAAAAATGTGTAGTGTTACCGGTTAATCAAAAAAGTGATTCATCACTTGGAAAATACACCTGCATCTACCAATTGACCGAAGAAATCATTGAGTGTTGAATTTGCATCACGGTACTTTATGCCTAGCTTTTCTTTACTTTTTGTATTATCAACTAACCATTTATAACCAAAGTTTTTCGCTACCATTTTCCTAGGAATTCCCTGAGTTGGTCCGATCAACCAAACCAGCCATTTAGGGAGTTCTTTCTTTGGCAAAGGAAAAGCCTTACCATATTTCGCTCTTAGGAAGTCCGCCATTTCTAAGATAGTGTAGCTTTCATTGGAAATGATATGTCGTCCCTCTGCCTCTGGTGTAAAACCTGCATTATAATGAGCTTGTGCTAAATCTCTTACATCAACAATACCAATGTGCAAGCCGGGTGCACCCATTTTCATAGAACCGTCTCCCAATTGTTTCATGATATTAAAACTCTCAGAAGTGCTTGTTGGGTTAATGCCAGGCCCAAGTACAAAAGAAGGATTGATGACCACCATGTCCCATCGGTCTTGTTCTTTATTTATTTTCCACGCTTTCTTTTCAGCTACCGTTTTAGAGTAATTATAGGGTTGATGATTTACCGAAGATGTAGCATTCCAAATACTCTCATCGACTATATGATTAGGGACATTTAATAAATCTTTTGCATCACCAATAATTGCCACGCAACTACTCGTTAACACCACCCTTTTTACAGAATATGTTTTATTGACAGTATTTAAAACGTTTTCTGTTCCCTTTAACGCTGGATCTACTAAATCCTTTTTAGCGTCCTTCACTGAGGTGATAAAAGGTGAAGCAGTATGAAAAACCAATTCACAACCTTTCATTGCTTCATCATAAGAACCCGGTGTGAGTAAATCCGCTTTAAAATACTTTATCGTTCCTTCGTATTGGTCTGCTAAAGCATTAAGGTATTTAAGTTTTTCTGCATTATCGGGATTTCTTACAGGTGCATGCACTGTTAATCCCTGTTTAAGTAACTTTTCAACTATTCGTCCTGCTACATATCCTGTAGCCCCCGTAATCATTACCGGTTTAGATTTGTCAATTGTGGTCATATTGTTTTGGTTAAGAAAGTAAAGATAATTCGAGTTGTATACAAGATATTAAATGTTTCTTAAATACCTGTAAATCATTGTGGTTTTTGGAATGAGATTCTTTGAGGTTAAGAAAAAATTAAGCGTATCGTTTTATATTTAGAGCATAAAAGAAACCCTTGAAATCACTTATTCAAGGGCTCTGATTATTCTTATGGTTCTAATATCGTTTCATTCTTCTGCAATAGCTTCAACAATTCACTTGTATTTAACTTCGTCGCCTGATTTGTGCCACTGAGTAAATCATCCGCTAATTCACGCTTATCGGAATGCAGCTGTATCATTCTTTCCTCTAAGGTATCTTTACAGATTAAGCGATAAACTGTAACGGGTCTTTTCTGTCCCATACGGTGTGCTCTATCTGTAGCTTGATCTTCTACGGCTGGGTTCCACCATGGGTCCATGTGAATCACATAATCAGCCGCTGTTAAGTTAAGACCTGTCCCTCCTGCTTTTAGGGAAATTAAAAACACATCACCTTCTCCTGATTGGAAAGCATTAATACCTTTTTCTCTGTTTTTCAAAGTTGTAGAACCATCTAAATATTGATACGAAATGCCTTCTTTTTCCAAGTATTTTTTGATGATACTTAAGAAGCCTACAAACTGACTGAAAATTAAAGCTCGGTGTCCTCCTTCTTTCAATTCATGAAGCGTTTCCAAAAGCAATGTGATCTTACTGCCCATCAATTGGAATTCATGATCCACTAAACTTGGGTGACAGCACAATTGACGTAATTTGGTCAACTCGGCAAGCACTTGAAGTTGTACATTTTGATCCTTGTTCTTCTCCAATACCCCTTCAATTTCTTCTAGGGCAGTTCTTCGATGTGCTTCATATAGGGTCATTTCATCTTCTGATAAACTCACGCTTAATACTGATTCTGTTTTTGAAGGAAGTTCATCCAGCACTTCACTTTTCTTTCTTCGAAGTATAAATGGAGTAATCAGCTTTCGCAATACTTTTTTGGCTGATTTAGCATGATGCTGATCTCCGGAATCAATTCTAAGTACAAAGTTTTTATTAAAGGATTCCCATGAGCCTAAAAGGCCAGGAT
Organism: Flammeovirga sp. OC4; assembly: GCF_000812565.1. GTDB lineage: Bacteria > Bacteroidota > Bacteroidia > Cytophagales > Flammeovirgaceae > Flammeovirga. The sequence continues at coordinate 19,497 of NZ_JTAM01000039.1, read as the reverse complement.
TGATGAATTGGAAGAGGTTCCATAATTCTGAAAGGTTGTTTTCGATAGGTGTACCCGTCGTTACAATCCTCATTTTACCTTCCAACTGCATCGCTACTTGAGAACGTTTGGTTGTTTTATTTTTGATCGCTTGTGCCTCATCCAGTAAAACAATATTCCAATCTTTTTTCACGATTGGTTTATAGGTCGATTGAAGTAAACCATAACTACAAATGATCACATCAAATGCCCCTGCATTTTTTAATAGCACCTCTCTGTTATTGGTATTGTAAAGCAAATGAGGTTTTAAAGTAGGAGCAAATTTTCGGATTTCATTCACCCAATTGAACGTTACGGAAGAAGGAGCCACTACCAATGAAGGACCATCTTTTGCTTTTTCTACCATCAAAGCAATACCTTGTAAGGTTTTACCTAATCCCATATCATCAGCCAAACAAGCACCTCCACCCCAAGAAGCCAATTGAGATAACCATTGATATCCTTCTACTTGATAATCTCTTAATGTTGCTTGTAGTGTGTTAGGTACTGCATAAGTAGTTTCAGAAGCAGTATTGATTTGCTCCTGCAACGTTTGCCATGATTTATCACTTCTAACTAATGCCTCATTAGTCAAGGCATTCAGTGCTCCATAAGAGGATAAACGGTGAACTTTAAAATCTAATTTATCTTCTACAGCTACACTTGTCAGTGTCGCCAATTGTTTTCTTAAAGAATCAGTCAACGCTATGAACTGATCTTTTTCAATTTCTACATAACTGCTGTTCGGATCGTTTTTAAAGGCTTTTAATAATGACTCAAGAGAAACAATCACTTCTTCATTTACCTTCACTTCACCTGAAACGGCAAACCAATCTCGCTTTTTGGACTGAATATTCATGGTGATATTTTCACCTCCAACTTTTGAAAGTAGTTTAAAACGAACACCTTTTGGCCATTCTACCACCGGTTTTATATCGCCAAACTGCAATTCTTGTAAAGCATTCAAGGTTTCTTCCCTATCGGATAATTCCCAAGCATGATGCCCATCGTTGGTATTATCTAAGAAAGGTCTTTGGTAATAGAATTTCTCTAAAAGGGCTTTTTCTTCGTCTAAATTTCGGATTGCTCTTGTACGCACTCGGTCTACTTCTTCCACCAATACCGTCTTTCCTGCTGCAGGCGTCACATACGGAGGAATGGTTTTGAAAGGCTTCATATAAATTTCCAACAGGATATTATTTCCCCTGGGTGTCAGCAACGCATGAATAGTTTGATCTGCTTTCACTTCGGGCAATTCCTCTCTGATGTCTTCCACATTGGAGTGAATATTCAGCGTTTGCCCTAAAGCAGTGATTGCCTCTTTTAATTGTTTTTTTCCTTTTTTAGGAATGACGATTTCTTGAGGGAAATTCTCAGCCCAATACTTAATTTTTTTATCTACATTATAATAGATCACCCTTGTAGGGGTTTCTCTTTTTAGTGGAAAATCGATATTGATGTCTTTATCAAAAGAAATACGATAATGCTCACCTGCTTCATCAATTTGTAATTCAAAAGGACGTTTTTCAACAATCACTGATACATTATCATCCGATTCTAAAACAACATTAGGATGTCCTTCTAAACGTTTCCATACTTCCAAGACATCGAAATCCATATATCCTCTTCCATAGGTACGAATGGCTTTGTCCAGAATTTCGTGATCAATTTCCAACATCCCCTTTACCCCTTTTTTCAATAAACGAGTATCAGAAACTTTTTTAGGCTTACTCCACTTTCCGTTCTTCAACTTGGTCTGCTCCATGGGTTGCACATACAACCTATGATCAGACACCACCCATAAGAGTCGACCTTCTTTGACTCCTTTGTTTTCTTTTTTATCAATCAAATGAAAATCCTCCGCTATTGCTCCCATTTTTTGAAGCAATAACTCCCATTCTTCTTCAAAACCTGCACTTAAAATATCTTCAAAACGAAAGAGATCTTCATCAATCAAATAACTCAAATCAACATCTTCATCACTTGACCTATTTTCAACTACAGCACTCGCATACAATGAAGCGTACCACTGATGTCCACCCTTTTGAAATTCAATGGCTTTATTTTGTAAATAAAGATAGGTCACCTCGTCAAGTGAGCTTTTTTCTCCAAATAATTTACCATAGATCCAATAGGTAAATGTAATTGTCAATGGACCATAGCCATTGACTAAGGATTCGTGAAGATGATAACGTAAGTGTTCTTCTAGTTCATATTCTGATAATAATCCATCCACCGAAGAGTTTGTACTTAGGTAAATCACGGCTTCTAATAAGATCGAATAAAATGCAGATGGGAAGCCCTCTTTTGATTTTTTGTCAAAGTAGATGTATCTGTTTCTTAATAAACTTAAGGATTGCTGTTTGTATTTTTGATAGACCAAGAGCATTAAGACCAATTCTTGATCAGCACTTAATGCTTGCCAAAATTTTGAAGATTTTTTCTTGAAGTTCGCCTGAATATTTTCTATTCCAGCAAAACTTAATACCTTTTCCAGTACTTTTTCTTTATCCTTAGAAGCTATAGCTACATATAGTTCCACAAAGGCTTTATCAAAATTATCCGCATTCTGTATCGTTTCCAACGCAGAATCGGTATACCCTTGACACACCAATAGCAAGGCCTTCATTACTCCTTCGTCCTTGTACATTTTAGAAGTGTACTTTTCAAAAGTAGATAATGTGTGTACATCCACCTCACCATCTAATAAAGCAGTATAGGAACTTTTATAAATAAAATCCCAAATTTCAACACTTAAGTTTGGACTCAAATTATCTTCCAGATATCCAAATGAATACAAGGTATATAAGCCAAAAAACAACGTTGATGAATAAGTTCCTAAAGGATCTGAAAACTCAGGATTAAAATAATTACTAAGTAGAAGAGGATAATTTAACTTTGATGTAAGTGGTACTACAAAATCTCTTATTACAGACTCCGGCTTATAACTTAGAGTACCCCAAAATGTTGGATAGTTTTTTTGTTCGAATACAATGTTTTTAAAAGCACTGTGAAATAATTCGTTCTGTAAATATCCTTTTGCTTTTATCAAAACAGACAGATAATACTCCACCGAATCCACTTTATAATAGGTTACTCCTCTATTTTCAATCGTAAAAAAAAATTCTTCCTTGACCAATTCTTGGAGAACCTCGTTGATCTCTTTAGTCAACTCTACCGTCTTTAAATTTGGTAATAATTCTTTCAGAAAATCCTTTAGTCTTGTTTTGTTCAACCCTTGCAAACCAGCACCTAACATTACAATAATGTATTTATGTTGGCTGTCTTCAGGGTATTTTTCAAATTTTTCAGTGAATTCGTTGTATTTATCTATTGAAAAAATCATGGAGTATGAAGCTACTTTTAGTCAAAGAAAAACCCAGAGTTTAGTCTGGGTTTACAATATATAAAAATTAGAAATGAATTTATCGAGTGATGCGTATCGTTCATATTCATCTTCTTGATCTGTCCTGATGATGATCGATGATTTTGAACCACTGTTAAGATGATCCAACACGCCCCAATCTACATGTTTTTTACTCAATCTGTAATGCTCCGATTCTGGATCCATCCAAAGGAATGAAACATAATGATTGAATTCTTTTAATACGGCAGATATTAGGTCCTGAATTCTATGTTCATGTCCTTTCTTCCAATTCAGCCCCTCAAATGTTACAAATCTGTGATTTTTAAAATTAAAAAGTCGATTGGCGTATGGAATATAAGGTAATAAATATTTTGCAATAACTCCTTCAGCACCCGGCAAGTGTTGGAATTTCCAATGTCCTTTATAGGCTTGAGCACTTACTATAATTTCTCCATTTTCCTCCAACACAAAAACATCATTATTTCTACACATGTTTTCGGATGAATAGAAAGCATAATCTTTATAAAACTCATCCGCCAAAGCCATTACTTTTGGTTTTTCCTGCTCTGTTGCTCTTCTTACAGAAGGATGAAAAGATGGACTTACTCTACTAAATGTAAGCGTTGTCATCTTACCAATTGTTCTGAATCCCACTTTTTCAGTGAACATCTTGGAACGCAGGTTATCATTTTCTACCTGAGCTTGGAAAATTTGAGGAGTACCATTAGCCTTACTTTCAGGCATTTGATAAGTATTGAAGAAGCTGATTAATTGTTGATCAAGAAAGCTATTTTTTCTTTTCTTTTTATTAGGATTTTGTTTTGAGCTTTGCAGTGAACTCACAAATGCAAAATAACGGATATGATACGTCTCCACATCTTTTCCTTCAAATTTTGTTGATTTGTGAATTAAGGTGATAGAACTCAATAAGTTCTCCCCTCTTCTAAGATTTAAGAAATAAGCTTTTTTTGTGAATCTAAGGTTCTCCTCTGTTGCAGTGTGAGTATATCTAACTCCGCCTTCAGTTCCCCACAATGTGTTGTCCAACATTTCTACTACATCGTCTGTCAACTCGTCCGTCAACTCTAAACTTATGGAACCTGCTTGAGTTACTATATCTTTCATTCGGTATATCTTGGTGTATTAGGAATGCATTGAAGCGAACTCGTCTCCATTCAAAATACTATTTTGTTTTCATTCGACTCAAAAAATTAACGTAGCAAAAATATTGTTATTTTTTACATTTCTAAAGTTTAGAATCATAATCTAAAGGTATTTTAAGATTTAATGACGTTTTATGATAAAACGCAGGGTCATTATTTTATTGGGGTAATACTGCAAACCTCCAAAGTTTATACCACTACCTCACCACTATGACCATCTACTCTCCCTTAAGTTTTCTAAAATTGATGGATCAATCCCTTTTCCAGCTTTTGGTCTACCTTTTTAAAATACAAAAAAGCATGCTGGATAAAATCCAACACGCTTCAACCTTTTAATAACTAATTATAGTAAGTACATTATAAACTATGAAATATATTTTGTCAGCTTTTCAGATGCCTCAGAAAGCTTATTCAAACTTTTATTGAATTTTAGTTCTAAATCATCCTTACGCTTATTGATCTTCTTCTTTTTATTTTCATTGGCTTTACCCAATTGTTTTTGCAACTCACTCGCTTTGGCTTCTGTTTCAATTTTCAGATCTATAATTTTCTGATTAATAACGTCTTCTAAAAGCACGGCTTTCTTTTTGACATTTTTGATTTGTTGATGAATACTTTCTTTTGATGCTTCTGAAGCTACCTCTAATTCATGTTCCAAATCATCTAATTCTGCTTGAATAGCATCCGCTTCACGGTTAAACTGCTCTTCAGCTACCTCTGCCCTATTTCTTCTAAATAAAATCCCCCCTAATTCTTTCATTTTAGTATCCAAAGGAGCATTCCATCCCTCTTCAATATCAGCAATAATGGCCGTCTTGCCACTCTCTAACGCCTCTGATACTTTTTCTATAAAAGTGGTATCGACTCCTGCTTTATCAAAGTCATAAATTAGACCTCCTAGTGAACCTGCCATTGCTCCTGCTACCATTCCAATAGGGCCTCCAAACAAACCAATAAAAGCTCCGGTTAACATTCCTACCCCCGTACCTATTGGGCCTTGATCGGAACTTTCGTTTACAGTAATCTCTCCTTCGTCATTTTTACTGATCACGGTCGATGCATATAAACTTATATCTCCATTGTTATTTAACTCCTTTAAAGCAGATAGACCTTCAAAAGCTTTTGATTGATTGTCAAAGACAGAAACAATTAATTTATTCATTTTCTTTATTTTTAAGGTTAAAAATGGTTTGATCTTCAATCTACATTCATCTTTTCCTTCTGGATTAATAATAGAAACTTGATAGAGTGATTGAGAGCGTTATAATTACCTTACAAAGGTAGGAAGGTATCCACTCCAACGCATGCGAAAAATTCTTATTTCATTGAAATAGGTAAAGTGCCTATTGGGGTAAATATAAAGTAAGATGTACTGAAAAGCAGTAAAATGCTATTATTATTCTCTGCATTTTACTGCCACATTAATTCCTTGTCAAATGATATTGATGAAATATAATTTCTTAAAGAATTTCATCAGGGTCCAATTGTGCTAAAACTAAAAGGTCTTTACACAAAGACATGTAATATTTTAAAGACGAATCTTCCTCTTTTATTAAACTGCCCAATGTATAAGAAATCTTGTTTGAAATCCCACCAAATGTTATGGTAGTCGAATAACTATCTAGAGTAAATTCCCCAAAATGCTGAGCGATATCTTTAGTATTTATTTTTTCTAATTGATCCAAAAGGTTATTAAACTCTTGATCAGAAATCTTATACTCTTCAGATTTATTAGAATAGTCCCATTTACTATCTTCATTTGCAGGTTTTGAAGTCAAAAAAAGCACAACTTCTGACTTTCTTTTCACAACTTCTATATCAACCGTTTTGTAGGGAATTCTCAAAGAATGAGAAAAATGTAAATTTATGTAAGTGATGGGCTGTTCTTGTCCGAACATTTTCAAAGCACTTAATAATAAGAGAAATGCGATAATTATTTTTTTCATTTAATAAATAGTAGATAGTTCTGATGTTCCAAAACTTGTTTTAAAAATAGGAGTGAATACTGGTAAACATAAAATTACCATAGAATAGTCAGATGAGATCAATTTATTCATTTCATACAATAGTTAATTTCAGTTTATTTATTTCAGCATCTCCAATAATTTGCAGCATCAAACCTAATCTTTTATGTACAGTTAATGAGGGAGGTAAGTTGTTAATATTAAATTTCACCCCCTATATTATTCAAATCACTACTCCTCTTTTATTTATTATTTCAATATGAAAAATTAAAAATCCTTTTTGAGATAATTGAAATATTTGGGTGTAGCTACTAAGCACATTGTAAACTAAGTTGTCGTTATTTATATTGTTTAGAAATCAGGAGATTTCTGATGATCTGAAGGACACGAATGACGCTGACGCTTAACATTCGCGCCATTGAGTTTTCTACCATTTTAGTTTGGTAGTTTTCCCCCTAGCATTGAAGGGAAAAGCGTTAAGAATTTCATAAATTGAGCCGTTAAAAATGATTTTCTTGTTTGAGCATCTCAAAACGATGAAGTTTTGATCGAGTTCCCCTTTCAATAGGCGAGAGGAATGGAATTTAGCTTTTGACTTCTAAGCCTAGATTTTTTGCTTCGTTTTTCATCAATGGAAAAATGAAGAAGAAAGAAGCTTGAAAGTAGAGCCTATAAATGTTTGTAGAAAGGTTGATTAAAAGTCAACGAAAATTTAGTTTACAACGTATTGGTTTACACAAGATTAAAAAATAACGTAAAAATCATTCTATCATAAATATATCTTTTCTTTATGTTGTCATTTATATGCAATGAAAATTGTTCTTTAATCATTCATTTTTATTTTATTTATTGTTATTTGGAGAGTTTGCTAATTTCAAGGATTAGTAGAACAATTTACTGATTATGAATAATGTAAAAAACAGGGCTATACTAGCATCTTCTTGTAAGACAGCCTTTGATCACCAGACTATGGCATATTCAAAATGAATATAATCATAAATCAAAAGACTGCGTTTAGACAAAAAGAGCTCGAATAGCCCAATTGCTTTTATCGCATCACAAATATTTTATTCTCTCTCAATTCCTATTGAAAAGTACTCTTCAATTTCATGAAATGAGAAAGTAACTTTTCTTCTTGTCCCTCGGCAAGTAAATCTTTCGGAAACAAAGAACCTCCCATACCCACACCGTAAGCACCTGCTTTGAAAAATGATTGAATGTTATTACTATCCACTCCTCCAGTAGGTAATACTTTGATTTCATTTAAAGGTGCTTTGATATCTTTGATATAGTTAGCACCGAACTGTGAGCAAGGGAATATTTTTACTGCGGAAGCTCCCGCTGTCCATGCAGTATAAATTTCTGTTGGAGTTAAGGCTCCTACAAAAATTGGTACTCCAAGCTTTTTACATTTCGAGATGACTGCTTGATCTACAATTGGAGTCACAATAAATTGTGAACCTGCTTCCAATGCCTTTTCCAAGTCAGACTCATTACAAACCGTTCCGGCTCCTACATTTAAATCAGGATATAATGCTATAAGTTTTTGAATAAACTCCAAAGCATTAGGTGTATTGAGTGTCACCTCAATAGTACTTAAGCCTGCTTGAATATAGATAGGTATAATTCGATTTAAAGTGGCTTCATCTATACCTCTTAGAATCCCCACAATAGGAGTTTCATGAAATTGTGTCCATGAAAACTCCTTTATCTTACACACACTCATGTTGTTGTTCTAATATTTTTTTCTGTCCAGTTAATAATGCTTTTTCAAGAATATCTTCATTAAAAAAGAATAACCTTTCACGATCATGTATCACTTCTTCCAATGCCATCTGATAAAGACGGTTAAGCAAGCCAGACGCAGCTACGCATACTTTTTGGTTTTGTGCTTTCAAATAAGAAAGTTCATCTCCAATCAATAGTCCGCTGAGATAATAATAGCTTTCTACTTTATCTCTATTCTCCAAAAGTGACTTCGCTCGAACTTTAAATAAGTTTTTGCTCACCCCTTCAACCATGGCTTTTCTTACCCCTTCTCTAAAAGCCTTCTCAGTGTTTTCAGTTAAAGGTCCTTTGGCTATTGAATTCGAAAGGATGCTATGCTTACTCAACATATCGAACATTTCTCCTGTCATAAAAGTGTCAAATAGGTGAAAAGTATTTTCCTTAAATGTCAGGTGTTTACTGTGCGTACCAGGTAGTAATAATACGCCTGCTTCAATTCCTTCTAAATAGGCTGTTAAACCAAGTGCTTGAATTTCCTCTCCTCTCATCACATTATCTTCTTGTTTCACACCAGAGATAATCAAAAGAGAAAGGTCCTCAGAGATAGTGACCATTTTACTGAATAACTCCTCTCCAGTTGAAGAAAAAGGCATTGAGGTGTAATCCAACTCATACATACCCATTGAGGAAGACACCATACCAGAAGCGACTACAATCGTTTTTTGCGCTAGATCTGTTACTTCCTTCAATTTCTCTTTTAGGAAATTTGCATAGAAAGTGTGTTTATCCAACTTCTGTTGAGCAACATAACTTTGATACACTTCCTTTACGCCTTCACTTGAAGAAAATTCTTTGATCACCTCCAAGGTAGAGGTATCAATCACTCTCAACCTAAAATTGGAAGTTCCCCAATCACAGCTTATAAATGTCTTGGGTAAGCTCATGATTATATTTTTTTACTGATTCGTTTTAAAACCAAATAGTCATCCAATGCAAACTTCGAACAGTCCATACTGATACCACTATTCTTTACACCAAGGTGTGGAAGATTGATATCATATTTTACCCCATTCTGTTGCACTTCTCCAAATTCCAATGCCATCGCTACAGTTTCTAAGATTTCCTCATTTTCTGAGAAAACATAAGAAGCCAAACCGGCAGTGGAGTCATTGGCGTATTCAAGAACTTCCTCCAGCGTAGAGAACTTCATGATGACACATACAGGACCAAATACCTCATGCTGAAGAATGTCTGCTTTGTGGTTGTCCAATTCAATCACTGTTGGCTCAAAATAGCAGCCTTCTCCTTCTACTTTTTTACCTCCTGTAAGGATCTTTCCTCCTTGTTCTACACATTGGTTGACAAAGCTTGAAACCGATTCAATTTGAGCGGCATTCGCCAAAGGTCCCATATTGATACCTTGCTCTTTGAAGAAACCTAATTTGGTACCTTTCGCTGCTTCAACCAACTGTAAAAGGAACTGATCATACACACTTTCGTGAATGTAAAAACGGTTAGGGGCCACACACACTTGACCTGCATTTCCGCCAAATTTGATCGCCTTTGTGATTCCTAATGCATCCTCCATATTACCATCTTCAAAAAGAATAAATGGAGCATTACCCCCACATTCCATTGAATATCTTTTGATGGAAGTCTTCACCGATTGCTCAATCAGTTTCTGAGCTGTAAAGGTAGAACCAATCATCGTTACCAACTTCGGTATAGTACTCTCACACAATGGAATACCTACATTTTGACGATTACCACACAATACCGTAATCACACCTTTAGGGAAGTTGATTTGGTGGGCAAATTCAGCAATCATTAAAGAAGAAATGCATGAAGACTCTGAGGCTTTAATGATAATTGAGTTTCCTGCTGCTAGTGCAGGTCCAAGTTTAAAACCAAGGTTCAGCAAAGGGAAGTTCCAAGCTAGAAAAGCCGTCACTACACCCAAAGGTTGGTAGACCATTCTATGCGTATGCGTTCCTTGACGATCCTCGATTTCAAACTCCGACTTCACTCTCATTTCATGACTGTAAAATGCTAATGAATCCGTAATACTTGTAAGGTCCTCTACTGAAGCATCCCATGTTTTGCCCATTTCATGACAAACGGCTTCTCTTAAAAGGTCCCCATTTTCTATAATTTTATTGCGTAGTTTATCGATCCAATCCAGACGTTCTTCTAATGGTAACTTAGACCATACCAAGAACCCTTCATGTGCAGATTGTAACGCAAATTCTGTATCTTCTTTTGTCGCCTGTGCTACTTCACAAATTGGCTGTTGATCATGAGGACAAGTTGCAAAAGTAGTTGCGTTAGTAGCTCCATTTACAAATTCTCCGTTGATATATAACTTTTTACTGCCAAACTTCAAGGCTTTGTTTTGAACTATTGTCTCCATATTTATTTAGATATTTTTGGTTTACTTCAATTCCTAGACCTGGTAATTCAGGTACTTTAATTTCTCCATTGATGACTTCAATTTGATGCTCAATCACATCATCTCTCAATGGGTTTTCTGTTCTGTCCAATTCAATCATTGGCGCATTTCTAAACATTCTACCAGGGTTTTGGTCCAGGTTTGCTACAAAATGAATAGCTGCACTGATGGCAATCCAAGTTCCCCATGAATGTGGCACGATATCTTTATGATAGCTTTGGGCTAAAGTGGCAATTCTCTTCACTTCCGTCAGTCCTCCGGTAGCACAAATATCTGGCTGTGCAATATCCACGCTGTCATTTTCAAAGAGTCGCTTAAAACCATGTTTCAAGTATTCGCACTCTCCTCCTGCAATTGGAATCGTTGTATTTTCACGAAGTGAACGATAACCATTAAAATCCTCAGGGTGAACAGGTTCTTCAAACCATCCAATATTAAGGTGCTCTATTCTTTTACATAATTCTAATGCCTCTCTATAGTTGTAAGCGTGATTGGAATCAATCATGAGTTTGACATCATCACCCAACGCATTTTTTAATAGATTGACATAATGAACATCTTTTTCAATACCCAAACCGACTTTCATTTTAGCCGCCCTGAATCCATGCTCTTTATAATAATTGGCTTCCTTGATCAAATCCTCCTCTAATGTTGGAGAATCAGTAAAATAAAAACCTGTTGCATAAGGATGAATAATAGGGTTTTTCACTCCTCCTAACAGCACTGAAACAGGCTGCTGCAATACTTTTCCTTTACAATCCCAACAAGCTACATCAATGGCACTGATCGCTGCATTAAAAATTCCGCTTCGACCAAAGTCCAATGTTCTGAGGTACATGATCTGCCAGATTTTCTCGTTTTCTAAAACGTTTTCACCGATGATGAAACCTTTTAGAAAATCAATCCCTGTCTTGATCATATCAGCAGGACCATAACCTTCTCCCCAACCGTAAGTACCATCTTCAAGAGTGATTTTCACCAAGCATATTTTTCTTGAAGCATAATGCCATTGGGAAAAATAAAATGGTGTTTCTAATTCTTGGGATAATACGTAAGGTGTTATATCTACGATTTTCATTTTCTATTCTATTTATGCATTTGCATAGCCCAAAAGGCAAATCGCAAATATTAATACTACTAAGCCTCCTAATAAGATTTTAAAAGAGGAAGAGGCTCCTTTCCATTCCCCAGATCTGTATCCCCAAACATTACTGATGATCAAAGAGATACCTAACATCATAGGCCAACCCAATACTGGTCCAAGGTCTCCCATCAATGCGGCTCCTTGTCCATAAATACCCAAGGCACCAAACCAAAAGACACCGGCCAAAATCGACCATAAATAGGCTTTTGAGCTACCTTGTACTTTAAATCCACCCCATGAATTGTTTTGAACAAGTTTGAACATTGCAAAACCAAAATTCATCAAGTAAGCTCCGATCAATACCACTACCCATGCCACTAAACTTGCGTCTGTAGGGTTTGTGCCATAATTCTTTACCGCATTGTCTGCTACGGGTAATGCATTGGTAAAACCAACATTCAATAAAGCGGAAAGAACACCACTTGTCACTGCGATCAATACGCCTGTTTTAATGGATTTTTTAGGCTGAACTGCTACTGCAGGTTTTGCCACTAAAACATCTCCATCTTCTTCAAAATCTTGTTCGGCATCTAAAACATTGTTCTGAGCTTTGTCTCTTTTCACACCAGCCACTGCTGTAATGCCAACACCGACTAAGAGTAATCCTACACCACTTAAGACCAAAGGCATGTTTTCAGGTAAAGTTTCCATTTGGAAAAGTGGTACTAACGATCCCATTGAAGCGGCCAAGCCCATCACAATACCATACGTAATACTAACGCCAGTATATTCTACACTCACTCCAAAAAGAATTCCGCCAATACCCCATAAGAAACCAAAAAGCATGGCCATAAAAATGACAGATTGATCGATCTCACCTATGATTGAAAAAGTATTAGGTTCTACGAATAAAGCCCAACCCATGGGTAATATAATCATGGCGGTAGTGGCATGTACCAACCACCAATTCTCCCATTTTAAGGGAGCAATGTGCTTCATTCCAAGACCAAAGGTTCCTTGAAAGAAACTGGCACATAATATTAATAAAATTGCGAATAAGTCCATTCTATAATTCGTTTATTAAGGCTAGAAAAGCAAGGAGATCTACTCTCCTTGCTTGTTGTGCTTTTATAAATTATTCCAAATCACTGGCATGAATACTGTCATCTCTGCTTTCCCTCTGTTGTTCCATGTAAAATAAGGAACGAGTTGAATAGAAGACTCATCAAATTTTGGAACATCTACTGTTGAATACATGTCCTCTTTTGTTTGGTCTTTTCTGATCAATATTGGTGCTTCTACAGTTGCCACACCTCCTAAAAGATCTTTATCATAATTTACTTTTAATGGTGCTCCTCCTTTAAAATAAACATCTAATATTTTTGTACCCTTCGGTAAATCAGGTGTTTCAACACAATACACGATAGGTCCTCTTTTTACCGCTACTTGGTTTCTTGCTTCCTCGATTAAAGGATTTGCTTCCACCAATTGCACTTCCATTGGCATATCTAAAGTGATGATATCACCTTTCTTCCATTTTCTATTAATCGTAGCAAACTCTCCTTCTACCACTTTTACATCTACCGCTTCGTTGTTTACTTTTACAGAAGAACCTACAGCCCATTTTGGTATTCTCAACATCACATCAAAAGCTTGTTTCTTTGCTTTTTCTACCGTAATATTTACCGTTCCTTCCCAAGGGTAATTTGTTACTTGGTTCAGAATAATTGTTGAGCCATCTTGTAGTTTCGTTTCCAATCTATTGCTACCATAAAGGTTTACTGCAAGACCGTCTTTTGATAAACTGTAAGCCCAGTTCGCTGACTTTGCAATGGTACGAACAATGTTTGGAGGACAGCAGAAACACTCTAAATAAGGCTCTCTAACCGGTGTTTCAGTGTTATGTTTTGAGTAATCTCTTGATCCGTGCACCATTCTTAGTGGGTTCGAATAGAAGTAATCTTTACCTTCTAAAGAAATACCTGACAAACCACTGTTATACAATACCAACTCCATGATATCAGCATATTTTGATTCACCATGTAAGCCTAACATTCTGTAAGAGAACATTGAGTTACAAACGTTGGCACATGTTTCATTGTAGGCTGTCATGTTTGGCATCATGTAAGCATCAATGAAACCTTCTTCAATCTTATCTCGGTTCGTTGATGCTCCATAATGCGCTTGTCCTACTGCACCAGTAACATACATCTTCTTATTCGTAACATTATCCCATAACCTGTCCAATGCATCTACTAAAGCTTGTTCACCTGTTTCTGAAGCTACATCAGCCGCACCTGCATAGTAATACAATGCTAATACAGCGTGACCAACTGCTTCATCTGCATCACGCAATGCCACTCTCTCCTGTACCATATCACCGATAGGGTAACCTTGCGTTTCTGGCGTTTCTTCTACTTCATATTTTCCTCTGTTGTTAATGAATCGTTCCGCTAGGTCTAAATAATTTTTATTCCCAGTAGTTCTATACATCTCCACCAATCCCATAATTTGAGTTTGATTGAAACCAAAACGACCATAACGAGGGTTATCTGTATTAAATGTCTTATAAAGGAAATCAGCATGCTTTACTGCGATATCCAAGAAATTTGACTGACCTGTAACTCTATGATGTATACATGCAGACGTTAATAAGTGTCCCGTATTGTACATCTCATGATACTTACGGTTTTCATAACGGTCTACATTAGATCTTAACTGTACTTGCGTCTGAATATACCCGTCATCTTCTTGCGCCTCACCAATGATCTTGATATAACCATCAATCTCTTCTAATAACGTTTTGTCACCGTTTTGAGCATACACATACATTGCTGCTTCAATCCACTTATAGAAGTCACCATCATGCCAATGCATACCTTGATGCTTCCCTTCTTTCATCCCTGCCGCAATTTTGAAGTTATTCAAAGCGTGTCCTACATCACCCGTCAACACTTCTCCCATGTAAGGTACCATATTCGTTTCTGCCACTTCAAATTTGTCTGCCCAGAAACCTTCTGTCCACTTACAGTCTCCTAAATTGATACTTTTCAATGCTACATTAGGGGTATTTGCTTGCCCTAAAACGCCTCTCTCCTGTGCTACACCTACCTGAGTCATCAGGGCAGCACAAGCCATTACAAATAATTTTTTCATTTAATATATAGTCTTAAACTTTTCTGAGTAATTAGCTTGATTGACCAAAGTTTGAATAGTTCCCAATTACAAGGCTTTGATCATAATGTAAAATTAGAGGGTTCGGCTTTGAATGAATTCTTAAAAATTATCCATTCTCGGTAAAAAATTAGCATAAGTGATTGGAGGTAAAGAGAATTGAGAGCTGTTTTAACCATTACAGATAACAACTCTTTTAAACGGATACTTAATCTGTTGTAAACTAAATTATCGTCAACTTTTAATCGACCTTTCTGCAAGTATTTATAGGATCAACTTTCAAGCTTCTTTCCTCTTCGTTTTGTCTTGAAACAAAAACGAAGCAAAAAATTCAAGGCTTTGAAGTCAAAAGCTAAATTCCATTTCTCTCGCCTAAATGATTTTAAACTCGCTGCGCTCAAACAACAAAATCATTTTTAACGACTCACTTCATGAAATTCTTAACGCTTTTCCCTTCAAGGCCGAGGAAAGTACTGCCAAACGAATTGGGGTGAATGCCACTGGCGCGAATGTTAAGCGTTAGCGGCATTCGTGTCCTACAGATCAACAGAAATCTCCTGATTTCTAAAAATCATAAATATTCGAAAACTTAGTTTACAGTGCACTTAATCTGTTGTAAACTAAATTATCGTCATTTTTTAATAAATCTTTCTGCAAGCATTGATAGGATCAACTTTCAAGCTTCTTTCCTCTTCGTTTTGTCTTGAAACAAAAAGAAGCAAAAAATTCAAGGCTTTGAAGTCAATGCCAGGGGGAAAACTACCAAACTAAAATGGTAGAAAACTCAATGGCGCGAATGTTAAGCGTCAGCGTCATTCGTGTCCTTCAGATCATCAGAAATCTCCTGATTTCTAAACAATATAAATAACGTAAACTTAGTTTACAATGTGCTTAATAGTAAATCAACTATTTATAGAATATAAGAATGAAAAAAGGCTGACAAGAATGCCAGCCTTTAGTAGTGTGTTAATTACAAATTGTCCGTGTTGTAGCAGTGCCGTCTTTTGTTACTATTTGGAAAATTAATAAACCATTGTGGTTCATCAATTCATCTTGTTTAAGAACTATTTCGTCGATTCCTTTGAATGTTTTATTAATAAATTCTTTTCCGCCTATATCAAAAACTCGAAGCGTTCCACTTCGCACCTCACCTAGGTTGATGTATAAATTACCAAACTTGTAAGGGTTAGGATAGATCGTAATCTCTTGCTCAAAGCTTGTTTGCTGGATTGTATTGACTCTTGAAGAAGAACCATTTTCCCAGCTAAATTTTGTTGCTCCTGAAGCATTCGATTGATTTGCGATCAAAGCCTTTGAACTGTTCGTACTGATGTACTTTCCATTAATCTTTCCTTTCAAGATCAAATATCCATCTGATGTTAATTCAAAAGTGAATTTTTGTCTTTCATAAATACCTGTTGCTCCACATTTTATTGAATTATCAGAAGCTACTGTTACATACTTTCCAGTAGCCACAGATTTTAAGGCATAATAACCGTTTGCATCCAACACTGTAAACTCTTCAAAACTAGAAACTGATGATTTTGTAGCTTGAAGTGCTGTTCCTTGTGATGTGTTGACAGTAACGTAATCATCTGATAGGGTTTGTAGCCAAATCACACTACCAGTAGTGGGCAAATTTCCACCTCCGCCACTGCTTCCAGCAGTTACCGTAATTGTGCACTCGGCCTTGAAATTACCATCTCTTGTTGTTGCTGTAATTTTAGTAGTACCGGCACCTACTCCTGTTACATTTCCATTATTAACTGAAGCAATAGAACCATTCGCTGTAGACCAAGTTACTGTTTTATCAGTGGCATTAGAGGGGGATACCGATGCATTTAATTGAACAGACTCACCCACTCCAATCGTAGAAGTACTTTTGTTTAGAGATACACCATTTACAGGTACATCGGCAGGAGGTGTGCCGCCTGTTCCGATTGTAAAGTTATCACAATAAGCCTCTCCAGAAGAATAATACCATACTCTGTATCTTTCCTCAGATGAACCCGTAGTAATCGTAATGCTTTTGTTACTAAACGCTGTAGATGTAAACTCTTGATTAGTAATAAAATCACCTGTTACAGCATTCGTAATACCTAAAAAAGCACTCGTGCCATTTGAGCCCACTTTTCCATCAACAGAGATCGTGTAAGTCGTATTGGCTGCCAAAGTTATAACTTGTGCCACATTACCATTTGTAATTTTAGCACCATAACTACCTGATGACTTCGTATTTGTCACCACTTCCTGTAAACCAATACTTGCACTCCAGTAAGAAAGATCGCCCTCTTCAAAGCTAGGGTTACCGATTTCTCCTACTCCTACCGAGGGAGGCGCTGTAGAGGATGATTTTTCCCAAACTCTTACATAATCTACATACATGGTTGTCGGCATACCTGGCAACTGCGCTTTCGCTTCAGGATCTGTTTCAGGATTTACTGCATTGTTTCTGTTGTTGTAGAATTCTACAAAAGGTTTTCTCAAGCCTAAAGACAATGTAACATTCATTGGTCGGTACCAATAGGTATTGGGCTTTCTCGCCACTTCAACACCATCAACGTACCAAATAATTTCGTTTTCATTCACTTCACATCCATAGATATGATAATCTTTTGTGGGGTCCCAAGGAGCTCTAAATTTGTTTAATTGCTCATCAGGGTGTTGTTTTGGTCTTCTCCATACTCCTGATCCGTTTTGCATCACTACTGCATGAAGGTTGTGATCCATGTCATAGATGTCGTCTTGATGTCCTTCATACCAGTCGAATTGTTGAAGTTCCACCACATCAATTTCACTGTACACCGTTTTGCCATTGCCTACAGAATAATCAAAGTTGGAGAAAAGCCAAAATGATGGGCAAACACCTTCACCAATATCTGCACCTTTAATTTTAGCCTCATAGTAACCATAGGTAAAAGTTTGATACGACTTCAAGATGCCTGACTTAAAATAAGTCCCTCCATCAGAAGCATTGTTAGGATTTTGACGCATCGTCAAAGCGGCTACACCGTCTTCAATTTTCACATTGTTGCTGTTGTCCCATTTCCAAGCCGTAGTGTTTGGAAGGTTTCCTGTTCTGATCCATTTGGACCAGTCGGGCGTGTTCCCATTAAATTCATCGGAAGCACTCCAGCGGATTTCCCAAACATCAGAAGGGTCAGAAGTGGTAGTAGGTTGCTGTGCAAACACACTTTTAGTGTAAAGTGAAAGGAGCACAAATGAGAGTAGTAGTTTTGTAGTTCTGGAATAGTTTAATAGTAAATGTTCCATTATTTAAACTGAGGTTGTAAATACATATCGATAAGCTGGCATCATCTCATGCATTTAGTTATAAATTTATTACGCCTCAAGATAGATACTTGCCCAGTGATCAACTTCTTAAGAATTACCTCGTTATGGTAAGTTTTTAACATGGTGTGGAATACGTATATCTCAGCTGATTTTAAGAATTGTTTTTTTGACACAAAAAAAGAGGTACCCAAGATGGTACCTCTCTTTTCTAACTAAATTTGAGCTATATCGCTAATTATTCAATGACGACTTTCTTTCTTAAAATTCCATCCTCATTTCCAACTAAAATTATTAATACTCCTTGAGGTAGGTTAGATACTTCCGCTTTAAATCCATTTAATGATTGTTTATGGATAAGCTGACCATGGATATTGATCACTTGAAGTACACTTCCATCAAGCATTTCTTCTGAATTAACAATTAAGCTTTTGTTGAAAGTATAGATGTTCACTTTTGCATTGAAATCTTCTACAGATGTAGGAGTCGATTGTGTTACTGTAATAGTATAAGTCTGTTTCGTAATACCGTCTTGGGCAGTTACAACAATTTCTATTACTCCACCAAACGCATCTATAGGTATAATCTCTGCCTTTGCATTCTCATCTGTAGTTATTACTGTAGCTGTTGGAAGTTCAGCTGCAGCTACTGTATACGAGAATTGATCGCTTGAGAATCCGTCTAAAAGAACACCATCCAAAGCTATTTCGCTTAGTGTTGCATCAGTGGATGGAGCGGACCATACATAATTTACGGTATAAGTCAATTCAGTTGTTCCATCTTGAGCTGTTACTACTACTGTTGCAGCTCCTTCAATATCTGAATCCATAATTTCAAATGTCGCATTAGCATCTGCTGTCTCTGCTGATAACTTCGGTGAACCTTCTGTACCATAAGCATAAGTAATCGTATAGTCTAATGTCGAGCCATCAAAACCTTCTACTGCTACATCATCAACTTTTAAGACTGATAAACTTGCATCAGTGGATGGAGCGGACCATACATAATTTACGGTATAAGTCAATTCAGTTGTTCCATCTTGAGCTGTTACTACTACTGTGGCAGCTCCTTCAATATCTGAATCCTTGATTTCAAATGTCGCATTAGCATCTGTCGTCTCTGCTGACAACTTCGGTGAACCTTCAGTGCCGTAAGCATAAGTAATCGTATAGTCTAATGTCGAGCCATCAAAACCTTCTACTGCTACATCATCAACTTTTAAGACTGATAAACTTGCATCAGTGGATGGTGCAGACCAT
>NZ_JTAM01000038.1 GCF_000812565.1 Flammeovirga sp. OC4 | reverse complement strand
TAAGACTGATAAGCTTGCATCAGTGGATGGTGCTGCCAATACATAGTTTACGGTATATGTCACCTCAGTCACACCATCTTCAGCAACAACATTTACTTTTGCCACACCTGGCATTGAAGCCGCTTGCGTATACTCTAAAGATGCAAATTCATTTGATAAGTCTGCTGATAATGTAGGAATTGCTTCTGTACCGTAAGGATAAATTACTGTATACTCTGTTTTATCAGAAGCAAATTCCGTTACAGTTGTATTATCTACTAAAAGGTCTGATAAGGTTGCATCTGTTGAAATCTCTCCCCATGTAATGGTATAATCTTTTATTACATTACCGTCTTCAGAAGTTACATTAAACACAGTTGTATTTTCAAGCTCATTGCTATTCAATACTGCTTCTTTATTGTTCGTTAATACATCTACCTCTGGAAGACCAGCTCCTGGCATTACCTTGTAAACAAAATCCTCCTGCTCTACTTTTCCTTTACCCAGATATTCATCGCCTACCTTAAGATAATAAAGAGAAACATCTTCAGGAGTTGTGATATGAGGAGGTTCTGTTTCAAATTCAGCATCAGCAACAAAGTATGCATCAACCCAATTGGCGTGATCTCCACCATTACTTCCATCGGATTCATCAATTATGAGCGTCAATTTATAATGATCTGTAACATCTAATTCTAATAATTCAGGAATTTGCGTAGTTGATCTGATCTCACCTGTATTATAAACTTCTTCTCCATCTAATAAAACAATCATTTTCAAACGGCCTCCATTAGATTTTGATGCGGCTGGTATTACTGAAAATTTCTCATATCCTTCTTTAATTGTATAAGTGATTGTAGATGGCGCATGTACACCAATACCTTTTTCATAAGTAACTTCATCAATTACAAATGCCCCTCCATCAAAATCAGTCCCATTATTAATTCTGTTGGCATAAGTATCTGCTTCCAAAACAGTCTCAGCAGTCAAGTAAATTTTCTCAGCAACAGCAAAATGAACTACATAATTCATTTCTGTAGTTCCATCTTCAGAAACTACTTTTACAGTGGCCGTACCAGGAATACTTTGTGCTTGTGTGATTTCAAATACCGTTGCATCTGCATTTGACAAATCGGCAGAAAGCTGAGGTATAGTTTCAGCTCCTTCTGGAATCGATACTTTATATTCACCCACCTCTGGATTGAAACCTGAAACTTCTTCTCCATCAACCTTCAATGAAATAAGTGTTGCTAAAGATGTATTAGTGAAATATAAAGAGTACGTTTCAGTCACAGAAGCATCGGCAGAAGTCACTTTGATAAGGGCTGGTTCGTAAATGTTATTCGATTGTGTCACTTCTACAACCGCCTGCTTATTGTTAGCTTTAGCTACAATCTGAGGCACTTCACTTCCTGGAATTTTGAAAACAAGCTTGTTAGTACCATTATTCACATCCGAAAGGTACTCCTCTCCTGCCATAACAGAATATAACGACACATCATCTGGCCTTGTAATATGCGGCGGTTCTTTTTCAAATGCAGCATCTGCCACAAAGTGAGCGTCTACCCAAGCCGCATGATCACCTCCAAGGTTACCATCTGAGTTTTCTACAATTAATCTTAGCATATTGGCCTCACCGACCTTTAAAGTTACTCTTTCTAAAGATTGTGTATTTTTATTGATCTCTCCAGTGTTAACTACTTCCTCTTCATCCAATAAAATTTTCAATGTCACTTTACCTGAATTCGTTGAAGCTGGGATAACTGAGAATATTTGGTAACCTTCTTTGATGGTATAGGTAATGTTTGATTCGGCATGTAAACCAATTCCTCTGTCGAATTGATTATCTCCACCAAAATCAAAGGTATTACCATTAAAATCTGTATCATTTTTGATGGTACTTGCATAAGTATCCATTTCAAATACTGTTTCAGCTGTTAGGTAAACCTTTTCACCTTCAAGGATATTTACAGTATAGTTTTTTTCATTTGATCCATCTTCAGAAACTACTTTAATTGTAGCTTGACCAGGAACAGCAGTTGGCTGTGTGATTTCAAAAACAGAAGCGTCTTCGTTGTTTAATACAGCTGATAATTGTGGAATTGCTGGCGTTTCTTCCGAATAATAAACCGTATAATCTGTGACCATTGGGTCAAATCCTACGATTTCTTCTCCCTCTAATTGGATGGTTGATACCGTTGCTGTAGATGTATTTGAAAGCTTCACATTATATGTTGCTGTTTGCGTTCCATCTTCAGAAGTAACAGTTATAACTGCCGACTCTTCAAAAGCATTTGCTTGTTCTACTACAACTTCCGCATTTTTATTGTTTGCCTTAACGATTACAGTTGGGATAGGGCTACCAGCAACTGATTTATGATTATAGTCTACCACTCCAGGTGCTACGCCTTCTAAATATTGGCTACCTACTTGAATTGTGTAGAGGGAAACATCCTGTGGAGTTGTAAGATGTGGATTATCAACATCTACTCTATCATGAACAATAAAGAAAGCATCTAACCAATTGGCGTGATCTCCTGCATTACCATTATCTCCATCTCCAACAAATAATGTTAATCTTTTCGCATCTTTTACATCTAGTTCTACTCTGCTTGGTGACTGAGTACTTGCCCTAATTTGTCCTGAAGCATACACTTCCACATCATCCAAATAGATTTTCATTTCGATAATACCATTGTTTGTTTCAGAAGCAGCAGGAATTACATAAAACTTTTCATATCCTTCTTTGATGGTATATGTAATAGTAGAAACTGCATGA
The DNA here is from genome assembly GCF_000812565.1 of Flammeovirga sp. OC4. GTDB lineage: Bacteria > Bacteroidota > Bacteroidia > Cytophagales > Flammeovirgaceae > Flammeovirga. The sequence goes on along the minus strand of NZ_JTAM01000038.1, from coordinate 2,384 downwards.
ACTCCTAAGCCTCTCTCATATACTTCACCACCTAATGTCAACGCATTCTCAGGGCTATCTTCCACAGGTAAATCATCTCTAATACGCCAAAAAGAATTAGATTCAAAAATATTTGCTGAAGTTAGATATAATCTCTTCCCTTGGATTTGAGCAGCCTCAAGTAATTCGTCGATATTTTTAGCTCCCCATGAGAAATTGGAGAAAATAACTTTTGTGATATCTTCCCCATCTTGTGGTACAATTTGAATCTTTGTAGCATTAGACCATTCTCCTAGTGGAGTAGTACCATCATTTCTACTAATTACATTACTCGCTTCGATAAATGTTTGTTGCCAATCATTTGAAGTGGTAATAGCTAAATCATATTCAAATTCATTATTAACGATTACCTTTAAATTTTGTGCCTGTGTGCAGTAAAATAAGAAATGGAAATCTGCTCCTGTAGGTGCTTGGTATTTTGGATCAGTGAAACTTTCATTCGTCATACCATTGTTATCAACTGATCTGATGGCTGGTAAATTACCTACTCCTTCAATATAAGCACTGTTTGTCCATGCGTTTTCAAATTCATCAGAAGATTCATCTGTGGCTAATGCATGATCCCCTAAATCAATAGGAATGGCCGCTTCAAAATCACCTGTAATAACGATATTGCCTTCATACTCAATGTTGGCAAAACCAAAAACATAATCATTTACATCAAAAACTGGCAAAGAGGCTACCCACTCGTCACCCACTCTGATGGCTTCTGCATCTCTCCAACTTCTTGTATAACTTACAGGGTTCTTTACTGAATAGTAAATTTTTACAGCTTCAATTTTATCTACGTTAGTTGGAGTGATAGTATACTGTGGTACACCACTACCATCTAGCTCAATCTTAGAGACAGGTCTTTCCGGCCAAAAATGAGCACTTCCCAATACGTGGTTTTCTAACCAAATTTTAGCATCATCACCAAGTTGTTCTGTATTATGATGACCTCTAGCCTGTAGTGCAAAATCCCAAGGTACATCACTTTGGAAACCATCAAACATCATCTCACTTCTTTCGTGACCTCCATGATGATCATTTGTTCCACTTAACCATAAAGATGCAGCCTTGATATAAGGGGCGTGGGCTTGTGGAGCGATGCTTTCAAGATATAACTCTTGTCCTGCATCTTTATCAGGTTCAACATAAGGATTGTTGTATAACCAAACACTATTTGTTCTCCAGTATTCAAGGTAACCAATACCAAAATAAGATACGAAAGCCTTAATTCTTTCATCCATACCCAAGTTCCACATCAGAGTACCACCATAAGAATACCCCTTTGCACCTACTTCAGCCGCGTTGACTGCCGGTTGGTTTAATAAATGACTTAATGCAATTCTTTGAATCGCGTACCATAAATAATCATCTGTTTGCTTTGGATCAGTAATAAAATCACCATTTGGCAAATCATTTTTTACTCTATATCCACCCTCATTTTCATCAATGATTCCATATTTTAATTCCTCTGGGTATTCTGTATAATTGGCTCTAGTTCCCGTTTTACCACAGTAATCGTGAGCTAAAACGGCCCATCCATCATTTACATAGTCCATGTCTACAATAGGCTGTCCCATCCATCCATGTACATCAAGAAGTGCAGGTGCATTCCCAGAATTACGCAATTCTTCTTTTACAGCATATTTTGTAAAGACTCTAAATTCCTGACCAAGAATTGATACATGAATGTAAGATTCCTTATAATAGATACCGTTTTCTGTGGTTTCAGAAATAATATCTTCTTTTGTTTCACCTGTGGTACCATCTTTTACTAAGCCAGCATCAGGATCAAAATCAGCCCAGAGAAGATCCGGGGTTTGTTGTGCCCATACTGAACTCCCGATGAGGAAAACCAGTAGGAAAAAAAGTAATTGTTTCAGATTGTTCATTTCACTTGTGTCAATAAATGCATAAATAAGTTGAAGGTTTACTTTTTTGTAAAAAGCTCAAAAAGCTCTTGGTATAAGTAATCTACAGGGCATCATACTTTTTCATTATTTGAAGTATCAGGAATAATGTCAATAGTGATATAGGTTGTCATTGCTTAAAGCATTCATACTTACTCTTATTCCTAAAAAATCACTTCTTATAATTCATTAATGCTTAACTGTTTAGCTCATTTCAACTGATTATAAAGTTTGGATAAAAAATACAATTGTATTAACACTCGTTTTTCTTTTGTTTGCCTTTATCTAACATTAAAAATAAAAGCAATTGTAGTTCAAATACTTACAGTTTTGTGCTAATAAACAGTTGGATTTATACAATAGTGTTAGTTTTTGTTATATATGCTGAACCAGCATGATAGTTTACGGAAATAAAAAAGAGGCTGTCTCATAATTAAAAAATTGAGA
>NZ_JTAM01000037.1 GCF_000812565.1 Flammeovirga sp. OC4 | reverse complement strand
GATGAGTTATGAGACAGCCTCTTTTCGTTGCATATATAATCATTCGTATTTAGTTCATTTGAAAATACCTATGATTGTGGCATTTCTATTTCTATAAAGTCCTCTTTAGGTCCCTCACAAGTAGGGCAGCAGAAAGAACTAGGAAGAAATTCGAATTTTGTATTTTCAGGTATACCTTCATCAGGCATTCCCATACTTTCATCATAGATACTTAGACAGTTTTGACATTGATAAACACTTACAGTTGTTGAAGCAAGCTTTTTCTTTGGTTCGTCGATGTCATAGTTACTATTATCTAAGTTTTCGTAATAAAGATGACTTAATTCAATAAGAATAGGAGGTATTGCCTCTTTTGGTATTCTTTTTACAAAAGGAATATATTTTGGCTCGTTGCAATTAAAATCCTTAGCGTAGAGTACATTATAAGTACTTTCTCTAGTAGAAGAAGGGATACTTTCAATCACTACAGATGTGAAAAGAATTACAGGCTTAGTTTTTATGGTAAAAGTAAGACCATAAGTACTAATATCTTGTTTATCTAAAGCTCTTACTAAGTAATTTTTAAGATCAAGTGCTTCTTTATCAAGTACTGGTAAATGCCAGTTTAATTCTAAAGATGAATGTCTAACATTGATGCCAAATTTACCTAGGAGTTTTTCCCATATAATGATATGCTTACTATCAATTCCTTTGACAATAAATGACTTCCAAGGAGTGATTGTAATCTTACCGATATTCGTTTTAAGACATACTTCACAAAGCTCTTTTAAGAAAGGAATATCAAAGCTATTATTTCTCCAATAAAGACCTAGCCAATATTTACCGCTCAACATACGGTGCATTCCTTCATAATAAGGGAAAGGGCCTGTTGGTAGTGAAAGAGGTTCTGTTTTAGCAATAGTGTTAATGTCTAAAGTGCTAACAACAGTTTTCCATACCTTTGAGCTATTAATATTTTTACCAGGTACATGAAGACCTTCAAAAGCCTTAACTACTTTTGCAATATCATAGTTATAGATTAAGCTAGGACATTCCCAAAGCACTTCATCATGTTCCTGTTCTCTTATGAATAAGTACCAATATCCTTCTTTTTCTGAAGCAATAAAATTAAGATGCCCCGTGAATAAAGGGACCATTGTCTGTGCTGGATCAATGATATTTACTTTTAATTTTGGTTGAAAATCAAAAGTATCAAGAATATAATGGTAAGTGTGTGCTGCTAACCAACGTGTACTTGGAATTACATCCAAGGCTACGTAAGAAGTTACAATATTTTGAAATTGCTCACCATCACAATCAAAAGTTGTTTTGATAGACTCAAAAGTTTCTTTCAGTTTAGGTCTACTAATTTTTGGTGGAGCAAAAAGAATATCTTGTCTAGATCCAAAGTGAATATGATCTACTTCTAATTCTTCAGCAACTTGTATAATTTTAAGAAAATCACCAGGAGAAGAGATTCCTCCTTTGATGAAAATTCTTACTAAATCTTCTTTTTCTAGTGTATTCTCTAATTGTTCGATCATACTATATGGAGTTTGTGAAGTAAGCTAAAGTTTGTTTACTCCTATAAAGTAACTAATTTTTCTGCATTGTTTTTCAACATTTCTTGAAGTTCGGTCTTACAGCTACCGCATCCTAAGCCCGCACCTGTTTTTTCGCAAAGTGTGTTCAATGTAGTACACCCTCCATCAATAGCATTTTGAAGGTTACCACTACCTACATTTGCACAAGAACAAACAACTTCACCAATTAGAGGTTCAGCATCACTTTTGCCTCTTAATAGCTCACTTCTTCGACTTCCCAATTCGGTCTCCATCTCAATGAGCTTTTTGTAATCAGCAAATTCAGCTTTGTCACCTAATAATATAGTACCTACTAAACGATCATCTTTAATGATACATTTCTTATAGAAAGCTTCGGCTTTATCTAGTAAGATAACTTCTTCGTAGCTTCTATCTTTTGGTGGTATATCAATAACACCCAATGAACATAAACTAAGATCAGAGAACTTTAAGATATTCATTGGAAGTGTACCACTATAACGGCTTAATAAATCACCAGAGATAAAGCGTGCACAAGTATCAGCTTGTTCTTCAGCTCCAGCAGTAGTACCATTTAGTTGTCCTTCAAATTCAGCGATCTCACCCATAGCAAAGACATCTGGGTCAGAAGTCTGAAGGTATTCATTGATGGTAATACCTCTTGATGTTTTTAAACCAGCTTCTTTACCAATTTCAATGTTTGGTCGAGTACCGATCGCATAAACAATTGCATTACTTTCAATAGTTCTACCACCTTTTAGCTTTGCTTTGTAGAGTTTATCTCCTTGTTTTTCAATTGTTTGAACTTGGTCGTTGAGCAGTACCTCAATTCCCTTATCCTCACAATGGTGAAGAAGTAATTCTGAAGCTGTAGGGTCCAATTGTCTATCCATCAACCTGTTGGCTAATTGAATAATTGTAACATCAATTTCAATTTCTCTCAATGATGCAGCAAGTTCTAAGCCTAAAAGACCACCGCCTACAATGATTACTCTTCCTCCTTTATTATCTAAATATTGCTTTAGATTGTCTGCATTCTTCTTATTCCTCATGGTGAAAACACCTTCGAAATGAATAGGAACATCAGCAGGAACAAATGGTCTACTACCCGTAGCAATAATTAGTTTATCATAGTTATATCGATCTCCAAATTGATCTACAATTTCTTTGTTGTCTCGATCAACACTTTGGATACTTTTATTCAAGTGAATTTTAATACCTAATCGGTCAAATTCAGATAATTCATCGAATTTCTGTAAATCTTTCCATAACAGCGTCTCATTGACATACTCAGGTAAAAGTACACGATTGTAGAATGGAGTACTTTCTTTTGAGAACACCTCAATTTCATCCTCTTGATTAATCCCTCTATAAGTATAGATAAAACGGTAAGCCGCTGCACCCGCACCTACAATAAGAATTTTTTCTTTCTTCTTTTTATATTTCTCAACTTGAGCAGAAGAGAATTTAAAGTCAGGCTCCTTAGAAATAGGGTCAATAGCATTGGCCGTAAGGTTATTTGTTCGAGCAAAAATACCATTACTTATTTTACCCCAGTGCATTGGCATAAAGATTACGCCTTCTTTAATATCTGTAGTGACAATAACATTAACTCTACAGTCACCTCTTTTGGTGGTAATGACAGCAGTATCACCATCATTAAGACCTCTTTCTGCAGCGTCTTTAGGGTGCATTTCTAAGAAAGGGTCTGATATATGTTGATTTAATTTATTGACTTTACCTGTTCTTGTTCTTGTGTGCCACTGATCTCTAATACGACCTGTTGTTAGAATTAATGGCATTTCCGGAGTAAGAAGATCTGAATTATTTTCAACTCCAGAAGTTAAGATTTGAGCTTTTTTATTAGGAGTGAAGAATTGTTTGTCTTCGAATAATCTATCCGTACTTTTTCCGTTTACATAAGGCCATTGAACTGATCTTTCTTTCTTTAAAGTATCATAAGTTAGTTCAGCAATATCAATGTTTGTTCCTTTTGTAAGTAAAGCATGTTCTTTGAAAATATCTTCAGTAGATTGATAATCAAATCCATGGTAACCCATTTTTTGAGCAAAACGGCAGAAGATTTCTGTATCAGGAAGTGCTTCACCTGGAGCGGGAAGTACTCTCTCTAAATGACTTATTCTACGTTCAGAATTCGTCATTGTACCTTCCTTCTCTAACCATCCAGCAGCAGGAAGAATCATATCTGCATGCTCGATAGAATCAGCTTTATTTGAAATATCTTGAACGATAACAAACTTCGCTTTCTTTAATGCCTCTTCAACAAGCTTTGAATTTGGTAAACTAACCATTGGATTGGTACATACAATCCAGACTGCTTTCATTTCTCCTGAGTGTAATGCTTCAAACATCTCAGTAGCTGTTTTACCAGGTTTCTCTTGGATGTGATCCACGCCCCAGAAATCGGCCACTTTTTGTCTATGCTCAGGATTTTTTAAATCATGGTGAGCAGCTAGGAGAGAAGCCATACCACCTACTTCTCTACCACCCATTGCGTTAGGTTGGCCAGTAAGTGAAAATGGTCCTGCACCAGGTCTACCAATTTGACCTGTAATTAAGTTTAAGTTTAATAATGCAAGGTTTTTATTTGTTCCTTGAGCACTTTGATTCAAGCCCATCGCCCACATATTGATAAATCCTTTTGCGTTACCAATATATCGAGCAGCTAATTTTATTTCATCTATTGTTACCCCTGTAATAGCACTTGCTTCTTTCAGAGGTCTTCTCATTACCTCTTTTCTATATTCATCAAAACCATCGGTGTGATTTTTGATAAAATCCCAATCTAAGTCCCCTTCTTCAATGATGGCTCTACCAATAGCTTGGTAAAGTACCACGTCGGTACCTGGCTTTAACTGTAAGTGTAGATCGGCGATTGCACATGATTGTGTTTTTCTAGGATCAATAACAATAAGTTTAGTATCAGGATTTTTTTCTTTATGTGCCTCAATCCTTCTGAATAAGATAGGGTGACACCATGCGGGATTAGCACCTGCAATCATGAAAGTATCTGCAAGTTCTATATCCTCGTAAGAAATGGGGACAGTATCTTCACCTAAAGTTTTTACATAACCAACAACGGCACTACTCATACAAAGCCTTGAATTCGTGTCAATGTTGTTGGTTTGGAAAAAACCTTTTGTAAGTTTATTGGCTAAATAATATTCTTCAGTAAGACACTGACCAGATACATACATACCTACTGAGTCAGGTCCATATTTTTTTATAATTGATTTAAACACAGCCGCAGCTCTTGTAAAAGCTGTATCCCAGTCCACTCTTTGCAAGTCATGTTGTTTACTCCATCGCATTTGCGGATAAAGCAAACGGTCTGTAGTATCTTGAACTACATAATGTAGGTTCATGCCTTTTGAACATAACTTCCCTTTGTTGACTGGATAATTAATATCTCCTTCAACTGTTAATTTGCCTTTCGCATCCTTTTTAACATCTATGCCGCAGCCTACTCCACAATAGGAACATGTTGATTTGTATGTTGAGATATTTTTCATAATCTAATTTGCTAAGTTAAAAGTTAGGGCAACAAACATTGTTGCCCTATTTTAAGCATGTGTTTGTTTTAGTGGTTGCTTACGACTACTCCCTCAAATGGTTTTGAGAAGTAATACGTACAACACGAAAGTAAAAGTAAGTAAAAATACGTAATTGTACGTACTTTTAATGTGATTTTTTTAATAAAAACACGTAATTTATAATGAATACAAAAAAATCCCTACTCAGAAAATTAAATTCTAAGTAGGGATTCTCTATTTAATGAGTACTTAAAAATTGAAATTAAGTAGTCATTTCTACGTGTTTTTATAATAATTCAGCCTTTAACGAAGCAATTTCATTCACCTTTGCAATTAATTCAACAGCACTCTTAACCTCCATCTTTTTCATAATGTTAAAACGGTGGGTTTCTACAGTTCTCACACTTTTATTTAATATACCCGCAATTTCTTTACTACTCTTTCCGTGAACTACATATTTCAAAATCTCTTTTTCTCTCTTAGTGAGATCAATATTCGCAGAAGTTTCGGTAGTAACTGTTTCAGTAACAGGTTCAGTGTTATGTTTCATATTTAGGTACCCTTCTACCAATACTTTTGAAATATCACCACTGAAGTACTTTTTACCTTCATGTACAGTCTTTATTGCTTTAAGGAACTCATCACTACTTGAATCCTTTAAAAGATAACCACTAGCACCTTTTTCTGCTGCATCTAATATATATTCAGCATCATCGTGCATTGAAAGGATTAAAACCTTGGTAGTGGAGCTGTATTCTTTAATTTTTGAAGCAGCCATGATTCCATTCATCACGGGCATTCTTATATCAATTACGAGTACATCAGGTTTAAGTTTTTTACATAACTCCAATGCCTCTTGTCCATTAGCCCCTTCTCCAATTACATTTATTTCATGACTGTTTTCCAACAGTAGTTTGATACCATTTCGGACAACAACATGATCATCTGTAAGTACTACTGAAATTTGACTCATTTATAATAATTTTTATTGATGTGAGTTTATACTAGTGCAATATATAAAAATTACTTAGTTATTCTCTATTTATAGGTACTTCTACTGAAATTGTTGTTCCTTCTTCAAGCTTAGAACTTACTTCAATGGTACCTCCAACAAAACCTGCTCTCTCTTCCATATTTAGAAGTCCATTACCACCTCCTTGAATCTCAAGGTTTTTCATATCGAACCCTTTGCCATTGTCAACGATACTAATGTAAAGGGCTTCAATATCATGTTCAAGGTCGATTTTAACTTGCTCGGCTTCAGAGTATTTGATAGCATTATTAACGGCTTCTTGTACAATTCTGTAAATATTCGTCTCAATATGTCTTTCAAATCTCATATTGAAATCTGTTTTGTTGTTGAATAAAACAGTTACATCAGAAAGTCTACTTGTTTCATTGGCAAACCTAGTAAGTACGGCGTTGATTCCATAATCACCTAAAGTGTTTGGAGATAAATTGAAGGAAACTCTTCGTACTTCTCGGATGATATTTTTAAGTAAATTTCTAGATTCTTTAATTTTATTAGCAGAAGATTTTGTATTACCACCATCAAATGATTCCAAGCTGAATTTTAAAGCTGTCAGTAATTGACCAATACCATCATGTATATCTTTTGATATTCTTCCTCTTTCTTCTTCTTGGCCTTTTAAGATCAATAATGAACGTTCTTTTTGCGTCTCAATATGTTTGTCAATTTCTTCTTGATTGATCTCTTTTGATCTTTCTTCCGCTTCTTTATCTTCTGTAGTATCTCTACCAATGATAACGATTGTAGGTTTATCCCCATGAAGCATTGTAAATGTAGCCTCGATCCAAATATAATCCCCTTCACTGTCTGTTATCTGTAATGTCCCTACCCAAGTTTCTTGACTTAAAGCTGTTTCAAGGACTTCTTGAATCATCTCTTTTTTATAACCTTCCAATGTCAGCCAATGGAAAATATTCTTGGGGTGATCACCATGTTCTACTTTCAAGATCTCCAGCAAGGCATCAGATACATAAGTGATTTCACCGTTTTCATCTGTTTTGGCTAATAACACATTAAGCTTTTCTTCGTTGTCTTTTGATTCTGAAAGAAATTGATAAGATTGTCCCAGTGACCTATATAACTGATCTATTTCAAAAATTTTATCTTGTGTTTCGCTTTTAGCTTTTTCTAACTCATCAAAAGTTTTTCTAATTCTTCTAGCTGTTGGACGGAATACATACCCTAATTCGAAGAAGAGTAAAATAAGTGTGATGATAAATAAAATCAGAGAAGTATTCTGAATATCGTCTAACTTCTTATTTGCGTCGTCTGAATATACACCCACTAACAAATCCATATTGGTGAGGTAGAAGGCTTCATTTGAAAGTATATCTTGACTAATATCCGAATCTTCAAAGCTGTTCTCTAAGGCTTCTTCAACATCACTCACTATTTTTGAATGAAAAGCATCTACTTTCTCATAAAGTTCTGTAGCTTTTTTGAAAGAAATAGAATTGTCTATTTGGTCATTATAGTTGCCTAGTTCTTTATGTGCGATTTTCCACTCTTTCAATGCATTCTTTAATTCACCTAAGTAAGGTGTGGTTTTATTGTTTTCAATGAGTAATACACATTTGGTAATTTTTTGGCTAAGCATTCTTTGTTTTCCTGCTTTGTTGATTAAATCAGCATCAGCGTTTTGTTTTTGAGAGAAAGAGTGGAAAACAATCTGAGAAATACTCAATAATAATATGATGGCTGTAATAGCCGTAAAATAGAGCGTCCAAAGCTTTTTCAAACTTAGATGTTCAATTTTAGAAGCTAGGGTAAATGTATTTTTAGTTTGTTCCATAGTTTAAGTCAAGTTTAAAGTAAAGAGTAGTTTAGTTCGTACACTTTTTTATTTTTATAAATAGGGTAGGGAGACAATAAAAGTAGTGCCTTCGTTTTGGCTACTTATACATTCTACTTTTCCCTCCATGCTATCTACATATTTTTTTACAATAGAGAGCCCAATACCAGTAGATTTTTCACCTCCGGTAGGCTTTGGGCCTAAAGTTTGAAATTTTTGATAGAGTTTTTTCTGATCTTCTTCAGAAAGACCAGGTCCTTGGTCAGTTATTTTAACCTGAACAAAATCTTTTACTTTTTCAATGCTAACAGCAATTTCAGTATTGGAAGGGGAAAACTTTATAGCATTTGAAATCAAATTTTCATAGATCTGAATACTATGCTGTTTGTTTGCTTCAATTAATCCATCAGAAAGTAAATTGTAGGTCAATTCTATATTTTTTCGTTCAGCTACTCCAGTGAAGTCATTGATGACTTGATCTAATACTTCTGATACTGAGAAAATATCTTTTTCAGCTTCTTTGTTGACTTTACTTTCGTTGTTTTCAGAAACTCTAGCATCTAAAATATCTTCAATCATTTTATTCATTCGATGCATAGCATTTAATGAACCTGACACACACAGTTTTTCATCTTCATCTAAGTTAGTGTCATCAGTATTGAGCATACTCAATAAAGTAATAGAACTTGATAAAGGGTTTCTCAAATCATGGGCGACAATACTCAATAAGTGGTTTTTATCGTTATTCGCATCTTCTAGTTCATGATTCTTTTCTTCGATTAACTCTTTTTGCTCTATAATATGATTATTAGCTTCTTGTAGCTGTTGTTTTTTGTTGTTGATGTTTCTGTAAGTCTTCTCATTCTGAAGGGCAATTCTAATGTAGATGGCTAAGTTTCTTAAGAGGTTCAATTGATAGCTATCAAAAGCATTGGCTTCAAAAGATTGAATTGTAAAGACCCCAATTGGTTTTTTGTGTTTGGCAACCAAAGGAATATAAATGATGGACTCTGTATTTTTCCCTGCAATAGGCTGTAGAACTTCTTTTACATAGTTACGGTGATCTGTACTGAATTTTTGGATGAAAAATTCTTTTTTCTGGTCAAAACACATTACAGCCAATCTCATTTTATCTTTTAAATCAAAAGATTCATCTTTTATCACCTCATCATGTTCATAGATATAAGGGAAATCCAAGGAATTTTTCTTCTCATTGTATAAAGCAATACCAAAAACAGGGGTATTGATAAGTCCACTTATACTTTTATAGGCCGTTTCGATGATTTCCTCTAAGGCAAGTTTTGATGTTATATCTCTACCAATACTACTCAAATGTTCTAAATCTTTATACCCTTTACGAAGTGATTTAGCTTGTTCGTCGATTTCTTGGTTTTGTGTTTCTAATTTTTGATTGGATCTTTTTACAAGGTTATTAAAATGAAAGAGTGTCACCACCAAGAGTAGGGTCAATGACAATGTCACGACCAAAATATTTCGGATAGTATTTTGTTGAGAGATTTCCAACTCTTTTTGAGTGAGGCGAAGCAATCTAATTTCTGATTCTATGGTAAGAAGTCCAATCTCTCTTTGTTGGTTCTTTAAGGTGTCAATTAATCCATCTTCTTGAATTGATAAGTCCCAAATTAAGTCAGTAACCTTATCCCCAAGATATTTTCGGATGAGTTTATTTGTGTCAACCCTAAACTGAGGTTGCTCACTTGCTTTCGTAAGCGGCTGTAACCATGTAGAATTACGAGGTAAAGTAATGGCTAAACCTTCATTTTCTACCTGATAAAAAATCTGTCGGTGAAGCTTTAATCCTTTAGAAAGTGCGTAAGCATAATTAGACAACTGAGTATAGCCCCATATATCATTACCTTCAGCAATATTTCCAATCAAATCTTCAGAAGTAGAGATGTAAGAATACTTTAGAGCAGGTAAGGCTGTACCTTTTAATTTTAGGAGGTTACGCTCAAAAGTTGAGTTTTTTATAGTGATAGCAGGAAGGGATTGTAGAGCATTATTAAAATTTTCTTGTTTTTGAAATAAAGGAACATTCTCAGAAGAGACAATAATTTCAATGTCCGGCATATAACTCGGGAGGTAGGCAATATTTCTTTTACGTTCGGAAGTAATTGTGATACCCGACATTCCAAAGCACCCTTCAGAACTTGTTTTTACTTTTTTATAAAGCTCGTCCCATGAATCTAGCGGTACCCATTTGATGTTGATGACGGCTTGCAACTCTTTTCGTTGTTGACGAATAAGATTAGTGAACATTTCATACTCAATACCCGCCATTCCACCAGTCGGTAACGAATAGACAAAAGGTTTATTTTGAATGTAATATACCGTAATGTCACCCTTCTTTGTTTCTTTGATCTGTTCCCAAGATGACTGTCCAAAAATGGATGATGAAAGCCCTAAAAAAAATAGAATTAAAAAATATTTTGCTATGCCCATTGCTCTTATGAATTGATTCATCAAAATTATTCATTTCAAGTTAAATTATCACATTTTTTTAGCATTCTATTCACAATAAATTCCAAGTTCAAATATTATTATCCAAAACATACGCTTTACAAGTGCCACCCATCGATTAATTCTATACAATGAGAAGGAAATGTATTAACAATTAATCCTCTAGAATTAACAATTTAATTTAAACTTGTTGCATCAATACACTTAATTCCCTCTAAAATCTATCTTATATTTGCATTTTTGGATGACTTACAACAAATAAACTTTATGGAATCTTTTGGATTATACCTTCAGCTTGGATTAGAACATATTACCGATGTCAATGGATATGATCATATCTTATTCATTCTGGCTTTAATGGCTTCTTTTAATGCTAAATCATTGAAGCATGTATTGATTTTAGTAACAGCATTTACATTAGGGCACTCTGTAACATTGGCACTATCCACTTTGGAGATTGTATCAATAGATGCAGACTTAATCGAAACTTTGATTCCTGTAACGATTTTAATTGTCTGTATTTCTAACCTCTTTAATCTCGGGCAAGCAAAAGGATCTCCTTCTTATCTAAAAGAAAAAAGACCTATTAAAAGATACTTTGTTGAAGCTTCAGTCTTTGGTTTGATTCATGGTCTAGGCTTTTCTAACTTTTTAAAATCATTGTTAGGTAGTGAGGAGCAAATATGGGAACCACTTCTAGCCTTCAACTTAGGACTTGAAATAGGCCAAATTATCATTGTTTTAATTTGTTTGTTGGTTAATTCATTGATGCTAAGATTAACGATGTGGCATCAAAGAGATTGGAACTTATTTCTTTCTGGAGGTGCATTTGTTTCAGCATTAATCATTTTAGTAAATTAAGCACAATGAAAAAGCATAAAGTAAATAGTAAGGCCATAGTCTCTTACCCTAAAACACCAGCATTTTTTGCTCTTGGATTATTTGTCTTTATCCTTATTACTATCACTTTTGGTACCGTAAGATGGATGACAATCGGAGGTTTTGAATGGTATAAATTACTACTACTACTTTCTACCTCAATCATCACATTATTCATGTTTGTAAGAATAATGTTTGTCTATAAGACAGTCACTTTTAAAGGAAATATTGTGATAGAGAAATACCCTTTGAGAGTTGGTTCTTCTTTTGAAACAGACTTAACCAAGTATTTACTTTTTTGGGAGGTGAAGCAAAAGACAATAGGAAAGAAGCAATTTGATGTTTTGGTACTTCAAACAAAAATTGGCCAACCTATCGTTATTTCGAATAGAGAAATGACAAATTTCCCTGAAGTTGTAAAGTTTATGGATTCAAGGTTTAAAAAATATCATGTTTCTAAAGTGAAATAGGTGATTTGAAGTATTTTATGTAATTTATTATCATATATATACTTACATAAAATACTACCTAATCATTTTATTGCTTGAATACTAAGACTAAAATATTCTCTATAGCATCACTGATCTTATTGACAATTCTACTCGTTTTTCCTCGCACAAGACTTATTGGTGGAATAGGTCTAAGTTTGGAAACCGTCTTTTTGTTATTATTTATTCTTGATGCTAAAAACTCAAATTCTTCTTATTTTCTATTACAGAAGCTTTATGATCATGTTTTTGTTTTTGATAAAAACTGGAAGCTGACATTTGCCAATGATGATACGGCACTGAAGTCAACCTTAAATAGTGCAATTTATCCAATTACAAATGAGGTTATTCATGATTTAAAGAAAGACATTCCCGATCATTATGGTTCTTATGAATATCAACTGGGGAATGATGCTTATGATTTAAAATGCCTACCTGTTGATAAAAATGCTTCTTTGATGCTTATCAAAGATATAACTGAGCTTAAACGAAAGGAACAAAAATTATCAAATTTAAACTTTGAATTAAAGGAGCTTCTTCATATCAAAAAAGATGAGTTACGGTTGAAAAAGGAAAAGTTTAAAACCATTTTTGATAAATCTTCCGATGCTTATTTTTTATTGGATAGTCAATTCAATATTTCTATTTATAATGAAAAAGTCACCAACCTTTTTGGTAAGGTGAATGAAATTTCTTTTTACAACTGGCTGAGTAGGCACGCTCCTAGAGAGCAAATGAAGGGAGGTAGATCTATTGCTTTATTTAAGTCCATGCAAAAAAGTTGTGATGCTCAGGGAGAATTACGTTTTGAGTGGCAATTTTTCACATCCAATGGAGAAGAGTTTTCTACTGAAATAAGCTTGACTTTATTACCAATTTCTCAACAGATCGTTTACTTTATGATCATCCGAAATATGATGGATCAAAAGAAAATAGAGACAGAGCTAAGAAAAAATTTAGACAGAGAAAAAGAGCTCAATGAGATGCGTTCAAAGTTTATTTCGATGGCTTCACATGAATTCAAAACGCCTCTAGCTACAATTATGACCAATATGGATATCATTGAACTAGCACTCAAAAAGAGGGCATTGAATCTTGGAGATCTTAAAATAGAAAAATTCTTTAAAAGGATGCGTTCGGAATCCAAAAGACTCAACTTACTTTTGGATGAGGTGTTACAACTAGGTAAAATTGAAGCAGGGAAAACTCCTTTTGCTCCTCAAAATATTTCGATAGACCAATTTATTGACGAATACTTGACGGAATTTAATAATAGAACACGTCCGCAACAAGATATTATTCTTCTAAAAGAAGTGAAGAGAAATGAAGTTTGGATTGACCCCACATTAATGGGGCATGTTTTGGATAATTTAGTTTCAAATGCCATAAAATATTCTAATAAGGAAGTTTACCTGCGATTATTTTCATCTGAAGAAGCATTGAGAATTGAAGTTGAGGATCATGGAATTGGTATCCCTCTTTCTGACTTCTCGAATCTTTTTGAATCATTTTTTAGAGCAAGTAACACTGAACATGTTCAAGGGACAGGATTAGGCCTTGTTATTGCCAAAGAATTTGTGGAAATGCATGGTGGTGTGATTGTGTGTGAATCAGAAGAGGGAAAAGGGTCAGTTTTTAGGATTGCAATTCCATTTAACTAAACAAAATCAAACAATGAGCAATGATAACCCTGATTTAGGAAAAGAAAAGATAAGAAGTCTATTAATCAAACTTTCGGTACCAGCGGCAACAGGAATGATGGTCATTGTGCTTTATCAAATGGTCGACACTTTTTTTATTGGTCGATGGGTAGGAGCATTGGGTATTGCCGGAATTTCTGTAGTAGCCCCTTTAGTAATGTTGATTCAAAGTATTGGTATGGCCATAGGCATGGGAGGAGCATCTTTGATTGCTAGAGCTTTAGGAGGTCATGATCCTAAACGGGCCGTAAAGATTCTGGGAAATCAAACTTTACTTACTCTTGGTTTGACTCTTATTGCTATTGTAATCGGCTTTTTATTCGAAGAACGACTTTTACTGTTTTTTGGAGCCAACGGAGAAATCTATTCCTATGCTCAAGAGTACTATGCTATTGTTATATGGGGAATGCCATTTCTTACGTTGTCAATCATGAGTAATAATGGCATCCGTTCTGAAGGGAAGGCAAAAAAGGCAATGATGGCCATGATTGTGCCGGGTGTCACAAATATGATTTTGGATCCCATTTTTATAGCGGGAT
The DNA here is from genome assembly GCF_000812565.1 of Flammeovirga sp. OC4. GTDB lineage: Bacteria > Bacteroidota > Bacteroidia > Cytophagales > Flammeovirgaceae > Flammeovirga. Next base: position 80,980 of record NZ_JTAM01000037.1, on the reverse strand, counting down.
TTGGATTAGGAATGAAAGGAGCAGCCATAGCTACCTTATTTTCTTATATTTTTGGTTTCTTATACATTGCCTATTATTATCTATTTCAAGACACTGTTCTTAAGTTTACTGCGGCCGCTTTTGTGTGGGATGCAGAAATTATTAAAGAGACATTGGCTTTGGGGACAGCATCATTTGCAAGGCAGGGATCGTCCAGTATTATTGCAATACTTTTAAATCACATCTTGTTTGATTATGGCGGGGAAATTAGTGTGGCGGTGTATGGTATCATCAGCCGATTATTTATGTTAGCTACGTTCCCAATTATTGGTCTTGCACAAGGGTTTCTAACCATTTGTAGTTACAACTATGGTTCTAGGGATTTTAAAAGAGTACGGCAAGTCATTTATGAATCTATCAAGTACGGTATCATTATCAATACAGTAATCGTTGCTGTTATCTTTTTCTTTGATACAGAATTAACTTCTCTGTTTACAAAAAATGATGAACTTATAAAACAGAGTATACCCGCAATTTATGGAGTCATGCTTGCACTGCCTTTAATAGGCATTGGTGTGATTTCGAGTATGTTTGCACAAGCTTTAGGTCGAGCAAAAGATGCACTACTACTGACATTAAACCGACAAGTATTATTCAGAATACCAATGGTTTTAATCTTCTCCTACTTTTGGGGCTTAAAAGGAACATGGGTTTCATTTTTTGTGTCAGATATCTGTTCAATTATTGTTTCGGGGTATTATATGAAAGATAAAATGAGTAGATTAAATAATTATATTCAAAAACACGAACCAAAGAGAAATGAGTAAGCTCAAAGACAAAATTATTCACGAAGTAAAAAAGACCTTTTTAGTAACATCTTACTTTGCCATCGGATTCAATCTGTTAGTACTTTTGGTAGGTTTGATGGTAAAGGAAGTAGAGTTAAAGGTAGGATATTTTGGTGCTGCCACCTTTTCTGCAGCTCTTATCGGTAAAATTGTAGTTATTCTTGAAACTGTTGGAATAGACCTAAAACTAGGTCGGACAAAACTTTTGAATGTGGTCATAATGAAATCACTACTTTATACTGTGGTAATTTTTATGGCTATTGTGCTAGAGGATATTATCAAAGGAATGGTTTCGGATGATCTTACTTTCAGAGAAGCTTTACATCATCTTATTGCTTCTTTTAATTCCAATTTTTTCCTAGCCAGATGGATTTATATGTTTGTTCTTTTTGGGTTATACCATTTTATATTTGAAGTAGACAAATTTATGGGTACAACTGAGCTTTTTGATATGGTATTTTCAAGATTTTATAAACCCAAGCAAAAAGAATATGTCGCCTTGTATGTAAGGTGGAATTATGGTGTGTCCGAAATTAATGGTCAATTAAAAGCACTTCAAGATTATACACATCAAGTCAATCAAATTTTACCAAAATACCAAGGTACAATTGCGTCTTATGATTTAGATGGTATGTTATGCCTTTGGGAAAATACCAAGGAGTATAATTTTTATGATCAAGGAGTATCCTTCTTCCGACAATTATTACAACTTCCTCATAACTTTAAGATCCAAAATATAAGAGGAGGCATCACAAAAGGCCCCTTAGTAGAAGCGGAAATTGGGGGTTTCTTAAAAAAGGAAATCTTAAGAACAGGTGAAATCATTGAAGAAGTAAAAAGGGTTTCAATGCAAGAGACAGGAGTACCTTTGAAGGAGGTTTAATCTGAGGTTATAGTATTAGAATGCTTCTCCATGTGTTGCTGCTATTATTTTTTGAGTGGCTTTGTTTGAACCTTTCAATACCTGTAGAACGATGTTGGTGATAAAGTTTTTACCAAATGATTGCTGAAGGAGTCTACCCGCTTTAAGTCTTGTTTTAAAATGATACTTCCATTGTCTTGCATATTCTTCATTCATTTCACTCCATATCAATTCATCGTTTAAATATTGATCGAGGAGTGGAGCGATGATCACGCTGGCATGCATGGACATACTCATTCCATTGCCACATAGAGGGGCGATTAGACCTGAGGCATCGCCAATCATAGGAATGTTTTTTTCGATGATATCTTTTTTTGAAAAATCAATTTGAGCAATACTTAAAGGTTTTTTCCAAAGACGTGTATATTGAAGGTATTTCTTAAGGAAAGGATTTTTCTGAAGAACGTTGTTCTCTAAGTTTTCAATATTTCCTTCTCTATGAAATACTTTGCCACTTACCATGTAACACATGCATAAAATATCATTTTCTACTTTTGAGAGACCACAATATCCACCTTCAAAGTTATGCAGCTCAATTTTATGGTCATCAAAATCGCCTTTAAGGTGGTATTTTACTGCTACAAAATGATTTAATCTCGATTTGCTATTGTCAATATAAGACCTGTTGAGTCTGTGGTCAAGGTTTGATCTTTTACCGAAAGCACCCACTACACTTCGAGCAATGTACGTGTCTTTTTGCGTAGTGATTTCCCAGTACTGATAGATTTCCAGTATAGACTGTGCAGTGGTTTTTGTTAAAACAGTGACTCCTTTTTGAAGAGCAATTTTATATAAAGAATCATCTAATAAATGGCGGCTAATACCAATTCCTCCAGAGGTTAAATCACTTTCTAAATATTCTCCGTTAGGTGCACTGACTAAAAGGTCTGTAATTTTAGGTAAATGTAATGTGTTGTCATCAATGCCAATTCTTCTCAAAAAGTCCCATGATTCGGCCGCGACATATTCGCCGCAAACCCGATGAAAAGGATATTCTTTCTTTTCCAAGAGTAAAACATTCCAGCCAAGGTCAGCCATTTGGATGCTTAGTGAGAGACCTCCTAAACCACCTCCAATTATACATACATCATACATCACCTAAAAAATTAAAAGCCAACGAAAAGCCCACTTCCAATACAATTTGTAATTAGTGATTTGGGCATTATTCATAATATTTTGAATGTCTTTTTTTGAGAAACTTCGAGCAACAGAAAGACAAGCATCATTTTTAACTAAATAAGATTTTGAGAAGGCTTTTGTCAGCCATTTAATACTATAATAAGCTAAAAAGTGTCGGTGTAGATCATTCATTATACATCCTTTCAATGCATTTTTGTTGATCTTAAAAAACAACTCCGATAAGTCTTCTGAAGGTAAGTGATGACAAAAAAGACTACAAATGATCAAATCAAAAGAGTTTCCTTCAGACAAATAGTCCCTGTAGTCAGATTGTACAAAACGAATGGGCAATGCTTTACAGTTTTCTGAAGCATATTGAATACAATCTTCTTTTAGATCTACACCCACCAATTCTAGTTGATAATCCGATTTGAAATGCTGATAAATAGCTTTTAAAGTATCTCCACCGCCACTGCCAATATCTAAGATTCTCACTTTTTGTCCTTTGGAAGTGTTTTGAAGGATTTTTTTGATGCCTTCAAATACAACTTGATACCCTCCTAAATAAGTATTGATAAAATGTAATTCTTTAAGGTTTTGATATAAGTCCGGTGTTGGAATTTGTGGTTGATCTAATAATTCTAATTCTTTGGAACGTGTTTCTAAGTTAATCATGTCTACAGCTTATTTAAAGTCATGGCTTCCATAGTTAATCCAGGGCCAAATCCAGCAGAAAAAACAGGGCCTGTAGATTCATTTTTAGACATGAGCAGCAATACAAAAAGGATCGTTACTGAAGACATATTGCCATGTTCTGCTAATACATCATAGGAAGCTTGAATATCCTCTTTTGGAATCTCCAACACATTGCTGATTGCTTTTAAAATTCGAACACCTCCGGGATGAAATGCCCATTGTAGTTCTTGAGATGCTAAGCCCGTTTGTGCCACAACATCAGAAAGCATATTAGCAATTTCACTTTCAATCAGCTTTGGAATGTAATTACTTAATCGCATTTGAAAGCCAGTTTTACTTAACTTCCAAGCCATATCCTGTTCACCACTCAAAAGGAGTTTGGAGAAGAAGCTACCGATTTCATAAATAGATGAAATCGTATCGTCATTTGACATATAAACAGCAGCAGCACCATCAGCAAACAAAGTGTTGGCCAGAATATTATCATCGTCTTTTTCATTTTGAAAATGAATAGAACATAACTCCACATCGACGATCAATACTTTTGCATTGGGGTTACTTTTACAGATTTGATCACCAATTCTTAAAGCATGAAATGCGGCATAACAGCCCATAAAGTTGACGGTAGTTCTAATGAGGTTTGAAGGTAGTTCTAATTCTTTCATCAAAGCAATTTCAAGTCCTGGTGCAGATAACCCAGTGCACGAAACGGTAACAATATGTGTGATTTCTTGAAGTTGACTTTCAGAAATACATTTCTTTACGGCTTTTACACCTAGCTTTAGTGCTGCCTGATCAAACAGTGACATTCTACTTTCAATATCAGGAACCGTACCTTCTAGGAAATAATCATAAAGGTTATTGATAACGGAATGCCTTGTATTAATACCACTATTTTTAGAAACCAAAGCCATTAATTTCTTCTCTCTATGTTCCTCTTCAGATAAAGTAGATTGCATAAATTCCAAAATATCTTTTTGGTTGTATTTATTTTCTGGTACTGCAGTAGCGATTTGATGAATATAGGTCATTTTAGTACTTTAAGAGTGATAATAGATTATGATTTTAAATTATGAAAAAATTATTCATTTGTACCCTTTGATTTCAGATAGAGTGCAAAAAGGCTTTTTGATCATTAATAATTAAAACCAAGAAAAATCGAGATGGTTTTGAAATGCGAAAAATATATAACAAAAATTCATACATAAGGCAGATATGTTGTTCATTCGCATGAGGTTATGAAAACTTGCTTCTTTTTCATCTTTAAATGTTTTTATCATCCAAACTTGAAACCAAATTAGAAGGGGAAGCAAGAATAATATATAAGTGATGAAAGAACCTTGTTGTAGGATTTCAAAATAATAGAATAATAGCCCTCCAGCGATACCAAACAGTATCATACCAAAATAAAAAGTTCCTTTAATACCGAGCATCATGCTGATACTTTGATCTCCACTTTCAGCATCCTGTTTGTGTTGGTAGATCTGCGACATAGGGTAGGCCCCACCTATCATAAATGAAGTGGCTAAAGCGGCATAAATTTGATGGGATTGAAAAAATGAATCTTCAGAAGCACTAATTCCTTCATTTACCATCCAATATGTCACAAAGCCTTGAAAGATGAACACTGTTAAGAAACCTGGAATTGGATATTTTTTTAATCGAATTCCCTTGTAACTATAAGCCCTTGACATCAAAATATAAGCAACCATAAGGACTGTAAATGTAGAGTTAAGAAAGAAAAGTGAAATATTGACCGCAAGAAAATCCATGGTCAGAGTACACCAAAAAAGCAGATTGCTGGGCAGTGGAGGTTTCTCAATACCGCCTATACTCTCTGTATCTCTATCCATATAGCTGTTGTACCCATTGCTTGCAGGGTAAACCAAAAGATGTAATACTAAAAAAACGATTAAAGCATTTACCCAATCAACTTCCTTTGTTTGACTTAGTGCAAAAAAATAAACAGGCATTAAGTAAATTGAAAAAGGGACTCTGAGAAGAATAATAGTATTTTTAATTGTTTGTTGGTCAAATTTCATAATAATTTGTGTTCTTTAAACGCTCAGATTACGAGAGTTTTAAGGATGTACTGACTTTTGTATAAGTTAAAACATATAAGTACAATAAAAAACAATTCTGCATTTTGATTGTTTGTTAAGCATCGGTTTATTTTTCTACAATGAAGAAACTTATTTTTATCGCTCTTTTTTTACTGGCAAATACTCTTCTCGCTCAGGAAAAAGAAAGTCAACGTTTTTTACAGAGGGGAGATACAATATTCCCAATAGAATTGAGGGACTTAAAAAATAAACCTTACATCACTCCCGGAATTGGGGAAAAGGTCTTATTGATTTTTTATCCAGATCCTGATAATCCTCATCAGAATGATGAGTTTGTCACTGAGAGTAAACAATGGAAGTTTCCATTGGATGAGTTTCTGGCTTATGGAATTGTGAACCTGAAAGATACCCCTTTGCCGAACCCTATCATAAGGTTTATGCTGAGGATGCTACGTAAAAGATCTAAAAGAGAGGCGAATGCATTGGTGTTGACTGACCCAAAAGGCACTTTACAAAAAGAGTGGAATACAGGAAATTGTAATAATGCAATTACGATTTTGTTAGTAGATAAAACTGGTGAGGTGTTATTTTTCAAGGCTGGAAAACTTACAAAAGAAGAAACTGATTTTGTAATTCAAGAAATATGCGATCATCTAACAACATGTCATAAAATGACACCTGAAGAAATGAAGGAGTTTGAGCTGGATGATTGAACAATTACTGCTCTGATTAAATAGAAAGTATATATAATGATAACTAAAAAGAAATTTTGTATTAAAAGAAAAAAAGAAAGTGTAATATTAGAACTGAAACTATTTAGAGTGTATTCTGAATTTCACTAATATGTCGGTTTCAGAACTGCTCTCGTAACTTAAACCACTTTTTTATGGATACTGTTGACAACGTATCTGAATGGGTAAATGACTATTCAGATGAATTGTTTGCTTGGGCTTTAAAAAGAACACAAAACGTACATTTGTCGGAAGATTTAGTACAAGACACATTTGTGGCGGCTTATCAATCTGTAGAACGTTACAAAGGAGAAAGTTCTCCTAAAACGTGGCTTCATTCTATTTTGAAACATAAAATGATGGACCACTTTAGAAAAGAAAAGGTAAAAGAAAAATATGAGAATCAGTCTGCTTTTTTTCAAAAAAACGAATCATGGGATAAGCATAATAATCCAACACTTTGGTCCACTATGGATGTGACACTGTTGGATAACCCTGGTTTTAATGAAGCATTTGCGTCATGTTTGGAAAAATTACCACAAAAATGGAAGACAGCTGTAGTAGGGAAATACCTTACAGACAAAAAAGCGGGGGATATATGTAAGGAACTTTCGATTACTACGTCAAACTATTGGCAGATCGTTCACCGCGCAAAGTTAAATTTAAGAAATTGTATAGAACTGAATTGGTTCCAAGATTAACCCTTTAGAATTATGTTAATATCTTGCAAAAAAGCTACTGAATTTATTGAGAAGAAAGATATCTTCGGCCTCACAAAAAAAGAGCAGTTTCAGCTTGATCTTCACGTATTTTTATGTGCAAAATGTAAAAAGTACCAACGTTTATCTGAAGAACTAGACCATACTTTAAGACATTTTTTTATGTCAAAAAGCGATGAAGAATTAAAGCTTTCGGATGATAAAAAAGAAAAAATAAAGGATGCTCTAAAAAAATAATTATTTTTTTTGTAAGGTTTTTTCTTGTTGTACGACTAATGAATGAAATTAAAAATGGAAATAATTAATTGGAAAAATAAGAAACATAGATACCTAATTATCAATCAAAAATAGGCTACACTTTTATAAAGGTAGCCTTATTTTTTATCTAAAATTTATATCCTTAGCTTTTGTCTTCTTTGGCTAGAAGGTAAGCACCAGCGTGAAGCATTTCATAAATCACATAATAATACCCTCCAAGTGGGTGGTCCTCATCGTATTTATCAGCCTCATTTAACATTTCAAAAGCAGTCTCGATTACTCTTTCTCTATATTTTCCTGAGATATATTCTTTGGCAATTTTAGCGGCAGCTTCATGCTCTGATTCCTTTGATAGGTCTTTGTACTTTTTCAGAAGTACGGCGATTTGATCATTCATGCAGCAAATGTAGAGTTATTATTTATTCTAGTCAAATTGGTATTTATTTCTAAATAATTTAGTTTTACTCAAAAGATAATGTTACGGTGTATTAAATAGTGAACTTTTTATAATTTGAACAAAGCATTCTAATTCTATTCTAAGACCTAGTCCCTCAATACATAAGCTACCATAACATTATTTATTTAAATAAATAAATGGCAAACTTTAACTAAAAATGCGTAGTAAACTATTACTGTTATTGTACTTTATATTAGTGTCTTCTTTTGTTAAAGCACAAGAATTTTCACACGGTGTTCCTATTGAACAATACGAAGCACTTCTTGATTTTTATGATAGTCTTAATGGAGATAATTGGAAATCGAATGATAATTGGAAATCTGATCTTGATGTTTCAGAGTGGGAAGGAATCAAGTTAGAGTACTTCTTAGGAGAGAGTGGAGAAACCTACCTTGGAGTGTCAGAGATTATTTTAAACTTTAATAACCTCAGAGGACATGTGCCTTCATCCATTGCTAATATAAAAACATTGCAAAGCCTGAATCTTCAGACGAATTATATTTTATCGATCCCCCAGTCTATTTATAGTATTGAAGGAATGTATTCGTTGAGGCTTTCCAGGAATAGAATTACGGATTTGCCAAAAATGGAGGCAGGGCAGTGGGCATATTTGAGATACCTTGATCTTTTTGAAAACTTACTGTCATTTGAAGATTTTGATAATTTGGATTTGTCTGCAGTAAAAGACCATGAAGAGATTAAAATGTACTCCATTTACGATGATTTTAATGAAGAAAGAGCACTCTTTGCGACGTATGACCCAGTACAGAAAAATGTAACATTATCTTCTAATATTGGAGGGGAAAATACCGAATATAAATGGTATAAAAATGGAGAGTTAATGGATTTAGATACGGAAAGTATCACTTACAATTACGAAGAGAATAAAGGTGACGAATACTACTGTGAGTTAGTCAATAGTGACTATGAAGTAGCATATAAAACTCAAATACACAAACAAAGAGTTCCTTATAAAATTACTCTTACCAGTGATGTTAATTTAGAAAACTTACTAGATCCCTATTTTTATATTTCAGGGCCTTTCGAGAATCCTTTTGTGAGAATGGAAAAAACAGAAAATGGTTATGAATGTTGGGTAGAACCATTTTTTGATAATTTCGATATCGTAGTCATGTACTTCAAAGATGATTATCGTAGAGAAGTGTCTGAATTCCTGGAAGTAAATGCTTATTCTTCAACATTTTCAACAGATGCTTTTCAATGGCTAAATTCTAATCATTATAAGTTGAACGTACCTCCTTTAGAATTAAGAGCATGGGATGATTTAAGAGCTAATACAGGAGGGGGATTGGAAAGCTCTTTAGGAAGAGAATACTTGAATGATAATTTCAAGGCTAAAGATATTTATGGTCATGAATACATTCGAACAGAGAAAATCGACTTTTATTACAGTATTTCTTATTTGGTCATAGGAGATTATATCAAGTATTTTAATCATTTAAAAGAAATTGACCTTGCCGCTTTGGTCATAGGAGATGTTGATACTGAATCATTTCAACGATTAGAAAAGTTAGAGAAAATATCGATCTACTATTCTTCTTTTAAGAATAATAGTGATATGAAAATACCAGCCGTACCTACACTGAAGAGTTTAATACTGAATAAGACGGATGGAGCAGGCTTCTTAAGAAATAATTTATCGAAGCTTGAACAACTTGAAACACTGATGATCAAAGAATCAAAAATTGATGAAATAGTGGGCAGTTTACCAAGTACATTGTCTTCAGTGAAAATTATTGATTCTCAGGTGGGTAATTTTAGTTTTTTGGAGAATGCTGAAAGTTTGTTAGAGCTTTTTTTAGTGGGTTTAAATCTTAGTGAAATACCAGAAGAGGTTTGTACTTTACGCCAGCTTACTAATTTGGATGTCTCAAATAATGCATTGGATTTTAAAGATTATGATTTTTTCGTAGAAAAAATGAAGGATATAAACCCCTATGTCTTTATCACAATGAAAAATCAGGAGAAATTAAAAGAGAGTATCAGTTATCAGTTTGACTATGATAGTTTGCATTTGATTGCGACCATTGACCCCAAATATGCTAATGAAGAAACAACAATTTATCAATGGAGTTCGGCGGGTTCTTGGTATTATAATGCCACGACCGATACAAATTCTGTAAGAATCCCTTTTGATGTGGTAAAATCAGGGTTTGATCTAAGGGTAACATTAAACCATAAGAACAATCATACTCTTAAATTGCTTACTGAAGATGAGGAAATGTTAATTCCTAAAGTAACTATTGGGCTTCCAGCTAATCATTTCATCGCCGATAAACCTAGTGTAAGATTGGTTGGTGATTTTGAACAGGAAGTTGTCACCGGAAAATTCGATGAAAAAACAAATCATTATTATTTCCAATTTTCATCAGTACAAGTTACCGATACTTATAAGTTTGTAGAATATGTTGATCAAAATACCATTAGAGAAGAGGTTGATGATGAAGGAAAAGTTTTTGATAGATTTTTAGTAAAATCTGGTTTGGTGTCGAATGATACTATTTACATAGCCCCAATAAAGGGGTGGTCCAATCATTCAATTATTGTAGGCGATTTACTGTTACCAACATACAATCGATTAAAACGTTTGTACGAACATTTTAATTTATCACAATATAAAGTTTTTGATAGTTGGTTTATAGAAAAGGATTTAAATGATTGGACTGCATTAGAGTTTAAAGATTTTGAAGGAGGTGATGGTAGGCTATATAAAGATGTTTATGGTATTGGCGATAATTCTTTTAGGGAGGATCAAGATTATTTCCACGGAAAATTACCCTCATTTATCGCGGACTTTAAACGTTTACATCATCTCCACATGTCTTACCAATCCATTACAGATATATCACCGGCTATCACGCATCAATTGAGTTCCTATCAAATTAAGTTGTCTTTTTGTAAGATTAAACCAGAGACTTTTAAACGAATCTATGATGAAAATAAGGAACTTTCTTTCTTTGGAGCTATTAATTTCTTTGGTCAAAGAGGTAACATGGAGGATTATGAAATTCATTATGATATCAGTGATACAACTTTCGTTTATTCTGTAAATGATCAATTATTAATTGATGATGAGTATTTTTCTTCTTATTGGAATTATAATGAAAATGAAAATCTAAGTACAATTACAAAAGACAATTCAAATATTGGAGAAAGTATATCTTTTACGGTTCATCATAAATCATCAAATAATTATCGTTACATGCTTCCAAGAATGCAACATGAAGGAATTATAAAAACGATAATTCTACCCCGTCAAGAAACAGACCCAGATACCTTGTTGGCGGAAGGTATTATCAATGGAGGTGTAGTTCCTGTAGAGTATGATGCAGAAAATGATAATTGGTTTTTCACCATTCCTGAATATATAAAGCAGGCTGAAATTGTTTTGGTAACAAGAAAGGACGATCAAGCATCATATGAATTCAATGAACTTGGTACGCCAAATATTAGGGTAATTGATTTGACTGTTCAAGACGATAATATCTATTTATCTCCTCTTCAATCTTTTTCTGAATTTATCTCGACAGATTATATGCCAGTTTTAGAATATAATTATTGTAAAAAGTTACTAGAAGAGTTAGGGAGAGATGATCTGGAAGAGTTGTTTGCTTATTCTTATCATGATTTCTATATAAGTAGAAATGAAGGTTATATTAATGATAGAAAATACCTTTTTATGTCTAAAATTGATGATGAGAAAGGTGATTTGAAAAGCATACCAGAAGGAATAAAATATTGTGTTAAACTAAAAGAAATTGAATCTCGATATTCTCGATTAAAGGAAATTCCACCCTTATTCGAGACGTACAATGAGTTAGAAGAAGTAGATTTTTATTTTAATAAACTCACTTTTTATCATTTAAATAAACTCAATAAAAAGCATGCGTTAAGCCCAATAAAAAAACTGAATCTTACTAATGATTCTTTTGAACTTATTCAGGTTGGAGATACAGTAAAGCTCAAAGAAGAGTATATGCATGATCCTAAAACAATTTTTAGATGGAATATTTATATTAATTCAAATCTAAGGATGGTAGAAACAGCCACCCCTTATATCATTATCGACCAACTGGAAAAAGCTGAGGAATTACGATATATGGTTTCATTAAAAATGCTGAATGAAGATTATATATCGATTCAGTTACGATCCAATCAATTGTATTTAGAAAATGATATTGTCAATAGCCTTGAGGAGCAATGGGCAATGTCTTCTCCTTATCCTAATCCATTTAAGGATCAGATTTCATTAGATTATCAATTTGAAACCATTGAAATCTATACTATCAATGGGCAATTAGTTTACACTGGAGGTAAACAAAAAACAATCAATTTAAGCCATTTAAAAAGCGGAGTTTATCTACTTAAAGCAAAAAATAATACCATGGCTAAACAGTATAAAATTATCAAAAAATAATGTTGACATATTTATCAAAACAGTTGGTCATGAGATTTTTTATATTAATTCTTATGATTGGAATTTTCTCTTGTTCAAAGAATGAAAATGACCTTTTAGATGAAGAACCAGAAGAAATTCCAGAGGAAATTATACCTCCTAGTTTTAGATTCTACGGTTTGAATCGTATCTCAAAAGATTCCGTTCATGTATTATTTGAAATAGAAGAACCTATTGAACACAAGGTAGAAGAGATAGGAGTGCTCTTTTCGCAAGATAAAAATTTTGATATAGACCAAAGTCTTAAGGTCCTTTTGGATTCAAGTAGTGGATACCCAGTACAAAAGACTACACTTGTTAAGAAACATGATTTTGTAATTGATAATGAGATTTATGCTTTAGGTTTTGTAAAAACTGAAAATGAAGTATTTTATTCTGATACTTCGATTACACCTTATAGAGCCATTTATTTTTCGGAATTACTGACTTTAGATAAACCGTCATATAGTTGGGGAGACTCCCTTTTAATAGCTTATAAAGCAGGATTAGATGAAGTAGTTTTGTTAAGAGGAGGAAAAGTATTTGATAGAGATATAGATCATGAAGGTACTTATAAGGATCTAATGCTTTATGAAGAAGACCCGAAACCATCTTCTTACTTTTCCATTTTGAACGGCAATATATATGAGTCCAATAGGCTTTATTTTGATTATAATGTACCAAAAGTATTATCATTTTCTCCCCAGAAATTATATGGTGGTGAAAGCTTCGTCATTGAAGGTGTTAACTTCGGTACTGAATATAGGACAACTAAGCTGTTTGCCAATAATAAAGAAATAGCGGAAGGGTTTGATTTTAGACAGACTAATACAAAGATTGAATGCAGAATTCCAACCAATATCGGGGATAGAAATATACAGCTAAAGTTAAAGGTACATGGCCATGAAATTTTATTGGGAGAACGATACGAAGTGCCTTATGTTGAAATTGATTCTATGTCTTTAGATACCTTATCAGAAAAAAATTATTCAGTTTATATATATGGGAAAGGCTTGATTGAAAATAGTTCTAGTAAGCTTCGACTTTATGTAGATGAAGAGGAATTACCAGATGAATTTTATTCTGTAAGCTCTTTGGGGAATCGGATTTATTTTAATTATAAAGATTACTTAGTTGCAGAACGTTATGAAAATATTCCGCTGAGAGATTTAAAGATTAAAGTACAAAGAAATGATACCTTCTCTAATGAGTTTACAATTCCATTTAGAAATAAAGGCTACTTTACTAGAATGAAGGACTTTCCTGGTGAAGCAAGATGGGGAGGAGTGGCATTTGCAGTCAACGGAAAAGGTTATTTTGGTTTGGGGGCAACTTCCAAGAAAAGTGGTTTCAAAAAAGATATATGGGAGTATGATACAAAAAATGATACATGGACAAAGAAAACGGACTTCCCTGCAGTGGGTAGAGTGAGAGCGTCTGAATTTACCATTGGAGATAAGGCGTATCTAGGTTTAGGAACACATGATTTTTATATGTTTAATGATAAACCTAATGATAGAGACAAGAATTTTAACGATTTCTATGCTTACGATCCGGCGTCAAATACTTGGGAGGAAATCACAAATTACCCGGGACACCCCGCTTACTCAGTCAGTGCATATTCAGATGAAACTAGAAAACTAGGCTACCTTGCTTATGGTTTAAGAGGTGTGAAATCAGGAAGTCCTGTTCTGAATGATCATCAAAATAACGAGGCTTGGATATACCATCAGGCTTCAAACACTTGGGAAGTAATGCCTCGTTTAACAGATTTTGTAAAAAATAATGGAGGACCATCGTTCTTGTACTTAGGTTTGCAAATGGGTGTTGTCGATCGAAGACATATTATACCGATAAGAGCGGGAGGTGCACTAGGAGAAGTAGTTGGTAATGATGTTTATTTTGGATTGTCAACGCGAAATACGGGATATCATGGTGCTTCAGTACTATTAAATGATAATTTATATGGATTCTTTGGGAACTCAGGTTATGGATATGAAACTACGAACAGTTTTGGGTTGATCTATAAAGGTGACGATAACAGTCATAGTGCAGATAAAAAACAAACTGAATTGATTGAGTATGGTATGGGGATTACAGCTTTTGAAGTAGATGGGAAAATCTACCTTTTGGGAGGGTGTAAGATGAGTGAAAATGGAGTAACATTAACCAATGAAGTGTGGTGTTATGACCCCAATGGATTAGATTAACAGTATTGTTAAGCCGTTTATAAAAGGATCTAATCCCTAGTAATAAAAAACTTACTATAAAGATATTAGGAGAGTTTTTATCTAAAATCACCAATGAGTTTTATTGATTCATTGGTGATTTTCTATTTATAAATAGAATTATAGATTCAATTATGGAAAATTCTATAGAAATTTCCCCACATTCAGAAGTATTTATACCATCTCTTTGTACTACTTGAAACATTCTCATACTTTTGCACCTTAATTTAGAAATACTCATAACAAGATAATGATTACAGTTTCAAACTTAGGAGTTCAATTTGGTAAGCGTGTGCTCTTCCAAGATGTAAATCTTAAATTCACAGAAGGTAACTGCTACGGTATCATCGGAGCAAATGGTGCAGGTAAATCCACTTTCATGAAAACACTTTATGGTGCACAAGACCCTACAAGAGGTAGTGTATCTATTGGTAAAGGTGAAAGACTTTCTGTTTTAAAGCAGGATCACCACGAGTTCGACGAATGTACGGTGCTTGATACTGTAATGATGGGTCATGACGAATTATGGGCGATCAAAAAAGAGCAAGAAGAACTTTATGCAAAAGAGGACTTCAATGAAAAAGATGGTATCCGTATTTCAGAATTGACTGAGCGTTTTGAGGATCTTGATGGATGGAATGCAGAGTCTGATGCAGCCAACTTATTGAGTGGTTTGCATATCTCTGAAGACTTGCATTACTCTACAATGTCTAACTTAAGTGGTAAGCAAAAAGTACGTGTTCTTTTGGCACAAGCTTTATTTGGTAAGCCAGATAACTTATTACTTGATGAGCCTACCAACGACTTGGACCAGGAAACAATCTCATGGTTAGAGGATTACTTGGCCAACTTTGACAGAACGGTATTGGTAATTTCCCATGACCGTCACTTCTTGGATTCAATCTGTACACAAATTGTAGATATTGATTTCCAAAAGATCTCATTGTTCTCTGGTAACTACTCATTCTGGTATCAGTCATCACAATTAGCATCGCGTCAGCAAGCACAACAAAACAAGAAAGCTGAAGAGAAAATCAAAGAATTGAAAGAATTCATTGCTCGTTTCTCTGCTAACGCCGCTAAATCAAAACAAACAACTTCTCGTAAGAAGATGTTGGAGAAATTGAACGTTGAAGAGATTCAACCTTCATCAAGAAAATACCCTGGTATTATCTTCACTCCAGAAAGACAAGCAGGTAACAACATTTTAGAAGTAGAAGGTCTTACAAAGACGATTGACGGTGACGTTGTCTTCAAAAATGTTGAATTCAATATGCAGAAAGACGATAAAATCGTTTTCATTTCTAGAGACCCTAGAGCGATGACGGCTTTATTTGAAATCTTAAATGAGAATGACACTGATTACGAAGGTGAATTCAAGTGGGGTGTAACAATCACTACGGCTTATTTACCACTAGAACACGGTGAATTCTTCGAAAATGACTTAAACTTAGTGGACTGGTTAGGTCAGTACTCACACGATACTTCAGAAGCATTTATCAGAGGTTACTTAGGTAAAATGTTATTCTCAGGTGAGGAGATCTTCAAGCAATCATCAGTACTTTCAGGTGGTGAGAAAATGCGTTGTATGATGTCAAAAATGATGTTATCTGACGCTAACTGTCTTATCTTAGATTCACCAACAAACCACTTGGACTTAGAGTCAATTCAAGCATTGAACAACTCATTGATCAAGTTCCCTGGTAATATCTTGATGTCATCTCATGACCACGAGGTAATCCATACAGTTTGTAACAGAGTAATTGAATTAACGCCAAACGGTATCATCGATAGACACATGCCGTATGACGAGTATATTAACTCTGAGCAAATCAAAGAATTAAGAGAAAAATTATATGCAAAATAGCATTTAATCATAGATCTTTTAAGAGCATCAAAGTGGTATATCCATTTTGGTGCTTTTTTGTTTAAAAAAAATGGGGAGATAAGGATTGGTCACTAATAAGATTATCTTTTAAATTGTAAGCATCATTTACACGATCACGAAACGAAGAAAAAAGCATGATAGTTAAAGGAGATGAATCTAATCCACTTTTGTTTTTCGAGCACCTCGCCCAACAATTCAATGGACATTGGGACGGAGAAGAGTTTTCATTTGATAACGCTATTGGAAAGTTGACATCTTTGACTTTCGGATATATGAATAGCATTTATATTGGTATTACAGAGTTGGAGCTAAATGAAGAAATGGTGTTTGAAAATAACCCTGTTTCTGATCGTCAATTTGTGAGTATTCGTATCGGCCTTATCGGTGGCTTTAACAATGAAAATGCAAATCAAAAAAATAGCATTTATATTTATAACAATCTTCAGAAATTTAAAATAGTATACCCTCCAAATGTAAAGATGAGTTGGTTTTTTATCCGTTTCCCCAAAGAGGTTTACGACTTACTAGGGACAGATAAGTCCTCTGATTTCTATCAATTAATATCAAATCCTAAACCATGGTTTTATTATAGTCCAATGCTTTTGGAGATTGATATTTTAATTAATGAAATGTATAAAGTCATGGACGATATGGAAGTGAGAAGAGGGTTGTTTTTAGCGAAAGGAATAGAAATAATCACCAAACTTAGAGCACATGGAATTTCTAATAAGTTAAAGAATATTGCCTATGACATTCATCCTGATGATTTAGACACGATGCTAAAATTGAAAGATGAAATAATTGCCGACTTCACTAAAATCCCTAATGTAGCAGTGCTTAGTGCCTCAAAAGGAATGAGTAAATCTAAGCTACAGAGAGGATTTAAAAGTGTTTTTAAAATGCCAATTCTACAGTTTTTTAATCATCAGAGAGTATTGGAAGGACAAAGAAGAATCAGAACCACGAATCATGATTTTACTCAGATTGCGATTGAGCTAGGGTATACTGATTTATCACATTTCAGTAGAGTGTATAAGCAGTTTCTTGGGAAAAGACCTTCGGAAGAAGTTCGTGAAAGCAAGTAATGATCCTGTTGCTGTAAAATGTAAAGCTGAGCAGAAATATTATAATAAAATTAGGTTTCCGTAACAATGTTCAAATCCAAAGGTGATTTTATTGATTTTCAATAAGAATAAGCACTTCAATACGTATGATTTTTTAAAGTAAAATAATATATTTATTAGAGATCCAAAAAGAACTATTAATTACCGTCTAGGTAGTTTACCTATATTTTAAACATTGGTAATTAACGAACTATAATTTGACCCTTAATTTTGAATTTTAAAGCATCTTATTCTTCAATTCAAAACCATTAATTATGAAAAATATATTAACTGTCTTTCTCGCAATCTTTGCTCTGTCTTCGTATGCCCAAACAGAAATTGAGAATGAACCTTATGAATGGCCTTACAGTATGCCTATTTGGGGCAAAAAAGCCGCTGAGAGAGGATATAAAATACAGTTACCTTATGGCTTGAATGTCAATTATGTCTATAATAGAATGGACCTTGAAATTAGTTCTTTTGATATGTCAATTGGGGATGATCCTAATTCAACTTTAAATCAATTGATCTCAGAATATGTGACCTTGGAAAACTTGAATTTCAATAATACTATAGCAAGAACTAGCGGGATGAATATACGAGGTGATATATGGCTTTTTCCATTTCTAAATGTCTACGGTATTTATACGAATAGTACAGGTACAACAGAAGTTTCTTTACAGCCAAGATGGTTTGATGAGGATGGAAACCTTGTGATTTCATTGCCTGAGATAACAAGTATAGTAGATTTTTCTGCTGATTCTTATGGATTTGGTTCTACAATAGTAGGTAAACTTTATAAAGATTATTTTTTCTCTATTGATGGTAATATAACTTGGTCTTACTCTGAATTGTTAGAACAGCCTGCTGTATTTACCGTACTTTCGGCTCGTGTAGGTGATAGAATTCGTTTTAAGAATGGAAGCATGTTGGCATTATATGTAGGGGGGATGTACAGAGGCTTTGTCAATCAAAAAGGGAATAACGGAAATATAGCTATTCAAAAAGCATTGCCTAATTTGGGGGCAGAACTGTTGCCAGAAATAGACCGCCGTGTGACAGCAAATAATGAGGAAATTGCAAGTCTAGATCCTAATAATCCCGTAGATAGAATTCAAATTGCGAAATTAGAAAAGCAGAATGAAATCCTACTTGGAATTGAGACCGCTGTAGAAGGATTATTGTCTTCTGATGTTAATTATGGGATTCAAAAAGACATTATCAATCACTGGAGTGTTCAATTTGGGTTTAATTATGAAGTCAACCAAAACTTTACTTTAAGAGGGGAATTCGGCAAAGGGACAGGGAACGATTTTGTAATGATGGGTATGCAATATCGATTTGGTATCTAAGAATTCTTCTTCTTATAAAAGATAGCTCAAGATGTTCTACCTTGAGCTATCCAACAGTCAAATTTTAAAAAGATTATTTTGATAAGCTTTTAAACTCATCAATTAAATTAAGCGTCACACTCTTAAGTAATCCAGTATATTTCGAATTCTTTACCTTATAGTTGGAAGTTACGGCTGTACCAGAATCTTTCCCTACATCCAATGTCTCATCTAGAGAGTAAAGGTTCGCTACCGTTTTTTCAACTCTACCTTTGCCGATTTCTTTACCATCAGCATAGATAGTAACCGTAGCTGGAGTATAAGGTCTTTTCTCATCCATAATCACTGTTGCCTTGATACTTTTTGTTCCTGCAGGAATTTTAGCGGATGATTTGATAGAATATTTATCTACCGAGTTACAATACTCATAATATGCATTTCCGCTTTTGTCTACCCTTAAAACAAATCCTGCAAAACGACCACCTTGTGTAATTAATACCCCTTGATCTCCTCTCTTATAACCTTCTAAATTCGCTTCCAATGAGTGAGACTGGAATTTAGTAAACGGTGTAGCACCTTCAGGAATTCTTAATCCATTTGGATAAGTGAATGTAGTAAGACCAGTGGTCAACGAAGGTCTGAATGTAGATCTGAAACGCTCCGCTCTACGGTCATCGATTGGTAAAGCATTACCTTTAGCCGCTTCTGCAAAGAAAATATATTTCATATACTCCAATTTTGCAGGCATTTCTTTTGCTAAGTTTTTAGACTGAGAAAAATCTTCTTTTAAGTTATATAACTCCCATTCCATGTCTGTTAAAGCGATATCATCTGCAGCAAATTGCCAAGGGATAGTACGTAACGCACCTGCCCACCATCCATCGTGGTAGATACCCATATTACCGAAGATTTCGAAGTATTGAGTAGTGTGCTGTTCGGCTGCTGCTTCGTCATTGAAGGAGTACGCTAATGAAGTACCATCTAAATCTTCTTGGTGAACACCGTCAATAGTTTCAGGCATTTCAACTCCTGCTAATTCTAAAATTGTAGGAGCAATATCTGTAACATGAGAGAACTGCGTTCTTACTTCCCCTTCACCTTTGATTCCTTTTGGGTAAGAAATCGCCATTGCATTACGAACACCACCTAAGTGAGAAGCTACTTGTTTTGTCCATTGGTAAGGAGAGTTCACTGCCCAAGCCCATGCAGCTGGCATGTGGTTGAAGTAGTCTTCAGTACCTAAACGATTTGATTTTACAGCTTCCACTTTGTCTTCCCATCTTTCAGGAATACCATTAAAGAATGCCATTTCATTTAATAAACCTTCCTGACCACCTTCAGCAGATGCACCGTTATCACCAGCGATATAAATGAAAATAGTATTGTCTAATTTACCCATTTCTTCCACTGCATCATAAAGGCGTTTGATTTGTACGTCAGTATGCTCCGTAAATCCAGCAAATACTTCCATCATACGAGCATAAACCATTCTTTGCTCATCAGTCAATGAATCCCATGCCGGTAATGACTCAGGACGTGGTGTCAATTTAGAGTCAGCTGGAATAATACCTTTGTCTTTCATGTTGTTGAAAGCTTGCTCACGGTAAACATCCCAACCTTGATCAAATTTACCTTTGTACTTTTCAATGTACTCCGCAGGAGCTTGATGAGGAGCGTGAACTGCACCAGGAGAGAAGTATACTAAGAATGGCTTATCAGGAGCAACTGCATTTACTGATTGAATATAGTTGATTGCTTTATCAGCCATATCCGTTGTCAAGTGATATTCAGAACCATCCGCATTTGTTTCAGGAGCAGTAATTCTCTTACGATCTTCAACTAAGGCAGGGTGGAATTGATCTGTATCTCCACCTAGGAAACCATAGAAATAATCAAAACCTAAGTCATTTGGCCAACGGTCAAAAGGACCTGTAAACGATGCTTCCCAATCTGGTACATTGTGGTTTTTACCATACCAAGAAGTCGAATATCCTTTTTCTTGAAGGACTTTGGCGAAAGTACCTGTTTCCTTAGGCATTTTCATAGTATAACCATCGTTACCAGTACCTAACTCCATGATAGCACCTGTTTCTGCTTTATGGTGATTTCTACCTGACAATAAAGCTGCTCTTGTTGGTGAACAAAGTGCCGTAGTATGGAATCTAGAATACGTCAAACCTTTATCCGCGATTTCATCAAAAGCAGGCGTTTCGATCTGACCACCCATATGTCCCATTTGTGCGTATCCTACATCATCCAATAGAATCAAGACAATGTTAGGAGCATCTTGTAAATTATTTTCTCTGAAGTTCAATTGAGCAGGTGCCGAATCTTTTGACTCATGAACTGTTAATCCTTTTACTTCTTGTGCTTTTATACTAATCGGTAAAATAACTGTGATTAGTAAAACAGATAGTATTTTGTGTAATTTTCTACTTGTAAACATACTTTTTTGGTTTGTTGATGTTACAAATGTAGAGGCTAATAGGGGTAGAATGATAGCATGATTGAATCATTCATTGGTATGAAAGAGGCAGATTTGATTTCAATTTTTATTGCGATGTATAGTTTTTGCAATTTAATTTCTCATAGAAAACATCATTTTTAATTATCTTGTAAACCTAATTTTATGATGAATCATGGAAGAAAAAATAATTGAAGTAAGTTCGGATGAAACGAATCCCTTGTCCTATTATGAATTCATAAGAAAAGAGTTTGGAGCTACTGTTGAAGGGAATCATCTAATGCTTGAAAGTGAAAAATATGGTTCACTTGATATGATATATTATGAGTATTTTCCAAGGTTGATTTGTGGTGTGACAAGCTTAAAATTGAAGATGCCATTTCGTATTTTAAACAGTACGGTAAAGGAGGATAAGTACGTCAGTATTAGAATCGGGAATTCAGGTAATTTTACTTCCGAAACTAAAAAGAAGTCCACACTTGTAAACGCACTATATGTTTATAATAGTAATCAAGAGTTTTATATTGATTACCCCATAAACCAATCTATTCGATGGTATTATCTCCGAATTCCAATCCAAATGATTAATAAATTTATCGAGCCTGGAAATGACCAACTCAATGAATTGATCAATAAAGAAGAACCTTGGTTTTACTATGATACATTGACTGATCAGCTAGATCGGATTATTAACGAATTGGATGTATATATTCAAGATCCTCTTATCAAAAGAGGGATGCTGTTTTCAAAGATGATAGAGATTTTGATTCTCCTACAAAAGAAATCTTATGAAGATGGTCTAGAAAACATTGTTTATGGGGTTCAAAAAAATGACTTAAATAAGATGTTTCTTTTGAAAGAGGAGCTATTATCAGATTTTACTAAAGTCCCAGATATTAAAGCTTTGATGGTTTCTTATGGAATGAGTGAATCTAAACTTCAGAAAACCTTCAAAAAAGTATTTAAGAAGCCTATACTTCAATTTTTCAATCACCACCGATTAGAAGAGGCAAGGCAGATGATCATGAATTCAGACAAAGATTTGAGCCAAATTAGTTTCGAATTAGGGTATTCCGATCTTACTCATTTTAGCAAAAGGTATACATCAAAATTTGGTGAAAGGCCATCTGTAACACGAAAAAAGTCAGCAGAAAATCCACTGACTTTTTAACTAATAACTTAATTATCAAACTTGTAAACTAAAAATTCGTAATCTTTCAATCAGAATTTCTGCAATCTTTTGAGGTCCTACCTTCAATCTTCTTTCTTCTTCGTTTTTGTCTTGAAACAAAAAGAAGCAAAAAATTCAAGGCTTAGAAGTCAAAAGCTAAATTCCATTTCTCTCGCCTATTGAAAGGATAACTCGATCAAAACTTCATCGTTTTGAGATGCTCAAACAGCAAAATCATTTTTAACGGCTCACTTCATGAAATTCTTGATGCTTTTCCCTTCAAGGCCGTGGAAATTCTAGCAAATAAATTAGGTAGAAAGCCCACTAGCGCGAATGTTAAGCGTTAGCGACATTCGTGTCTTACAGATCATCAGAAATCTCCTGATTTCTAAAAACCATAAATATTCGAAAGTTGTAGTCTACAATGAGTTTAATTATCAAACTTGTAAATTGATTATTTAGAAGTTTGAGTATTACCGTACTCGTTGATCAATTCTATAGTCACCATCTTAAGTTGACCAGAGTAATCTGAGTCTTTAATCTTGTAATTTTGGCTTACAGGTGTACCCGTATCCTGTCCGATATCTAATGTTTCATCGAGAGAGAATAAGTTTGGAATTGTTTTCTCTACACGTCCTTCTCCGATTTTTTTACCATCAGCATAAATAGAAATAGTAGAAGCTGTATAAGGTTTTTTCTCATCCATAATCACTCTTGCAACAACGTTTTTAGTACCTGCAGGAATTTTTGATGATGTTTTAATGCTGTATAAATCAGAAGTATTGCTGTATTCATAATGCACATAACCTGCTTTATCAACTCTTAAAACAAATCCTCCAAATCGACCACCTTGCGTAATCAATACTCCTTGGTCACCTTTTTTATACCCTTTTAATGAGGCGTCCATTGTGTGTGAAATAAACTTAGTAAAAGGTGTAGCTCCTTCAGGTAATCTCAATCCATTTGGATATTTGAATACAGTTTGACCAGCAGTTAAAGAAGGACGGAATGAAGATCTGAAACGTTCAGTTCTACGGTCATCAATTGGAAGAGCATTGGCTTTTGAAGCTTCTGCAAAGAACATGTATTTCATATATTCCAATTTCTCAGGCATCTCTTCTGCGAGGTCTTTCGATTGAGAAAAATCGTCTTTAAGATTGTAAAGTTCCCACTTCATATCAGTGATTTCAACATGCTCAGTAGACCCTGATACCCATGGAATATTTCTCATGGCACCTGCCCACCATCCATCGTGGTAAATACCCAAATTACCACCAATTTCAAAGTACTGAGTAGTATGTGTTTCTTCTGCTTCTTTGTTATCAAATGAGTACACCAAAGAAGTACCATCCAATGGTTTCTGTGCATATCCATCAATCTCACTTGGCATTTCCAATCCAGCCACTTCAAGAATGGTAGGAGCAATATCTGTAATGTGTGTAAACTGTTCTCTTACTTCTCCTCTAGACTCAATCCCGTTTGGATATGAAATTGTCATTGCATTTCTCACACCACCTAAGTGCGAAGCAATTTGTTTTGCCCATTGGTAAGGAGAGTTGACCGCCCAAGCCCAAGCGGCAGGCATATGGTTGAAGTAATCTTCAGTACCTAATCGGTTTGATTTTACAGCAGCAACTTTATCTTCCCACTTCTCAGGAATACCATTAAAGAACGTCATTTCATTTAACATTCCTTCTTGACCACCTTCTGCAGAACCACCGTTATCACCAGCGATGTAAATGAAAATAGTATTATCTAATTTGCCCATTTCATCAATTGCATCATAAAGACGTTTGATTTGTGCATCAGTATGTTCTGTAAACCCAGCAAAAACTTCCATCATACGAGCATAAACCATTTTTTGCTCATCATTTAAACTATCCCAAGCTTGTAAAGATTCGGGACGAGGAGTTAATTCAGAATCCGCAGGAATCAAGCCTTTTGCTTTCATGTTATTGAATGCTTCTTCTCTGTAAACATCCCAACCTGCATCAAATTTTCCTTTGTATTTTTCAATGTACTCGGCAGGGGCTTGGTGAGGAGCATGTGCTGCACCAGGAGCAAAATACACGAAGAAAGGTTTATCTGGAGCAACTGCATTGACAGACTGAACATAGTTGATCGCCTTGTCCGCCATATCCGTGGTCAAGTGGTAAGGAGATCCGTCCTCATTGGTTTTTGGAGAAGTGATTCTTTTTCTGTCTTCTACAAGGGCAGGGTGGAATTGATCCGTATCACCACCTAAGAAACCATAGAAATAATCAAACCCCAAATCATTGGGCCAACGGTCAAATGGTCCCGTAAATGAAGCTTCCCAGTTAGGAACATTGTGGTTCTTTCCAAACCAAGAAGTAGAGTACCCTTTTTCTTGAAGTACTTTTGCAAAAGAACCTACTTCATTAGGAATTTCAGTCGTATACCCTGAGTTACCCGTACCTAATTCCATAATGATACCTGTCTCAGCTGTATGATGGTTTCTACCTGTCAATAATGCCGCTCTTGTAGGAGAACACAATGCAGTAGTATGGAATCTTGAATAAGTCAAACCTTTATCCGCAATTTCATCAAAAGCAGGTGTTTCAATCTGACCACCCATATGACCCATTTGAGCATAACCAACATCGTCTAAAAGTACCAATACGATATTGGGAGCTTCAGTTAAATTATTCGCTCTGAAATTTAATTCTTTGGTTGGAGAATCCTCCGATTCGTGAACTGTCAGCCCCTTTACATTTTGAGCTGAAGCCATGAATGGTAGTGCAGTAGCTATGATTGCTGTGCTTAATACCGATTTTAGTTTTGTATTTGTAAACATAATAATTGTAGTTATTGAGAGTCAAAATTAAGAGGGGAGACTCCATTTTTATTGTTATGTTTCAATATTGAATTGGTACAAAACAGTATTTTGGTGGTAAGTAGCTTTTATACTACAATTGAGGGATTCTTTGAATATGTATCCATTTTCACTAATTTATATTAGTACCAATACAACTACTTTACATGAAAAACAAAATCAGAAAGTGGGGAATTCGAACACTACTTTTTATACTACTTGGCTTTGTGTCGATTACCATAACGATGTTAAATCCCAATCTCCTTTATGCTCGAAAGACACAAATCGGGAATTATACGATCTATCATGAAAAGGAATTACATCAACGATTTGAACAAAGATTAAAAGCCATTGATTCAATTTTGGTCGACAGTGAATTATACGATAGTAAGCTGGAGCTGAAGGTTTGTTTAGGTAATGATGCTTTATATCCTCAATTCATGAAAACGATATGGGGCAATGCTTTTGGATGGGGAATGTACAATATTGCCACTTTAAATGGAGCCATAGATATACAGCAAAACATCATTGAACTCCACGGTTATCAATGGAACTTTGAACAACTACTATTACATGAACTAACACATTGCTTACAATTCAATGCATTCGGTTTTTGGAACTCTAATCCACTAGCAAAACACCCCGAGTGGAAATGGGAAGGCTATGCTGAGTATGTTGCAAGGCAGGGAAAAGGACAGCATTCTCTATTAAAAAATATGGAAAGAATAGAAAGTGCAAGAATGGTTGCCCCTGATGAATGGGGAGTTTTTTTTGAAGATAAAACCGTAGCTCCTAGAGTTTATTATGATTACTGGTTGATGGTTCAGTATTGTATGGAAGTGAAAAAGATGTCTTATAAAGAGTTGTTGAAAGTGAATTTAAAAGAAGATGAGGTTAAAGAAGAAATAATGGTGTGGTATGAGTTGAAGAGTATTAGATGATTATTATAGCTATGCTGTTTCAATTTGTACTCTGTATTATAAATACATGACTTGATTTATATTTCGCAGTTTTTATATTACCAAGGAAACTTCTTTAGCGTTTTTATGAAGTAATCGTTAATAATTAGAATTAGTATTTAAAATTTAGCCCCTAAAAATAAGGTATATGAAAAGAACTGACCATACGATTTTAACTGTTAATGGAGATGAAACTAACCTGCATGATTATTACACTAAGTTGAAAAAAAACTTTGGAGGAGAAGTTTCTCAAAATGAGTATCATAATGACAATGATGAGTATGGAAAGATGAGTACTTATTTTTACAGTTTCCTTCCTGGGCTTGTTTGTGGTTTTACTAGTCTAAAACTGAAAGTGCCAATTAAAATCATTAATCAATCCAATCGAGAGAAAAAATACATTAGTATCCGTATAGGTAGACCTGGTGACTTTACTTCAGAATCAGCTCAAAAATCTAATCTGAAAAGTTCAATTTACCTGTATAATAGTAATCAACAGTTTTCGATTGATTATCCTATTAATCAAGAAATGAGGTGGTATTTTGCGAGAGTACCTGAAGATATTTTTTATTTACTTTCAGATGATAGTGAAAATAGACTGAAGGAATTGATAAGACAAGAGGATGCATGGTTTTATTATTTACCACTGACTCCTCGCTTGGACAAGATAGTTACAGAGTTGGATGAATATATTCAAGATGAACGATCAAGAAGGGGGATGCTGTTTTCGAAGATGATAGAAATTATTACAATCGTGAAAAATAAAAGTGAAGATGAAGGATTTGAAAATGTAATTTTTGGAGTACATCACGATGACATCAATTTAATGATCAGAATAAAAGATGAGATCCTTTCTGACTTAAAGCAGGTACCTAATTTGAAGGCCTTAACGTTAAAGCACGGGATTAGTGAATCCAAGTTACAGCGTGTGTTTAAAAAAGTATATAAAAAACCGGTCTTTCAGTTTTATAATCACATGAGATTGGAAGAAGCAAAACAACAGGTCATCGGAACAAAAAAAGAACTTGGGGCAATTAGTTTTGATTTAGGTTTTACCGATCTTACCCACTTTAGTAAAAGTTATTATCAATATTTTGGGGAGCGACCTTCTGTAACAAGAAAAAGTCAGCAGGAGGCCCGCTGACTTATCTACATTATTTGTTACAAATACGTGGGTTATTATTTTGTAATAGTATTATCTTTAAACTCGTTAATTAGTTCTAATGTCACTTTGTTTAAAATACCAGTGTACTTAGAACCTTTCACTTTATAATTATCAGTTACTGGAGTTCCTGTATCTTGCCCGATATCCATAGTTTCATCTAGAGAGAATAAGTTTGGAACAGTTTTACCTATTCTGCCTTCACCAATTTTTTTACCTTCAGCAAATAAAGTCACTGTAGAAGGAGTATATGGTTTTTTCGCATCCATCACTACTTTAGCTGAAATATTGGTTGTTCCTGGCTTAACCCTAACATTAGATTTTATAGTGAACTGATTAACAGTATTACTATATTCATAATAAACATATCCTGCTTTATCGACTCTAAGTACGAATCCTGCAAAACGACCGCCTTGCGTGATGAATACCCCTTGATCACCTTTTTTGTAAGGTTGAATAGAAGCTTCTAATGTATGGGATTGGAATTTAGTAAAAGGAGTTGCTCCTTCAGGAAGTCTTAAACCATTAGGGTAATTAAAAGTAGTCTGACCTGCCGTTAAAGAAGGACGGAAAGTACTTCTGAAGCGTTCTGCTCTGCGGTCATCAATTGGAAGAGCATTGGCTTTAGCGGCTTCAGCAAAGAACAGATATTTCATGTATTCTAACTTCTCGGGCATTTCTTTTGCCATGTTTTTTGATTGAGAGAAATCAGAATTCAAGTCATATAATTCCCACTCCATGTCTGTGATAGAAACATCTTCAGAGTCATACAACCAAGGGATAGTGCGTAGTGCTCCAGCCCACCAGCCATCATGATAGATGCCTAAGTTACCAATAATCTCAAAGTACTGAGTGGTATGTTGTTCTGAAGCTTTTTCGTCATTAAACGAATACACTAAAGATTGACCATCAAAAGGAACTTGAGTATGTCCATCAATTTGTTTTGGCATTTCTAAACCTGCTACTTCAAGAATAGTAGGTGCAATATCAGTTACATGAGAAAACTGAGTTCTTACTTCACCTCTTCCTTCAATTCCTTTTGGATAAGAGATTGCCATTGCATTTCTAACACCACCTAAATGTGAAGCGATTTGCTTTGACCATTGGTAAGGAGAATTGACAGCCCAAGCCCAAGCGGCAGGCATATGGTTAAAATAATCTTCTGTTCCTAAACGGTTCGTTTTTACAGCTTCCACTTTGTCTTCCCATTTTTCTGGAAAACCATTGAAGTAAGCCATTTCATTTAATAAACCATCCATTCCACCTTCAGCAGAAGCACCATTGTCACCAGCAATATAGATAAAGATGGTATTGTCCATTTTACCCATATCTTCAATGGCATCGTATACACGTTTCACTTGTGCGTCTGTATGATCTGTAAATGCAGCAAATACTTCCATCATGCGTGCATAAACCATTTTTTGTTCCTCATTTAAGGTGTTCCAAGCAGGTAGTGATTCAGGACGTGGTGTTAATTCTGTATCAGCAGGAATGATTCCTTTTGCTTTCATGTTATTGAATACATTTTCTCTGTAGACATCCCATCCTTCATCAAATCTTCCTTTATACTTTTCAATGTATTCCTTTGGTGCTTGGTGTGGTGCATGAACTGCTCCAGGAGAAAAGTAGACAAAGAAAGGTTTGTCAGGTGCTACGGCATTGACAGACTGAATATAATTGATTGCTTTATCCGCCATATCCGTAGTGATATGATATTCAGAACCATCTGCATTTGTATCAGGAGCAGTGATTCTTTTACGGTCTTCTACTAAGGCTGGGTGGAATTGATCCGTATCGCCACCTAAGAAACCATAGAAATAATCAAATCCTAAATCATTTGGCCAACGATCAAAAGGTCCCGTAAATGATGACTCCCAGTTGGGAACGTTATGGTTTTTACCATACCAAGAAGTAGAATACCCTTTTTGTTGAAGCACTTTGGCAAAAGAACCGACTTCTTGAGGAAGTAATGTCGTATAACCGTCATTACCTGTACCAACTTCCATAATTGCACCTGTTTCTGCTTTATGGTGATTTCGTCCTGTGAGTAAAGCGGCTCTAGTCGGAGAACATAAGGCAGTGGTATGGAAACGACTGTAGGTTAAACCTTTATCTGCTACTTCGTCAAATGCAGGTGTCTCAATTTGTCCACCCATATGCCCCATTTGAGCATACCCAACATCATCCAACAATACGAGGACGATATTGGGAGCTTCATCTAATTTATTTTCTCTGAAATTTAATTGCTTAGTTGGAGAATCCTCCGATTCATGAACTGTAAGTCCTTTCACTTGTTGCGCTTGTGAAGTAAATGGAACGATTACAGATAAAAGTGCAATACTTATCTTTTTTCGAATATTCATCTTATCAATATTTGTTACTTCACAAAGGTGAGATGATTTACGCTTTAGTAACTAGAATAAAAAAGTTATTCATTGGTAAATAACAGTCATAATTGATGGTTTTTGTTTATTGATATGTTCTTTTTTAGGTGATTAATTGAATGTTTTGTTCTAATTTGATTATGATATTGGATAGGATTAATAGATAAAAAACAACCCTCTCATTGACGTTATTTCACGCCTATGAGAGGGTTGTTCCAGATTTTTACTTGGTTATTTACCTAGAAGCACTCTCACCATTTACTTTCACCAATAAGAATCTAACACCCCAGCCTGGGATATTTTCACCTTGTTGGAATGAGCCCATATTGTCACCATTGATATTTGAAAGGTATACTTCCTCCACTTTATCTGAAGAAGTCCATTCCAAAACAGAATCACCGGCGTTGGCATTTAATACCGTCAATAAAACATGCTCTTGATCCATTGGTCTCGAAGCAGTGATGATTAGATCATTTGCCGTAGGCTGAATAAATGCAGTGTAGTTGTCGTTTGCATTTTCAGAAATTAAGACCGGCTGAGCTACTGCCATACTGAACTTTTTAGCATCAGTAGAAACATAAGCACCGTGAGGTCTTAGCATAAAACGGAATGAATGCCAACCTTCTTGAGAAGCTTTATAGTTGGTTTCCCAATAGTTATTCATTAAATAAGCATAAATCGTTTGAGTAGGCTTTACTTCTTGAATCCAACCGTACGATAATGCATCCGTTGTAATTTCCCCTAACTCAATCATTGGAGCATCAGGAGTAACCCAAGTGACACCGTGATCAAGGTTTGAAACGTCTGCATAGCGTTGTACAGTGAAGTAGTTTTTACATGAACCTTGTAATTGTTCTTTTTCAGGAATATACTCACCAAACGGAGCGTCAATTCTCACAGTTCCATTATTGACATTGAAAGGGAATGCAATATGAACACCTTCAGGATCATATACATTGGTTTTGTTGATCTGATTATCAATTTCCACTACCTCTGAATAAGCATTAACCTCGAAAGTACGCTTCCATTCTTCAGTGCCTGGAGCAGATGAACTCACTTCAATAATGCTAACTAAGTCACCTTTTTCTAACCATTTGATTTGAATATCATTTGATGTAGTTAATGGAGCTTTAGGATTTCTTCCAGCCACATAATAGTAGTCATTCAGTCCTTTTAATTCAGTGTTATCCGAAAGTTCTTTCTTTCTTACTTTATCAAAAAGTGAAGCTACGCTACCATTTTCAGCATTGATTTCTAATTTGATGAAATCGTTCTCAATTGTATTATCAGCTACTTTCAATGCTTTTTGACCTTTACACTTCTTACAGTTTTTACAGTCCTTGCATTTCTTACATTCTTTACTGCATTTCATTTCAGCAGTTGAGAATAATTCCAACTGACCATAAGCTGGTAAGTGATCTACATAAACCGCCAATTCACCGTTACTCAAACGCTGAGTAGGGTAGTATTTTCCATCTTGATCTGTGATATAATCACCATTTGAAGTTTTCTCAGCACTTAATTTTACTAATTCAGAACGGTCCCAGTTCAATGTATTGGTCAATAAAATACCTTTTGTCTTTTCACCAATCGCTAATGCTCTTTCTAATAATTCATCCGCAATTGAATCCGCTTTGATCGCGAAAGATTGTTTTACGGCCCATTGAGAATGAACGAAATCCGCCTCAGGTTCTGAGATAGAGTTGTAAGCACCCCATGTATGTTCGTTGTATAGTAAAACGTATCTCCAAGCTTGCTCGAACGTTGCATTTGGAATATCAGCACCGTTTAATGACATAATTGTCATCGCTTGAGAAAGTTTCTCTGATGCATTTCTCACTAAAGCAGTTTCAGCAGAAGTTGATCCAGCACCGTCTTCCCAATAAGGAGTGAAATCTCCTTTTACTACAGGAAGTTGATCACCATACTTTTCCTCAAATGCTTTGAAAGATTCAGTTGTAGTAGACAACATTACTTTTGGTGTTTCATACGTATCGTTCCATTCCTTTACCGTTTCAGAAATGCCTTGATCCACAGGACCATTGTCTGAACCTACAGTATAACGTAGCGTTGTGATATCATAAGGATATGTTCTTTCATTCAATTCATTTAAGTAATCAAAAACAGATTTTGGTGTCAATAAGACTTTCAAATCAGTAAAACCTAAACCAGTGTGGAAATGACTGTATCCTTTTTCATGTACCCATACCATTACTTTTTCTTCACCTGAAGGAGAAGACCAATAGAATGGACGGTCACCCCAAGTAGAAATTGTACCACCAATTCTGTGGAATACATTTGTACCTGCTGAAAGATATTTTACTCCTGAATGTGCTAAAACTGGCACCAATCCCCAAGTGTAACCAGGAACGTCAGTAATCATTGCCGACTCTAAGTTGGTATCCGTTTCATTGGCCACTTGTAATGCATCAAAAGTAGACTCTACCAATTCTTGTGGGTTTGATAGACCTGTCAACATGTTACCGTAAAGACCATTCAATTCTATAGAACCGTTTTTCACTGCCTCCATAAATGCTTTTCGCTTCTCAGGAGTAGTATTTTTAAGGTAGCTTTCCACTGCCCACATAACTTCCACGCTCCACTTGAATTGAGAACCTTCAGGATAATCAGCTGTTTTTTGACTCATCATTACAGCATCATCCAAGTTGTCCCATTGCATTTTTTCTACTTCATCTTGTGTATGCGTATAGCCAATATCAACATGTGAGTGGTGTAATAGATAAACCGTATAAGGTTTTACAGGATCTACTTCCAATGTTTGCTCGTCCAAAATCGTTTTGCCTACCGTAACTTTAACGGGGACAGAAGTTGTTTCTTCGATTTTTGGAATGTTGATTCTAAATACGTTTGCTCCAACATTTAGCGTTACTTTTTCTTTTGATTTACCCGCTGTGATGGTCGCTTTTACAGGATCACCGTAGTGTAAGATGGTTGTTCTTAATTGCTGTTGAGGACCTTTTGCAGATTTGATCACCGCAGGTTCTTGTTTCCAGCTTACATTACCATCCACTCCATATTTGAACATCATAAACCAGCTTGATTTACCGATGCTTGGAGCAACTACTTTCATTTTTACAGGTTGACCTTTTGGCAAATCTTCTGCTTTAATTTTCAAGAATCCATACCCAAACATATCACTGTAGGCATCGATCATTGTTCCTTTAAAAGTCAGTTGAGAACCATTAGGTCCCTCTGCTTTTACATCTTGGAGGATGCTTTCTTCGGGAGCTTTAAAAGTAAAGTATTTTTTGTCATTAATATAAAAATCAAATTCATACTGTGCTCTGTCAATATCTACACCCATGATGACGCCATATTCAACGTATTCACCATTAAAAGAGGTAGGTACTGCTTCCGCTTCCCATTCCATTTCGTTTTTCCCTTCAGTACATCTCACCAACATGGCTTGATTGGCATCTTCCTGGGGAGATTTATAGGGCATGATATCACCGTTGATATAGTCGGTGTAGCCCTTTAAAAAAATCTTCTCTTGTCCATAGCTAAATTGTATTGTGATAATACTTAAAAGCATTACCCAAAAGTGTTTGTAGTTAAGTTGATTCATTCCAGTTAATCATTAAGTTTAAACATATGAACATAAAGATGGTGAATCGTGTGTAGAAAGTACATTTATTTTATGTTAAGCAGGAATTATTAACAAAAAGCATCTCAACCGATTTAAATTTAAAATTTACTTATTTTAAGTTTTAATTGAATTACTTTGTAAAATACTGTTCATTAGTGCTTTATATATTTCATCTATCCAAGATTTCATGAAATAATTCCAATAACACCTCATAATCAGTAATTATTAATAAAATAGAAATCATTTTGTGACCTATGAACAATTGTTAACTTAGAGAAACATTAATGATAGTATTGCGTGAAAATGAGTCAAATTCTTATCACAAGATTTACAAGATTAACTAAATAATAATGAGGATTTTAAAAAGTACATTTATACTTCTCGCCTTGACACTTTTCTATGGGTGTGCTAAAGAAAATAATGAACACAAATTTACAGCAAAAGAAGCTGTGAAAGATGAAGTGTTACAGGAATTGAAAGTAGACGTTGCTGCTGCGGAGAACAGAGTTGTGACTTATACTAATAAAAGAAGTGCTTATTTTCAGACTCAAACACACGTTTTAAATAGTGAGTTGTACAGTTGGTTTAATGGATGGAATATTGGTCAAAAGAGAATTTTGACGGATTATGATCTTACGATTGATGGACAACCTTTTGACCGTGCCAATGCAAAAGTAGAAGTGTTCCCTCATTATTTACAAAGAGCTACTGCTCAAGGTACAGAAAGAGTAATACTTTTTGATGATCAGGATGTTATTTATGTTGATTTTCATGGCGTAAAAGGATCGGAAACGAACCTTACAGTGACGGGTGATCAAATCAAATTAGACAGCAGAGATCAATATGCTTCTTATTTTGTACCCTCAGAATCAAAAGATCATTTTGTTGTAGTGGCACCTTCGCACAATGAACAAATTGATAAAGAAGGTAATGCTAAAGTAACTGCTTCAGGGAAAGGTGGTTTCTATATTTCATATGCAAAGACAAAAGAAGAAGGTTTAGCTTTAATCCAACAAGCAAGAACACAACATGGAGAGTGGTTGCAAGAGCGTACAGACCGCATGACGCAGTTAATTACTGAAAATACAGCCATCAAAACAGAGGATCCTCACTTCGATAAAGCGTTAATGTGGTTGACATTGACAATGGACGAAATGGTGACACACCAAAGGGGTTATGGTATCTATGCAGGTATTCCTTGGTTCAATGAATACTGGGGTAGAGATACATTTATTTCATTACCGGGCGGTACTTTAGTATTAGGTGAGACTGAAGTGGCAAAGAAAATCTTACTTTCTTTTGCTGATGTTCAAGACAAAAAATCAACTTCAAAGTATTATGGTAGAATTCCTAACATCGTAAAAATGGAATCTCTAAACTACCATACTACGGACGGTACTCCACGTTTTATCTTTGAATTATTAGATTATATCCAATATTCTGGTGATAATTCATTGATTAAAGAAATGTACCCAACGGTAAAAAGAAGTGTGGATGGTGCATTGAAAAACTGGGTAAACAAAAAAGGTTACTTAACGCATGAAGATGCAGACACTTGGATGGATGCTAGAAGAGAGCCTGATCACGTTCCATATTCACCAAGAGGTAGCTACGCCAATGATATTCAAGCATTATGGTTCAAGCAATTAAATGCAGCGATCTATTGTGCAAAAGAAACAAACCATATCAGCGATATGAAGCGTTGGCAAAAAATCGCGGATAAGGTACAAGCCAACTTCAACAAAGATTTCTTTGACGATTCACATGCTTATATGGCTGACCGTATTGATCACGACGACCAACCGGACTTCCAATTCCGTCCTAACCAATTATTTGCTATGGACTTTATGACAGACGATGTCAAGAAAATGGAATTAACGCGTGAAATCTGGGAGCACTTAGTATACCCTTGGGGTGTAGCATCATTAAGCCAAGAAGATCCTAATTTCCACCCTTATCACCTTGCGTGGGAGCATTACCATAAAGATGCCGCTTATCACAATGGTACAATTTGGCAGTGGAACAATGGCTACGCAATGCAGCGTATGATCGAAAGTGGTCAACCTGATATTGCTTTCCAATTGTTCGAAAACATGAATGAGCAATCATTAGATATGGGTGCAGTTGGTAGTATGAACGAAAATGCTGATGCATTCCCTCATCCAGGTGAATCTTATCCTAAATTGACAGGTACTTATATGCAAGCTTGGTCAAACGGAGAACAACTGAGAGTTTGGTACCAATACTTCTTAGGCTTAAGACCTAATGCGATTGAAAATACGATTGTTCTTGCTCCAAGAATGCCTTCTAAATTGAACAACGTTTCTTATAAGGAGAAATTAATGGGAGGAACATTAGTAGGTCAATTTGAGCGTCAAAAAGAAGTAGAAATTTATACGTACACAATGGAAGGAAAAGATGTGACATTAAGTTTTGAGCATTCATTATTCCAACCAATTGCGATCGACGTAAAAGCAGGAGAGAAGGTACTTGTTACAAGAGATCAAAAAGAATTGACATTGACAGTCTTTGGTGTTGATGGAAAACAAAGAGAATTGAAGAAAGAGCATTTGGATGAGCAATTACAAAAGCGTCAAGAAAACTCTGACAAAATCTTTGAAGGAACTCAATTCTGTAAGCCTTCTATGGACAAAGAATATGAAGCAATGAAACAAACGTTTCAGAAAAAATAAATATTAGCCCTTAACGATTTGAAGGTCGCTGACGAAAGTTAGTGGCCTTTTTTTATATGAAACAAAAAGTAACTTCTTCGCATTATCTTATCAGATTTTTTGCTATTAAGCGTCTTTTTTTAATTCAATGCCCTCATCTTTCATGATTTATAGATAAGTGTTACAACTTGTAATTTCATGGATAATTATAATGAAGGCTTATTTCTACATTTAAAAACAACAAGTATTACCGATATCTGAATACATTGTAAGCTAAGTTTTCGAATATTTATAACATTTAGAAATCGTGAAATTTCTGCTGATTTGTAGGGTACGTAAATAGTTGTGTGTTGTGGTTCGCGAGGATGTTTTAATAAAACGTTTCTACGGCACTACATTTTAGAAGATTATAATAAAAACTTTTGTCTTTTGACATGTAATCAGACCATCATTTAGTAGTATCTCCCTCGGCCTTGAAGGGAAAAGCGTTAAGAATTTCATGGATTGAGCCGTTAAAAATGATTTTCTTGTTTGAGCTTTAGCGAGTTTAAAATCATTTAGGCGAGAGGAATGAAATTTAGCTTTTGCGTTCAAAGCCTTGACTTTTTTGCTTCGTTTTTGTGTTAAGACAAAAATGAAGCATGGAAGTCAGTTGAAGTTAGCAAATCTTGAGGACGTGGAATTTGAATATGACATGAATCAGTTTATCTGTACTCTCAAGCATGTTTTAAAAGAAGAGGATTTAAAATTACTTCAAGAGAATAAAATCGTTGATGTGAAAGGCTATTTATTAGACGGTAAATTAGATCAAGCAGCAGCTACACAAATCCGAGAATCAGTAAAGTAAGATTACTCATTTAAGAGCTATAATAGCGTACATAAATAAAGGCTTTTCATCCAAATGGAAAGCCTTTATTATTTTGTCACTATTTTTTTAATTGATTTATCAGTATTTACACCTATATTTTATGTCCAAAAGTATTGTAGACTAAAGATGCTTATTGATTTTTTGATGATTTAGAGGAAACTGTTGAAAATCCTATTGAAATCAATCCTAGTTTTTGATTGAATGGCATTTACTTTCCAAGAAACACTATTCGGAATTTAATGAATATTTTAGTATACAACATCTTCATTACATTGTAAACTAAGTTTACGTTATTTATATTTTTTAGAAATCAGGAGATTTCTGATGATTTGAAGGACATAAATGACGCTGACGCTTAACATTCGCGCCATTGAGTTTTCTACCATTTTAGTTTGGTAGTATTCCCCCTGGCATTGAAGGGAAAAGCGTTCAGAATTTCATGAATTGAGCCGTTAAAAATGATTTTCTTGTTTGAGCAAAGCGAGTTTAAAATCATTTAGGCGAGAGGAATGAAATTTAGCTTTTGACTTCTAAGCCTAGATTTTCTGCTTCGTTTTTCATCAATGGAAAAATGGAGAAGAAAGAAGCTTGAAAGTAGAGCCTATAAATGTTTGTAGAAAGGTTGATTAAAATTTAACGCAAACTTAGTTTACAATGTATTCATTACTTATTAATTTTTTGACTGAAATGACTATGAAACAACTACTGCTTGTACTACTTTTATTATCAATTTTTGGAACAAACCAAGCACAAGACCACCCCAACATACTCTTGATTATTGCCGACGATATGGGAGCGGATGTCACGCCGGGTTATGGGATAGGAAGCAATTTGCCATCAACACCTAACCTAGACGCACTCAGAACATCAGGCGTTTTATTCTCTAACGTATGGGCTACTCCTGTCTGTGCAGCAACAAGAGCGACTATTATGACAGGAAAGTATGGCGTCAATAATGGTGTGCCTAGTGTACCGGGGGAATTAAGCACGGATCATACCACAATTTTCACGCAATTAAAGCAACAAACGAATAACGAGTATACGACTTGTCTTGTTGGAAAATGGCACTTAGGGAAAAACAATGATTATGACCATCCTAATGAACACGGTGTAGATGAATATATGGGCGTATTGAAGTCAGGCGTGGCTGATTATTACAGTTGGAGTAAGGTCGAAAATCAACAACAAGAAACGTGTACAGAGTATGCGACATCTTATTTTACAGACTATGCGATCAATTGGATCAATAAGCAAGATAAACCATGGTTGATGTGGTTGGCTCATGTGAGTCCTCACTCTCCTTACCAATATCCTCCAGAGGGTACTTATTCCAATAATCATTCAGGTTCGCCAACGATGAAAAAATACTTGGCTATGATCGAAAATTTGGATTATGAGATAGGGAGACTTCTGGAGAATATTCCGGAAAGTGTTTTAGAAAATACAGTGGTCATTTTTGTAGGTGACAATGGTACTCCACCTAATCTCGTACAAGGATATTCGCAAGGAAAGGGGTCTTTATATGAAGGAGGAATTCATGTACCTATGATTATTTCAGGGAAGGGAGTCGCCTTAAAAAATGAAACAATTGATGCTAAAATTAATGTCTGCGATCTATTTGCGACAATGGCACATTTCTCTGATGAATCGATTGGAGAAAAAGGAGGTTTATACAACAGTTTAAGTTTCAAACATCTACTTTCGGGTGAAGATGGGACTACACGAACGTTCAATTATATGGAGTTAGGGGCTAAAGATGGAGTGCCCGATGATGCTTATACACTTCGTGATGAGCAATATAAATTGATTCAATACCTCGACAATAACAATACAAAAGAACTCTTTGACTTGATCAATGATCCGTATGAAACCAAAAACCTATTGAATGGAACATTAACAGCAGAACAACAACAACGTATGGAGGCATTGCAGGAGGAAGGTAATCGTATTAGAACTGGATGGTCTTGTAATGATGGGATTCAAAATGGAGATGAAATAAGTATTGATTGTGGCGGAGATTGTGGGAGCTGTAATGTGACCGCCATTCCTGATTTTTTAACCTCAAAAGAATATAATTTCTTCCCTAATCCCTTTGAAGACCAATTGTATTTGGGACAAACAGCCACTGATACAAAAGCAATTATTACAGTCTATAATTCATCCGGTCAAAAAATAGAAGAAATTACAAAGCGAAGCACGGAGGAAATGATGATTAAAACAGAGGCTTACCAAACAGGAATTTATTTTATTTCAGTTTTCAATCTCGAAACGGAAACAAAAAATGTTTACAAACTGATTAAGAAATAGATGCAAAAAGAGCCAATTTAGGTGTTTTATTTAAAAATGTAGAAAGTTTCGATATTCTCAGCGTTGTGAATAAAGTTTTGAGTACAGAATGGTAGCAGTGTTCACTTTTTGTAGTGCTATTCTATTTCAGACTTCTACATTTTTAAAGAGACCATTGTGGTTTATAGTAGTACATCTACTAAATTTGCATCAAATCAGCAAAGAGTTATTATCTATAAATCATAACAGACAAACATAAGATGTATACCATTGAATACATTGAAGCCGAAATCAAAACACTAAGAGATCAGCTTTCTAACCACGCTCTATATCAAAACTTGCAAAAAGTAAGTGATATCAAAATCTTTATGGAAAACCATGTGTTTGCCGTATGGGATTTTATGTCACTATTGAAGACTTTACAGCTGCAACTCACCAACGTTGAATCTCCTTGGATGCCTAGTGCAAACCCTACAATTGCAAGGTTTATCAATGAAATTGTATGCGGAGAAGAAAGCGATATTAATGAGCTGGGCGAACCAAAAAGCCATTATGAAATGTATTTGGATGCAATGGCACAAGTGGATGCTGATGCTACAAAAATGCATCAATTGATCGCTTACCTTCAAGAAGGAAAATCAGTAGATGTGGCTTTAGAAAGAACAGCCGTAGACAAAAGAGTAGCGGCATTTGTGCGTTATACTTTTTCGGTCATTGATACACATAAGACCCATTTGGTTGCTTCTGCATTTACTTTTGGTAGAGAAGACGTGATTCCAGATATGTTTTTAGAAATTTTGAATAATGCAGCTGAGCAAGAGCAGTACAACAAAGTGGTGTATTATTTGAAAAGACATATTGAATTAGATGGTGATGAACATGGACCGTTGTCATTGAAGATGATCTCTGAATTATGCGGTGATGATCAGAAGAAGTGGGAAGAAACTTTAAATACTGCAAAAGAAGCTTTACAAAAACGAATAGAATTGTGGGATGCCATCAATGATCTTATCTTGGTTCAACAACCGTGTGAAGTTTTAGTTTAAGCATTAATTCATGATCGATTTCAAGAATATTGAATACCTTAAAGAGGGGAACAAAAGACAGCAAGAAGCTTATAAAGCTTTAAAAAAGCATCAAATTTTTGAGCGTTTAGCAGCTTATGTTCCTCTTTTGACAGGTACAATACCTATCCGTATTGATTTACCAGAAAGCGATTTGGATGTCATTTGTCAGTGTGAATCTTTGGAGTCATTCGAGGCTTTTTTATTGGAATCGTTTCAGGAGGAAGAACAGTTTCAGCTTTCCGTATCACACCAAGAAGGAGTGGGGGCAGTGGTTTGTAGTTTTATGATCGATGCTTTTGAAGTTGAAGTTTTTGGTCAAAATAAGTCCACTGAGCAGCAAAATGCTTTTCGTCACATGATGATAGAATATCAGCTTCTTGAAAAATATGGAGAAGATTTTCGTCAAAAAATTATTGCTTTAAAAGCAGGAGGATTGAAAACAGAACCTGCCTTTGCGAAACTATTAGGATTAGAAGGAGACCCTTATCAGTCACTTTTAGAAGTGAAAATTTAATTTAATTACTCAATACCAAACATGCATTACCTATCCATCAACGAAGTAAAAGAAATGTGCTATCAAAGCACTTATCATATCAAAGACTTTTTATTAGATCAAAAAGAAGTATTTCCTTACCACCTTCATGTGCTTTTTGATCAAGTAAAAGCAGGAAAGGTACGTCATGAAGGCATTAATGCTTTTGTGAGAAAAAATAGTACACGTTTGCATATTGTGAGTAAAGACTTTGATTTACTTTCGAATACATCAGAAGGTTTTCCAATTAAAGTTCCACAGTTTCCACATTTCAGAACGGCAGAACATCTTTTCCAATGCATCAAATTTGACCCAACCAAAGGAGATGAAATTCTAGATAAACAGTTGTTGATTTTGGACCAAACTTCAGGGTTAGGGGCAAAACAAGTGGGCGATCGAAAAGACGATATGAGAATGTTTTGGCGATCGGCTTGGATCATGAAAGATTGGGAAATGCGAGACCTTCCATTTGATCAATATAAAGAAAAACATTGGGAGGCATTGACTGAAATTATTAATGGTATGTGGTATGCTTTATTGATGAAATTGGCTAACAATCGTAAGGAATTTGGAAAGGTATTGTTGAAGAATGGAGCGGTAAAACAATCGCCAATTGTGGAGATCGAATTTGACCAGAATAGTCCTTCTACATTTTGGGGGACGAAGATCCAAAGTAACGGCATGATGAGAGGTTTGAATATTGGAGGAAAGCTATTGTCAAGATTAAGAGATCTTTACCGTTTGGAATTGTTGCAAAAGAAAGGCACTTTTAATTTATTAGAGGTGGCGCCTCCTTTTAGT
This sequence comes from Flammeovirga sp. OC4, assembly GCF_000812565.1. GTDB lineage: Bacteria > Bacteroidota > Bacteroidia > Cytophagales > Flammeovirgaceae > Flammeovirga. The sequence goes on along the minus strand of NZ_JTAM01000037.1, from coordinate 39,376 downwards.
ATAGAAGTATTCGGTGCGCCAATTCCTAAAGTAAATTACAATGAATAAAGGATGAACCAGAAAGAAATCAATCAAAAAAATAAAGCAATTTGGGAAGCCAACGCCAAAGTATGGGATGAGAGTATGGGTGAAAAAGGAAATGATTGGCACCTGAACTTAATAGCACCTATTACTGAAGAATTACTAAATCTAAAACCTCAAGATCACCTACTAGATATTGGTTGCGGAAATGGGATTTTTGCCAGAAGGATGGAAGGGAAAGGAATTAAGGTCACTGCTTTTGACTTTTCCGAAGAAAATATAAAAAGAGCAAAATCGTATGGAGGAACTATTCAATATGCTGTCGTAGACGCGACCATAGAAGAAGAACTAAATGCCTTAGGTTCCTCATTTGATGCCGCCGTCTCTAATATGGTATTTATGGATATGCCCGATTTAGCACCTTTATTTCAGTTTTTATCCAAAACGCTTTCCGAAAAAGGAACCTTTGTTTTTTCAATTCAACATCCTGCTTTCAATTCAGAATTTGCTGAATTGAAAGAAGATGCCGTATTGGTGAAAAACTATATTCAAAGTAGTACTTCAAAAGGCTTAGCTTTAGAGGAACAACCTCAAGAACAGTTTTATTTTCATAGGCCCATTAGTGAATACTCAAAATTAGCATCAAAATATGGTTTTGCCATCGATGCGATTGAAGAGCCGGTTTTCAATAGAGGAGACATTTTTTCAAAAATCCCCCCAGTGATTGTTTTTAGATTGAGGAAGAATTTATAAGAGAACCTATTTACGTAGAGAAAGCTTATTACACTGTAAATTAAATTATCATCAACTTGCAATCTGCATTTCTGTAAGTATTTATAGGATCTACTTTCAAGCTTCCTTCTTCTTCATTTTTCCATTGATGAAAAACGAAGCAAAAAATCTAGGCTTAGAAGTCAAAAGCTAAATTCCATTTCTCTCGCCTCAATGATTTTAAACTCGCTAAAGCTCAAACAAGAAAATCATTTTTAACGACTCAATACATGGAATTTTTAACGCTTTTCCCTTCAATGCCGAGGGGAGTACTACCAAACTAAAGTGGTAGGAAGCTCAATGGTGCGAATGTTAAGCGTAAGCGTCATTCGTGTCCTACAGATCAACAGAAATCTCCTGATTTCTAAAAATCATAAATATTCGAAAACTTAGTTTACAGTGTACTTATTGTCAGTTATTTTTGTTGCTGAAAATTTACTTTATGACGTATGTGTGACATGATAAACTTATTGGCGATTTTGACCTTTGAAGTGTATTCTAATATATCATTTTTAGCATAAGTAAAACTTCCTTTGACTGTTAATTCTAGCTCATCTCCTTCATGAAAAATAGCTGTATTTTTTGTTCTAAAATTAATATTTTTGGATACACTGCTACTAGCTTCTACAGGGATTTTTGAGGCACTTTCCCAAGGTCGGTAAATATAGTATCGAGACGTAATATTTTCTCCAAAATCTGTTTTCGTACTGTCATTAATATTAGGTTTCTCATATTTGTTACCATTAAAACCACCATCAACAATTTTCCAAAAGCCTAACATCGACAAAGTATCCGCTGTATTTTGATTTAAATTATTAATGATAAGCTGTACTTCATCTACACGATACATTTCAGGGTCAAAGTTATAAAATGTGATTGGGATTAAGATCTCCCATTTAGTCTCTTTTTCTATAAAATCATATTGTTTTGTGATCCTAATCTCTTTTGCAACTGACATTTCATTTTTTGGGTGACTGAATTTTTGCATTAAAAAATCTGATGAACAAAAGGCAATGATAACAGCAATAATAGCAACAGGCTCTTGTTTAATTAGTTCTTTTACAAAGTTTTTCATAGAGTTTGTTTAAGTAACGATTAACGGTGTTTGTGTGTAATTGCAAATGTATTCATTTTCAATTATATATTATGCATTGCAATTAAAAAATGATAATAAAATAAAAAAATGTGTAGAATAACTTCCTTATTTTGAATGAATAAGCAGTTAGTTGTTTATCTGTTTTAGATATTAAGGAATGGCAATGTTTGGACTGTAATTTAAAAAATCATTGACCTTGAATATAAAAATAACCCTTACAAATCTTCAAAGTGAGAATTGTAAGGGTTTTGTTTTCGATCTTAAAATTGAAAACTATAATTCTAAGGAGTCTTTGCCTTTATGTCTAAACTCAATTCTTTTTTTCATGTCATGCAAAGTATGGTGTTCGACCTCAACATACCCGGACATGTCGGAATCATACTTCTTTTTATTTCTACTTTCAAACGTCATGCTATCACCTTCATGATATTCATTTCCGTCTCCCTTCGTCCACTTTGTAATCACCGAATAATCACAATGAAACTCATAGATTTTCAGAAGAGGGTTATAAGTATAAGCTCCTTTTTCAGTAATAATATAAAAGTCTTCACAACCTTCAAAATACCCTCCATGCTCATTGCGTTCATATTTTTGTTCTTCTTCATACAAATAAATATGATCAAGGTAAAGCTTATCACCTCGGAGTATTTTTGATTCAAAAATTTTCATGGGCTCTTGAGCCAATGTACTGAAGGAAGTAAAGAGGATGAACGTTAATAATAAGGTTTTCATAATAATTTACTTTTGACAATCGCGAAAAATATGATTTAATTGAAGAACCGCTAAATTAAAGACATCTGATTAATGTATTAAATTTCGTTTCATAACAATCCATAACATGATGTAAATCAATAGTCAATGTGCATGAGTTTTAAAGTAGTGTGGTATTTGTGTAGGTAATTTTTGGGTAATACACTTTTTTACACCATTCGAAAGTAATATTTATCAGCTAACGCCTGAGATGGCAACAGAATTAAAAGAGCAATTACAGAAGAATAAACATTTAGCTGATGAATATTTAAACTTTGAAGTAGAAATGCTTGAAAAAATATTAGATCTAACGATTGAAGATGAAAGTATCATTTTGGTGTATGAATATTTTGATTGATGTATAATCAGTTTACCTTATGGCGCAAGTGTTAAGCCGATAGGCGTCACTTGTGTCTAACAATCGGAAAAGTCTCCCGACTTCCGATCCTACAGAACAAAAAAACTTACAGGATAGAATTACAAATTCTATAAATCCTTTTATCAGTAAAATTTTGACCATTAATTTGTGGGGTGGGGAGTCCACATACTCTTTCAAAATATATACACAAGTGGGGGGATTCTAAATATTTTACAAAAAACTGGTTGAATAATGAGACATTTAAACGATAATTTTCTTTTGTGGTGTAAAGAGAATTACATTAAAAAGCACACACCTTATAATTTGAATTTTAGAAGAACTATTTCTTTTTTCAATATGAGAAAAGAAGTAGACACATTCATTGAGAATGAAGATTATCACCTGTTTTATAGAAATATTACAGAACATCAGTATTATGTAAACCTTTGGACAGCACATTTTCTTTTAGAAAATAAGAATACAATTTATGACAGATATATATATGAGAACTGCTTAGAAGTTATAAAAAGGTATTCTGAAAGTGAAGTTAATCAACAAGTAGCGAGTGAAGAAAAAAGGTGGCTATTGGATTATGTTCCACCTAAGTTCTTCACTCCCACTTAATATCTTATGAATACGAAATTTAATATAGAATTATTAGAATTTATCCAAAAAAGAGAAAGATTCAATTGGTATGCGGTTCATCATAAATATTCTCGGAGTGAACTTTTTTTTGATGAGTTACCTATTCTTATGGAATATATTCAATTCTTGGTAGATAGTGACTTTATAGAAGAAATAAAAGTTACAAACGAAAGTTTACCGTCTTATAAAATTACGTCAAAAGGCGAAAAATACTTAAATACCCATAGCCCTAATTATCCGTGATAATGGAATGACTAAATTTATTTCTTTTCAAAAGCCAATGAGATCAGCTGTTTGATGTTAGTTTCTTAGGTTTTAAAATTAATTCAGATGTAAGTTAATAGCTTTACGTGATAGGTTTGTTCTTTAGGGCATTTATGATAAAAAAATATTGGTAGGTTGAATGAGATGATCCCTCCAGTTTAACATTAGTGCCAGTTTGGATAAGTTAAAAAAAAGAAACTGTGTAACATAAAAGACAATTTAGTAACTTAGTTCTGTTAAAGTGAACTATACCTAAATTTATATCATTGTTGCACTATGCAATTAATTAGATTATTATTTTCAATATTTTTATTTTTGTCGTGTTTTTTTCTGTGGGGAAACATCAGGTGGTTATTTCCTTATACAGGATTGGCAGGCCTCATCACACCATTCATAGTTTTGCTTACAGGAGTAGTTTCTCCAGTTATCTTTTTTTTGTTATCAGCTCGAATTGAAAAGAGGTTTTTTACATTACTCTTGTTTATTCTATTTTTTATTTGTCAATCTTATATAATTTTATCGACTTACCCTCAAGATTATGGTGGTGATATTTTTTCACAGATGTTATCAGCCAAAAAGGCATACGGTCGTTACGATTCTATTCAAAAAGATGACTTTATAGGTTTAAATAGATTTGAGAGAGTGGTATATATCTATAAATTCAATAACGAATTACCAGATGAAAATGTACGTCTTTCAATATCTAAGAACGGAAAAAGAAATATTTATTTAATAGAGATATATGATAATAAAATTACATATGATAAAAGCAAACTTGGAATTGTAGAAACTGATAGTACAACAATAATTGAAGAATATCTAACAAATGGTCTAATACGACCTCATATTGCCCCTGAAGGTTTCCTGAGGCATTATGATGGAGGAGGTTTTAAAGAACAAGGCTTTATTATTTCTGTTTCAAGAGATGAATTGTCGGATAATTTTGACAAAGGGATAGAGGAGTTATTATATGACCAATTAAAATCTAATCTAAGAAAAAATGATAAATGATATTTTTGAATCTATAGTGTATGCTATAAAAGAGAATGATAATCGTATCCTTCTCACTGCCTGCATGCCAAGAACAGAAGTGAGAAAAACTTGACAATTATAAATTAAAAATGGAAAATTACATTGAGACGTTTGTAAACACTTATAATAATTATTTGACACTTGAGATGAATAAATTTGATGATGTAAAATTAATTATTAAAGCTGATTATGAAGGCGATAAGACAGCAATTGAATACTTTAGAAATGGTTTTGAGTTTCCGGTGAAATATGGATTTGTAGATTTTACTTTAACATTTTCAGAAATGGATTTTAATCATCAATATTACCATTTTGCTAATCATAATAACTATAATTTATTTTATGTATTAAATCGCCAATCAGGGGGTGTATATCTTTTGAATCTTTCAGGAGAAATTAAAATGTGTTGTGGTATTGATGTAGAATCTTTTTTTCGTTCAATGATAATCGTTATTGAAGCTGAAATACAAAAAAGCACATTAGGTGTTTATGAACTCGATAGCTCTATTGTTGACAAATATTTCAAGGAATGTCTTGCATTGAATAATAATGATCCGTCAGTATCTGAGTTCTATGATTTAATATTATGTGTATGACCTTTGTGACTGTTTGTAAAGTTAAGTTGATACTTTTACTTATTTAGAGTTAGGATTTAAATGTATTTCTCCCCACTGTTCTAAGTATTAAACCGAAAGGTGTTACTTAGAACTGTCCAATTGTATAAGTTTGTAACTTATTACAACAAGACAAGTCAATCTCCTTCTGCCTCAAGTATTAAGCCGATACTTGTGCCTAACAATCGGAAAAGTCTCCCTAATTCCGAGCCAAAAATATTCAAGATAGAATTACAAATTATATAAATTCTTTTATCAGTAAATATTGACTATTAATTTGTGGGGTAGAGAGTCTACAGACTCCTTCAAAATATAGACACAAGTGACGCCTTTGGCTTAACACTTGCGCCAGTGGGGGGGAATTCCTATTGAAAAATTATAAACAGTTACTTTAGAATAAATATGATGATAAAACAAATTAATGTTGACTTTGATGAAATTGATCTTTCTAATTCCTTATGTGGTGATTTAATTTTTGATAAAAATGATATTATTATCCCTGTATATGCATCTTTATTAGACAAGAAGTTTACCCCTTCTAATTTACAAGGTGGATATTTAGATTTTTCTTTTTTTAAATTCTCAAATTACTCGTCTATTCATATTACTGACTATTCTATTAAAAACCCCAAAGAGGTATCGTTTTTTAATGATAAAATAGATACGGTTTCTATTACTCAAGATATATTTTTATTTGGAAGCGATAATGTCATAACAAGTAATTATTTTGAGTTTAAATTATGGGGGAAGGAATTTTCTTTATTGTTAAATGACAATTTTAACTTTACAAAAGAACCAGTATACCCAGAAATACGAGGAGTTACTAAAAAATAGTTTCCCTACTGTTCGTTGTGTTTAGCCTTTAGGCATCACCACAAACTTTCTCACAATTTAAGTTCTCAACTTAAAACAACAAAACAAGCCAATCTACCCTCACATAGATTGGCTTGTTTGTATATCAAAATATAGTTTGAAATAAGCTATTATCTAGAATAAAATAAATCTGTTTTGTAGTAGTTATACATTAACACTTCCACCAATAGTACACCACCCACATCCCTAACCAACTTCACAACCACTCATCATGTTATTTTCCTTGTCTTTCTAATTATTAATGAAAATCTCCCCATTTCACTGATGTGATTTTATCACATCATACCATCTTATCATTGTAGTAAAATGGGATAATTAACACTTTCAAAGTTCAGATAAACAGGGTTTTATATATTTTTTAGAATGATGATGTCTTTTTGATGATATATAAAATTACATTTTTACACTTAATCCCCTCCATATTTGTAATTACAAAACGATCGTTAAACTGAATTTTATTTTTCGCTAAGCAAATCGTCTGAATTAGTGAAAACAACTTACTCACTTATCTGTATGAAATTTATTAATAAGACAATATTATTACTTTTTGGCTGTTCCATTTTTTTATCGTGTGAACAGAAGAAAAAAGACTTCGATTGGGAAAGTTACAGTCAAGATCCTGTGATTGAAGGGAAGGTGGACTCGGTGTTATCTTTGATGACTTTGGAGGAGAAGATAGGACAAATGACGCAGTTCTCTGGGCATGGTACTTTGACGGGACCGCAGATCAATGACGACTTTAAAGAGTACTTAGAAAAGGGACAAGTAGGAAGCATGTTCAATGTTTTTGGAGCAGAAGGATTACGCAAACTGCAGGAGCAGGCAATGAAGCATTCTCGTCTTCAAATTCCGATTTTATTTGCAGCGGATGTGATTCACGGTTATAAGACAACCTTTCCAATGCCATTGGCAGAGTCGTGTAGTTGGGATTTAGAATTGATGGAGAGAAGTGCAAGAATTGCCGCTATTGAGGCGACTTCGGCAGGAATCAGCTGGACGTTTGCGCCTATGATTGATATTGCTAGAGACCCGCGTTGGGGGAGAGTGATGGAAGGTGCCGGTGAGGACGTTTTCTTAGGAAATGAAATCGCAAAGGCGAGAGTCAATGGTTTTCAAGGTATCAAAAGTTATAAGGACTTTGGTGATATTCATACCATGTTGGCTTGTGCGAAGCATTTTGTAGGGTACGGTGCGGCAGAAGCTGGAAGAGATTATAATACAGTAGATGTTTCGGATAGAGTATTGAGAGAAACGTATTTGCCTCCTTTTAAAACAGCTGTTGATCATGGAGTAGCTACATTTATGACTTCATTTAATACAGTCAGCGGAGTACCTGCCACGGGCAACAAATACTTGTTTAAAGATATTTTGAGAGATGAATGGGGTTTTAAAGGTACGGTGGTCACGGACTATACGGCCATCAACGAAATGATTCCTCACGGTTATGCTGAAGATCTTAAGCAAGCGGCAGAGAAAGCTTTGAATGCTGGGATTGATATGGACATGAATGGTGCGGCTTATATTCAAAACCTTAAAAAATTGGTGGATGAAGGTGCTGTAACGGAAGGTCAAATTGATGTTGCTGTTGCAAGAATTCTAGAATTGAAATTCTTATTAGGGTTATTTGAAGATCCTTACAGATATATGGATACGAAGCGTGAAGCTGAAAACACAATGACTGAAGCGTTTTTAGCAGAGGCTTTAAAAGGAGCTGAACGTTCTATTGTATTATTGAAAAATGAGAAGGAGGTATTACCGTTAGCTGAAAATACAAAAAAGAGAATTGCTCTAATTGGTCCAATGATCAAAGAAAGAAAAAGCTTAAATGGAGAATGGGCCATTAAAGGGGATCGCTCTAAGAGTGTAACAGTGTATGAAGGGGTAACAAACCTTTACTCCAATGCAAAATTTAGTTATGCTAAAGGAGCAAACTTAATGGGAGAAAGCAATGCTAAAGAAATTCAGAAAGCTGTAAGAGTAGCACAAAACAGTGACGTGGTATTCTTGGCTTTGGGTGAAGATTTCAACTGGTCGGGAGAAGCGGCAAGCAGAACGGATATTCGTATTCCAAAAGCACAACGTGAACTGATGCATGCGGTAAAGAAAACGGGGAAACCTATTGTTTTGATCTTATTGAATGGAAGACCATTGGATTTATCATGGGAAGATCAAAATGTAGATGCGATTGTTGAAGCGTGGTATTTGGGAATTAAAACAGGTGATGCTATTGCGAATGTATTGGCAGGAAAATACAATCCTTCAGCAAAATTGACCATGACATTCCCAAGAAACGTAGGACAAATCCCGATCTATTATGATGCGTTGAATACAGGCAGACCGTTTGATCAGAACAATCCTCAGGATTATAAATCATTCTATTTAGATGTGGAAAACTCTCCGCTCTATCCATTTGGCTACGGCTTAAGTTATACATCATTTGAGTATTCAGATTTAAAATTATCTTCTGAAGTATTGAAGGGAGGAAGTGCAATTAAAGCATCCATCACAGTGAAAAATACAGGTAAATATGATGGGGAAGAGGTTGTACAACTTTACACTCAAGACATCTTTGCATCTATTGCTCAACCCGTAAAACAGCTGAAAGGCTTTCAAAAAATTAAACTAAAGAAAGGGGAATCGAAAAAAGTAACTTTCGATATCACTCCTGATATGCTATCAATTCTTGATATAAACAACAACATAGTAACTGAAGAAGGGAAGTTCAAAGTATGGATCGCCCCTAACTCCTCAATTGTTCAGAATGAAGCTATTTTTTCATTCAAAAACTAAAATGAAGTTACTGCATTAATCAGTATTATTTTTAATGAAATGACCATGAAAAAGTTATTACTAACACTATTTATTAGTATTTCTTGTATGTCTTTGTATGCCCAAAATATTCTTTCTGGGAAGGTGACAAGTAATACAGGAGATGGCGTAATCGGAGCTACAATCCAGATTATTGGAACACAAAAAGGGTCAATTACTGACTTCGACGGAAACTTTAAACTTGATGGAATTCAACTCAACGATTCCATTCAAATTTCATCCATCGGTTATGTCACGGAGACAAGAGTTATCACCAGTTTCTCACCTATTCAAGTGGTCTTGAATGAAGATATGGAACAGCTTGAAGAAGTAGTGGTAGTCGGTTACGGTGTCATGAAAAAGAGTGACCTAACGGGTGCCGTATCGAGTGTGAAGAGTGAAGATGTGGAGAAAATTCCAGCTTCAAACCCTTTGCAATCTTTACAAGGTAAAGTATCAGGTGTTCAGATTACTTCAGGCAATACGCCAGGTAGTTCACCGAAAGTACAGATCAGGGGTGTCGGTACCACGGGTAATTCGAGTCCGCTGTATGTTGTGGATGGAATGCTTCTGGATGATATCAATTTCTTGAGTTCTAATGATATCGAATCAATGGAAGTCTTGAAAGATGCCTCTGCAACAGCAATTTATGGTTCGAGAGGTGCCAATGGTGTGGTGATCATCTCTACAAAGCAAGGCTCAAAAGGAAAGGCAAAAGTGACTTTGGGGTCTTATGTAGGTATGCAACAAGTGGCGGCTCGTCCTAATATGGTGAATGCACAGCAATATGCCATGCTTCAAAATGAGATCATGCACAACCAAGGTTCTGACTTGATTTATACAAAAGATCAAATCAACAACATGGGCAACGGTACAAATTGGATTGATGAAGCTACAAGAAACGCACCGATCCAAAATTACCAAGTAGGTGTTTCAGGTGGATCAGACAATGTGATGTACAATATCACGGCAGGGTATTTCAATCAGTTAGGTGTTGTAGAAGGATCGGGTTTCGACCGTTTCAATTTAAGAATCAACAACACCTATAAGTTGTCGAAGAGAGTAAAAGTAGGTCATAATATCGCTTACTCTACTTACAACAGCACCAACGAAGGTGTGGATTTAGGAGATGCCTATAAAGCAGACCCAACTATGCCGGTATATGATCAGAATGGTTACTTCGGGACTTCCAATAATAATGATATTGGTAACCCAATGGCTTCTTCTTATTACAAAAACGATTTTAGTAGTGGAGACCGTTTGGTAGGTAATTTCTTCTTGGATTATGAAATTGCTAAAGGATTAATTTTCAAATCGAACTTAGGTGTAGATCGAGCTACAAACAAAGGAACACAATATACTCCTGTATTCTTCGTGAGTGGGAAACAATTCAATGATGTAAGTCGATTACAGCAAGAAGGAAACGAATACAATGCATTGCTTTGGGAAAATACGGTGAGCTATATGAAGCAGATTGGTAAGCATAGTATCAATGCTGTAGCGGGTATTACCACTCAAAATAATACCATGCAAAAGTGGGAAGGTTCTGAAAATGGCGTGCCTAATAACAGAGATATGTGGTACTTGGGTACTGGATTGGTAGACAGTAGAAATGTATTTCAAGAAGGTGCTGCTAACTCCTACTTATCGTTCCTTGGTAGGGTGAATTACACGTACGATAATAAGTACCTTGCAACGGCTTCTTTTAGAGCGGATGGTTCTTCTCGTTTCGGTAAAGACAATAAGTTTGGTGTCTTCCCTTCATTGGCTTTAGGTTGGAGAATTTCGGAAGAAAACTTTATGAAGTCTAGTGATTTGATCAACAACCTGAAACTAAGAGCAAGCTGGGGTAGAATTGGTAACGACAAGATTGGGGACTACAGTAAGTATTCATTGATTGATAATAATTTAAACCCAGTTTTTGGTCCTGATCAAGGGTTCCAACCGGGTGGTACTGTAATCAATATGGCCAACGCTAACCTTCGTTGGGAGACTGTAGAGCAATTCGATATTGGATTTGAAGTAGGTTTCTGGGACGATAAATTAACGATCGATGCAGATTACTACCACAAAATGACCAAAGACATGTTGGTATATATCACACCTCCAGGCTTAGTAGGATCAAAAGGTGCAGTGCCTTCTAACATTGGTGAGATCTTGAACAAAGGTATTGATTTGAGCATCCAATGGAATCACAAAATTGGAGAAGTACAGTACAATATTGGAGGAAATATCTCAACGATCCACAATGAAGTTATCGCTTTAGACCCTAACAATCCTTATATTTTTGGAGGTGATTTAGGCAATGGTCAACAAGTGTCTTTGACTACTCCAGGTCATCCAATTGGAGCATTCTATGGTTATAAAACGAATGGTGTATTCCAAAATCAAGAGCAAATTGATAACTCACCATCATTGCCAGGTGCACAGCCAGGTGACGTGATCTACATGGATATCAATGGTGATGGCGTGATTGATGAACAAGATAAAACGTTTATCGGAAGCCCTATTCCAAACTTTATCTATGGTATCAACTTAGGTTTATCTTATAAGAACTTCGATTTATCAGCCTTATTCCAAGGACAATCAGGCAACCAAATCTACAATGCTAAGAAAGCAGTACGTTGGGGTACGACCAACTTCGAAGAGTCTTTCTTAGGAAGATGGACAGGTGAGGGCACAAGCAATAGCGAGCCTAGAGTCACAAACGGAGGTGTAAACTATGAAGTATCAGACCGCTTTATTGAAGACGGATCTTACCTCAAACTAGCAAATATCACCTTAGGATATACTTTGCCAGAGCATGTGACTAGCAAAATTTTCATTGAAAAATGTAGAATTTTTGCAGCCGCATCCAACATTTACTTATACCAACCTTATCAGTCGTATAGTTCAGAAATCACTTCTGATTCACCACTTGATGCAGGAATTGATTTCAATACTTATCCATTGACTGCCACTTACACATTAGGTATTAACGTGAACTTCTAATTGTACTGAAATGAAAAAAATATTCTTATATACCATTACACTTTTACTTTTAGGTTCTTGTTCAAACCTACTAGAAAAAACACCTCAAGGACAGGAAACATCTGCGGATTATTTCAAAACGCAAGATGGAGCCTTAAAAGCCACAAACGCAATTTACGAAAGCTTGAGAGGTTGGAATACAACTGCATGGGGCCCAATCGGGTTAGCAGATATTGCTTCTGATGATGCCGACAAAGGATCAACATCAACGGACAGTTATGATATGATTGAATTGAATAATGCTTCCTATTTACCCAACAATGGAACCATCCAAGGGTATTACAATGAGCATTACCAAGCTATCAACCGTACTAATCAAGTGATTGTCAATGTGCCTGAGGGAGAGTTTGATGAAAACTTAAAGGCAAGGTATATTGCTGAAGCGAAGTGTTTAAGAGCATTTTTCTACTTCAACCTAGTAAGAGCGTATGGTGGTATGCCTATCGTGGACCGTTTATTAAATCCAGAAGAGTACAAAGTAGCACGTTCGACAAGAGAGGAAACGTACGCTTTTATCATCAAGGATTTGGAAGAGGCAGTAGAAATTCTGCCCACAAAATCACAATATGATTTAGCAGAATTAGGTCGTGTGACCAAAGGAACGGCACAAGCATTATTAGCAAAAGTATACCTTTTTCAAGCATCATTTACAGGTTCAAATGAAGATTACCAAAAGTCATTGAACGCGGCGGAAGCTTTGATTCAGTCAGGAGAGTACAACTTGTACCCGAACTTTGCAGAGATCTTTAGGTTGGAAGGTGAAAACTGTTCAGAGTCTATTTTTGAAGTGCAAACACATGACTTCCAGCAAGGAGGCGGTAGCAGTCAATTTACAGAAATCCAAGGTATCCGTTCAAATGTATTGAACAAAGGATGGGGCTTCAATATTCCATCAAAATCACTTAGAGATGCCTTTGAAGCCAACGATCCACGTTATGATGCAACAATCATCACAGCAGGTCAGACATTGTATGACGGTGAAGTAGTACCAAGACCAGAAGACGGTATTTTCGGTGATAACTCAGACCCAATCAGTGAATTCTATAGTTATAAAGTTTATTCTCCATCACATAATGGCGGAAATAACAATAGCCCAATGAACATTAGATTGTTGAGATATTCAGATATTGTTTTAGTGGCGGCAGAAGCTTCTACTGCTTTAGGAAACTCATCAAAGGCATTAGGTTACTTGAACAGCGTGAGAGCGAGAGCACGTGCAGGCCAAAACGTTTTACCGGACGTAACAGTGTCTGATCCAGCACAATTAAGAGAAGCGATTTGGAATGAAAGACGTGTAGAATTGGCCATGGAACAGCACAGATATTTTGACTTGATGAGAATGGATAATGTGGCTCCGGGGTACGCCAAAAGCAAATTAGTTGAAAATGGCGATAACGTTTTTGATGCTGCAAAAAATAAAGTCTACCCAATTCCACAAGCTGAGATTAATGCTGTAGGAAGCGACATTTTAAAGCAAAATCCAAATTACTAATAAACACATGTAAAATGGCGTGCACCACTTCTGTAGCAAGTATCGGTTAATACTTGAAACATTGGTGCACGCTCCAAAAAAGAAATATCATGAAAAAGCAACTCTTATTTTTATTCATTATAGCCTTTGCCGCAGGTTGTGGTTTAAATCCAGATGATGTAAAAACAATTGCTTCACCGCCCACAGATGATGCAAGAGACACGATCAACGTAGAACCAGAACCTATTGAAGGCATTCAATTAGTTTCCCCTTCCAATACACAAACTCATATTACTTATGACAAAGAAGTACAACTGACTTGGGCGGCCGAAAAATTAGGTTTGTCTTATGAAGTATACCTATGGAAATCTTCTGAAGAAATGCCAGAGGCACCGTTAGTAAGTGACCTTCAAGATGATTTCTTTGTAATTACAGACTTGGAAGAAAATACAGAATACAGCTGGTTGGTGAAAGGAAATGACGTAGCCAATAATCTTATTTCAGACCCGTCAGTATTTACTACTTCTACTGTTTCATTAAAAACTGTTTTTGAAAGAAAAGTAATTGGCTTATCCTTCAATAATACGGTTGAGGATGATGACAATTTATATGAAGTAGAAGATCACAATGCTAGGTTCACGACCGATAGATTTGGAAATACCAACAGTGCATTCAATAGCTCAAATGCCACAGAAGAAGGAACAGCTGCCATTGTAACGTATGACGAGAACTTAAAACCAGGTAAAATGACCGTTTCGATTTGGGTAAGACCTACTGATTTATCTAATGACGGTTGGATTTATTCAATGCAACGTTGGGAAGGCTTCAGTATGAAAAGAGAAGGTGATGGACGTATCAAAAACATGTATTTCCACGAAACTTCGAACTGGGGTGCTGTTGATTTCTTTACAGATGAAATTGAATTTGAAAAATGGACGAACATCACAATCACAGCGGATGGCTTAGTAAGAAAAGTTTATTACAATGGTGAAAAAGTCGATGAGATCGAAGCGTTAGGTCCTGTTCACTTTAATGCAGGAATTGGCTCAAACCTGATCATTGGTGCTCAAGTAGAGAACAATAATACCAATTTACAGGAGTCGTTTAATGGAGGAATTGATGATTTCAGAATCTTCCAGGAAGCAATGACTGATGAAGAAGTAAAAACATTCTATAATTACGAATCAAACTATAACGCTAATTTATAATGCAACACATAAATATTAAAGCCCTTTTGACCTTGTTATTATTCTCAATGATGAGTTGTTCAGAAGCTGTCAATGTATCTCCAGAATTACCGATCTATGATGATGAGGAGGAAAAAGTACCCTTAACCGATGAAGAGTTAATGGATAAAGTACAGGAAACGACCTTCAAATATTTCTGGGATTATGGACACCCTGTATCTGCTTTGTCAAGAGAGAGAAGTAATGGAGATGATGAAATCGTGACAACTGGAGGAACAGGTTTCGGGATCATGGCTATCATTGTAGGCGTTGAAAGAGGTTATATCACAAAAGCTGAAGCTGCTCAACGCTTAGTGAAGATGTATGAGTTTTTGGAAAAAGCAGATCGATTCCACGGCGCATTTCCCCACTGGTACTACGGTTCAACAGGTAAAGTAAGACCTTTCTCACAAAAAGATGATGGGGGAGATTTGGTGGAAACAGCTTTCTTGATTGAAGGAATTATCACTTCAAGAAACTACTTTGATGGTGATAATGAAACGGAAGCAAAGTTACGTACACTAGCTACAGCACTTTGGGAAGGTGTAGATTGGGATTGGTACAGAAACGGTACGGATAAATTGTATTGGCATTGGTCTCCTCAATATGATTTCCAAATGAATATGCCACTGTATGGTTTTGATGAAACTCAGATTACACACCTTTTAGCAGTCGCTTCGCCAACACATCCTGTTCCAGCTTCTACGTATGAAACATGTTTTAAAAATGGAGAGGATAGATACAAACATAGTCTTACGGTAGATACAGCAAAACCACTTTTCTGGGTACATTATTCTTACATCGGCTTGGACCCTCATTTCACTGATGGTACATCAAGCAAAACGTATTTTGACTTATTCAGAGAGCGTACCTTAGAGAATCGTCGTTGGTGTATCCAACAGCAAGTGAAGTTCCCTTATTATGGTGAAAATGCTTGGGGTTTAACTGCTAGCGATGATCCATTTGTAGGGTATATGGCACATGAACCATCACAAGATTTAGACAACGGTACCATTACACCTACTGCCGCTTTATCTTCGATTGTGTATACACCAAAAGAGTCATTGGCTGCGATGCGTTATTTCTACGAAGAACAACCAAAACTATGGGGTGAATACGGCTTCAAAGATGCTTACAATCTTTCACAAGGTGACTGGTACGCAGAGTCTTACTTAGCCATTGATCAAGGACCAATCATCACTATGATTGAGAATTACAGATCAGGTGTGCTATGGAAATATTTTATGATGGATGAAGATATCAAGAAAGGCATTGAAACCTTGAATTGGTCTTTTTCTTCGGTGAATTAATTGTTGCGTGCACCATAGTTAAAACTATGGGCAGGTGATAGAATAACCTCATCAAGACTGAAGTCTTGAAGGTTAAAAACGTAGACAACACTTTAGTGTTGTTGGAGTTATTATCACCTGCCCATGACTTCAGTCATGGTGTACGTTATATTATCAATTAAATATTTAGAACCTTTTAAGGCATCTCGCTCAACCATAATTTTATTAATTAATTCTTCAATTCGTAGTGTGTCTTAATTGTGGTAGGTGGGATGCTATAAAAGGTTTCTTGAATAAAGAATATGATAATAAAACTTTCATCTATTAGAAATCAGGAGATTTCTGATGATCAATAGGACACGAATGACGCTGACGCTTAACATTCACGCCAGTGGTTGTACTACTATTTCCCTGGCGCAAGAGTTAAGCGTCAGCGTCTTTTGTGTTTATTAGATATTTAGAAGTCTCTGACTTCTAGAGAAAATGAGGTGATTGATTTGTTATCAATTGAAAATAGATTTTAATCAATTTAAAATTATTTATAGTTTAGCTTCAAACTATCTTACGTGAGAAATAAATGGCTTTACTATCTAAGTTACTACTAACCGCTTTATTACTTATATCTACTTCAAGTTTCGCACAAGAAACCATTGAGTTATTTACATCAACAAAGATTACCAATTACAGCAAATCAGATTATAATGCTGAAAGTCAAAATTGGTACATCACACAATCTGATGATGGTCTGATCTACACGGCCAATACTTTGGGGCTGTTAGAATTTGACGGTGAAAGTTGGAATCTTTTTCCTACTAATGAACCGTTAAGATGTTTATTGATCCATAAAGACAAAATCTTTGTGGGAGGGATGAATACCATAGGTGTTTTTGAAAAGGAGAATGGTGTTTTGAAGTTCAATTCTTTAATGCCTCAAAAGTCATTTCATGATGAAATATGGAAAGCCATTCAGATCGGAAACAAGATTGTTTTTCAATCCTTCAATACTTTCTATATCTACGATCTCGAGACAAAAGACCTCACCCGAAAAAGCCTTACAGAAGGAAATATTTCTTATGCGTTCAAGTCAAAAGACGAAACTACTTTTTACTACCAAGTTCTTTACAATCATATCAACATCACAAAAGGCCTGGTGGAGACCAATAATATTACTCACCCAGATTTACAACATTGGATGGTCAAATACATTCATGAGGTAAAAGAAGGACTTCTAATAGGGACTTATAAAAACGGCTTATTTCTTTGGAATGGGAAGGGGTTTACACCTTATGAAAATAAGATTTCAACCTTTCTAAAAGAAGCAAGACTAAACGTGGCTCAACCTATTGATGATCAAGGAGGTTTTGCTTTTGGGACATTAGATAAAGGGATTATTATTGGAAATATCAATACAGGAGTGATTGATTATTATATCAATTCCAAAAATGGATTGCCGAGCAATAGAGTACATGCTTTACATTACAATGAAGGGTTACTTTGGGTGGGTAGCGAAGAAGGAATTACCAACGTAAACCTAAAATACCCCGTTCGTTTTATCAATGATCCTTTGGCTGAAATAGGACCAATCTATGACGTCGCTATCTTTCAAGGAAAACTATTTATCGGCACAAATCAAGGGCTGTATTATACCACAGATTCTATCAATGCACCGATCCTCAAACTCCAATTATTTCCTCGCTCAAAGGGGCAAGTCTGGAATCTTTTTGTCGCCAATGATCAATTGTTCTGCGGACATAATGAAGGCATTTTTGAAGTAGGAGAGACGTTCAAAAAAGTCTATAATAACGGTGGTGGTTATACTTTCCTGAAAAGTAGACTTCATGAAGATGTGATGTTTCAAACCTCTTATTATGGATTGAACATTTGGAATAAAATCAATGGGCAATGGGAGTATAGCCACACCATTAAAAAGATCAATTCACTAACAAGAGATATTATTGAATTGAATGACGGCACTATTTTACTGACTGATTCATGGAAAAACATCTATAAAATCACACTCTCAGAAGATTTAGAGTCCCTCAAATCCATTGAAAATCTTTCCACTAAAAAATCATTGGAAAACAGTTATAAATACAGACTTTTTGATTTAGGAGATACCAAGCTCTTGACCACTAATGATACTGTTGTAACCTTTAAAAATAACTTGCCCGTCAATATAGATTTAAAAGGCTTGACTTTCATTTCACACCCTATTGATGATGTTTCTGTAATGAAAATAGAAGGACAATTGATGCTTTATGATGCCAAAGCAGACCATTCTATTCATGTACGAAAATCAATTGCAGAACTAGGCAATAATCAAATCTACAATTACGAAAATATCATCAACATCAAGGATAATTTCCTGATCACTTTCACCCAAGGGGCAGGGTTCTTCTCAACGCCTTCCATCGAAAACTATAATTTTAAACAGTATCAACCTGACATTAGAAAAGTCACGTTTTGGTACCATAGAAATCAAGAACAACTCAGTAATATAGAAGATAAAATCCCTTTTGATTACAACTCTGTTGAATTCCAATTCAGCTCCAAAAATTACTATGAAGAATCGAATTATGCAGTTCGTCTGATCGGCTATGACAGTAATTGGGTGGAGATAGGAGAAAAGAACGAAATCGCTTACCAAAACCTTCCTTATGGAAAGTTCACATTTGAAGTAAAAGACACCGCTTCCAATAAAACCTCCCATTATAAATTTGAAATAGACAGACCATTTTATTTGTCCAACTTAATGCTAATAGTATATGTTGTAGCCGTTTTATTATCGGTATGGAGCCTCCATAAGTTTTATAGCTTAATGTTGAGAAAAGAGAAAATGGCCCTCCTTTTAAAAAAGAGAGAAGACCTCAACCATCAAAGAGATCTCAACGAAAAAAGAATCGCTATTCTTCAAGCCAACGAACTTCAAAAAGAGCTTCAAGATAAAAATGAAAGTTTATCAGAGTTGCTCGTTCAAAGCTCAAAAAACAAAGACGTCATCAAGCAACTAAAGCATCAGATAGACAACGCCAAGCATTTTGATTCCGCCAACAAAAGTCAAGTGATCCGCAAGCTTGACCATATCCTCACCACCGAGTTTGATGATAAAAAAGACTGGCTCACTTTCGAGTCCACTTTCAGAAAAATGCATCAAAACTTCTTTTCAGATTTAAAGAAAGCACACCCCGCACTCACCAAAGAAGACCTCAAGCTTTGTGCTTATATCAGAGTAAATCTTTCCACAAAAGAACTTGCCCCCATCTTCAATATCACTCCTAAAAGTGTGGACCTAAAACGATATAGATTAAGGAAGAAAATGAACTTGGTAAAGGGTACGAATTTGTATGATTATATTAATCAGTTTTAAATAAATCATATGATGATATTGTGTAATATTTCTTTCTGAATAGTTCCCATTTTTTATAGGTGTCTATACAAAGTCTATCGTTATGAGTCGCTGAAAAAGCCTTTGTTTACACCCAATAGATTCGAATTCCACTCGCATTTCAAGGAAAATTATACTTTGTAAGAGTGTAAATTTTCATTATATGTGGGGTGTAATTTTTTTACCACACTTCCGATTCATCAAAATTGATTTAGTTTATTCTGGAAATCAATTAAGACTACCTTATTGGATACTTAACTAGATTAATAAATACAACTATTGAAATGAATCGAATTAGACTTTTTACAATACTCTCCCTAATCATGATATTAGGGGCATGTAAGGAACAAGAGCAACCTAAAGAAGATAAAAAACACTTTGAGCCAAATTGGGAATCATTGAGTCAATATGAGTGTCCTGAATGGTTTAGAAATGCCAAGTTTGGAATATACACACACTGGGGTGTTTACTCGGCTTCTATGGCCACGGGAAATTCAGATTGGTACGGTAGAAATATGTATAACGACTGGCACCCGAATTATAAATTCCATAAAGAAACGTACGGTGATCAGAAAGAATTTGGCTACAAAGATTTAGTGCCGAAACTTACCGGCGAGAAATTTAATGCAGATGAGTGGGCTGAACTGTTCCAAAAAGCAGGAGCACAGTTTGCAGGACCGGCCGGAGAACATGCTGACGGTTTTTCGATGTGGGATTCTAAAGTGAATCCATGGAACTCTGTAAAAATGGGTCCGAAGATCGATGTGGTTGCAGAGATGAAAAAAGCGGTAAAGAAGAGAGGAATGAAATACGTGGTCAGTTTGCATCACTCTTGGCTTTGGGGGTGGTACCCTACTTGGGATGAAAATACGGATTGTGCTAACCCAGAGTTTTCCGGTTTGTATGGACCCAAAATCCCTGAAACTTCTCGTCTTCTTAAAATTGGAGAGGAGAAAGGCTCTTACCCAATGCCAAGTCCAGAATTTGAAAGAATTTGGTTAGAAAAAGTAAAAGAAGTAGTGGATGGTTACTCTCCTGATTTGCTTTGGTTTGATAATAGAGTGAGAATTTTATCAGAAGGTATCAGAAAGCAAATGGTGGCTTATGTACATAATCACAGTGCTGAAAATAACATCGAAA
The DNA here is from genome assembly GCF_000812565.1 of Flammeovirga sp. OC4. GTDB lineage: Bacteria > Bacteroidota > Bacteroidia > Cytophagales > Flammeovirgaceae > Flammeovirga. The sequence goes on along the minus strand of NZ_JTAM01000037.1, from coordinate 18,603 downwards.
GAGTATTTACATTCAAGCGCCCTGATTTCCCATTGGGTGTAGGAACAGTGGACTTGGAGCGTGAACGTATGCCTGATATTTATCCTGATCCATGGTTAACGGATACATCTATCTCAAAATCTTCATGGTCGTATGCATCAGATCTTAAATGCTATCCTACGAACCGTTTGATTGATGACCTTGTAGATATTGTCAGTAAAAATGGATGTCTATTATTAAACGTTGCACCACATCCTGACGGTACAATTCCTCAAGAACAAAAAGAACGTTTGTTGGAAATGGGAGCGTGGTTAAAGTTAAATGGAGAAGCAATCTATGATAGCCGTCCTTGGTTGATTTTTGGAGAAGGCCCAACGAAGACTAAAAGTGGTCACTTAGCCGATCAAAAATTTGATGGTTTCGGAGCTGAAGATATCCGTTTTACAACAAAAGGAGATCAGTTATATGCTATTGCATTAGGCTGGCCTGAATCAGGTGTGTTGCCTATCAAATCATTAGGTTTAATTGCTTATAATTCAAAAGTAAAAGATATAGAATTGATTGGTCACAAAGGGAAATTGAAATGGGAAAGAACGGAAGGCGCATTAAATGTAACGCTTCCAAAAGATAAGCCATGTGATTTTGCTTATGTCTTTAAGATCAATTTTAAAGAAAATAAATAATAGCTAGGGGGCATGGTATGTCGCAAAACCTATTTTCTTCATTTTCATATCGCAAGTGTTAAGCCGGTAGGCGTCACTTGTGATTTCCTATAAGCGAAGTCTCCCGACTTCGAAATGAATGAAAGAGTGACCTTAATATTCGAAGTCGGGAGACTTCGCCAATGATCTGTTCCAAGTGACGCTAACGCTTAACACTTGAAACATGGATATGGTCCGTGTGCCACAAGGAATTGTGGTTCTACAGGGCACACTTCTTATTGGGCCGTTGTATTGTATATAACGGCAACACGAACAACAAAACGAAAACAAGCTCAAATTAAACCGAGCATAAAAAAATAGATATTATATTAACACAGAAATGAAAATATTTAATCTTCAAACACTCACAAAAACAGGGTTATTACTCGCAATCTTGTTTTCATCAGCAATTTCATTTGCTCAAAAGAAAAAGCCCAACATTATCTACATTATGTCAGATGATCATGCTGCACATGCTATTGGGGCTTATGGAGGTCGTTTATCTTCTTTAAATCCAACACCCAATTTGGATAAACTAGCAGACGAAGGAATTCGCTTTAATAATGCTTTTTGTAACAACTCTATTTGTACACCAAGTAGAGCCTCAATTATCACAGGTCAGTATCCTCAAACCAACGGTGTATTGGATTTGGATATTCGTTTAGAGCCAGAAAAACAGTATTTACCAAAAGAAATGAAAAAGTTGGGTTACAGCACAGCGATCATTGGAAAGTGGCACTTACATATTGAACCTACAGCTTTTGATTATTATAAGGTATTGCCAGGTCAAGGAAAATATTTCAATCCTTCATTCCATGAGAAAGGAAAAGGAGAGTGGCCAAAAAATAAAGTGAAAACGGAAGGTCATTCAAGTGATGTAATAACAGATGTGACGATCGAATATTTAGAAAATAGAGATAAGGACAAGCCGTTCTTTTTGATGCATCACTATAAAGCACCACACGATTTCTTTGAGTATGCACCTCGTTATGAAGACTACTTGGCAGATACAGAAATCCCCGAACCTTCAAGCTTGTATTATCAACCCAATTGGGGATCAGAAGCAACAAGAGGAGCCAATGATTCTTTGATAAACTATATTGGTACTTCCGTTTCTGATCGTCATATGTACAGAAACTATAATAAGTTTTTCCATGAGGATTCTCTAAAAGGGCAACAGTCAGCACATGTTGCTTATCAAGATTACTTGAAAAGATATTTACGTTGTGTAAAAGGAGTGGATGATAACTTAGGTCGTTTATTTGATTATTTAAAGAAAGAAGGCCTTTGGGAAAATACAATCATTGTCTACACCGCCGATCAAGGAATGATGTTGGGAGAACATGACTTACAGGACAAGCGTTGGATTTATGAAGAGTCGATGCGTATGCCATTTATCGTACATTATCCTAAAACTATTGAAGCAGGAAGAGACACTGACCTTCTAATCAATAATACGGATTTTGCACCCACATTAATTGAAATGGCAGGAGGAAAGGCACCTGAGTATATGCAAGGGAAAAGCTTTGCAAGAACGCTAAAAGGGAAAGAAGAGAAAGATTGGAGAACGGCAACTTACTACCGTTATTGGATGCACATTATTCACCATTATGTACCCGCACATTTCGGCTTACGTACAGAGGACTACAAATTGGTATTCTATTACGGAAAACATTACTTACCGGAGTCAGAATATGCCAAGCACTATTGGGCGAAACAATATTATGGTATCGAAAGAGAAACACCTCACACTTGGGAGTTTTATGATCTGAAAAACGATCCAGAAGAATTACATAACCGCTACGATGATCCAAAATACCAAGAGATCATTGCAAAGTTGAAGTCAGAATTGAAAAAGCAAAGAGAAGATTTGAATGAAACGGATGAAAACTATCCGGAAATTCAGGCAATCGTTGAGAAGTATTGGGATACAAAAACGTTATCAGAATAAGAACAATTTCTCACTCATACACTAAATACCCTCTCTTTTGGTTAAATTTTTTTACTTAAAGGGAGGGTATTTCTTTTACATTCACTATCAGATTATATGAACTCAACTAACAAACTTAAATAAGGTATGAGACCAACTGTATTACTACTTATTTTATTCTTGGCTTTCACTTCATGCAGTCAAACCAAAAAACGATCAGTAGATGATTTTAACTTTGGATGGAAGTTTATCAAAAACGAACAACAAAATGCGGAACAGAAAGCCTATGATGACACCACTTGGGAGGCCATCAGATTACCGCATGATTGGAGTATTTTAGGAGGTTACCAAAAAGATAAAGGTGCTTCGAGTACTGGTTTTACTGAAGGAGGAATAGGGTGGTATCGAAAAACATTTACTGTTCCAACATCCGATAAAGGCAGAGAGATTTGGGTTGAATTTGATGGAGTGTATTGTAATTCCACAGTCTATATTAATGGAACAAAGCTAGGATTTAGACCAAGTGGATATTCTAGTTTTTCTTATTCACTTTCTGATCATCTGCAATATGGAGAAGAAAATGTGATAGCCGTAAAAGTGGATCATTCCAACTTTGTAGATTCACGTTGGTACACTGGTTCGGGGATTTATCGTGATGTGAGATTAGTAAAAACCTCTAAAACACATATACCACAATGGGGCATTCGAATAGAAACATCTAAACTATCAAAAAAGGATGCTATTGTTCGTGTAAAAACAACGATCAAGGGAAGGTCAAAACAGACTTCCGTGAAGGTTAGTATTTTGGATGAAGAGCGTAAAGTGGTTACTGAAAGTGAAGCAAAAGCCATTACAGGAGATATCATTGATCAAAAATTACAAGTCATTCAACCAAAACGCTGGGGGATAGATCACCCTTATTTATACACTGCTAAAGTTCAAGTGATAGAGAAAGGTCAAGTCGTCGATGAAACAGAAGAGCATTTTGGTATTAGAGACTTTGAATTTGATTCACAAAAAGGCTTTTTCTTGAATGGGCAAAATGTAAAAATTAAGGGAGTCAATTTACATCATGATGTTGGAGCAGTAGGTGCAGCCGCTGTACGAGATCACTGGGTTTTTCGTTTGAAAAAATTGAAGTCAGTAGGTGTAAATGCAATTCGAATGGCACACAATCCACATTCACCACTACTGATGGATTTATGCGATGAAATGGGCTTTTTGGTGATGAACGAAGCATTTGATGAGTGGTATGTTCCTAAAGGGAAAATGATGAACTGTTTAGGTGGAAAGAAAGCACCCAAAGATATTTCGACTGGGTACCCTGAAATCTTTAGAGAGTGGGCAGAACGTGATTTGAAAGATTTGATTCGAAGAGATTATAACCATCCTTCAGTAATCATGTGGAGTATTGGGAATGAAATTGAATGGACTTTCCCTGCTTACTCTAAGACCTATGCTAAACTTAAAAATGGAATCAGAGAGTATGAAGATACACCTACTTTTGATACAACAATCATTAAACCTGTATTTGATAAAGTAACGGGTGGCGTAGATTCTCTTTCTATCATTGCTCATCAGTTATCTAAGTGGGTCAAAGAAGAAGATACAACACGCCCAACAGTTTGTGGAAGCGTTCGTCCCTCCATTGCTTTTGCAAGTGGATATGCTGATGCCGTTGATATTTTAGGACTTAATTATAGAGAGATAGATTATGATGCAGCCCATGCCGCTTTTCCTCATAAAATGATGTTGGGATCAGAAAACTGGGTGGCCTATTCAGAGTGGAAAGCGGTGCAAGAAAGAGATTTTATTCCAGGCATTTTTGTATGGACAGGTTTTGCCTATTTAGGAGAGGCGGGTTTGTGGCCTCGAAAAGGATTAAATATTTCTCTATTTGATTTTGCCGGTTTCAAAAACCCTAGAGGGCATTTCTTTGAGTGTTTATGGAAGGAAGAACCAAAAGTATATATGGTCACTACACCTGCTTCAATATCAGAATACTCCTATAGTCAAAAGGGAGGTTGGAAATTTGATATACAGTTAAGAAAACCACCAGTATGGGCAGAATTGAGATTATGGGAATGGTATAAGGTCAATGAACATTGGAATTATAAAAAAGGAGAGGAAATTGTAGTGCAAGCCTATACAAATTGTGAAGAAGCTGAACTTTTTCTTAATGGGAAAAGCTTAGGGAAACAATCTCTTTCAGATTTCACTTCAACTGACAATATCATCAAATGGTTAGTACCTTATCAAAAGGGAGAGTTGAAAGTGGTAGGCTATAATCAAGGTCAGAAAGTACAAGAGTATGTATTAAATACCGTAGGAAAAGTAGCTAAAATTGTCGTTGAATCAGACCGCTCCCAGATGAAAGCCAATCAATATGATGTTGCTCATGTCAAAGTGAAAATGTTGGATGAACAAGGACACGAAATTAAAAACTTAGAAGAGCAAGTAATATTCCATGTGTCAGAAGAGTTAGAGTTGATCGGTGTAGATAATGGTTCAGAAATGAATGTATCGCCTCATAACACGAATCAAGTGAAATCTCATAAGGGTAGAGCACTAGCCATGCTTAGAGCAAAAACACAATTGGGAAGTGGGAAGGTTTATGCTACAGTAGGAACTCTAAAAAGTAATGAACTCTTGATCGACCTTCAATAAATCAATTCAAAGCAGTTGTATAAAAATACCTCATCATAAACCCATGATTTAAAAGTGGATTTATGATGAGGTAAAAAAGGTGAATAGTACCCCGACCCTTTCCTATTCGTTGAGTAGTACTCCTTAGTTTTTAATTCAGATTAAAAGCTAAAACCGTAATATCATCATCTTGTTCAGAAGCGAAGTTTTTACTGATATATTTTTGAATCTGTGCTGTCCAATCTTTTTCATATTTACCATAGAACTCCTTACTTATTTTTATAAGGTCCTCGGTTTTCTCAGTTTGCCCAATTTTAGTCAAACCATCCGTAAACAATACAACCACATCATCAGGAGAGATCGAGAACTCTACGTCTTTGAAGTTTTTGATTAAGTTAAATCGATCTCCAATAGGAGCATTTGTATGAGGAAGTTCATTGACATTATCTTCTTGGACTAGAATACCTCTACCGTTAGCAGATGTATAAATCATGTTATTTCCTTGGAAATAAGCAATTGATAAATTCACTTCATGTTTAAATTGCTCTTTATCGTCAATTTTGTGATCAAACTTATTGATTAGATAATCATGTAAATTGTACAAAAGGAGGCTTGGGTAATAGGGGAGTTCCTGTAGAGAATCAAAGTACCCTGAAATGACCATTGTGAGTAGAGTGGCACTAATAGCATGCCCTTTACAGTCACCTACTACTACCATCGTAATTTTATTATAATCGTTGACATAGTAGAAATCACCACTGATTGATTCTTTGGGTTTATACACTAGAGTGTGTTCATTGAAGAAATCCTTTAATATTTCATTTCCAGGAAGCGTAATTTTTTGAATCTCAGAAGTATATTTTAAGGCCTCTTGAATAACAAATAAATCTTGTTCCGCCTTTATCCTACGTTGTTCTTCTTCAAGTGCGGTTGTTTTTGTTTTAGCTAATTCAAGTTCATGTTCCCTAGTTGAAATTAACTCTTCTTGCTGCTGACGAAGTTCTTCTTCTTGCTGAATAATTTCATCGTGATACAGTTTTAACTCATTTTCCCCTTTATTACGAGCAATTTCATATTGGACAATTGTCCAAAGGGTATCTGTACTCGCCCCGACTAATACCAAAGCGAAAAAGATATTATTTTGTAATTCTGTTAGTGCGATTCCATTAGAAGGTGACCACTCATTGATAGAAACTACAGACAAAATTATAGCTAAAACTAATATAAGAGCAGTATACATGGCTCCTGTTTTTAGATCAAAAAACAAGAAACTTACCGCCATTGTTGGAATATAGAAATAGATGACTGGAGATGTAATTCCCCCTCCTATAAAGGAAATTGTGGTAACTATCGCTGTGAGTAGTAATATTTGAAGATGCAATATCCAAGTCCACTTTTCTGATTGTGATGAAAATAGAACAATTCCTACCTGTATGAGTGTAAGAAATGAAAGTGAAACTATTTCCGTTTTTAAATCTAAAAATAGAAAAATTATAATGAAAGCAATCTCAATGGATAAAAAGACTTTCGTCTTAATCTTGAAAAAATTGAATAAATCAAATTTCATAGGAAAGAGTATAATAATTAAATTGGAGATAAGTACTACTAGCATCTAGGTCTCTCATTATAACCTAGTATTTAATGTTATGATAATGATGCAATGCCTTTTTTCCTCTAAATGGAAATTTTTTCAATAGTATTACAAAAGTTGTAAAAATAATGTTTAGTGAATCATACATTACATACAAATATAATAATACGAAGTAATTATTGTAAATATCTAATATAATATTATTTTGTAATACTTGTAAATCGTTGATAATCTAATTTTTAAATTTATAATACAGATTATTTTAGTGTGAATATTAGTTCATTTTATAAGTTTTTTTATTCCTTTTTTTTTTCTAAAGTAGGGCTAACAGAAGCAAGATATAGAGAATACGCTGACTTAATTTACAACAGTATTGAAATCGTTTTAAGGTTTGGTCATTGATAAATACAAATTTTTCATGTTTGTGTTGTTATAGTGTTTATCTGTGAAAAAGTAAAATTGTTATTTTAAAATAATAGCCCTTATCAACAACTATTTGTTATCAATAAGGGCATTTCTAAATAGGACTATTCTTTATTCGTAATAGTTTCTTTTGTGATTAATTTTACATCAAAATATCATTCTTAGGTTGAATCGGAGCTGGTAAATCTGTTTCCCCTAGCATCTGAAGAAGATCAATTTCAATAATTCGGCAGAGTGATAGCATTGGTATATCATTGCCCATTCCTTGAAATGGATTTTCTGAATAATCTCCAACGATCTCCATCATCAGGTAAACCCAGCCAACCAAGGCAGAAATGGGAACAGAAATCCAAATTCCCCAACTGCCTAATTTTATTAATTCTGGAATCATACTGAAGGGGAGTAAAGCGATAAGAATGGTCACAAAATACCTACTGATATTGGCATACTGTCGAGGTAAGGGAAACTTTTTGATTCGTTCATTTTTCCCTTGTAAAGTGTAGAAATTGGAGAGTATTTTAGTCATTTCCATATGCCTGAAATCCTCTATTAAATCCGACGCTCGCAATTGAGTTAATTCACGAGATTGTTCATTGATGATTTGGGTAGCAGTATTGGCATAGTTGATCAATCGGTCGTATTCAGTGGGTGGTAAAAAGTTTTTTAACTCAGATTTAGTCACTTCATCATCTACTAAACCAATACCGAAATTTTTCTGAAAATACTTCGCTCTATTTCCAATATGCCCCTTCTGACTCGAATGTTCCCAGGGGGCAGGGACTAAAAGTTGGCTCCGGTGAGCATAAAGCCAACCAATATGTCTGTAAATTAGTCTTTTTTTGATGGCTTTTATTTCGTTTTCACTGACCTTTTCATTGGTAAATTGGTTTGTAATAAAACCATCCACCATCATTCCCCAAGTTCTACTATCGTTAATAATTCCTCCCCAAATTTTTCGAGCTTCCCACATTCTATTATAAGCTTGATTATTTTTAAAACCAACGTAAAAAGCTACAGCAGTACCGATGACAGAGACAGGTAACCATGGAATGCTAATTTCTATCACTTTAAAATAATAAAGAGCAGCCACTGAAGTCATAAAAATTAAAAGCCATAGCATATGGACGCCTGACCATTGTATTAATTTTTTTAATCCAATACTTTTTGAAATAATCATAGATTGTTATTTAATGAGAAATTACTAAGTAGGTCAAAATAGGGTTTTAACCTGAAATGAAGATTCGTATCAATTATTAATGCTAGAAAGAAAAGACCTACAAGCCCAAGAGAAAGCCCTTTGAGATAGTCTGTTTTAAAAATAAAGAACAAACCCAAAGATAAGACGATCAATAACGCCCATACAGGTTTTAATTTGGAATACGCCTCGTGATCTTTTTTTGCTTTTTCAAACTCTTGTTCAATCGCCTTTGCTGGACTTTCTTTATAAATTGATTCTACATTGGTCAGATGACTATTTCTAGTGAAAGTTAGAAAACCTCCATATCCCAATAGCATTATCACTGCTAATGATATAGGAATCAAAGTTCCTTTTAATAATTCATAATTGCTTCTTAGGATCATTATACCAACAATGAGGAGGAGAATGCCAGTGCTTAACATCACTTTTCCTTGGTAGATATCACCTTTGGCCCAGGTTGTTGTGTGTTCAAGTAGTTTCATAGTTATTTTTTGAGTTGACGCAAATTCTTAATATTTGGCTTATTCAAATTATAAAAAAAACACTATGACTCAAATTATTGAATACAACATTTGTCCTTAATGAATGAGGTAAATGTGTGGACATTGCATTCTAACATCCACACATCAAAACTGAATTACTGTTTTTTTAAAAAAAACTTTTCAAAAAAAATCAACTTACCTTATGCTTCGCGATTCGCACTAAATTTATTAGTCCCTACACTTTCTGTAATAGCTTGAATTACTCCTTCTTTATCCTTTTTTACGAGTTCAATAAACTCTGAACTCACATTTAAGCCCTCCTTATGTTTAGCAGACCAAACAATTAATTCTAATAAAACTGGAATTAAATCTATTCCCTTGTCTGTCAGTGAGTAAACTTTGAATTTTCTTTGTTTTTCATAAGGTCGAGACTCCACAATGCCCAAACTTTCTAATCGTTTTAAACGGTCAGTAAGGATGTTTGTAGCGATGCCTTCCTTCGAATTCAGGATCTCTTTAAAGAATTTTTTTCCCTCAAAAACAAGGTCTCTAATCACCAATAATGTCCACTTATCCCCAAGGTATTCCAAGGCATAATTGATAGGGCACTCTGATCTTAATTCATCTTTTTTCATTTTATAGCTTGTAAAATGCAAGTTAATGCTTTATGTTTGTAAAAGATTGCAAAATGCAAGTTAAAGATTATTTATTTAAAAACCTTTTAATAAAGTTAAAATGGAAACGCAAAAAATTGATTTACAGAAGTATCAGAAAGCATCATGGACAGCACAAGAAGTAGAAAATGCAACAATCGTAGTTGACTTTGTGCAGCATATAATGAATGATCATGATTTTGAATACATAAGAAAGACGTATGGAAGTCACCCTTACAAACAACACAATCAAAGTATGGTCGATGGTTTAGAAGGGGTGTTGGAAGTGGTCTCTAACTTTGCAAAAACATACCCTGATTATATGTATGATGTGAAGCATATTTATGTAGATGGGGAACACGTAACCGTTCACTCACATGCCACGAATGATAAAAAACATAGAGGAAATCCTCAAAAAGGTTTGAATATCATAGATGTATGGAAAGTAGAAAATGGTCAAATCACTGAACATTGGGATGCTGTACAGCCTATTCACGGTCAAATGAGATTTTACTTCTGGATGGTTGGCGGAAAATTCAAAAACGAGAACACTTATTTCTAAACAAAATTTACTCTCTTCAAATCAAAAACATCATGACAAAACTAGGAGAAGCAACAGCACAAGCCATTATTAACGCGAACATTGAAAGTATCAACATCTCAGAATGGCTCTTCAATATAACTTCCGAAGAATATGCCGCCTGTTCATCTGGGCATCAAAGTGCGGCACAAGGGCAATTACCTTCAGGAAAAAGAGTCTCAATGAATGTCGAAAATGTAGCGGGTTACTTTATGGTACAGCACTACATAGAAACAATCTCAGAAAAGCATAGAGTATTGACCGTCTCACCTAATACTACACTTTGGTTGGATGATGTCAACTATGTAATACTACAAATCACTTGGGAATTAACAGTTGAAAAAATAGATGAGGACACTAGTCTGCTTACTTGTAAAGTGATTTCAGAAACTGAAAATGAAAAATTTATCGAAGCCACTCACGAGCTAACAAAAGACATTGATCCACAGGAAACACCTTTCCAACTTCATATCAATGAAGAAACTCCACTATTCGCAAAAGATATAGAAACGAAAGCCTTGGCAGGAGCTTTTATGATGGAAGAAGTATGAGAGAAGGAGGAGTGATAGTGAACTACGTAGAGGTGATTTATTTAATTTTTGAATTCATATCACCTCTGCATCACTCTTTTTATCTCAATGCGATGATAGTTGAAAAAAATACCCCACCAATATTGGTGAGGCAGTATATATTATAGTTAGGTATTTTACATTAAATACTATTTAAGTCAATGACTTCAAAATTTCTAACATCGAAATAATCATCCAGACCATAATCAGTATTGATAACTATTCCGCCGAGCAAAGTGACCTTATCCACATGAAATTCCTCTTTGCAAGTTTTCAAGTACTCATGGATTTTTTGGTCAATAATCTCATAAGTAGCTTCAGTAATTGCTTTTGGCTTATTTTCGGCTGACATGATTTTTTCTCTGTAGGGCAGCAAACTTTCTTCAAGTTTCATTTGTTGGTAATCATCATCGCTCATAGTGGGGGTATAGGTTTCATTTTCCAGACGACTTAATGCCAACATCAGTGCTCCACAAGAATTTCCGGTTTCTTCCATTCTTGGTCTGTACATTTTACCTAATTCACCATCTAATGTGATACCAATATGAGGGCCATAAAAAATAAATGCACTTCCTCCATCGGGTACATGATGGGCAAAAGCTGTCATACCTGTTTTACCTACAAACGGAATACCTCCAAGTCCACCCATTACAAACGGTCCAAAAAGTATACTGAAAAAAGTAGATGAAGGTACATTGATATCGTCTGAGCAAACTGAAGTGGCCATCAGGACTTTTGATACATCCAATTCATAGTCAATTTGCATTTTACCTAAATAGTGAATAGATGTATCCTTTGCATCTTTCGCATTAGGAAACTCCGCTTTAACGATTTTATCAAATTTTCTTTGAAGCATTTTTTAATTGTTGTTTATGAGATATTAAAAGTATTTGCTAAGTAAATTGATTAAAAAAAACTATAATTTGAAGTGATAATCAAATTAATAATGGAACGACAACGTGTTCGTAATGAACTGTCATTTTAGAAAAAACTTTTCAAAATAACAACCTGTTTAACGTTTATCATAGTTTCTTTTTATAAAGAATTTTCTAGATATAATTACACTTTAGAATCTTGTAGAAAAATGGATTGAAAGTGCATAGAAACGTAGTTTAAAGTGTACTGAACGAGTTTAACTGTTATAAACCGAGATAAGGCCTACTACTATTATTGAATAAAATAAGTCTCTAATTAAAATAGAATAAATACCTTAATGGTTGTGTTTTAATTGAGAATTATGCACTTTTGAATTGATAATAGCATCAAGAGTAGTGTTTTAACACTCACCAACCGATCTTTCACCAAGGCACGGTGGTAAAAATGATGTGAGGCGGCCGCCTAAAAAAAACATGGTCACTTCTCTTCTTTTCTTGATGCAATAGTTTTAACCCTTTAAATACTATTGTAATGCAAAAACATACTTTTTCAGACAAAGAGATTCAAGTACTCAACGACTATTTTGTTCATGGGGTTGATAAGTACTCTCGTATGCTTACTCAGGTTTGTACCGATATTAAGTCTTTCAAAAAGGGGGTATTGACCATTGAATTATCCTCCAGTAAAGAAAACTTTCAAGCGGATTTAACCTTAGCTCTAAAAAGAGTAAGAAAGGTATTGGAATTTAACCCAACCTTCAATCTAAATATCAAATCTTGTCAAGTCCACTTTTTGAAAAGTACCTGGCTAAGTGGTGATGGAATAACTACGCCTCTTGAATTTGAATATACTCTTATTTCAACTGTTACTATTAACCTTTAAAACTACTTTTATCATGCTAAAATTAAAAGAATTAGAACTTGCTGAGCAAACCGAGCATTTAATTACAAAGAGAATAATCATGATCAGAAGGTTTGAAGGTATCTATTTGAAATTGAAGTGGGTTGCTTTAGAATCCGTAACTTTTTGGGCTTGGCAAGAAAAGACAGAAGATATTCTCTCTGATAAAGAAATTGTACAGCTGTCAAAAAAAGTATTTCAGGGCCTAATCACTGATAGGGTTGTGCATATCCATGTTGTACCTGAAAGAAAAAAAGCAAAGTTGAAGAGAAAATTAAATTTTTTGTTTTCTGAAGGTTTTCGTGAAGTCCCTCACAAAGTGTTTTCTACAGAACACCCCAAATTTATAGCAGAAGTACGGTCTGAGGATTTTAAAACCGATTTATTGTCATCAAGAACCTACGGAACGGATCAATATCGTTTTAAATTGGTGGTCACTCATTATGAACCCACAAAGATAAAGTCCATTTATAAATTAAAACGAAGGTTAGATTCGGGAGCACACTTTGCAAAAGTAGAAATGCTTTACAAACGGCACCTCATTTAATCGTATTTCGGGTTGATACTATTAATCAGAGATTTTGTTTCGATTAAAATGTGGAATGTTAGTAAATGAAAGAGGGTTTTTGATGGATAGTATCATGCCCTCTTTTTATTTTTCAGTCGTTGAGTTTTATATAATTTAAGCAATTTGGAATTGATGATTAGTACACTTGCACATTATTATTTTCTTAACGTAGTCAATGTCTCTTAACCCTAAGTATTAAATATGTATTATGTTATAATTTCTTCTTGATTCTAATTATATTGAACACTGTTGATTTGATCTATTAGTTAGCTGATTAAGTCGACTAGCAAACAAGATTTTAAAATAATTGACGGGACCGTCTTTTTATCATCTAAGAAATTTGTAAAGAATAGTTGTTATTACAGCTGATTGTTTATAGAGTATATTATGGAAAGGATTGCTTTTATTGATGTAGAGGTTAATGTAAAATCGAAGAAAATTGAAGATATAGGAGTAGTATCAGGTGAGGATGTGGCTTCACATTCTACCTCCAATCAAGATTTGCTTCAATGTATAAAAGAGAAGGAGTTTATATGTGGACATAATATTTTTGCACATGATATTCCCTGCATTGAAAAGCAATTTGTAGTGTCTTTTGCAGAGAAAGAAGTGATTGATACTTTGCATTGGTCTCCTTTATTATTTCCCTCCAAACCTTATCATAAGCTTTTAAAAGATGATAAATTACAGACTGATGAATTGAATAATCCATTAACAGATTGCTTGAAAACGAAAGACTTACTACATGATGAGATTGTAGCTTTCAATAATCTAGACGAAGACTTAAGAGCAATTTTTTATGCTTTACTTAAAGATCAAAGAGAATATAAATCCTTTTTCAAATACATTCATTATCAGTCCGATCATAAAAAAATAAAATCTACAATCTTCAGAAGATTTAAAGGAGAGATTTGTGATAACATAGCTTCTTTAGAGGATTTAATCCTAGAAAACCCAGTAGAATTAGCCTATGTTTTGGCACTTATTTCGATAAATAATAAATACTCTATTACGCCACCCTGGGTATTAAAAACGTATCCCAAAGTTGAAGCTGTTTTTAAAATATTAAGGAATACCAAATGTTCTGAAGACTGTAATTATTGTCAAAGTAAATTAGGGGCAAAGGAAGGGTTGCGAAAGTATTTTGGATACCCTGATTATCGTAAGTTTGAAGGTAGGTCTCTGCAGGAAGATGCCGTAAATGCTGCCATAAATAATGAATCACTTCTAGCTATTTTTCCAACAGGAGGAGGAAAGTCGATCACTTTTCAAGTTCCAGCATTAATGAGTGGTGAAAATGTGAAGGGGTTAACGGTTGTGATTTCACCATTACAGTCATTGATGAAAGATCAAGTGGATAATTTAGAGAAATCTAATATCACAGATGCAGTAACTATTAATGGACTATTAGACCCTATCGAAAGAGCGAAATCTTTTGAAAGAGTTGAAAATGGAATGGCTTCTTTATTATATATCTCTCCTGAGTCATTGAGATCAAGGTCGATAGAAAGACTTTTATTGGGGAGGAATATCGTAAGGTTTGTAATTGATGAAGCCCACTGTTTTTCAGCTTGGGGACAAGATTTTAGAGTGGACTATTTGTACATTGCGGACTTTATTCAAAACTTACAAATAAAGAAAAAGCTAAATTATACCATTCCTGTTTCTTGTTTTACAGCTACAGCCAAAAAGCAGGTCGTTAACGATATCAAGCATTATTTCTCAAGTAAATTATCTCTTCAATTAAAAGAATTTAGTTCCAAAGCCTCAAGGACGAACCTGAGTTACCAAGTAATTCCTAAGAAAGGAGATAAAGAAAAGTACGCTCAACTTAGAGAATTGATAGAAGCGAAACAATGCCCAACAATTGTTTATGTTTCAAGGACTAAAAAAGCCTACAAAATTGCAGAGCAATTAAATCAAGATGGATTTTATGCTAGGGCTTATCATGGAAAAATGGACAAGAATGAGAAGTCTGAAAACCAAGAACTTTTTATCAATGGAGAAGTAGATATTATGGTTGCTACTTCTGCTTTTGGAATGGGAGTGGATAAAAGTGATGTGGGGATGGTAGTTCATTTTGAAGTCTCGGACTCTTTAGAGAATTATGTGCAAGAAGCAGGTAGGGCAGGGAGAGATCAAAGCTTGTCAGCAGAATGCTTTGTGTTGTTTAATGAAGAAGATTTAGACAAGCATTTTCTTCTTTTGAATCAAACAAAGCTAAACTTCAATGAAATAAAGCAAATATGGAGTGCTATCAAACAACTATCAGTTTATAAAGGTAGTGTGTCAAATTCTGCTTTAGAGATCGCAAGGAAAGCAGGTTGGGATGATAGTATCAAGGAATTAGAAACAAGGGTGACCACTGCTATAGCGGCATTAGAAGATGCCGGTTATGTAAAACGTGGACAAAATATGCCTCAAGTTTTTGCGGATAGTATTCAATCTAAAAATGCACAGGAGGCAATCGATAAAATAAACAATTCTCCTCGATTTAATGAAGACCAAAAACAGAATGCCATTCGAGTCATCAAAAAACTATTTTCTTCCAAAACACGGATAAGAGAAGATGATGAGAAAGCAGAAACGAGAGTTGATTATATATCAGATCACCTTGGTTTAAAAAAGGAACAGGTCATAGAAGTCATTACTTTACTGAGGGCTGAAGGAATTCTGTCTGATGCAAAGGATTTGACCGCTTTTATCAAAAGAGAAGACAAGAAAAATAGGTCTTTGAATATATTGAAGTCCTTCCATGGTATTGAAAATTTTTTGGTTGATCAATTTACAGAAGAGGAATGTCAATATCATATTAAAGAACTCAATGAAAAAGCAGAAAGTGAGAATGTTTCCAGAGTCAACCCTCAGAAGATAAATACCATCTTAAACTTTTGGGTGATTACAAATAGTATCAAAAGGAAGAAAGATGAGTATTCAAATCATCACTTTATTGTAAAATGTAAACTGTCACCTGATACATTAAAAAAGAAAATTCAATTAAGGTATACTTTATCAGAATTTATCGTTGAGTTTTTGTTTGAGAAAAGTATAAGTCAAAATTTAGAAGGAAATGAAATACTAGTTCACTTTTCAATTTTAGAATTAAAGAAAGCCTTTGACTTTAAAAACACATCTTCTCTTTTTAAGGTAAATGCTAAATTAGAGGATATTGAAGATGCCCTTTTTTACTTGTCGAGGATTGATGCCATTAAGATTGATGGAGGCTTTTTGATTACTTATAATAAGATAAAGGTTGATCGATTAGAGCAAAACAATCAGATCAAATATAAGAAGTCAGATTATGAGAAATTGGATCAATACTATCAAAATAAAACCGAACAGGTTCATATAGTAGGAGAGTATGCCAAAAAAATGATCCAAGATTATCAAGATGCATTGCAGTTTACGGAAGATTATTTTCACTTGGAATACTCAGATTTTTTAAGAAAATATTTTAGAGGTGAAAAAGGGAAATCTTTAAAAAAGAACATTACACCCGCCAAATATGAACAGCTTTTTGGTGGATTGTCCATCACTCAAAATAGCATAATTAAAGATAATAAGTCGGATTATATTTCCGTTCTAGCTGGTCCAGGAAGTGGGAAAACTAGGGTGTTAGTACATAAATTAGCCTCTTTGATTCTCATGGAAGATGTCAAGCATGAACAACTCTTGATGTTGACCTTTTCGAGGGCAGCGGCAACAGAGTTTAAAATGCGACTCAAAGCATTGATTGGAAATGCAGTGTATGGTATTGAAATTATGACCTTCCATTCTTATTGTTTTGAAATATTGGGTAAGGTAGGTGATCTAGAGAAATCGCAAAATATTATTGCTTCCACAGTAGACAAAATTAAGAATAAGGAGATTGAACAATCCAAAATTACCAAAACGGTACTTGTGATCGATGAGGCACAAGATATGGATCAAGCGGAGTTTGAGTTAGTGTCTACCTTGATGGAGATTAATGATGATATGAGGGTAATTATGGTGGGGGATGATGATCAGAATATTTACGAATTCAGAGGGGCTTCTTCAAAATATTTAGAAGACTTTATTCAACATAACGGAGCAGAAAAGTATGAATTGACAGAAAACTATCGAAGTGATATGGCTTTGGTCGATTATTCCAATCAATTTGTCAAAAAAATCGGTAATCGATTAAAGGTAAATCAAATCACCTCTAAGTCGAAAGAGACAGGTTCCGTAAAGTTAACAAAGTATGTTTCCCAACATTTAATAGAAGCGGTGGTAAGAACAGTTTATCACAGTCCATTAAAAGGTTCGACTTGTATTCTTACTCATAAAAATGAAGATGCTTTACAGATCACAGGCTTGTTGAATATGATGGGAAAGAAGGCTAAACTTATTCAATCCAATGATGGTTTCAACTTATATAATTTATCAGAAATACGTCATTTTATCATTGCCTTAGATTTTGAAAATAGTGAGGCTATTATTGACAATAATAAGTGGAAGGATTCAATAGAAAAGATTAAATCAAACTTCAGTAACAGTCAACACTTATCGTTATGTCTAAATATCATAGCTGAATTTGAAGAACTTTATCCAAAGATTAAATACAAATCAGATTTTGAGATTTTTATCAAAGAGTCCAAACTAGAAAACTTTATTAATTCAGACGAAGAAACCATTCTTGTTTCTACAATCCATAAGTCAAAAGGCAAAGAGTTTGATAACGTATTTATTATGCTCAAAGATAAAATTGAGAATACCAATGCCAGGAAAAGAGAGTTGTATGTAGCTTTTACCAGATCAAAGCATCATTTATCCATCCACACCAACAAAAACTACCTAAATAATATTTCAATTCCTCATCTTGAAGTTTTGGAAGACGATCAACACTATGAACCTTCAAAACTTTTACTTCTTCAAGCTACTCACAAAGATTTATGGTTAAGCTTCTTTGTTCACAAACAAAAGTACATCTCAAACTTAAATACCGGAGATGCTCTTCTTTTTGATCAAGATGGTTGTTTTACTCAGGATAACTATCTCATTTTAAAATTCTCCAAAGCCTTTAAAGAGGAGCTTCAAAGACTATCTCAAAAAGGATATACCATAGCAAAAGCGAAAGTGAGTTATATTATCTATTGGTGGTCTGAAGAACATGAAAAAGAAGTGAAAATAGTATTGCCAGAATTGTTGTTGAGAAGATTATAAATTTTATCATATTTAGAAGTTATAACTGAGTGAACTAAAAAATAAACGCTTTTAACTATTAATTATGAAGGATATAGAACAACCTACCATGAATTAGATGGAGAGGAAGCAGAAGAGATAATGAATGCTTACTTGTATGAGAAATCCTTATAGGAGTACCTAAAGTAGGAAGAAACGATCCTTATCCATGTGGAAGTGGCAAGAAATATAAGAAGTGTTGTATGTAAAATACCTCTTCTTTCATCAGTAAAATAATGATGTTTTGTGCGCCATAGGTTTAACTATGGTGTACCCCCTGTTTCAAGTGTTAAGCGTGAGCGTCA
>NZ_JTAM01000036.1 GCF_000812565.1 Flammeovirga sp. OC4 | reverse complement strand
TTGCAGTCCGGTTTGATGGGGTAACTATAGGCAAAAACTAAATACTGTTCCTTCCATTCTGTATTTAAGGCAATTCTTTGATTTTTTTTACCATCCAGCAATAGCCCCAGTTGTCTTAGTTCATTGCTTGATTGTGGGATATGCTCCATAGCACCAAAGAACACCCCCCTTTGCCCCTGTATCACTACAGTAGATGACTGTACGGTTCCTGCTTTAATGGTATTGGGCCATTCAATGCCATCTGTTGTTGTTTTAAATCCTTCACCTTGAAGATAAGACTGCTTCGCTCTGAATTCATTGCGACCAAAAATGTTTACGCGATAAGAACCTGGTACATTGCCTAAATACACACCGTTCTGATACAGTAATGTAGCCCCATAATCAGCCCCAGCATCCCTTCTATTGTAATTGGAAGTGAAATTCACTTCAATTGTTGATCCTTCTTCAACTGTTTTTCCGGCTGGTGAAAGTGAGATGTCTGGAGGATAAAAGTTTGGTGCCGCTGAGGGCTTCCAGAGTCTTTTTTCAAATAACTCATTGACGGTTAAACCAATCACTTCCTCAGCTGGTGTACCTTTCGGTATACTGCCGAAATCCTCTAAAGTGGGAATTCCAATTGTGGTATGGAAAACACCGGATGACTGGTAACGCTGTCCGTCTATTTTAACGATATAACGAATGGATTGATCAATGGAAGGATCTCTGATTGCCTCTACTTCTATGATATAAACTGACTTACCGCCCTTCACCCTCAAAGATTGAGAAGGACCGTAAATGATTTTATCAAAAGCGATGACCAAATCGGCAGTTGTGTTTCTGTAAATGTATAGCTTGGCTCGTGATCCTGCGTTGAGTCTGAAAAACTCAATATCAATTGCTTCATTAAACAAGGTCTCAAACTCAAAGTATTCTTTGCCTTGACAATCCAGAAGCAATGTTTTCTCAGGAATGATATAAGTCCTTTTAGGGTGAATAGGAGGATAAACAAAAGTACCGTCACTCACTGCTACCCTTGTCGGTTCTGTTGATTCCGTGATCTTATTCAGTGATAATTTTTGTCCTACTCCACCTAACATTTTTATTCAATTATAGACTTAATACAAACTTGGTAATCTTCAGTAATCCTTTGCCAGTTTCCATAAATTGTGAAGACATCGTTTTATGAAACTCATAGCCATTTGGAAGCTGGAAAACTCTTGTTTCTCCGGGTGGTAAATCAAAGGGCCTGCCACTGCCATCATAACCAAAAAGTGCGGTTGTATTTCCTGCGTTCTCTACAGAAAAACCCACACAGCCATCGAGTGAGAAAGTTTGATTATCCTCAATCATTGTGTCCATTACGATTTCTACTTTTCTGGACATAGGTTACATCTTTTTATCTCTTTCTAAAAGAAGAATAAAGTCATAAGACAGCTCAGAAGTAACCTGATTTTGAATCTCAGTTCGGAGTTTGAGAATATGCCCCTCCGCTTTGATATTCACTTTTAAAAAACGTTTATCTACTTCCAACCCGGATGCCTCACTGCTAACAAGTGCTTTGTAATGAATATTGTTAAGGTAGTCTTGGTTTTGATCCCCTAAACCTATTCTGTAAAATGACTGACCGCCATCTGTAATTGGAAATAGTGCAATGCCTACACAACGCTGATAAGCATTGTTAAGAACAATATCTTTATACAGTGTTCCGGCTGGTTGCTGGTCAGGAAAAGAAATATGCTGTGTCTGGTAGAAATATTCCTTTTCTTCCTTTTTTACTGTTTGCTTGTTTTCTGACATGCTTCAAAATTTTGGAAAAGAAGGAAAAGAGTAAAACCCTTTTCCTTTTTTTCTAACTTTCAAACTTTTTTATGATGCTTACTTAGAAGCAGTTTGTACACCCATGAAACGTACTTCGAAGAAGTGTTTTGCTCCATCAGGCATTTCCTTTGAAGGAGAGAACTCAAGCTGAATCTTGATCTCCTTACGCTCTGCTAAAATGATTGGAGTCTGCAACGCCAAAACATCTTCCTCACCCTGTACTTTTGATGATACCGAACCAACGGTAAATCGCTCTACTGGAAGAGAGAATAAAGTTTTGTTGTCTTGCTGAACTTTCAATTTTGCAGGACGAAGCTCTACTGGAAGATCCTTCAAAGCGTTATCGTAGATAACATTTTGAGCATTAGCTGTTGCATATTCTGGGTTTGGAGTTGATCCATCTTCCAAGAACTCATTGACTTTGGCATAGCCAATACGCACACGGCCTACAGCGATGTTTACGCCCGGATCGGTCATGTTGCCCTGTAAATCTGAAACACCTACATCTTTATCGTTGTTGGACAATAAGATGTTGTAAATACCTGCACCTGTCGTGATTTCCGCTCTGTGCAATAAATCGGCTTCCATGAATCTAGCATTACCAGCTAAAATTTCTTTACGCGTTGCTTCGAAAATAACGCCTTTTTTCTTTGCCGCTCTGAATAAGTGACGTTGTTCTTTAGATGTGTCTACTTTTACACCTGCCATGATAATAGGTCTTTAAAATTGAGAAATTTGTTAGTCTTTAAAAATAAGTAAGGTGAAGTGACTAAGTTCACCTTACTTTGCTTGTATGAATAGAGATTTGAGTGTTCTTTGTTGAATGGAAGAGTTTAGCTCATTGCCATAATAGCTTCATCCTCTCCATTTAGGCCGTCAAGTTCTTCGTCTAAGTCGTCGATCTCGCCCAATCCGTCAAGTTCGTCTTCGTCATCAAATTCACCTAAACCGTCTAGGTCTTCAATATCGTCTGCATAGTCTAAACCAGTCAGATCTTCAATATCTGCTTCACCTAAACCATCCAGATCATCAAGATCACCTAAACCGTCAAGTTCATCCAGATCATCATCCAATGAACCCATAGGCAAACCACTTACTTGGTACAAGTTTCCGTGTTCATCTTGTCTGAACTCGTTACCTGCAATACCGTTTTGACCTTGAACCATGTACATCTGACCGTCAGGACCGTACACTAATTCACCACTTCCAAGACCATCTAAACCTGAGACAGCGTTACCTGCTACTGGTGCTCCTAGATAGTTTTTCATGAATGGGAATTTTTCAACTGTTTTTGGGTTGGACACAAAACCAGTTGCACCTGCTGCTACAAGTGCTGTACCTAAATGAGCTAGGTAAGGATTCTTGCGGTCTGCTTTTGAAGCTGCTAATCCTCCTGCTACAATCGCTGCAATGGAAACTAAAGGCTGCTCACTATATCCGAGCACTTTTTTACCCACGATGGCACCCACCGTTACGGCTCCGGCCCCAATAGCGGCCTGTTTTAAATTTTCCTTATCGAACATTTGTTAATAAAATTAAGTTTTCAGGAATTTGAACCCGCTATTAATGCAAGGAGCCCAATAGCTCCATACATCAATAGGTTATTGTTAGTTTTTGAGTTTGGTTGTCGTTTATTTTCAGCTATTAATGCCTGATACTTTGCAAGCTGAAGTGCCTTGGTTGTTTTGTTTTTCACTTCGCTTTGTGATAACAAAGTATCAGCATTAATAGTATTTTCAATCTTTGAATAATCACTCACCTGCTTTGCAGTTGCTGCACCTCCAGCTTTAGTTTCAAGACGGACAAGGTTTTCAAGTTCAGATTTTTCAATCTTCCCTGAATTGTGCTTCTGTGCCGTTAATTGAGCAATCAGTTCAGTTTCATCTTTCTGTGCTGTTCTTTGAGATGCATTACTCGCTTCAAGTTTGGCAATTTTATGAAAGTCTTCCTTATAAACACCCTTGGAAAGAGCCTCCATTGCCCTTGCATTCGCATTGAGGTCAGTCAGCTTTTGAACATCAATCGCACTCCTCTGAAATATTCTGATATTCTTGATCAAGTCCTGATGATCAACACCAATTTTTTGAGCATTTTTCACAATACCAAGAAGTTCAGACATATTGAGTTTCTTCCGTTTTGCAAATTGCTTTACCTGATCACCTAACACTGAAAGCTGCTGATGAGCCTGTAACAACTGCTGTTTGGCAATCGCCTGATTAATCTGATGCTGCTTTGCAATTTCCTGTTGCCTCTTGAAGTTTTTCTGCTGTTCAGAAGTAGCATTTTTATCAACGGCCAGTACTTCTTTTTTAAGTGTGACCTTTTTTCCAGTAGGTGCAACCTTACGGCTTTTCACCATCTTGGTTACTTTCTTCTTCACCGGAATTTTCTTTGCCGGGTTTTTCGGGTCAGGAATCAAGTCAACAAGAATACTTGCCGCTGTTGCTATCAAACCGATTGGACCAGGCACAAAGCTTAATATGGGAGCTACTACTTTTACTATTTTCTTGAAAACAGGAAGAACTTTTTTATAGAGAAACTTACCAGCGTTCTTTACACCTGTCCATACAGCCCTTCCTACTCTCTTGATTCCTTTCCAAGTAGCTCTCGCTACTCGTTTCACTCCTTTGACTACTTTGCCAGCTACTTTACCAACAAACTTGCCTACTTTTCGGACCGTCCGTTTGATCCCTTTCCATAACCTTCTGAAAAAACCCAGCTGATGCTCTCCATTGAGTGAGCTTACTACAGGTTCATAGAAGTATTGTCCGTCTGACAATACGATGTCTTTATCATTTTTCTGCAAGCCTATCAGATGGGGAAAGTAAAATACTTCACTTCCCCCTACATTTAGACCAGATAGATCACCTTCACAGAACGATAGAGAATTATATATTTTATGATGACCAAAAACCATAAGATCAGGTCATTTTCATATACACTAATGCCGCAGCCGCCAAACCTCCCATAATCATGAGATTTTTATTGTTGTCGGCCCTTTGTCTTTCTTCCTGTTCTTTCAATTGCATTTGCTTTTGAATGTAAAGACGGGTTTTTGCATTTTCCAGCTTGGCTTGCTGTTCTGCTGTTTTTTCTACGTCCTCCTTACTGGCTTTTCCCACCATAGCCGCCTTCGCTTCCAGCTTTGCAATTTTCTGCGACAATGAAAGTGAAACTCCGTTGGCCTTGGCCTCCGCTTTTGCGATTCGCTGTGCTTCTGCAAGATCAATTTTTTTCGCTCCGGCTTGTTCAGCATACAATTGAGCAAGAAGCTGAGCATCTTCTTTTGATGCTGTTTTTCCTGCCGCCTCAGCCGCATATAATTGAGCAAGTTTATGTGCTTCCTCTTTTGTTGTGCCTTTTGCCAGTGCGGCTACAGCTGCACGTTTTGACGAAATATCTGCATACTTCTGTACCTCTTCGGGTTTCATGGAGTAAGACCTGATATGTTTGAGCATATCATCATGCGTAACTCCTGCTCCCTGCGATGCTTTGACAAGTGCTAATATTTCCCTTGTATCTAGTTTTCCGTCTGCTGATGCTGATTGAAGAGTCTGATTCAATTGCTTCTGAGCATTAAGCTCTGCATTTAATTGATTCACCTTCGCATTCACTTGACTTACAACCTGCCCTACTTGAGTATTTTTTAATCCAAAAGCCGTAGAAAGCATATTCGCTGTACTCCCTGCTTTATTCAGCCAATTCAAGTTTAAGTTACTACCAGCACCAGTAACAGGTGTTACTTTAGTAAAGGTAGTCCCGTTATAAATAGGCTTCTTAGGATT
Organism: Flammeovirga sp. OC4; assembly: GCF_000812565.1. Lineage (GTDB taxonomy): Bacteria > Bacteroidota > Bacteroidia > Cytophagales > Flammeovirgaceae > Flammeovirga. Next base: position 32,434 of record NZ_JTAM01000036.1, on the reverse strand, counting down.
AAACATCTGTTCTTTGGTGATGCCTTTTACAAATCTTGGATCTGCTTTAAATGTGGGCTTTCCACCACCGCCAGTAGCAGCACTTGCAACGTCAGCAACCTTGGTTAATTTTTTCTTTGTAAAAAGACTTTTGGCCCCTTTCCAAATTTTTCCGCCTACTGTTTTTACTGCGGTCCAGATTTTTCCAAAAAAACCTAGTCCGTAGACAGACCCTAAACCTCCAAAACCCCTTAAAGGTGAATAGAATTCGCCATTGCTCTCAAGTACAATTTCATCACCATGCAATGCCTGAAGCTGTGCTCCTTCAGCACTGTAAAACACCTGACTTTCATCAAGACCGTAAATTGTACCGTCAAGACCTTTCAATAAGCACTTACATACAAGGTTTTTACTTCGGATAGATCGATTCACTGGCTGAAAACCATTCAATCCATTCATGTAACGTATTGGCAATCCATCTACGCCTGATAAACCTGTTCCATTCATGCCTTTTGCTTTTAATACTGTTAAGTCATGTTTACCCGTAAAAATCTTTTCATCGTCAAACCTGTCCATAACCGGGTCGATAGCCCAGTACTGTTTCCTGTCATTCATGTTTGCACCGGCAAACTTGGGAACAACTACATAGATATGTTGAAAGTAAGATCTATGATAGTATTTGGTTTTTCGAAAAGTATGCGGTATTCCTAAATTGGAAAGTACCGAGGAAATAAAGATCGAATAACAATCACAGTCAACACCTGTTCTTCGGTCAGACCAGCTTCGGGCAGGTCGTCTTAACTGCTCCTCTCCGGGGTCATCCTGTTTGTACTGTATATGATTGTACATAAAATCAAACAGTGCGTGAAGAGTAGATTGTATATCACTTTTCTTTATCCATCTTGAAAACTTCAGCGTATCACCTTTTGTCTTTTCAACAATCTGTTTCATAAAACCGATTGTATCAAAAGTGCTTCCGTTCTTATGCAGAATCGGATCACTTCTTTCAGGTGAAAGGAACAAGTAGTCATACTCGTTTCCTGACTGAATTCTTCGCTTTTTATCTGCTGTAACACCCAAACCGCCATTCAAGTATCTTACTTGATGTTGGCTCATAATTTCGTTGTCTCTATCTTAATTCTTAGGCAAGAACGCACCATTTTTTTGTTTGATAAAGAGGTGCTTCTATAGGTAAACTAATTTGATGAAATAAAATTAGGAGTTTAGGTTTATGGAATTTTGATCTAATTCAACTAATTTGATCTAGTTTGATGTTTTTACTTTTTTTCTAATGTTTTACTAGAATAGAATTGATTAACTTTAATACTTCAGATAACTTAATTTCAACTAAATATGATTCCTGGTAGAGATAAAATATCCAATAGTGACTTCATTAAGATGCTCAATCAAAACATCCATTTTGATATTAAAAACAAGTTTATTGAAGAATTCAAAAAGGGAACTGTTGTATTTCAAAAAAAGCAAATTGCTGCAATGCTAAATATCAATGAAGGCTCATTTAACTATCAAGTAAGACAACTAGGCTACGATAGCCGTAAAATAATCAAACGTAAGGACGTAATTGATATTCTCAATGAATTGTTTCAAATTGATTTACTCGAAGAGGATTAAAAAAAGCCATCACATTGTGACGGCTTTTAATAGCTATTTTTTTGATACTAAATTACTATGTTTATCTCGCTTCTTCCTGATTCAGCTCCATACCTTCCCCTTCATATCCTCCATCATCTGAATCCAGGTGATTAAGTTCCATAAGATCCGCCAACCTTTTCAGTTGAATACCCTGAAGCATTGAAGCTACAACAACAGGGTGCTGTGCATGTTTTTCTCCCAAAGTACCTTTTATTGCTTCTTGTACCTCAGTGATTGCCTCTTTATAATCTTCTACAATTTCTTCATTAATGTTTTCCATCTTAGTGTTACTAATTTGTGTTCTAATTCTTTAAGAACTCTAAGATAGACGACTCTAAATCCTTTCTAAAGAGATGCTAATCTGTATAAACCAATTTGATCTGATTACTTGTTTTGGATATCCAACAAGTAAAAATACTGTACACCCATTTATTTCAATAAAATGGTCATATCAATATCGCATTTATCTAACATTAATGCTTAAAATAACATAATCACATCGTAAAATGTACATAAACAGCAGCATTAAAGTTGATACTAGAGCGTGGTTATAACGTAGACACATCGTAAACTAGAGATAAATTTTAAATCAATTTAAGGCATCAAAAAAAGAAAGGATCAGGTCCTAAACCCAATCCTTTCTCTTAGTGGAAGAACGTTCTCAAAATATAACCTATTGTCAACAATATTTTATTATTATTTTTTGATAAAATCAGAAAATTTGATTATTGATTCTGATGATTTAATTTTCTTTGTTAAAGTTGGTAATTCATCGGTACTTATTACAGAATATGGAAAAGATAAATCATTTTGACTTTTAAGAATTTCATACAATTTTTGATATGAATCCTTTCTTCCTTTATATTCATTCACAACTAAATAATGATTATCCGAATTTGGATTAGACAAATTCTCTTTACTAAATAAATCTAATCTATAATTTAAGCTCTCTAAATCAGAAATTTCTCTTTGGAAAGTGTCAATAGGTTTTTCGGAATTTAAATCCAAAGATTTTACAGAATAAATGCTTCCATTAACACCTATTCCATCAAGAGTATAATTAAAAAATAGATTAGGTATTTCTTGTTTTTTAATCTTATAATCCAAATCTATAAGACCTTTTAGTGGTTCATGAAATACCTTTTTAATAGTATTCTCAAATGATTTATCGACAGTCTCTTTTGAAATCTTTTTATATTTTATTTCAATAAATTTTTGATAAAAATTTTCAAAACTAATTGAATTAAATTCTAAGTTTAAAGCCTTTGGATTATCAAATTGTAAAAATCCATTATTATAAATAGACAATCTTTTGAGATAATCTATATATATAGAATTATCTTGAGAAAATAAAGAAATATCCTTTCTAAATTCAGAATCAATAAAATCTGATACTTTCTTAATAGTATAGTCTAATAACTTTGCATTTGAACTATTAATATTTTTAGAAAACCTGATTTTTTGATCTGAAAATTTGTAATAAACTTTACTTTTTGAAACCAAGATTATTCCAATTGCTAAATTCTCCTTACTTAAAGGGTTATTTACAAATCTAATTATGCTATAATATGATTTCATTTTAAATAATTTAAATATAAATTAGATACTAATTCGTTTCTATCGACATCTGATAATACTTTTTTTACTTTTTGTTTACCTTTTTTACTAAATCCAAATGATTTTGGAACTTGATCAAAAATAAAATCCATATTTTTTGATGCTTCTTCTAAACTTGTTAATATTTCGTCTTTTAAATTAGAAACTGTATCATCTTCAACAAAGGTAAGAATACTTTTTGAGATTGGAGTTTGTAAAATAGTTTTATTAGGAGGAATAGGCATTAAATGAGGATTCAAATTCTTATAATTAGACTGATACCCAAATGAATGAGCATGGTCGATTGGTAAAAAATCAAATTTTCCACCATTAAATTCTAAAAGTAAAATATTTGGATTACTACCTCTTCTATCCATATTACCAAACCATGAATCAAATACACCAATCTTAATTAAATTAAGTGGGTCTATAAATTTATTAAAATCGTATTTACTTTTTATGTTTGTAGAATATGATTCAAGCTCAGTTGCATTTTCTATAAATAATGATCCAAAAAATAATTTATCTTCAAAATTAAATTTCTCATACTTAGAATTACATTCTCCACCAGATTCAATAAAGGAAGTAAAAACTTCCTGAGATATCTTAATTAAACAAGGCTTAGCTGTCTTAACTCCAAATATCTCTAAGAAATAAACAGCTAATATCTCGTTTATTAAATCTCCAAAAGGAGGTTCAGGTAAAAAAATTGATTTTGCTACGTATATTTCTTGATCTTCACACATAACCTGAAATGGCATACTATGAGTATTATATTGTTGAAGTATTTGTACAGCATTTAGTGTTTCTATTTCATTCAAAAGGATGTTATTTTTTATTAAGTTGAAATATTAGACATTATCACCGTTTATAAAAGTAGAACTATTTAAGTTCTTAGCTTTAATCAAAAAGTGTTTTCTTAATTGTTATCAATTAGTTATTATAACTAATTTATAATAAAACCTTCTATAAACAAAAATAGAGAATTTCATTTTACTTACTACATACAATCAATAAACTTTTTCATCACAATATCGTATTATCCACACCCTTCACCACCTGGTTATAATAAAAAGTAACTGATTGCACTACCCCCTCAGCTTTTTGCTTCATCACCCTCTCATACATAATTCTAAAACCTGAGAAGGTAGAAATCAACTCATCAATAGTTTCATTGAATTTTAATTTCTTTTGGTGCTTTTCCCTTTCCTCTTTTGTATCTAAAGAATACCAATACTTTGATGCTAAATCATCTGTCATATGTACTGAAGTTGACTTCTTGTATAAAACCAAAGCTTTAAAAATAGACTCTTTGAAACTAGCATTGTATCTTAACGATGTTTGATCTATAGCTCCTCGCTCTGCTTGATGCCTTACAACCTTATCATTGATATCTTTAAAACCATCAAAGAATGGTCGGCAATCGTTTACCAAAATTCTTTTGCTTTCTATTTTATATTGTAAAGATTGTATGATTTGTGTTCCGGCTTCGTCATTATCAGTATAGCAATGGAACGTATGGTAATGATTTGTCAACCTTTCAAAGTACTGTTGGAATACAGCTGTTGTATTTAGGATTATGATATCCGTATTAAAAATTAAATCAGCTCTATTTGTGTAATTTAAAATGGAAAGAAAATCAATCATACTTTCAAAGATTGTCACTTCTTTCGCTGTTGTCTCAAACCTTTTACATCTTATATAAGTTAGATCTTTCTTACCAATAGAGGATTTAAATCTTTTATCAGTAGACATTGAGGTCAACTCCCAACCCCCTGACATATTTTTCCATCCAATTGCAAAAAATGGCTTCCCATCTTTTCTTAAATTTCCGTTTGATTTATAGAGTACCACAGACATATGATTTGCTGCATCATTAGGATTAATACCCCTACTTTTTAAGTATTTTATTGCCATACTATTTTTCAAAAGATCTTTATGGCTTATGTATTCATTTTGTGAAGCCTGGAAAACTTCTCCTTCATTGATTGTTTTTGCTTGTACATCATGAAAAGTTTCTGTCATTTTAGAATGATCTGCAACTGGTGTTTCATTATACAAAATTCGATAGGCTTCTTTATCTGATACATTTTTCATTTGTACCACTAGATCTGCAATATGACCTCCTACCCCAGTTGAGTGATCAAACCATACATCTTTTTGTATATCAACTTTAAAACTTGGATTTGAATCACTTCCAGTAATTGGAGAACTATACCAAAACTCCTTACCTCCTTTTCTTATTTTCTTAGGTATATGGTTCTGCTTGAATAAATATTCTGCAATTGTTGGTAACTGCGTTGATAACTTTTTTTCTTTTTTCATATTTGAAATCTTTATTTAATATGTACTTAGAATGAAAAACTTAGAATTAAGAGACTTAGAATGAGTACTTAGAATTATAAGTTTTAACAGTCTTTACCCATTATGACTATTAATGAGTCTGTATTTTGAGACGAATACATTAAAGTTTAGGGTGTAGGATATCAGGCCACTTTTTGAGTGACTTTTATTTTTTCAAGTTTTTGAGTGTCCCTCAGCTGATCAACACTGAGAGGAATACGTCTATTCAATACTCAAAAAACAATTATATTTCTTTATGGTGTCTAACTCTTAGAGTGTTACAATGAAAGGATAGAATGCAATAGAAAGATGGCCCAAAAGTTTTTCTCATTTTTAGAAATAATAATCACTCCAGCTTCTTCTAACCGGTTATAATGTCTTTGTAAACGTTCGTAATCTGCTTTTGTGTAATTACCCCGTGTCTTGATTTCTTTTGTGCTAATTGACTTACACATCGCCATTGGTGGTAAATCTAATTGTACATATTTCTTACCTTCTATAATTTTTGATTTCCCATTTACTTTCTGATCATTTGCAAACCTATATCCTAAATATGCTGTAAAGATCTTATCTGCACGCATAAAGTGTGTATCTTTTACAGATTGCCTTTTGGGTGCGTCCCCCCTATTGTCATTATACACTTCTACTTGTATGTTATATTTTATAAGGTGATCTCTTAGATTATTGGCTGTCTCGATAAAAATGTCTTTACGTTCCTTTCGAATTCTTTCAGGTGCTGTACGTACTTCTTTGTTATCGGTTGTTACCGCAACTGTATTATTCATTTTATTATTGCTATATGTGTGACTGTGTATTACATGTGTAATTGTGTATCGACTGTGTGTTTACCAATCAAAAGACATAAACTGCATTAAATTCTGTTTGTCCAATCCATTAAGAAATTCCAAAGGATTTATAGAATACACAAATGTTCTATAGAGGTGCTGTCCGCATTCACCAAAACATTTATTAAAGTGATGTTCTTTCTCTGCTGGTGAACTGCATTTCATTCTACTTTCAAAATCTCTCACATTACCAATGAACATACTTATTGTGATATAAGTCTGACGCTCATTTATTATAGAATTACTCATTATGATTAAATTTTAAACACAAACTTTCTACTGTGTTTTACACTCTACACAGACAAACATATTGTGTAGGTCTGTGTAAGAGTGTGTAAACAACATAAAAATGAACCGCTAAGCTATACCTAACTAATTTTGCTATTACTGAAATCTAATTCTGATTGTCCTGGGTTGGTGTAATGAGGGCGATGTTCATTATTGTATTTATCCTTACAATTCCCATCACCTTTATTACAACAAAACTTTTGAGAAGGGTGTTTTGCCTTGAAACTTCTTCCACAAGTGAGGCAAACTTTCTGGTTCTTATCAGGTAGGGGAGCTGAAAAACCTATTCTACTTTCTTCTTTCTTTTCTTCTACTTTTGGAGGTCCAAATGCACTAATAGAATAGGCTCCTTGTTGTGGAACATGAACGTTACTTGCATTATTCATTTGTTGATTCTGATGAGCTAATTGATAACTAATTTTGCCAGCTATTTTTTCCGCAAACTTTGATTCAACTGAATAACAATAAAACAACGATAACCATAATGTTACTTCAAATAAAATGGAAAGACTCATCGCAATGGATTCCCAAAATTGAAAATTCTCTGAATTATCAGATAGTGCTTCCTGCTCCAATTGCGATAAATCATTTAATTTGCTTACCCTTTCCTTTTCCAAAACGGCTTTTCTATCTTCTACATTAGTAAGTTTTTTTCTTACAGCTAGATTAGAAATATTTATCTTCCCTTTGTAGCTAACGGAATTGATATATTCTTTTGTTTCTTGATTTATCTTCAAAATTGCATTTTCGAAATCATCATTCACTTTTTTTCTTTCCTCAGTATAATTCAACTTTATAGAGTTGGATTGATCCGCGAGATATTCACCCCATTTCGCACCTCCTAGAGTGGAAGTAAAAGCAGATACCAAACCAAGTAAAACAATAAAAAAGATAAGGGATGAGGAATACTTTTTAGTATTGTAGTGTTTGGCTAATAATCTTTCTAAGCTAAATCGTTTTGAAAGCTCTATCAATCCGAGTAAAAGAATACTGGCCACTAACAATACAATTACGAAACCTTTATTATTATGAAGATCAATGATAAAGGAAATTGGTAAAAAAGCTGCTAATAAAAAGCTGATAATTTGAGCTATAAAACTTACTCCTTTAATAAAAAGAGGAGGGGTACTTTTTTCTTCTTTAGAATACTTATTATGTATTCTCAAAGCTTCATTAAGTTGACCTTGTTGTTTAAGCCAATTGGCTTCATGATCTTTTTGATTTTGAATTTGATCAAACACATCTTTCATAGTTATTGTATTTAGGTTTTAATCCACCACAATTATTTTCCAGCCCTCTTTTTCATAGTAAGTAATTAAAGCCCAAGTTCTAATAACAATATCTTTTACTGATTTATGATACCCATTAATACCTGATTTACTACCACGAAGAAGAAAAATGTAACCATCTGAATCAAAGGTTAAATCGAAAATACCTTTATTAGATACCACTTTGATTTTTCTATAATCAATGGTATCAAGGTCAAAATTTGGCAGTAGAACTACTTCCTCAAATGAAGAGGACAAAGAATTAACATTATCTATTCCATTTTTTTCGATCTTATTTAAGTCGAGGTTGTCTAAAGAGCAATTATAGCTTGTTCTGTTCATTTGTAGTTTGTTGGTAAAAGTATTATCTGACCAGCTTTTAAGTCATTTGCGTTTGCCACATCATTTAGTAAAAGTAACAAACAAAAGTTTACTTCATGAGTTTCTGCAACTCTCCACCACGACCATATATCGTTGGGATTATAATCAGGAATTACAAACTCCTTTGTTTCATTACACCGTTTCAATCGATGTACCTCCGCAATCATTTCAAAAGTAAATTTACAGATTGAGAAAGTGCTTAATACAGCGTTTCCAGCCTTATCATTATTTTTGATAGGCGTTATTTCTACAAAACTTGATAATACTACTGTTAATAATATCATAAGAATTGCATTTGAAACTTTAAAATGTTTCATTTGTTGTACATTTTTATTTAAATGATAAAAGGTCACGAGGGTTGCAGCCCGTTATGTGGCCTTTTTTATTATTAAAGATTTTTTTTAACTTTGTATAAGTAAATCTTTAACTCAAAGATATAAGGTTAAATTTAATAATTCAAACTTTGATTTAATATTTTTATAATGTTTAATTTAAATTATAACAATTATGAGTGAAATCTCAGAAAGAATTATACAACTGTATGATTTGGATACTTGGGGAAAATCAAAGGAACTTGCTGATAGAATGGGAGTTAGTAAAATCACAGTCAATAATTACAAGAACTGTGAAACTCCTCCACAAAAATTAATTCAGCAAATAACAAAAGACTTTGATGGTAAAGAAGGGCGACCTTTAATAAATTGGAATTGGCTTTTTTCTGGTGTTGAACCTATGTTCAAAGAAGTTTCTGAAACTCCTTTGGATCCTAAACCAGAAAAAAGAGAAGATAAATTAGATAAAATACTTTCTAAAGTAGATCTTATGGAAGATTACATAAAGAGACTGGAAAGTAAGTTTAAAGAATCTGAGATGAGAAACCGTCTTATGATGGATGGTTTAGGCTTTCGGCTCACTAACTTAGAAGGTGGAGATTTGAGCGTGGGAAAGCTAAATGATGGTTCATTAGGAGTTACTGTCGCTAAGGTTTATAAACCTGTTGCATAACTTCGATCAATCAACCAAGAGTACTAATATTTTAGTATCGCGGTCGTGAATCATCAACATAAATGATTGATTATCAAGGGAATTGACTAATTGTAGTTTTATCATGACAAATAGTCATATCAAAATTCTATGGAGAACAGAGAATTATTATCTATAAAACAAAGATTCGGAATTATTGGTAATGCCAGTAGTCTGAACCATGCTATACAAGTAGCTGCTCAAGTTGCTGCTACGGACTTAACTGTAATGATTACAGGAGAAAGTGGTTCTGGTAAAGAATCCTTTTCTAAAATTATTCATCAGTTGAGTGCTCGAAAACACGGTAAATTTATTGCAATTAACTGTGGAGCAATTCCTGAGGGAACAATTGATTCTGAGCTTTTCGGCCATGAAAAAGGTTCTTTTACAGGGGCGAACGATTCTAGAAAAGGTTACTTTGAAGTAACAGATGGAGGAACCATTTTTCTGGATGAAATTGGGGAAATGCCTGTTGAAACACAAGCTAGATTACTAAGAGTTTTAGAAAACAAGGAGTTTATTCGTGTGGGATCTTCTAAGGTCTTAAAAACAGATGTAAGAGTTGTGGCGGCAACCAATGTAAATCTTTTAAAGAACGTTCAAAAAGGAAAATTCCGTGAAGATTTGTATTATCGTTTGAATACAGTGCCAATCGCAGTTCCTCCATTGAGAGAAAGAGGAAACGATATTGAATTATTGTTCAGAAAATTCGCAACAGATTTCGCTGAACAATACCATGTTCAACCTCTATCATTAACCCCTGAAGCCAAAAGAGTATTACTAAGCTTTACATTTCCAGGGAACATTCGACAACTTAAAAACCTTGCAGAACAGATGTCTGCATTGGAGTTAGACCGTGTGGTTTCTGGAGAAACAATGCAACGTTACCTACCTAATGCCAATAATCAGCTAAGAGTACTTGAAAATGAGGATCAATCTTTAAATGAGCGAGACTTATTGTATAAAGTATTGTTTGACATGAGGCAAGACATGAATGATCTGAAAAAGATTGTAATCCAATTGGCTCAAGGAAAAACAAATGCGAGTACGGTTTTAGCTGAAAATCCAAAGCTGTTTAGTAATGTGATGGATGAAGGAAATGCACCGGCAACTCAAAGTAGAGAAACAGGGCTTACTGTAAGACCATCTACTCCGCCCACTTCCTTTAATTACACCCCTCCGCCTCCAGCTGAAAAGAATGATCCTTTGATTATCACTTCTGATGACGATGATTACGACAGTAATACTTATGATTTAGATGTTGAAATAAAGGCGGAAGAAGAAGAATCTCTTTCAATCGAAAAGAAAGAAAAAGAGCTGATTATTAAAGCATTACAAAAAAACAACAACAAACGTAAGTACGCTGCACAAGACTTAGGTATCTCTGAACGTACTTTATACCGAAAGATAAAACAATACGAATTAGATGAATAAAATATTCAAATTCTCTAGGGTACTTATCTTTTTACCCCTATTCGCATTATCTGCCTGTACAGGTGTGCGTTTTACTTTTTCTGGGGTAAATATCGACCCTGCCATTAAGACTTTTTCAGTAGAGCAATATACGAACGAAGCTTCTGATGGACCTCCGACGATGGCCTTTACATTTACGGATGAGCTTACACAGTACATTCTCCGAAATACCAGTTTAACCATGGCTCCACAAGGTTTAAAAGGTGACCTTGAATTTAGTGGAGCAATCACCGGATATAGAGTAACTCCTGTATCGCCGGGTGGTGGAGATCAACAACAAACAGAACAACAACGTCTTACAATTACAGTTAAGACCAATTTCATCAACAACTTTGACGATGAAAAAAGCTTCGACCAAGGGTTTTCATTCTTCTTTGATTTCCCTGGTACTCAAAATGTTCAAGAGGTAGAAAGTGAAGCAGTAGATGTTATTTTTGAACAAATTGTTTACGATACCTTCCAAAAAGCACTAGCAGATTGGTAAAAAAGTGTATATTTGGATATAAAGCAAAAAATTGCTTTATATCCATTTATTTTTTTATCCCCCACTTCGAGCTTACTCTTAAAACGTGAATCATATATTAATAAAAAATTGGTTACAAAATCCTTCTGCCATAAACAGTAGTGATGCAGAAGAGATCAGAAAAGCAATTGACGCCTACCCTTATTTTGCAGCTTTGAGAGTGTTGTTAGCAAAAGCTGAAAAAGGTAATAACACCGTGGTAAAAAGTGCCGCAGCTTATGTGTCACATAGACCTTCATTGCAAGCCTTTTTAGACACTGATTTTGATAACAATATCAATTTACCTAGTACAAGTGGAATTGAAATTGAAAGAGATGAGGCGGAACTTTTAGATACGCTCTCTTCTGAACAGTTGTTGGATGAGCCTATTACTGAGTCAGAAGAAATCATTAATGAAAATACGTCTGACGAAATTATTGAAGAAGAAAGTGAGCCTTCTCAAACTGCAATAGAAAGAGAAATCACTGCCTTTAACACTTCACATGAAGACGATCTTGAGGAACAAATCTTAAGTGACTTAGCTGCTAACGAGGGAATTAATACCAGTACGGAAGTTGAAGAGACCACGACATCCACTTCTATTGCAGATGAGGTATTGGCAGAATTATCCAGAATGAGAGCTGGAATAACTGAAGAGAGTGAGGCGGACAGTACAGCCGAAGAACTATCTAATGATATCACACCTAACGTGATACAAGAAGAAAATAAAATTGAAGAAGAAGAAGCCACTGTTAGTGAAGAATCTACAATAGATGAAGCTGAAGAAGAGGATACTCTTGGTATTTCTTCAGACGAGATGATGGATCGATTCCAAGGTTTTTTAGATACGAAAAAGAAAAAAGAATCGGAAATTATCAATGAGCTTTCAGAAGACAGTGAAGTTGATGCAGATTTGTTAGACTTCAGTAAAACAGCTTCAAAATATACAGTAGAAGAAACGGATCAAGATTTGTCATTTAACGGCACTTCTATTCCTCTTTATGATATTAACTTACCTGACGACGTCACTGAAGAGAATAGCTACGAAGATAGCGTGAAAGAAATGAATGATTTGAACGTGATTGATTTCAACCAATTCAATCCAGAATCTACGATGACTTCTCAACAAAAGATCATCAATCACTTCATCAATGAACACCCCGTTATCCCTCCAATAGCACAGGAAGAAGAGGCTACAGATGATATTGTAGATCTCTCAGAAACGAATCAAAATGGTGACTTTGCTCCCAAAACAGAGAGTTTTGCTAAAATGTTAGAAAAACAGGGAAAAAAAGAGGAAGCGATATCAATTTATCAACATCTAATCTTGAAAAATCCAAATAAAGCTACTTTATTTGCAGAACGAATTGAATTCTTACAAAAGAATTAGAGTTATATAAAGTTATAAACATTATAATACAATGATGTACTTTTTCATAATCTTGATCTTAGTAATTGCTGTACTTCTTGTATTAGTAGTTTTAGCTCAGGATTCAAAAGGTGGAGGACTTACTGGCGACATGGGCGCTGCGAGTAGCTCTATGATGGGCGCAAGAAGAGCTTCTTCTTGGATTGAAAACGCAACATGGATTTTAGCTGTATCTTTGTTTGTTTTATCTATTGGTGTGAATATTTTCATTCCTAAAGATAATTCAGCAAACACACCAACTTCATCAAGTATCGAAAATGCAGAAGAAGTATTGCCACCGGCACCTACTACCCTTCCTGCTGAAGAAGGTACTCCTGCTGAAGCTCCTAGTGAAGCAGCTCCTGCTGAGTAACACACATAATCAATATAGATTAATAAAAAAACCACTTGATCAAACAAGTGGTTTTTTTATGCTCAATACCTAAGGCCAAACACCCAAAATTGCACCTTGTAGCGTAAGGAAAGTGATTTGATACCCACTATCAATCAACCATAGTTTGATTGACCTTCTCTGATACAAATAATTAATTCCCATCGAACAACCCACAAACATAAGACCTATCATAAATCCATGCATTGCTCCATTCGACAGCCCGAAACCTTGATGACTATGGGCCATTAACATCGCCTGACCAAATGCCATTATGAGCATCAGCACAAAACTACTTCCAAATATCTTGGGCATACTACCTTCTTGGAGGTATTCATCTGTAAAACCAAGCTCCTTTTGCCATGTTTTACCTAAAATTGAGGGATTATACCATATTGCACCAAACACAAAAGAGACTAATGCAGCAACTAGTACTGCTAAAAAATTAATTGAAGAAAAATCCATAGTAAAAGTTTAATAAACAGTGAGTAGTTATTCTAAATTATCAATTCAATAGAACAATAAATTATCATTTACCTTATTAAATATCAACGAATTACTAAATAAAATTTCATAAGAATAAAAATATTTTTCAGATACAATAGGGTTTTCACATCTACTTTCCCCTTCCATAGGTAGATTATAAACTCTAAAAAAATGAAAACATTAATACAATTCACCGCACTTATTGGACTTCTTACATTTGTTTTATTCACCTCATGTGAAACAACAGAAAAGGCAGATAAAGTTTTTCTTCATGGTCAGGTTTACACGGTCAATGAACAGCAAAAGTGGGCCGAAGCAGTAGCTATAAAAGACAACAAGATTGTTTTTGTAGGTAAAGACAGTGAGATAGAAAAATATATTAATCCAAATACTGAAGTCGTAGATCTTGGAGGGAAAATGATGCTTCCTGGCTTTGTAAGTGGCCACGATCACTTGATTTCATCGAATTGGATGAAAGCAGGTGTAGAACTTTTTGATGCAAAATCAAAGGAGGACTACCTTCGAATGATCAAAGAATATGCTGACAGTCATCCAGAAGAACCAATTGTTTTTGGTTTTGGTTGGAATAAAGACACGTACGGCGGATGGCCAACAGCCAAAGAATTAGACAAAGCTGTTTCGGATCGTCCTGCAATGATTTTTGACTTTACGATTCATGATATGTGGTTTAATACTAAAGGACTGGAAGCTGGTGGTGTTACGAAGGAAACACCTGATACCGTTCCTGGTATGTCGTATTGGAGAAGAAATGCAGACGGAACGCCCGAAGGAGTTGGTGTTGAAATCATTTGGTTAGAGGCTTACATCAAGGCTGGTGCGTGGAACCCTGCCAAAATGATGAAAGAAAGTCAGGAAGTACTTTATAATAAATCGGCATCAACGGGTATAACTACTGTAATCAATCAAGGTTTAGTCACTCCCAACTTAATGAACTTTGAGCGTTACAAAAAGGATATGATCTACTCTTTTGAAATGTTAGATTCACTAGATAAAATTGGTGAATTAAAAATCAGAACATTCCAAAACTACATGTATAAAAATTCTAATTTTGATGTAGATGAATTTGTTGCAGAGGCAGTTCACTTAAAAGAACAGTACAACTCCGATCGCCTAGGACTTCTTGGTATCAAAATTCACCCTGAAGGCAACTGGAATAGTAATACTTCATTGATGCTTGAAAAATTCAGCAATATTGATTCTAAAGGTGTATCAGGTGTTGGTCAAAATAAGTTGATGGAAATTCACTTAAAATCCAACAGAAATGGATTGGATGTACATACTCATGTTGATGGCACTGCTACAACTAGATATACTATTGATGCTATTGAAGCATCAATGAAAGAAGGAAATACTTATGCTAGAAATATACTACAACATTATTTCTGGTCACACCCTGACGATCATCAAAGAGTTTTAGACTTAAAAATCCCAGTGAACACTACGCCATTATTTGGTTCTGATTGGCAAGGTCAAGCTACAGATGCGTATAAATTTATGGGTAAGCACAGAACAGAAAATTACTATATGCGATATACGGAATTGCCTGTTCATGAAGGACACAATTTAAGTATCAGTGCAGACGTTCCTAGTTCACCGGTAAACCTTGTAGATCCACTGTTCAGTGTTGAAGGAGCGGTGACTTTGCAAGACCCTCAAAATGAGAATTCAAAACCTTTTCCTACTACAAAAACGCCAATGCAAGTAGAACAGGCCATCAAAGCGGTAACCATCTACCCTGCATGGCAAGCAAGAATGGAAGATAAAATCGGTTCTATTGAAGTGGGTAAATATGCGGATTTTGTTATCCTAGAAGAAAATGTATTTGAAGCCGGTTTAAGAGACATTGCGGATATTAAAGTACATGCTACAATCATGGATGGTAAGTATACTTATAAAAAAGAAAAAGATCATCACCTGACACAAACAGGTTCAAAACATAAAATATTCTTGCCAAAAGAATTAGGATGTTGTGAACATGGTCACCCAGAACACCTTCATAATCATTAAATAGAGCAAGAAGCTATTTCACAAATTGCGAAATAGCTTCTGTTTTTATTATTAGAATAGAGGTAGGTTATTTTTTCACAATTCTCCTTATTAATTGCTGCCCTCCTATCTGTGCTTTCACTAAGTAAATGCCAGATGTAAGTGAACTACCATTAATATCTATCACTGTTTCCCCCGCTTGCACATCAAGTATGATTGAATTCAACACTTTACCTTGTAAACTGATCACTTGAAGTTCTAATTGACCAGATTGATGCACATCTAATTGCACTTGAGTAGTAGCACTAAAAGGGTTTGGATAAGTGCTCATTTCCAATGCATTAGCTTCTAGAGCTGCACTTGCTACAATTTGTCTGTTATTACTTGACAACGCTTCGTTCATCGCCATCAAAAGACTTACAGATGGATCTTCAACATCAAAAGTTAACTCCCAGATAATTGTTCCTTGCAAACCGTTATTTCTGGCATAATCCACCTTTGCAGCGGCTCCTTTTGGTGTTTCAAAATAAATATCTCTTCCGTCAAGACCCACATAACCGTTTAACTGATTAGCATCATTTGGATCATAAGAAGTTGGTGCATCAGGATATAAACTTACAATTTCATCATAGCCTATAAAGTAAAAACCGTTTGTTCCTTGATCTGCCTCTTTCTTTGTTAACGATAGATCATAACCGTAGAAAGGCACTCCGATTGTTAATTTACTTTTATGGACACCTTGCCCAGAACCCTGCCATGTTGCCCAATCACCACTCCAATATTGCAAAGAGGTCTCAACAGAATAAATAGGGTTATTATCACTTGCTTTTGAGTATTTACTTTGATCTACTTCATAAAGTGAAGAATGAGGTCCGATCGGAGAATCATCCCAAGAACCCGTAAAGTCATACGTCATCAAACCTAACCAATCTAGGTACTCCACAAAACTTGCATCATAGTTATTGCCATACCATGGTGTGGCGAATACAGCTGAAGAAAGGAGCATTGAAGGTCTTTTAGCTCTTAATTTTTTCGCCAATAAGGTTAAGCCATAAGCAGCAGGATGAGCACCTTGCTCTACTTCTCCACCCCACTTGTCTGTACCTCTTGTTCTGCCACCTTGCTCTGAAGTACCAGGAATAGCCGGATCTTGCCAGAAACACTCTAGATCTAAATCAATTCCATCCAAGTTATATTGATCTACAAAAGCAATCAATTTATCTGCTGTAGCATCTATTGAAGCAGGGTTATCTCTATACCCTTCCATTACTTTTAAGAATCCGTAATCTACGGCACCTCCAACTGCAATAGAAACTGTTGCACCTTCATTATGAGCTTTGGAAACAATAATCGGTAAAAGTGAATCTAAAACATGTAAAGACTCCGCCGTAAACTCACCGTTTGCAAAGTCGGCATCTGTATATGCCGCCCCTTGTTTTGTATCAAAAACTAAGAAGGAGACATTGACGTGAGTAACTTTAGTATAATCTAAATCTCCAGGGCTTCCTTTCCAAGTTGGAACGTAGCCGATGATACGCTGTTGTCCAGTTGGTGCGGGTGCAAAAGGACCTGTTAAATTAATAGTGCCATCAGGATTAACATCCACCACTGAAGAGGTTGTAAACTGCACAGCCTTTGTAGCAGTTGTAACATTTCCTTGATCATCGGTCGCTGTAACCGTAATGACATAAGTTCCGTAATCAGAAGGTGTAAATGTCGTTGAAGAAGCATTCACACTTGTACCATCAACAGTCAATACCACATTGGAAACTACTCCATTTTCGTCTGTCGCTTCTACAGCAATATCGATGGTTGTCAATGATGTATAAGTATTTCCTGAAGGATGAATAAAAGTTACTGTTGGCACTACATCACCAATTCCACCGTTTCCACAAACTTCACCAGTATCTTCCCACGGACCTCCACTATTTGGAGTATCTCCTTGTGTCCACCACTTCGCTTTATAAATTTTTCCATTATAAACTACCTGATCTCCTCCTGTATAAATTTCAGTTGGCGACCAAGCTGGATAAGGACAATCTCCTCCAATATCAGACTTTTCAGAAATAGTCACTACTTTTGTTACTGAAGCAGTCAAACCCTCATTATCTGTTACTGTGGCAACAATCGTGTAGACTCCATAAGCATCGACATTGAAAGAATTACCATCAATAACAATATCATTTACTGTTACTACCGTCGTTTCAACAGTACCATCAGGATCAGTACTTGTTGTAGATAAATCTAAAACGACAGGAAGGTTTTCTACTATAATTTCCTCTGTCAATAAATTATTAAAACGCACTGTTGGCACTACTGGGTCTACCACGACATCTCCATCACATGGACCCAAAGTTTTCCACCAATGTTCTGCCGTACCTGGTGTCACATTGTAAAGATTATTGACTACTGCTTCATAAAGGAAACCATTATAACTTACAATATCTCCTGCACTGTAAATGGAAGGATATCCTGAATAGGCCTCTGCATTACAGCCTGTTGCCTGAGTGCTAGCAACTCTACTATTTGATGACGTTCCTGCTGATGTACTATTCACTTCTTCTTGAGAAAGTTGACGTTGATTACTCGCCATCATTGTGCTTGAAGAAAGAACCGTATTAGAAGTCATCATAGTTTCACAAGGTCCTAAGGTTTTCCACCAATGTTCTGCAGTCCCCGGTGTAACATTGAAAAGGTTATTCGCAGTAGATTCATATAATATCCCATTATAACTTACGACATCTCCTGCATTATACACTGCCGGATAAGGAGCGTACTCTTGAGTATTACAATCATTAATTACTACATCTTCTTCTATCGTAATTGAAATTGATGTACTAGTACTTTCCCCTTCATTATCTGTAGCTGTAGCTTGAATTGTATAATTTCCAAAAGAAGAAGGAAGCCATGAAGCTGTAGTTGAAGAATAAGTTTGCCCATCTACTGTGATTGAAACCGATGCAATACTTCCGTCTTCATCTTGAGCATTCACCTCAATTTGAACTGTTTCTAATGCTTGTGAAGTAATTGTTGTACCATCTGAAGGAGATATGATTACTACTGTAGGTGCAATATTTGGAATATTCGGATCTACAATATTTATAACCCCTGTCTTAGTTGTAGTTTTCCCTTGGCTGTCTGTTACCGTTACTTCTACAGATTGTTGTCCGTAATTAGCAGGTAAAAAAGTAACAGTATTTGTAGTTCCTGATATTGAAAACGTTTCTGCATTTCCATTAACAGAAACAGCAATTAAAGCAATTCCATCATCATCAGATGCTGTAAAAGTAAAGGAAACTTCTGATAATTCTGTTTGCTCGATTACCTCTGTTGGCAAAGTCAATGTCACTAGAGGAGCAGGATTAACAGGACCTGCATTCTCCGCAAATACTTTATTGACAACGTGCACCAATTCAGGTTTTGTGTCAGGACATAACGGATACGTTCCAACTTTACCTGTTTCCGAGCCAACGTTCCAATCCGTAAATACAGTCCAAATAATTACACCGCCAATATTGTTATCCGTTACATATTTTGATTTCAAGCCAATCGATTCTTCATCATCATAACTTGTAAAATAACTCACTCCGTTCGCTTCTTTTGTCATATAAGGAACTTGAGCTTCATTATCCCAATGCCTTGTCCAACCACCAGAAGCCAAAGCTTCTTTCACTTGAAAATAATAAGGAGAACCTTCTGTTGCTCCCCAGTTATTTAGATCTGCCGCTGATGAAACTGGTCCGTCTACTGAAAATGTCACGTCTTTTTTAATGGTTGGTACATTCACCCCTGGTGTTCCATCAACAACAACACCTCTACCGTAGAAAGCCATTCCCATATTGATTTTTTCAGTATCAATGCCTAATTGATCTCTCATATAAGAGAAAGTTGTGTGCCAAGAGAAATCACCCCACTCTTCTCCTTCATAAGGATACAATGGCGAATTGTGACCTGAAATACCTGACCACCCTCCATGAAAATCATACGTCATCATGTTGTAATAGTCCATTACTTTATTCAGTTCTGACCATTCTAAGTTTTCTAACTTTGCAGGTGATGCACTAAATGCCGCAGTCAGCAAACGATCAGGACCAATTACATCTCTAATGTCTTGCATTAAAAGTGTGAAATTGTGGTAATCTGCTTCAGACCCTGTAAAGTTCATACCGGCAAATGGACCTGGATATTCCCAATCAATATCAATTCCATCAAAACCATAATCTTCTACCAAAGTTCTACAGTCTTCTAAGAACCTTGCCTTCTTAACAGGATCAGCAGCCATTTCTGGAAAATGTTTACACATTGACCATCCTCCAATGGAAGCCATTACCTTTGCTCCATAGTCATGAGCAATATCAATCATCCCTGGTGTTGGGTATTCCGTTAAAGGCCAACCACCAGATTCACCAGTAGCTGTTCTGATCCAACCTTTCCACGCTCCATCAGGATTAGGTTCATACCCTAACTCTGACAAAACTTCATCCCACCCCCAAAACTGTTGAGGAAAACCTAAGACCATTGCTTGATCATGAGAAGAATACTTGTCAGGATGGAGTAAATCAGCTGGACTTTGAATGGCACTTTCCTGGTAGATTTGTTTGTTTCTGAGATCACCACTATGCATGGAACCATCTACTGCAACACCAAAAAATGAGAAATTGAGAATAGTGTACTGAGAATAATCAATGTTGTAGTGATTAAGTGCTCCTTTAGGCACATTGAAATCTGCACCTTTCCATGCGTCCCAATTAGGAACGTATCCGATGACTTGTTTTTGGTGATCGCTAGTGGCGTATGGGCTTCCGCTGTCAATTTGAGCGTAAGCACCTACAAATGAGAGCATACCTATGAGGCACGCATAAAGTCCAAGCCTGAACTTTTTGGCTAAGCTTTGCATTGTGTAATAGTTGATAGTTAAAAATTATTTAATGTAGTAGCATCTTAGTGGAATATTACTGAAGAAATATATTCCTACTCGCTGGTTACATTTCAAAACTATTTCATTTACAACTACTTACACAAGTATTAAAGAGAACAATGATGGGTACTAAACCTTCACATTCTAACTTTCTAATGGGTACAACTCTTATTTTCAAGAGGGTACAACCTTACTTAATTGACATTACTGAGGCTAAAATAAAAGGGTACAGCTTCGTTTTATGGGGAAACAAAATTTGATATTTCACATTAAAAAAAAATTATTGGAGAATGTAGGCGACAATCTCCTCAACAGTTCTTCGAGCCGTTTTTCCAACACCATAAATTGTTGCTGAAGCATATCCTGTCCAGTTACCCAACCCGACGAGCCATAAACCTTCTTGACCTAACACCTTCGTATTTTTGATATTAATCTTCCCATTTTGATTGATATTCAAAGCATTCAAATAGTCTAATTTAGTAGAAAAACCAGTACACCAAAGCACTGCATCAAACGCTTCTTCACTACCATCTTCCCAGACCACACCATTTGGAGTAAAACTAAAGGTGCTAGAACGGTAATTGAGAACGCCTCTTTCTCTAGCATCTTTCACTGAATCTAACATTACAATATCACTGATTGAATAAGATTCCTCAGAGATTTCACCTTTCAAATATTCCCTATATTTTTTATTTGCTTGTTCAAAAAGATATCGACCATCCACATCATCAGGCAAAAAATTGGGTGGTGATAAAGTAGCCCATTGTACTTTTTTATGTTGGGTTAATTCTGCTACAAGTTGTGCTCCACTATTTCCTCCACCAACAATCAAAAGGTTATCTCCCTGAATGTCTGTAGGTTTCTTATATTCGACAGAATGAAGTTGCTGTCCTAAAAAGGATTCAACCCCTTCATAATGTGGTATTTTAGGATTTGAAGCCGTTCCAGTCGCCCCAACAACTGTTTTGGTATAAAACTCTCCTTTATTTGTTTTAACTCTGTAAATGCCGTCTTCAAAAATTGTATCTTCAACTTTCACTGGTCTTTGCACCGGAAAGTCGTACCTCTTCTCGTACTTTTCTAAATAAGTAATAAATTCTTGTTTTGTTGGGTACTCTTTTTCAGGAGGAGGCAACATCCAACCTGATAATGAAGAATACACACCAGGAGAAAATAATTGAAGAGAATCCCAAGCCTTATTCCATGCTCCTCCAGCTTTTTGATTGTCATCCAAAATTAAAAATTTCAAACCGTGCCTATTTAAAAAATAAGCCACCGACAATCCTGCTTGTCCTCCCCCAATAATTATGACATCAAATATTTCCATTTTCAACCTTGTGTATTATTCTATATTAGAACATAGTTATCCTCATTGTTATAGATACAAAATAAGTACATTTATAGTTTGATGTGGCTATTTGATCTTATAACATTTTTAAATTCAGTGATTATCGTCACCTTTTTTCATTATTTGGGTTAATTTTAAGTAAACTAACGGCAAAAGATACACCTTGAATTATCAATAGAAATACAAAAGGGATCGCCCCAAAAATAGCTACGACTTTATTCAGATCGACATTATTTTCGTAAAGTAAAGCTAATGTAATCCCGATCATCACAGCACTCCAAAGCATTTTATTGGATTTCGACTCTTCTTCTGTAAGAACAGCTGTAACATAAACAGCTGAATCTGCACTAGTAATTACAAAAATGATTAATAAAATGAGAGAAGACAATGAAAATAGTAATGGGTATTTAAAGGATTGAAAGAATGTAAAAACGCCTTGTGTGTAATCGTTCATTACTGCAGTCTGTATCTCAGAGTAATTGCTTACCATACTACTGCCTCCTCCAAAAACGACAAACCAAATCATTGAAATCAAGGTCGGAACCCCAATTACACCAATTAAAAATTCTCTGATTGTTCTACCTTTTGATATTCTTGCAATAAATAACCCTGAGAAAGGAGCCCATGCAACCCACCATAATAAATATACAATAGTCCAACTTCTTGACCATTCAGCATGCTCTTCATTGATGGTGAAAGAAACTTTAGGAAGAAAAGAAATGTAATCTATTAATTCCTGAAAAAATAGTTTAGATAACGGAATGAAACCAATAGTAAACAGTACAACAAGTAGCAGTAAAAAAGCAAGTATAACATTGAGGTTACTTAAAAATTGTACCCCTCTCTTTAAACCTGACAAGGAAGATAAAGTAAAAATAATTGCAATAAAAAGTAGTAGGTAAATCCTAAAATTCAGACCTAGCATTTCTTTTTCAAAGATAGAATTCAAGCCGGTTTGGATTAATGCAATTGAGTTGGCCAAGGTCCCTGACACTCCAAAAAGTATGGAAAATACAGCCAATAGATCTATACCTTTTGTAAGGTAATTTTTATTGGATGAGATGGTAGAAGAAATAGTCATACTTCTTCCTTTTTGATAGGTAAACCACGCAATGACTAACCCCGAAAAAGCATAAATACTCCAAGCGTGGAGGCCCCAATGAAAATTGGTTATGCTCAATGCAGTTAAAATATCCTTTGAAGGATTTAAGGGAGAATTTAAATGAAAAATAGGCTCTGCGACACCCCAAAAAACGAGCCCTGATCCCATGCCTGCGGCAAACAACATGGAGAACCAAGATAAGTTGGAGAACTCTGGATCAGAGTTCCCCAATTTTATTTTTCCGAAAGGCGATATAATCAACGCTAGACAAACCAAAAGTATTACTGATACAACACATAGGAATACAGTATCAAAAGTTGACAACACCAATCCTACAACATTGTTCACTAAATCAACACTCTGTTTAGGAAAAATGAAAAAAACAAGTGCTACACCAATACTTAACGCTAGACTTAGGTGATTAAAAGTGACTTTCATATCAAAATTAGACCAAATAGCTATTAAAAGCCTCTGTATTATAGGCTAATTTCTCTTTTGTATCTTGATTGAAATAAAAATCTAATCGACCAAGTTTAATTCCTGCATATCCTACTTGAGTGATTAAAACTTCTTTTCCTGAAGCATTTTTCTTTACGACTGGTTCGTCTAAGAAGGTATGTGAATGCCCTCCAATAATTACATCAATATCTTTTGTTTTTTCTGCTAAAATTAAGTCAGAATAGTCACCTTCATTAAAAGATTTGAACCCTAAATGTGATAGACAAACGACCAAATCGCACTGCTTCTCTTGCTTTAATATCTTAGTCATTTCCTGAGCTTTTTCAATGGCATCAAGATAGACTGTCTCCTTATAACAAGATTTAGAAACCAATCCATCTAACTTTATACACACTCCAAATACTCCTATTTTCAAACCTTCTTTTTCAAAGATTTTATAGGGCTTAGTTTTACCGTCTGCTGATGTATTTTTCAAATCGTAATTACTAACTAAAAAATCAAAATCTGCATGCGGTAACATCTCAGAAAAACCATCAATTGTATTATCAAAATCATGATTACCCATTGTGGCTGCATCATATTTCATCTCAGACATTGCTTTAAATTCAATCTCTCCTTTAAAGAAATTGAAGTATGGAGTGCCTTGAAAAATATCGCCTGCATCTAACAATAGTACATTTTCTTCTTCTTTACGGATCTGTTCTACTAACGCCTTACGTTTTGCCACTCCGCCTAAACCTCCATACCTTTTATGAGTATCAGGAAAAGGCTCTATCTGACTATGCGTATCATTGGTGTGTAGAATTGTAATTTTAATAGGTTTTTTTTCAGCATTTGCCCATGATACTGGCATCAATAAACCTAAGGTACTTAAGGCAGAACCTTTCGCTAAAACTTTTATAAATTCTCTTCTTGTATTGTTCTCCATTTTCTTAAATAATCCTTGGTTTATGATCAACAACTACCCCCTTAGGTTTTGACTTACAATATTCTAATAATACATCTCTTATCATTAGCCCTAAGTCCTTAAAACCTGTTCCTTTATGTAAAAAACCCATATTATCTCCACCATGATATAAATAATCTGAAGTAAGAATAGTATACTCTTTATGCGGATCAAAGTCAGTTCCATTGATCTTAGCACTTTGGATTTCGTCTTTATTAAGGACTACTTTTAAACCAGAAACTGCTTCTTTATGCTTTGCTACCATGTTGATTAAATCCAACATCAGTTCTCCTTTTAGTTTTATGATAATCAACTTATTATCAAAAGGCATTAACTTATAAATATGTCTTACAGAAATATCTCCCTTGAAGATGTTTGACCTTAATCCACCATTGTTCATCAGACACACATCAACCTTTGTATCAGTGTAACTTTCGACATATTCCCTAGTAGCATCACAAGTAAAGTTTCCAAGGGTATTGGCCTCTCCACCTACAATTAAATCAATGGAAGTTGATGAAATCACCTGATTCATCTTTTTATCCAATTTTTCCTTGTAAGGTTTTATGAGATTAGACAACGTATCGTCAGGCGAGATTGAATTATCAACAGCAGTAGGTTGATAAGAGATTTTTGTAAGGTTCGGCTTTTCTGTTTTGCAACCAAAAAGCAAAAACGCAATAACTATGAATTGGTAAAATTTGTTCATTTTGAACATTGAGTTATAAAATCATTTAAAGAGTGCTAAAAATAAAATAGTTCTTTACCATTGTCAAAATGGAATTCAATATTGGTTTAAAAACGAGTAAAAACATTCAATTTTAACATTTATTTGACTTTTCTTCTTCTCTTAATGCAATTTTCACTGCATATGATATGATTATCGAATCAGAAGTAGTATTTTGCGTAACATTTATTTTATAATAATCGTTAACCAAGACGAGCTACAATTTAAATCATCAGATCATAACTAACATGACGAATAAGATATATTTCTTTTCTATTGCTCTTTTCACGTTTTTATGCTTCAGTGTTTACGCACAAGACGATGTAATCATTCAAAGAAATCAATTCACCCCATCAGCTGGACAAGGGAATGATTATGGAAAAAAGATTTTCTATTCAAATGACAATAACTTATTAATCACAGTCAATGATAATAAAGTTATCACGTATGGGAGAAATGAAACCGACGATTATGAGTTACTTAATGAAAGTCCTTCTTTTATTGACTATAGTAATTCAGCGATGTCGATCACGGTTTACGATGAAGGTAATTCCCCTACGACTGTTAACCTAATCAAGACCGATTATAATTACATCATTGAGTTTGACCCCATGTATGAGGGATACAACCTCAATTACTATACAACCACAGATTACCCTGTGCTAATGGGCATAAATGAAAGTGATGGAACTTATTATTATGGTCTATATGTCTCGGAAGCCCAACGCTACGAATTTTACACTTATTTTGATGATTTCCCTGCTTTCTTTGATTACATCATGGAAAGTGGAAATTCTTTCTTCAATAATATAGCTATAAGATTAAAGTTTGGTAGAGATATTTACCATAACGATCAAACAATCACTCTTACCTCTGCAGATAATAGCTTTTTCACTTCTATTGAAATGACTATTGTTCAAGACGGTACAGATGATAGATATAGCAATATTTACGTTAATGAAGGAAACCCTCCCATTAGTCTCAAAGACTCTGATAGAAATTTAGTTTATGAAGGTAGTTACTTTGATGGATCTGCAACACACTACCTCTACTATGTTTATGTAGAAAATTGGGACGATGCTTATGTACTTTTTGATTCTTTTGAAGATTCATTTGAAAACTTTGTCAGTAGCATGACCACATTTGATCATATCGATGAGAACCGATATGAAGATAATTACCGCTACACATTCTTACCGTCAACTGATGTTAATTTAACAAGAACAATCTCTGATATTGATTACGACAACGACAACAATCAATTGATCATTGGTTTTGCGGATCATAATATCAACCAAGGTATTGTCGAAAAATATAATTATACACCTGAACTGCTAGGTTTTGGAACTGTTTGGGATATAGCAGAAAGTATTAAACCTGCTACTGCAGTTGCTCCTTTTTCTGGTTTTGGTGAAAAGTTTGCGATTGGTAGAAGCAGTGAATTGATTGAAACGGATCAAGGCTTAATTGTTTTTCAAGATGGCAGCCCATTTAATGCTATAAGTCTTTCTTCAGAAATAAAAGGAATTGAATATTTTGATAATATAAGCGGCGTATCAGACAATTCAGCAATTATTTGGACACAAGATCAATTATTACTTTTCCACTTCGATACCTATAGCTTTTTCGAAGATCCTTTAAACGCAGTACCCGAAATATCGTCGTTATCAGGAGATATTTCAGACGTTGAAATTATTCAAAACTCTTCTGACTTTTTAATTTTAATGTCTTACGAAAATGATGAAAAGATTTACACCTACAAAGGTGCTTTTTCATCAAGTTCGGTTCCTTATTACACACTTGGCTCTGTAAATGATGTCATTTCTCCTTTCTCTGGTTCAAGTACAAATTATAAAGTATTATTCAGTCATAGTTCTAGAGGTACTTTTGCTTTTTCAAGAAATGAATCCAAATTAATTGAAATCAATTACGATTTTGCAAAAGGAGAACTTACCACTTCTGATGTAGGTTCAATTCCTTATTCAGGAGATGAAACACAATTCGGTCAAGATATTATACTGGAAGAGAACCTTTTCATCAGTACATTAAATAAAGACATCACTGAGTATGGGTTTATGTATCAAACGGCCAATGATGGTAATTGGTCTGATGCTGCAACTTGGAAAAATGGATTAATGCCTCTTGGGTATGCCTCTGACATCATTAAAATAAATAATAATGTAACGAAAGATGATGTATCACAAGTCAATGCTGATATTTTGGAAATTGTAAGTGGAGCAACACTTTCAATTCCTGATGGCAACAGTTCTGGTTTCAGTGTTGACACTTTCACCAACTACGGTACTTTAAATATTGGAGAGCAAAACTCATTTACTACTCGATCGGGTACCAATCACACTGGGGCATCCATTAACGTGGGTAATAATGATGATCTTTATGATGCTTACTTCGACTTAGTTCAAACAAGTGACGATGCTCGTGTATTCTTGAATGAAGGTACAATTACCGTCAATGAAGGTGGTTTCTTATATATCAATGGTAACTGGAAAAATGGTGCTGCAAACACCATTACATTTACCGAAGTCAACGATAACAGTGGCTATTCTACCATTGAAGTGTATTGTCATAATAAAGATATGACCGTGGATTTTGTTGATTTAACCTTCCCTGAAATCTCTCTAATCAATGATGGTGGTAACCTCAAAGTGACAGGTGATATTCATTCGAATAAAGAATTGAATGCAGGTGAGAGCGATTACATCAACATGGAAGAAGTAAATCTTTTCATCGAAACTCCTATTGCAACGAATGTAAGTATAGATTATGATGATTTAACCATCAATAACCTTACAATCTCTAATGAAAATCATAATTTCAGCGGTTCAGATTTATCGATTAAAGGTGTATTAGACTTAAAAGCTGACTTTTACCCTTTCGGTAATGTTATGATTGAAATTGATAATACCAAAGAACAAATTATTGGTGATCATGGTATTGTCAATGCATCAGCAGGTTACTATAGTGGGCCTAATTTTGTACTTGCATTGGATTTAGCCAATAAACCAAGCAGTTTCTCTATTGATATACCTTTTGTGAATAAAATAAGTGGTGAAACAAGTGAATTTATTTTTGAAGCACCTCTATCATTCAATAACGTAACACCAACTTACCCGAGTGTAACTCCTGAAATTATGAGAGTTAACGCGGTGCCAAATATCAGTTATTATTTTGATAACTCATATGTGATTGGAGCAGTAGAATACTACGAATTCAAAAACAGGTCATGGTATATTAACATTGAGAATTTAGATCAGATTTCGGGAGGAATAGCTACACCAATAGAAAATGCGGTTCCCTATTACTCTAAAAGCGATTCTGATTACAATTTTATCCTTAATGATATTAACGCAGAAACAGACGGGGCTTCATTACTTTCTGGGCAATCAATTACAGACGATGTCATCTCAGGAAGTTTTTCTTTATCTTCTACAGACTTTACAATCTCACTTACTTCACTAACGAATCAAAAGCTTTTCCATTCCATTAGTAATGGTGCTTGGGACGCTACTGATACTTGGGATTTATTCGATACTCCATCAAGTGCTGACACAGTTGTTGTACGTCACAATGTTGATATTATTTCATCTTTTGGTGGTGAAATTACAGAAGGAGAAGGAGGCTTTGTCGGAGAACCTACTGTAGGAGAGTTAACGAATGAAGAAGAACCTATAGTAATTATTTCTCCTTCAGGAGGATTCAGTGCAAACGCAGTAAAAATCACAACCAGAGTTGAGGATGATGTCACAGAATACGGTTCTTTATACATCGATGGTTCCTATTTCCCTGTTACATTTAATTGTAGTAATATCGTTATAGATACTGACTGTTCTTTAGATCTTGACAGCTATGCAGCAGTTGTGATCAATGAGATTACAGAAAGCTCTGAAGAAGAAATTGTAATCCCTGAAGGTAAAAGTAGTACAAACCCAGTCATTGAGATTAATGGTGATGTTTACATAGGTGATAATTCCTATTTAAACATCTACAGAGATATAAATTGGAATGGTGTATTAAATAGTAATGAAAACGGAACATTTGCTTTCTATGGCAATATCATTTCAGGTTCAACAACATTAGACGTTAGCAATTTTTCATTAAGTGAGCTGGATACAGATGACCAAAGAGTTATTAATATCAATGTTCCAATTAATATTATTGCAAACGGTAGTATTGAGAGTCAAGGAGAATTAGGCATCAATTTCAATAATGGCTTCTCAATGGCTTCCACTGCTCAAATTGACTCACTTGGTTATGTCACAATAAGTGGAGATGAAAGTGCTTCAAGTGATGTTTTAGATATCTATACCATTGAACATGACACACAATTAGTTCCAAATACTACAATTGATGGCGGTAAAGACAACTTCTTAAGCTTAACCATCAATGACTATGAAACTGTCAATTTCCATAATAATATGGTCATTGCTCAAAACCTAGTTGTCAGCAATTCCAATGATAATAAAACCATCATCAATCATCATGGAGATGACTTCAAATTCAATTATAACAGTAATAATTTTGACACTCCTTTAGATGTAATATCATTTACTAACGTAGATAAATTCATTGGTAATCTAGATGCAGCCACATCATTAGAGGTCAATTGGAACGGTCATAATTATAATAGACCAACTCTTGATAATAGTACTACAGTAAGTAATTTCAATAGTACTGGTGATTCAGTATTTTTGATAAAACCTAATAACGTTGTAGACCTTTTTGGAAATTTTGGTTTATTGGCCCAACAGCCTGATTTATTCTTTAGAGAAAAACAGTTATTGGATGGTTCTTATGTTCAAACTAATGTGATCCAATCCAATGAAGACTCTATCTATTTTAACTTTACTGTAGCAACCTTATCGGGTGGCACAAGAGGTTTAGATCCTGATGAAAAAATCAATATTTACTACAATGATACCTTTGTAAGTAACGCTACATACACTATCATTCCTAAAAGTGCTGATGGTTCTGTTACGCAAGAAGCATATGGTTTTAGGTTAAGCACGATTACAGATCAGGGTTTTGATACTAAAAATTACCAGGACCTTACCATCAAAGTCGCTTTAGAACATAAAACACTCGCAAATTCTGAAAGCGAATTAAGCTCGATTACTTATCTATATGTCCCTTCTGGGTTTGTTCATAATGCCGACAGACAACCTTTTGTTGATTTTGTAAAATCTCTTACGTTTATCAATGAGGGTACACTTTTCAAACAATTCAATTGGGAAGATGCGGACCTTACAAGTTGGCTTAATGATGGTAACGTCGGCAACTTAGAAAGTTTAGCGGATTATTTAGATATCAACGGGGAAGGACGTATTCAAGGCATTGATTTTACGGACAAAAATATCAATGGTATTGACTTTACAACACTTGATTTAAGAAATGAACTTTCTTCTGAAGGCGATATCATATTAACTGAAACAGAACTTCTGAACACACCTGTTCTTGGAATGGAATATTTAGGTACTCTTACCCTTGAAGATAACTATCTTGATTTTACAGATTTAGCAGGTTATGACGACGGTACGGAAGAAGGTAGTTTTACTTTTAATTTGGTATATACTACTCCAGCAATACCATTCGAAACCTTTGGCTTTGTTTATAGTAAAGGAGACCTTGCATCAACCTATACCTTTGATACAGAAGGGAATTACAGTTATGCTACCATTGCATGGAAGGATATCACCGACTCAGAAAACAGTATAGATATAGACGATGCCGTAACAAGTACAATCAACCTTGCAGATAGTAGTGTCGGTAATTATGTTTATAGAATAGTAATCACCTCTAGTGCTGAAACTTTTGAGAATATTAGTGCACCTCAATTGGAGTTTGATTTAAATGTGAAAGTCAATTATGGAGAACTTGAAGACCAAGAGCTTTTCGATTTCTTGACTGCATTAGGAGGTTATGAGTCTATTTCTCGTACCGATAGTATGAGAAAATGGGCTGATCCTGCAAAATTTGTTATCGATGAATCTGGTTATGTCACTGATATTGATATCAGTGGATTAAACCTCACAAGTGTTCCAACTGAAATTTTCAGTTTCTCCAAATTATCAACCTTAAATATTGGAGGTAATCAACTCTTCTTTGACGATATAGATGCACTTAATGCTGGCTTTACAAGTAATGGACTAACTGTTGATATTACAACGGGTTCAACACAAACTTACACTTACACAGCAGAGACCCCTATTATCTATAGAGGTGAAGCATCTACCTATACTCCAGTAATTAGTTATTCAGAAACGAGCAAACTAGTTTACAACTGGTATTTGGATGATATAATTGAAGAAGGAATAAATACCAGTAGTTATACAGTTCCTGAAGAAAATGACACTTTTGATGATATCAACCTTAAGTTAGTTTTAGGACATAACGACTATGAAGGTCTTTCGATTACTGTTGCTGAATATACTTTTGATTATACATTAGGACGTAAGGACTCAGTAGCTCTATACGATCTAATGGTAGCATTAGGGATTGGACCTGACCTTGCTTTAAATATGAGGCAATGGGTTGATGAAGATGATAATAGCATTGCTACTCAAATTGATGATTACGGTGGAGTCATCTCATTAGATCTATCAGGAAGAAACCTTACTTCAATTCCAGAAGATGTTAGTTCGCTCACATCATTGCAGGATGTAAATATTTCAGACAACAACCTCAATAACGTTGATTTAACAGAATACATCAATGATGACGAGGACAACGTGATATTCAATGTAGATGACAATAGACTTTTCTTTGATGACCTTGTTGCCAATAGAAGTTTTATCGATGAGGATAACTTAAACGCTCAAATTTTTGATACTTACAGTACAACAAGTGAAGTCATTACTTATGGTAGCAACAGAAGTTATAACGGTACTGTAGCCGGAGATAATTTAATTTATAATTGGGTAAGAGAAAGTGATAATTCTAATTACCAGAATACACCTATACTCAATTTCCCATTTATGACAGAAGCACTAGTAGATACTTATATCTTAAATGTTACATCTAGTGATCTTGCTGGTCTATCCATTGAAGTTGCAAGGTATACTGCTGGTTTTACACTTGGTCAAGAGGATTCAGTGGCATTGTATAATCTATTCGTAGAGTTAGGAACAACGCCTGACAAAGCAATAGAAATGCGTGATTGGGTAGATAATGACGGAAAATCAGTAGCTACTCAAATTGATAACTACGGTAGAGTTATTGATTTAGATCTTTCGAATAGAGCTTTAACTAGCTTGCCAACCAGCCTTACAATTGA